>CAVAPR010000001.1:0-31684 GCA_963590665.1 Candidatus Methanomethylophilaceae archaeon
AATGTTCACTTTTTCTTTTTTATTTCGATGAAAAAAGAAAAAGTAGAACCGAAAAAGAAAAACACGAATGATTAAATGGCTCGAGTCATCAGGGGCTTTGCCCCCGAACCCCCTATTCAAATTTGTCACCCTGAATTTAGTTCAGGGTCTCTAACTGGTGCGTTCAGCTAGAGATGCCGAAATCCCAAGTAGGAACAGAAAAATACGTTTTGATTTCATCTAAACGTATTTTCTAGTCAATGCGGAATGACGGAATAAGTTTGTCATATTGAGCGAAGCGAAGTATCTCGAGCTAAACTTGTTCAGTTTAACTCCTCATCCTAACCTTCAGCCATTCGGCACGCAGTTTCACTCGACTCACTTCGTTTCGTCGGTTCAGCTAGTGTCCCCGAGGAGAAGGAACCGTCATTTCCCTCTCCTTGAGAGGGGTGAGGTGGTATACTTAACGCAAAATTCCTGTTGGTTCAGCTTGTGTCCCTCGGAGAGGAATGATGTTCTATCATTTTCTAGTTCGCTGAGAGGAATATAAAATAAAATATAAAGAACTTATAGACTTATCTCCTTATTGACCTATAGACTTTCCTTATTGCGCTTCCAACCCTTGTCAAGTATAAAACTAACCCAAGTGGCTAGTCGTACTTTTACGTACGTAAAAGTACGGATATTTACAAAAATTTGAATCGTATGGTATATTAATAGTGTAATCGGTTAAGGCTCACACCCGAGAGAATAAAAACTCTTAAAAGCGTAAAACTTTTCGATGGTAAAGCTGTTTGCCGTAAGGATATAGACGAAGTTTGTCCTATTCCTTAGATGAATTGTAAATTATTTGTAATAATCTCTTAAAATATTTAAAGTTCTTTTGCTAAAGAGCCGATAAGTATTTATATAAGAGGTTTTGAATGGAAATAAATAATTCACAATTTTTGAATTACACTGTAAATAGGAAAATGACATCAGAAGAATTTGCAAAGACTGCAAATTATGTTTCAGTATCTGAAGATGCTCCTATTTCTTTAAATTCTAAACCTATTGAAAATGAAATAAGTGTTGCATCTGTTGGTTCAACTTTGTCAGACGAAGCTTTAGAAAAATTGTATATGTCTGCAAAGGTTACAACTGTTGCAAATCCAACAACAAATGGGGCTAAATTAGCGACTTCTTACCGTTCATTCAGTCCTGCTGAAATTATGCAAATTAAAACAGTTATTTACAATTTGCACAATCCAGAAGAACCTAAACCAACTCCAGATCCAACACCTGTGCCAGATCCAGATCCTACTCCTGATCCTACTCCTGATCCTACTCCTGATCCAGGACCAGACCCTACTCCATCAACTTCTTCATTTTTGAAAGATTTTGTGGATGTTGATACAATGTTTGACTATTTGCATAATATTGATTCAAGTATCACTAAAGAAACTGGAATTTCAAAAGCTCAATTAGTTGCACTTACTCAAGATGATGATTGGGAAGATTCAAATTATGACTTTTTCGGTTCATTGAATAGAATTTTTGATGTTCTTGATGTTGATGATGATGCAACTCTTTCTTATGATGAAATTAAAGATTTTATTGGTGACGAGCTAGGTGCAGATTTCAATGATTATCAAGCGAAAGTAAATTCTTATTCTGACAAAATTCAATCTGATTATGAAAAATTGTCTGACCAAGAGAAATTAGAATTTGCGATTGAAAAAACAAGAGAATATTTAGAAGCAGCTGGTTTAACTGACCAAATTGATGCTTTGGATAGACTTTTAGGTCAAGAAGATAAATGTAATACAATCAAAGTTGGAAACATTGCAATTGCTGATTTGAATGTAGGCAATACTTCTAAATATAAAAACTTAGGTGCTTACAATTATTATGCTTTTAAATATGATGATTATGTAAATGAAAATGGCGAAACTGGTATTTATAAATTATGGACAAATGATGAAGACTTTGAAGATGATGGCGAGATGCAAGATTTGGGCATAACTTTGGATATTAGTTTGCTTAATGGAAAATGGTATGAATTAGTAAATACTTTAGTTCACGAATTGACTCACGCAACTGCTTACAAATATTATGCTGATAATGAAGGCAGTATCAGTGGTATGGTTGTTCAAGAGCTTTATGATAAAGATATTTTGACTGATGAAGAGTATGTTTTCTTCTGTAATCATTGGAGTAGTATTTGCAGTGAAAATCCAACTACTCAAGAGCAAGAAATGTTTCAGCGTTTGCAATATTTGTTATACGAACAATGGGGCGAATATGCTGCATATCAAGTAGATGCTGATTATAACGACAGTATTGGACAAGATGTTTATAAAGGAGAACACGATAATGACACAACTGCTGTCGATGGTCCTAATGAAAAACAAACTATAGATGACCATATCAAAAGTTCTTATGAAAACGAACTTCCTCCAGATTACAAATGGTGGAGTTACGCATAAAAAGTTTATTGAGGAATAGAGATTAATCGAAAAAGCCCAATCCTAAAATTGGGCTTTTATATTATTTAAACTATGTAAAAATTATTAGATTTGGTCTAGAGAAATTGCTTTAACTCCTGCATATCTAGCCTTGTCCATCAAGGTTACAACTGCACCGTGAGTAGCTTCTCCGTCTGTTTCTATCAACAATCCGTCTGGATAATTTTTCATTTCTTTGCTTAAAACTGTTCCAAGTCTGTCAACTGAAACTTCTTCGTTGTTGATATAATATTTGTTGTTTTTGGTAACCATTACAGATAAAATTTTTGCTTCTTTATCAATTTTTGTTTGTTCAACATTTTCTGGAACACTCAAGCTAATACCTTGTTGGTCTAAAAGTGGAGCAATTACCATCATGATAATCAATAGAACCAAGAAAATATCTGTTAACGGTGTGATGTTAATTTCATTAAAAGTATCTCTCATTTTTCTATTCTCCGTCTTCTGGAACTTCAACCTGTCCAGCTTTTCGTTCTATTTCTTGTTGTTCTTTTTTGTTTAATGGTTCACCTGCAACAACAAGTTTTTTGTATTCAGCATCTTGTGCGGCATTCATAATTGACATGATTTTTGCACTTTTGATATTTTTGTCGGCTTTAACAACGACTTCTGCTTTTTCAGGGTCTGTTTTTGCAGCTGACAATTTATCTGTAAGAGCTGATGCTGTTGTTGGTTCTCCGTTAACATACATTGAGCCGTCTTGAAGTACTGATACCGTAACTTTCCCTTCTTCAATGTTTATCCCATTATTTACTTCTGGAACATCAACTGAATTGTCCATTGATTGGAAAGTCGGTGCAACAACCATCATGATGATTAACAGTACCAAGAAAATATCTGTCAATGGTGTGATGTTAATTTCGGTGAATAATTTTTGTTTTTTCTTATTGCTAAATGCCATTTTATTTACCTATTATAAGTTAACTTTAGAAGATGAATATTGGTTTCCTTGAGCTTCTTCAGCATCAACAAAGCTTAGGAATAACAATTTGATTAGTTGGAAATCATCTTCATAGTGTTTAACGATTGATTGGAATGAGTTGTAGAAGATAACTGCAACGATAGCAACACCCAAACCAAATGCAGTAGCAATCAATGCTGAACCGATACCAGACATTACATCTGCTGCTTGTCCCATTTGTCCAGAATTAGCCATATCTTTGAATGTTAACAAGATTCTAACAACTGTACCAAACAAACCTAGGAAAGGTGCAACACCACCGATTGTACCTAAGATTGTCAAATGGCTTTCTAATTTTCTTGTTGCTAATGCAGCTGAAATATCAAATGATCTTGAAAATCCGCTTTTTTGTTCAGAGAAAATTCTAACTGCTTCTTCGATAACTTCACCAATAACACCACCGCATCTGATTGCGATATTTTGTGCTGCTGATAAATCATTTTTTGATAATTCTCTGTTTAATTCTCTCATATAAACAGTAATATCACGTTGGTTCTTTTGGTAGAATGACCATTTGCTGATTACTACACCTAGTACAAGGATTGAACATACCAAGATTGGTAGCAATACAGGCCAGTCCATTTTAATTGATTCTAATAATAATTCCATAGTTTTCTTATCCTCTTTTATTGTAATAACATTCTTCTAATTAATATTTTGTTGCTCCAAATACGTTGTAGTCAAATGTGAACTGAATATCGATACTTTGACCTTTGTATTCTGGTGGTAGTGGTCTAAATGGTGCAGCTAAGTGTACTGCGTTTAGAGCCGCTTTATCTGCGTTTTGTAATCCAGATGATTTGAATACGCTACATGATAGTAGTCTTCCGTCTTTTGCAATTTTGAATAGTAAAACTACACGTTTACTTTCGTTTCCTTTTGGTGGATCCCAGTTCATTTTGATTCTACGTTGTAATTCTCTCATGTATGGACCAAAATCGGGTTCTCTAACGGCATCAATTCCTGGGCGACCTCCGCCTCCTCCTGGATTTCCTCCGCCAGAGCCTGTGCCTCTTCCATAACCTGAACCAGAGCCTGTTCCGCTACCAGTTCCTCTGCCTGTTCCAGTACCTGTACCATGTGCAAGTTTGTTACCAGAACCTCCTCCAACTGGTGCTAGAGATGGGTTAGGTGAATAAGTTCCGCTTCCTCTTGAACCACCTTTATTTGATGTTCCAGAACCGCTAATTGGACCAGTTGCGTATTGTCCAGCTTTTGTTCCGCCTGCTGGGACTGGGACTTTGAACGGTGTTGAAGATGGTTTTGATATAGCTTTTGGTGTCATTGGCGGTTTGATTGAAGGTCTGGCTGTTGGAGGTTGAGGTTTTGCAACAGTTGGTTTTGGAACAGCCTTCGTAACCGTTGGTGACGGAGTTACATTTTTCTGAGTAGTTGTTGCTTTTGGAGTTGGTTTATTTTGTTTTGGCGCAACACTTTGAGTAATCTTATTCATTAAAGATTGCTTTTTAGGAGCTGGAGATGGTGAAGAAGCAGGTGACGATGGTGCTGGTTTCGCTGCTGGTTTTGAAGATGGCATTGAAACTGGCTTTTTAGGGTCATTTATTCCGCCTGTTCTAGAATTTCTGTCAGCTCTGTATTTTGTATTTTTATTCTTTGGAGTTTGTTCTTTATCAACAAGCACAAACTCAATATCTTTAGTTTTTGGTTGTGGTCTGTCAAACAATTTTAGGTTGATTCCAAAAATTGCAAGGATTGCTAAAATTAACCAAAAAGTGAAAAGTGTTGCAGGGTGAAGTATTGCAGAAAGTGTAATACCTTTTTTAAGAGAGATAGATTCTGTATCTTCTCTTGTAACTGCAGGCATGACGTAATCGCTTGATTTTGTCACCTGAGCTCTATTATTATCCCTGTTATTTATATTTTCTGTGTATTTTCCTAGTATTGACATTTTATTCCCTAACAACAATAAATTTCTGATTCTCGTTAATAATTCTATTTAAAACTTAAAATAAAATTATCACCCGAATTACTAATTTTCTGAACTTGCAGGACTAACCGTAATTGGTTGGGTCAAGATTAATTCAATTCCCGCATTTGCTGGAATTTCAACATCTGTTCCTTTATCCCAGATAGACTTAACAAGTCCACCACCAGCTCCAACGGCTGTCATAAGCGCAGCTCCTCTTCCAACACTGCCACCTGATAAAGGTCCTGCGATTGTTCCAAGTACAGCACCTGCACCTGCGCCAATAGCTACGTCTTTGCCGTATTCAGTTGCAACGTCAAATTTTGAACCTCCAACAAGTACTCCTGTGTTGTCATCCGTTTTTACAACAGCAGAAATTGGAATGTTTTGTCCAGATGGTGTAATAATTTGAGTAAATCTTAGAGTAAGTTTGCCGTTAAGTGTTCCGTGTTTTGCTTTTGAAACTTCAATAACTGTTCCTGTAACAGAACTTCCTGCTGGTGCAATTCTTTTTCCGTTGAAGTAAAAGTCAGAATGCAATGCAAGTGTAATTGCTTGTCCTGTATAAGCTGTTTCAGAACTAACTGGAGCCATCAAAACTGCTCTAAATGTTTGCCCCGCAGGAACTGTAACGACACTACCTTTAAGGGTATTATTGTTTAATTTATAACTATCTTCTGTTGAATAATTTGGTTGGAAACCTGTATTTGACGCATTTTGTTGGTAGCTGAAATTTGATGCTCCAAATGCGCAATTAGCACTTAATAACAATGCTGAAAGTATAATAATTCTTTTCATATATACCCTTCTCCCTAAAACATAAGTCTTCTTTTTATATATTTTACCGCACTTAAGTCTTTTGTCAATTTATTAATGGTTAATCTGTTAAGGTATGTGTAATTGATGCTGGGGCGGTGAGAATAATTATTTGTTGGTCGCCAGCTGGAATTTTTACGTGTTCGCCCATACATCTTTTCCCTCCAGGGCGGATTTGAAGAGTTGCAGAACGGTGATTCCAAGAAATTCCTTGAAATTTGCTTTGATAATGAGGCATTTTTACCCATTCTGCTGGTTGAGTTAATTCTCCTCCAAATAGGTTGTTATTAGATGTATATAAGTATCCCTTGATTGGAATTTCAAAGCCGTCTTTGATTTGAAGTTTAGTGATTTTAATTTTCATTGAGGCATTTGTCCCAATTACTGGTTCATTGATTTTTTCAATATATCCGTAAAATTCTGAATCTCGTGGGATAATATTTGTTTCATACATGAATAAATCATTTGTTGAGATAAATTTAACTTTGTAACCTTCTGGGCAAGTTTCAGTTGAAATTTCTTGTAAGTTTATTACTGGAATAAATGTTCCAGCTGGTAGTGTAATCTCGTCATAATCCCTCATTTCAAGCTGAATTGTTGATAATCCTTCTGCTTGTGCTTTTGGGGTGATTGTTCCAACTAATGATAATATTGCAAGTAATATAAATAACGCTCTCATACGTGCTATTATAACAATTTTTTTAGAGATTTCAAGCATTTTTTTATTAAAAAACTTAATAATATATTGTCTTTTATATCCCTTTTTTATAATATTTGAAATACAAAAAGATATACCCCATTTAGACTTGGAAAGGAAAATTAAAAATGAATGTACAAAGAATTGATTCTGCAAAATCAACCCCAGCTTTTGGTATGTTGAAGCCAGGAATATCAATGCCAAAAGAAACTTTTAACAAACTTATTAATATTCCTGTAGTTTCAAATTTTTCTAAAAATTTTGATGGCGATGTTTATATTGGCAGTTTTATCGGAAGAAGATCAGAAAAATCTCAACTTTCTCTTGATATAAGAAATGTTGTTCCTCGTGGCTTCAAAGCTAAAGTTAAGAACTTTTTCGCAAGAGAAGAACGTGACATGGTTGTTCTAAAAACTCATGCTACAAATTTTGATGAATTCCAAATCGCTCTAAGTAGAAGACCTAAAAATGCTCTTTCAAAAATCTTTTTCAACAAAGATTAGTTAAGGGTTAATTGGTTTTCTTTTTTAATATAATCAATGTATTCTAAAATTTTGTGGTAGTCCTCTTCTAAAACAAGGACTCCACGAATTTTGGAAGCATTTCTGATTCCTGCAATATAGTATGGATAGAATTTGCGGAAGAATTTTATCGCAACTCCTTCTCCTCTAAGTTTAATTTCTTCGTCAAGATGAACTCTCATTATATCAAGTTTTTCTTCTAGCGTTGGTTCTTGAAGTTTTTCGCCTGTTGCGAGGTAATGCGCAACTCTATGAATAAGTGTCGGGTCCCCTAAAACCCCTCTTCCTATTGCAACTCCATCTGCTTCACTAAGCTCAAGGCACTCAATTGCTTTGTCGATAGAGGTTACATCCCCATTCGCAAAAACTGGAATATCTACATTGTGTTTAAGTTCTTTTATCTTTGCCCAATCTGCATGTCCTGCGTAGAACTGGGAGCGAGTTCTGGCATGAATTGTGATAAATTCTGCACCAGCTTCTTGCATTTGCTGTCCAAATTCAACATAATTCATCTCGTCTGCAGTGTAACCAAGTCGGAATTTTACGCTAACTGGTTTATCTGTCCCTTCTTTAACAGCTTGCACAAGTTCCATTGCAAGTCGAGGATTTCGCATTAACGCTGAACCGTCTTGACCTTTAACCACTTTATTAACAGGACAACCCATATTTATATCAATCATATCTGCAAATTGGGTCAAATATTCTGCTGCAGCCTTCATCAAGTGTGGTTTATGCCCACAAATTTGGTAAACAATTGGATGGTGGTTTTCATCTAGTTTTGTAATTTCTGTTTCAACATTTTGAGCCAAAAATTCTGAACTAATCATTTCTGTTGTCAAAAGACATTCTGGAGAATATTTTCTGACAAGGGATCTGAGAACGTAGTCTGTAATTCCTGCCATTGGGGCAAGTGATACTCTGCTTTTTATTAAATTTTGAACTCTGTTATTTGTTTGCTGGTGTTGCATATTTTTTCAATTCTTCCGCTCTAGCTTTTGCATATTGTTTGTACTCATCATCATCAACATTTGAATTTGCATAAGCGCTATAGTATGTATAGGCATCTTTGAATTTCCCTAATGCATCATAATCTGATGCGATGATGTAGTTACAAATTGTGAAATCTTTATTCAAGTTATAAGCCTGTTTTAGGTCTGCAATTGCTTCATTTCTCTTTTCTTTTGAGTCATAAATCATTCCTCTATAATACAGAGCGTATGAATTTTTAGCATCTTTAGATAGTAACTCATTGAATTTTACAAGACTTTCGTCATATTTGTTCTCGTCATAAAGTGCAATTGCATCGTTAAGCAAGTTTGATTTTTCTGCATCAAGAATAGACGCAAGATATTCTGATGCTTGGGTGTTATTTTTATTAATGGTTAATGACTTATTTAAGTAGATTTTTGCATTGTCTAGGTCGTCTTTTTCTCCATAAAGAACTGCTATATAGTATGCAATATCAGAATCTACAGGTTTTAATTCAAGAGCTTTTTTGTAGTAAGCTATTGCGTTGTCTTTGTCATCAAGTTCTTGGTAAGAAGTTGCCGCACCTATCATTGAATCTGCTGTTGCAGGATTGATACTTAAATAAGTACTTATAGCTTCTTTGTATTGTTTGTTATTATAAAATTCAGATGCTTTTGCAAACAAGCTGTCTGTTTTCATTCCAGAAATGTTTTTGATTGTACTTGCAATAGTTGAATCTTTGGGAAATTTTGATTGTGCGTTTTGTAAAGTTGCAAGTGCACCATCATAGTTGTTCCCTTGGGCTTGAGCTAGTGCAAGGTTTACATAAACTTCTGAATCAGTGCTATCGGCTTTGATTGATTGATTGTACATAAAGATTGCATCATCAATTTTACCGTTTTTGTGAAGTTCAATTGCGTAATCGTAAAAAATTCCTGCGGGATTTGAATTTGCAAGATTTGTATTTACATAATCAACAAACTGCTGAGGTGTAGATGTTTTTTTGACATTTTCAACCATTTGTCCTTTTATGTATTCGTTGTTTGGGTCAAGCGCAAGAACTTTTTTATATCCATCTTGAGCAATTTTTGTTTCGCCTAATTTGTCATAACATTGCGCTCTATAAAGGTTTGCGTTTACATTATCTGGGTAAAGAATTAGGACTGATTCGTACGCTTTGATTGCTGTTCTATAATCCTCTTTTTGTTGATAAAGTGTTCCAACATTAATTCTTGTATTGATATTTGATGGGTCTAGAGATTCCGCTTGTTTATAATAGGTTAAGGCTTCATCGAGTTGACCTTCTTTTTGTAAAACAGCGCCCATATTTGCATTCAAGTTTCCATTGCTAGGTGTTGCTTGAAGTTTTTGGCGGAATGTTTTTTCTAGAGTGTATAAAATATCTTTGTTATCAGAATTAGATTTGTCTAAAACGTAACTATATTCTTTTAGTGCATTATCTGACTCTTTCAAATTATCTAGAATTTTTGCATAAGATAATCTCAAATTTAGGTCTGTTGGGTCAACGGAAACTGCTTTTTTGTAATAATCAGCAGCTTTAGGTTCGTTGCCTAAAAGTTTCATGATGTCGCCAACTTGTTCAAAGCTGTTTTTTTGTAAGCTTTTGCTTCCTAATGCTTGGTTAAATTCGTACGCAGCCGCTGCAAAATTCCCTTCTGCTCTCAATTTTTTTGCATAATTAAATCTGTTTTCTGGAGAGAAGTCAAAATTAGTTGCTTTTAAACAAACCTCAAGATTTTGGGTAGCTTGATTGATTGCGCTTGCCGAATTTTGTACTTGAGTAGAAGTTGGATAGTAAACCATATAAAATAGTGCGCTTCTAAAATCATCTGCCGCTTTTGCCCAGTTGTTGTCTTTGTTTCCGTATTCTGCAGCTCTTGCCAAATACGCATTGATAAGCCCAATTCTTGCAGAATTATCAAGATAATTTATTCTCAAGGCGCTTCTAAATTCTGTAATTGCCCCAGAGTATTGATAATTTGCTAAGTAATTTTGCCCAAGGTCAAAGTGTTCTCTGAAATCAGCAAAAGCTGTTCCATTGAGTAAACATACAATTAGTGCTAATTTTGCTATGCTGGCTAATGATTTTTTCATGTTTGCTCCCTTCTACTTGAGAACATTGTAGTACAACTTTGTGCGTGTGTATATATACAAGAGGTTAATTGTAAATTTCTGTATATAAAACAAAAAGAGTAAGATAATTAACTATCTTACTCTTTTTAATCTTTTTCAGGCTATTTTAAACTGCTACGAAATCACTTACAGAAATAAAGTTTAGACATTCGTCAAATAGTGTTTGAAGTGGAACTGAAATATCTTGCACATCCCTTAACGCATCTTCTGATAAATCAATTTCTGCAATGTCCATAGTTCTCATCATAGATTCAGCCTGTCTTGTTTCCATACTTTGTACTCCTTATTTAATTTTCTCTTCGGTTCGGGTAAATTGTTTCTTTTAACAATTTGTATATCGGTCTTATATCGTCAAAACTTTAATTTTTTGTTAATGTTTTTGATAAAACCTTTCGAAATGGTTATTTTTAGTGATGTTTAGTTGATTTACATATCTTAATAATAGTTTTTCTTTAAGCTATAGCATATTTTGCGTTTTTGTGGTAAGATTAAACCGTAGTATAACTTTAATATAGGAGATAAAACAATAGCTAACGATACTAGATCCTCAAGGGACAGGGACAAAACAATAATGAATGAGCGCATTCGTGCTAAAGAAGTAAGATTAATTGATGACAAAGGTACAAACCACGGTGTAGTACCAACTTCAAAAGCCTTAGCAATGGCTGAAGAAGCTGATTTAGATTTAGTGTTGATTAGCCCAAACCAAGCTCCTCCAGTAGCTAAAATTTTAGACTACGGAAAATATAAATACGAATTAGCAAAAAAAGCTAAAGAAGCTAAGAAAAAACAAAAAACTGTTGAAGTTAAAGAAGTTAAAGTTCGTTATAAAATCGACACTCATGACTACGAAGTTCGTATTAAAAGTGTTAGAAAATTTATTTCTCAAGGCAACAAAGTTAAGATTGTTGTTATGTTGAGAGGTCGTGAAATGCAACACTCAAATCTTGCATTTGATTTGGCAAATAGATTTTTAGCTGATTTGGCAGATGATCCAGTTCAATTGGAAAAGAAACCTCAACTTGAAGGACGTAATGTTACATTGTACCTTGCTCCACAGTCATAGTTTGAGTTATTTATAAGTAGATTTTAAAAATTCCTTGTGATGTTTTTCGCAAGGAATTTTTGTATATGTGCAGTTTATTTTTGGGTTCGTAAATCCGACCTACATTACTAGTTTGTCTATTGCGCATTGCTCTCTCCCTCGGAGAGAGCAATTGTTTTTGAGCCCTTGGCGAAAAGTTACAATTTGAGAGAGGGTTTTTCTTTTTCTTAAATCAACCCCTCTCCCTTAATCCCTCTCCCAAGGAGAGGGAAAATAGCTATGTCTTTCTGAGCTGAGCATATCTCAAACAAAACGACTTTACTCACCATCTCTGCGGACTGCGATACCTTTTTTAGTTGCTTCCATAACTTTTTGAATCGCAATATCACATTCTCTTATTTCTTCCTGTTTTTCTGGAGATTGGGATTTTTTCCACTTATCTAATTCTTCTCTAAACAAGTCCCCATCAATCAAACATTCACCAGTTCCGACTTTTGGAGCATATTCTTTTGTAAAGCGTTCATTGAAATCAGAATAAACTTCTGTAATATAATCTGAAACAACTTTTGCATTATTTAAGATTACTCTTTCATCTGATTCAATCATTTTTCTTAAATCATCAGAAATTTCTTCTTCATCGTCTATAGACATTTTGCCAACTTTAGCCCCCATGCCAGCAGCCTTAACCATAAATTCTGCAAGATTGCGATTTTGTTCCATATCAGAAGTAATACCCATAGAACCATTCATTCCATAGAATCTATGTTCAGCGGAATTTCCACCAAAGCCTAGAACAATTGAAGCAAATAAGCTTTCAAAAGAGCGTTCTCTGTTTTTATCACGTCCATGATAAACAGCTCCGCCATACATACCACGAGGGTCAAGGGTGATAAAGTTTACTTTGGTTGGAATGTGCCAAGGTTTGCCCAATGTTTTTGCAACATTATTCATTACTTCCAAATTAGTTGCGTGTCCACATTCGTGAGAAGCTACGATATTTTGTTCATGTGGATTGTTATGAGCTGTAGAAGGACGACCAGTTGTCAATTGTAAATAAGCTTCTGTAAAATCAGCTTTAGTCAATTTGCTGTGTCCACGTTCTTTTGCTACAGAATTTGCTTTATAAACAAGATTTTTCAAATTAATGAAAGGGAAACCATTTGAAATTTTTGCAGCAAAAGCAATGGTATTTTCTTGAACATCTTTTGAACCAGCTATTCTAATTTTAGAAGATTGCAAAACTTTTTTAATTACTTGATAGCGTTCAGCTTCATTGAATGCTGGAGATGAAATCTCCATACTTGAAAATTTTGCAGATTTCATTGTTGCAGGTCCAATCAAGCTAGGGTCAGAAACAGAACCAACAACGAGAATATTCAAACCTTCCGCATTTGCTCTATCCATTTCACGAAGAAGTTGAGCCATAGCTTTTTGGTGATACATAGAAACTCTTTCACCTACAGAGAACAACTCAAAATTCTCAATAAATAAAACAGCTGATTTATGTGGAGCATTTTCGGCTTGATTTCTCACAATAGAGAACAATTTTTTAATTGATGCTTCTGGAGATAATGCCCCTCCGCCAAAAATATCAACATCTTTTGTACCAAAGTCCATTGTGTTAATTTCCATATATGGAATATTGGTTTCACCTGCAATTGCTTTTGCCGTAAATCTACGACCACTTCCAGCTGTTCCGTCTTGAGAATAAACAATTAAACCTCTTGTTCCCATTTTGTCAGATTTAATTTGTCTAACAATAGCAACCGCTTCTTTTTTCGTCGCATCTTTACCTGTCAAATCTTTCAATTTAACACCAGTATCAAAAATTGGTTCAAATGCAGATTCAGACTTTTTCAAAAGCTTTCCAGCTTGTTTCATATATAGGTCAACATCTTTTTCAGTAATTTCTTTTTTATCAACATAATAAGCTGAAATATTTTGCATTAACTTAACGGTTTTCTGCGGAAATTCCCCGTCAAGATGTGTTGAAACTTCTGCGATTTTTTCAATTGCTTTTTTAGAAAAAGCGTCTTTGTTATTTATATCTTTTATCAAATTAGGATTTTCTAAAAATGAAGTAACTTTTTGTTCTGAATTTAAAGTTGGCACATTCATTTCTACAAAATCTGTTAGAGCAGGTTTTGCCATTGGAGAACGCTCTAACATTGAATAATAATCATCTTTTGCTGTATAGAATAAGTATTTAACATTTTTAGGCGGCTTCTCTACTAAATCAACAGCATCGCTAGAGAACTGGAACTGTAAACCTCCATCTTCTCCAATAAATGGTTTTCCTCCAATAATAGTTGTTGGATCCATTAAAATTAAATAATTTTTCTCTTTATCTTTTCCAAGAGATTTAACATATCTTGTAAAATAGCCAAAGTTTGTTTTCCTGTTCAAGTCAACAATAGAAATCTTATTGTCATCTTGAGAATTTACCTTTTTGACTGTATCTAAAAAGTTTTTGATATTTTCTTTTTCTGGTTCGTAAGTAAGAATTATGCTAGAACCGAGGGAAATATTTTTCAAAATTTTTGAAGCTTTTGGCTCATAAATACTAAAAGGCGCAAATTTATCTTTGTTTTCTTTATTATGCATAATTGCTTCATCAACATCATGCTCCAAATCATTTGCAAGTTTTTTAGTAATTTTATCTTGACCTATGAATACAGATGACACAACAAATGATGGATCAATAGACATATCATCATTCATAGACCCCCAAATTGCATCAATTACGTCATCAGACAATTTAATATCTGGATTTTCTAAAGTAGTATCCTCTTGAGGTCTATTTTCATCAATTAACTTTGAAGTAACACCAATATATTTTTTGATTACTGGTTGAACTTGTTTTCTCATATCTTCATCTGATAAAATATCTGGATTAATTTGACGAAGCACACTGTTAAATTTTGGAAGAATAGCTGTTTCTAAATCTACTTCATCATTATTTAAAGCATCCATAAATTTATCAGTTTCAACTAACCCATCTCTCAAGATATGAAGAGTGGTAGCCTTAGGATAGCCATCCTCGCCTGCTTCTTCTTTAACTTGGTTTAAAAATTGTACTGTCGGAGTATCAGCTGCATACATAATATCTTCATACTTATCTCGTACTGGATTCTTTTTATCTTTATCTTTCCCAGTAAACGGTACAAAATAATTCAACCCAACATTAGGGAATGAATTATTTTTATTATCTGCTGAAACTTCGTCTTTTTGACTTGCAGGATTTGTAACTGCATTAACCTTATTAAACTTTGTAGAAATACCCCTATCTAATCTTAAACCCACTTTTGTTATCATTAATATATCCCCTTAATGTTTTTAGCATAATACAATTAGATAACTTGTAAAAATATTTTTTGCTACTATTGTAATAAATATTTACAATTGTATATCCTAACCTTCATAAAAAATTGTAGGGCAATCTTTTTTAGTAATTTGCTTTTCCCCGATAAATAAAGTATCTTGCGGAGCAATTTTTATTTCTTTAAATGCAGAAAGCAAAGTTTCTAGAGAATCAACAAATGGTTCATTTGGCATATATGTCGGATATTTGGGTAATGGAGTATTTACAAACCACGTATCCAAAGCCTTTTCATAAGCAATATTTGATTCTGCATAGTTATTCTTATGAACTCCAAAAATAGAAGGAGTAACAAAACGTTCTACAATGCTTCTAACTTTATTGAATAGAGGAACAGAATTGCAACGAGTTGGTAATTTCTTAGCGCCAATTAAAAGGGCGGACTTATTTTGTCCATTGGAATAATCAATTATTTTAGGCATTGATTCTCCAGCATTATTAACATTTTCGACACAGTCAAAAAGATGGAAACCCAAAGCTCCATTATCATCAATTATTCCACCTGCGGTACAAGTTCTAATGTCACCAGTCCAAAAATCAGAGTCTTTTATAAAAGATAAGCGAAATGGCTCTACTGGCTTGTGACAATCAACCACAGGAAGCAATTCCTTTTCAAGAAAAGTTTGATATGGCACAAATTTTATTTTTGATTGGAAACTAATGTTATTTGGGGTTGAATGAACTTGCATATAAATTTTTAAAACTAAACAAAAAAAATTTTGCCATTTATAGCAAAAAATTTTATTCAGAAACTTTATACGTGATAAAATAAGAAATGAAAGAAGTTTATAAATATGAGAATACCCCCAATTATCCCAAGACAAACAGCAATTACAACTGCAAAAGCAATCAGAAAAGGTAAGAACATTGTTAAACAAGCCGTTCGCCAAACCGAAATAATGGCAATGGATGAACAGCTAAAAAATAAAGCGCTATCAACGATTATGATGGCATCATCACTCATGCCACAAATGAATACAAGAATTGCTAAACTTTCAGCAATGGAAAACAAAGGACAAGATGTTTTTGTTAAAGAAGGCGCTAAAAAAGCAACTGAAACTATTTCAAAGAAAATTGTAAGCAAAAATGTCAAGATTAAAGCTGAATCAACAAAACCTAAATATCATGAAGCGTTTAACAATTTACTGCTAAACAACGATAAACACAAAAATCCATTAAATAATAAAGCCGTAATTTTTGACAGAAAAGCTAAAGAATACGGAATTGACCCTTACGTATTGATAGGAATTGCTATGCACGAATCAGGTCGAGGAACATCTGATGCTACTAAACTTAGACACAACATCGGTGGAATTATGAGAAACGGTTCTCTCAAAAAGTTCTCAAATTTTGAACAATGTATAGATGAAATGGCTCAAACAGTCCAAAAACATTCTCACAAATCCAGAGTTAGAACAGTTAAAGAACTAGCTGAAGCTGGTTATTGTGGAGAAAACGAAAAAGAAGAATGGATTACCAAGGTTATGGGCTACATTAGAGATTTACGCAACAATGCAGGCTAGATTAAAAGTTGACAAGTATATTCATCTATAACATAATTAACCTAAGAGAGTTTAATTAATTACTCTCCAGAAAGGTATAAGAATAGAAATGGGAAAAATAATTTTAACAGGGGATAGACCAACAGGAAGATTACATGTTGGACATTATGTTGGTTCACTTAGAGAACGTGTTGCAATTCAAAATGAAGGTGATTGTGACAAGATTTTCATTATGATTGCAGATGCTCAAGCACTGACAGACAATGCAGAAAATCCTCAAAAAGTAAGAGATAACATCATTGAGGTTGCTCTTGATTATTTAGCTTGCGGAATTGACCCAGAAAAGTCAACCATTTTTATTCAATCAATGATTCCAGAATTAACAGAACTAACTTTTTACTATATGAATTTAGTTACAGTTTCTAGATTACAAAGAAACCCAACCGTTAAGACTGAAATCAAAATGAGAAATTTTGAAGCGAATATCCCTGTTGGATTTTTCACTTATCCAATAAGCCAAGCTGCTGATATTACAGCATTCAAAGCAACTCATGTTCCTGTTGGCGAAGACCAAAAACCAATGCTTGAACAGTGTAGAGAAATCGTTCACAAGTTCAACAAAGTTTACGGAGAAGCTCTTGTAGAACCACAAATCGTTCTACCTAAAAACAGCGCTTGTCTAAGACTTCCAGGAATTGACGGGAAAGCTAAAATGAGTAAATCTTTAGGCAACTGCATTTACTTATCTGATGAACCAGAAGTTATTAAAAAGAAAATTATGTCAATGTTCACAGACCCTAACCATTTAAGAATTGAAGACCCAGGGGATACTGAAAATAACCCTGCATTCATCTATCTTGATGCGTTTAGCAAACCAGAACATTTTGAAGAATTTTTACCAGATTATGCAAACCTTGACGAATTAAAAGCCCACTATCAAAGAGGCGGACTTGGAGATGTTAAGGTTAAAAAATTCTTAAATAACGTAATGCAAACAGAATTAAAACCAATCAGAGAAAGACGTAAAGAATGGGAACAAAAAGTTCCAGAAGTTTACGAAATTCTAAAAGCTGGTTGTAAAGATGCCAAAAAAGTTGCAGAAAAAACACTTCATGATGTTAGAGAAGCAATGAAGATAAATTATTTTGAATAAAAGAAGGATAAAATGCTAAATCAATTTTCAAGAACGGAATTACTAATAGGCAAAGAAGGGCTAGAAAAGCTTGCAAATTCTAGAGTTGCAGTTTTCGGAATCGGCGGAGTTGGAGCTTATGCCGTTGAAGCACTTGTTAGAAGTGGACTTGGAACTATTGATATTATTGATGATGACAAAGTTTGTATAACAAACGTCAATAGACAACTTTATGCGACAAGAAAAACTGTTGGCAAATACAAAGTTGACGTTGCAAAAGAACGAATTTTGGACATAAATCCAGATGCAGTTGTTAACACTTACCAAACTTTCTACACCCCAAAAACAGAATCCGAATTTGATTTTAGCAAATACGATTATGTAATTGATGCAATTGATACTGTGGTTGGCAAGTTATCACTAATTGAAAAAGCAAAGGCTTCTAACACTCCAATAATTTGCGCAATGGGTGCAGGAAACAAAATGGATCCAACAAAATTTGAAGTTGCAGATATTTCAGAAACTTCTGTATGTCCACTTGCAAGAGTAATAAGAACCGAACTTAGAAAACGCAAAATTAAAGGGGTTAAGGTTGTTTACTCAAAAGAAACACCAATCATCCCGAAAGAAGATATGTCAATCAGCTGTAAAGCGCATTGCGTTTGCCCTCCAGGGACTAGAAAATGTACAGTTAAACACCAAATTCCAGGGAGTAATGCATTTGTTCCGCCTGTTGTTGGTTTGATTATTGCAAGTGAAGTAATTAAAGACTTAATCGGTTATAAAGCATAATGAAAAGAGCAGATTTACATTTACACAGCAATTATTCAGATGGAAGCGACTCGCCAGAAGAATTAGTCAAACAGGTCGAGAAACACGAATTATCCGCATTTGCACTTACTGACCACGACACAATAGCTGGATGTGTTGAGATAAAAAAATATGCTCCAAGCGGAGTGAAATTCATTGCAGGAACAGAGTTGACTTGTCTTGCTGATACCGTAAAATGTCACATCTTAGGCTTCAATTGCAATCCAGAAGATGAAACGCTAACAACACTTATCCAAAAAGGGAAACAACTTCGCAGAAATAAACTTGATAAAAGAATCCAATATTTGTCAGATATTTGGAATGTAAACTTAACTCAAGATGAACTTGATTGGCTGTATTCAAGAAATAGCGTTGTTAAAATCCATATCGGAAACATCTTAGTTAACCGTGGACTTGCAGATAACAATATTGATGCAATGAAAAAATACCTTGATGGCTGTCAAACGGGAAACACAAGATTTGAAGGAAGCGAAGGAATAAAAGCAATTGAAACCTCTGGGGGAATACCCGTTTGGGCGCATCCTTTGGGTGGTGAAGGCGAAAAACACCTAACTCCAGATGAATTTTATAAAAAATTTGAGATAATGAAAGACTTCGGAATAAAAGGACTCGAGTGCTACTATTCAAGGTATAATAGCGACGAAATCAAGTTTTTGACAGAATTTGCGAAAAATAATAATATGCTAATCTCTGGCGGTAGCGACTATCACGGGAAAAATAAAACCGTTAAATTCGGACAGCTTAACACCGAAAACACCCCAATCCCAATAGAAAATTTAACAATTTTATCTGAGATTTAGTGTTTGTATCTAAAAAAAGGGTAATTTGCTGGGATTTTCCAACCATTTCTTTTAATTAGCTCAAAGCAAAACATAGAACGAGGCCACGCATATCCATCAAAATAAACTCTCCCAGAAGATGAACCACACTGTTTAACTAAATTATCATCTGATATATCAGCACCAATTTGAGATAAACCAGAAGAAACAACTAATCCATTATCAGTACTTTCAATTTGCAGTCCAAAAGTATCAATACCATCAAAAGACTTCTTCTTTGCAGGCTGAAGTTTCATTATAACAGGCATAACATAAGGAGAATTATCATCTTTTCTCCCAGCCCAGAAAATTATAGAAACACCATTCAACAAGTTATAACACGCCCCATTATAATCTTCATACATTGAACTTTGGGATTTATTAGCTCCATAAGTCTTTGTTAACTCAACACATTCATTTTGAGGGTACTCATAATTTATTTTAATAAAAGGTCTGAAATAAGTATCAAAAACAAGCTTAGATTTAGCTGAACTAAAACCATTTCCTGTAATCTTTTCAGATGGGTCAATATCTGCTCCAAATTCACCTTCCGCAAGTCTTGTTGCATTGGCAAGAATAGAATAAGTATCCTTTAATCTATTTTCGACCATTACTTTCCGAGATTTAGTTATTAAACTTGGAATTGTAATAGCGGCAACGACACCTATAACACCTATAGTTATTAAAACTTCAGCCAATGTGAATGCCAAAGACTTTTTGAATATTTTCATAATCCTCCTATTGAGATTTCTCAATGATTTTGAAAATATTATATTGCATAATCTCAATAAATGCAATACTCAGAATTAGGAAAGTTTATAAAAGAAAAAAGACAACAAAAGGGATTGTCATTAAATAAATTCGCTACAGAAGCCGAAATTGACCCCGCAATATTATGTCGAATAGAAAATTTACGACAAGGGATAAAACTTGATGTCCTTGAAAAAATTGCATTCGCACTAGATATGAAACTTTCAAAATTTTTAGCTGAATATGAAAAAACTTATAATGTGTAAATTTATAAATATTGTCTAGCAAAATATTTTTATCACGAGCGTTCATAGAAATATGAAATGCCAAATAATTACAAACACGATTAAAAATTTTAAAACAACAAACATCGGAGGGCTACCAGTCCATCCAATTATCAAAACCCCGAAACTCGAAGAAGTTCAAGACATTCTAGAATTGAACTCCAAAATTAAACTTGGAGAAGGTACATCTGGAACAGCCTACGACTTTGGCGATAACGTAATTAAAGTTTTCGATAAAATTCTAAAAAAACTTGCAAAGAAAACTCTATATTCAGAAATGGATAACTTGGCAAGCTTGAGCCATTTAATTACTAAATCGGGAAACGAAAATTACCTCCACAACACACAAAAAGGACTTTTCGCATTTGAAAAAGATAGATTACCTATCCTTGTTTCTTCAAAAGTTGAAGGCGAAACCCCACACCCAATAGAAGCACCATTCAATGAAAAGAATCTTGAAGCAATTGTCGAAACTCTTAACCGACTAGATAAAGGATTTGGTAAAACTCAATTCTTGCAAAGCGATATGCGCCCACCAAACATAAAAATCACCGAAAAGGATGCGGGATTACTTGATTTTGAATACCTTCACAAGATAAAACTCGGGAATGAGAAAAATATTAGCGATACCGCAAAAACACTCCCTCAACTAAACAAGTCGAACTACGAATTTTTCCTAAATGAAAGCGATACAGGATTTGGAACAAGTAACCTACGAGCATTTGAATACGAAACACTTGCACCGTATTTATACCGAAGCCCAAGCCTTCCACAAGCTCAAGAAACATTTAGAAACTATGTAAAATTAAAAAGTGAACACCATTTTGAAATGGCTCATCACTATAACAAACTTCAAACAGAGTTAGGTGACGAAATCTTCAAAAAAATGGAAGCAGAAGAAGCATGCCACTACATGGTTCTAAAAAGCGGAGACAAAGACATTCTGCATACAGAAGCCGCAAAACTTCAGATGTATTCATTCTTACGCTGGGTAAACCTAACGGCGAAAAAACTCAATGCTCCAGCTATTAACCTTGCACAAATCGAATCATTTTTGGATAAAGAACGAGCTAGTTATGTCCAAGCGATGCAACGGGCTATTTCAAACAAGGATGCGACAAAACTTTATTACTATACTAATGCAAAAAACACCGCAGATGAGATTTCTAACTTGATAACTTATGCAGTGCAGACCTACAAAATACCACCAGAAAAACTTATGCAAAAACCAGAAATTGGACTGTTGACAGACAAACTTTTATAACTAACAGAAAAAAGGGATTGATAATTTCAATCCCTTTTTAATTTTATGTAAATAATTTTTTCACGAAAGCCATAAATCCAGATTCTTTATGATTTTCAACATCTGCTCTGTTATGCCTTTGTGGAACAACCTTCTTTATAGTCATAACATTTTTCTTAGCACTGCTTAGGAAACGCTTTTCTTCTTCCTCAATCATATTAATAAATTTTGAACTTTTAAATTTCTTCAATTCTTGCATTAGAGCTTTTTTAGGCATTGCAGGAATAATTGAAGCTGACAATCCTTCAACTCTACGGTGTCTGTCATAAGTACATTCTACCGAAAACTGTTCTGGCGAATGAGTTTTTGAATTAAAAAAGCCATGACTTTTCTGAGTTAACTCAAGTACAGAATTTCTTTTTTCCCATAGATATTGCTCTAATTTTTTTATTTCAGCATTATTTTTAATAAGGTTCAAAATATCCTTGTCCCAGTATTCTGGACTCACAATTCTTAAATGTTGGAAACTCGGATTAGCAGACTTTGGTTTTACTCCACTGCGAAAATTGTTATTATAATTATAACTTACTGGACTAATATTCATATTTTCTATCCCTACAATAATTGAGCTTCAATATTAAAAAAGAGCCATCGGGCTCTTCTTTTTAAAATGGTGCCGCAACTCGGAATTGAACCAAGGACACAGGGATTTTCAGTCCCTTGCTCTACCAACTGAGCTATTGCGGCTAATTGTTATGTTGTAACCTCATGTTAGCTACGTCTTTTATTATACGGGCTGAATATTTAAAGTCAATAGTAAGTTTTTATTTTTAACGTTGAAATAAAAAAGAAAAAGGGAGGAATTATTTTATGTTAAATAAAGTGAGAATAATAATAAAAACCAGCTGGATTGCTTCGCATACGCTCGCAATGACTGACTTTGCCAATGATTTTACGAATTCGTCTTACTGAGCGGAGCGAAGTATCTCAAGCTGAACGCATTGAAGTCGCTCCCTCTCCCTAGCCCTCTTCCCTTGGAGAGGGAACGATGTCATACTAAGTGCCGAAGTCCCTCTTTAAATGTATTTACTGTTGTTTAGATAAATAAACAGATTCAGGCTGATTTACTTGCAAAGGATGATAATTATTGCTCCAATAATCATTATTGAGCTGCCAAGGAGTTTTTTTAGAACTTGTGTTTCTTTAAAATAATGCCAGCCAAGTAAGACACTTAAAATCGTTGACAATTGGAATAACGCAAGTCCATAGCTAACATTCATTCTTGAAAATACTATATTTGTGCAAGTTTGCATCCCGCCCATACATAAAATTATAAGTAGCAATCTTGAGATTATGAATTTGGGGGAAGTTTGAATTTGTGCAGTCGAGATAGATTTTTTGAGCTTAGGCAAAATTAGCAATCCTGTAAATACCATTCCGAAAAAGCTCCAAAACATAAATGAAATTTTTATATCGCTATCAAGAATTACGTTTTTAACAAAGACAGCTTCAATTGCTGTAAAAATCAGAGCGTAAATTCTATAGCGGATGTCATTTCTCTTCAACAGTTTGAGTGAAAATCCTTCCTCTTGTGTGTCAAATACAAAATAACTTCCCCAGATAATCAAAATTATTCCTAAAATTCCAACGAGAGATGGAATTTCGTGTAATAATATTATTCCAAAAATCATTGCAACAACGGATTTGTACGCATTGATTGGTCCAAGGATGGAAAGTTCTCCGTTTTCTAAAGCTTTAACAAGATAAGAATTTCCAAATGCTCCACATATTCCTCCAAGAATTGCATTCAACCATATTTGATGTGAAAGAGTTAAAAATGGGGCGTTGATTATGATAGGGATACAACATAGAGTTAAGCCCAAATACATAATGAAATTTATAAAAAATGGGTCAATTGCTTTTTCTGTCAGTTGTTTTTGATAGACATTTGACATTGAATTGGTAATTATTCTAAGTATAACTGCTAAAAACGTTATTCCCATAAAATAATTATACTCTAAAATTTTGATATTTATTCTTGCAACAAATGACGTTTAGTGCTATAATTGGTTTGTCTAACCCCAAGACATTGTTTTATAGTGAAAATGATATTGTAAGAAAGATGAAAGTAGATAGTATAAGTTACCCTGTGTATTCTAATACGCAAAGTTTTGAAACAAGAAATAATCCAAAGCCAATGAAGCTTCAAACCCCACAACACTATAGCAAAACTCCTCAAGTATCTGCTATGCATGAAGCTTTGAGTACTGCTGGTGCGTGGTTTGGTTTTGGTGTCGTTTTGGATTTTCTTACTCGTAGAATAACTTTCTTTAAATCTCCATTCAAAAACTCAGTTGCAATGAATGGTATGATTGGAGCTGGCGCAGGGCTAATTACTGGAGTTAAAACAGAATTTTCAAAATTGCACCCTAAAAAGAATTCTTAATTTATTGGAATGATAACAAATTTAGTCCAGTTTTTTCGCAAAATTCTCTTTCAACAGTCCCATTGATTGGTGTAATAAAGATTTCACCAGTTAGGCTTATTGTTGCTTTAATTAAATGACCTCCAATTGTATTGTAATCCTCCCCAGATGTATTCATGTGGAGGTGAAGGTATGTTTCTCCGTTTTTGGTTGAAATATTTCCTAACAAGCTTGTAATTTCTCGTGGACCTTCAAAAACCTTTTCGTTATATTGTTTAGTTTCTGGGTTGAAAAAACCAAATGTTACAGAATTGATAGCGCCAATTCCTTGTACAGTTCCAACTTTTATATCATTTGATGAGCAAAAATCTTTAAGCGCAGTTATAATTTCTGCCCCTTTATTTAGCCTTACAACGTATGTATTGTTTAGTTTTCTAAATTCGTATTGAGTTGTCATTATTATCTCCTTTTTGTTTTTTATTATTTACATTCATATCTTTTGTAAAAATACATCAATGTTAGAAATCCTACAAAGGCTAAGATAGCCCCTGGGAATGCGACGTATTGGTAACCTAATCCGTGTGCAATTGGTATTCCGCCTACAAATGCTCCTATTGCATTTCCTAAATTGAATGACATTTGAGAGCAAGATGCTCCAAGGATTTCTCCGCCTTTAGAGTTTTTGATAAGTAAAACTTGTTGAGGTGCAGATACTGCAAATAAACAACCTGTACAAATTGTCATTAAGCAAACTGAAACGATTGGATTTTTCCCAAAGAAAAAGATTCCTACAAGTGCGATAGATGCAAGTAGTTGAGTATAACCAGCCACAACTGACGGAGTGAACTTATCTGCAAGTTTTCCGCCCATAAAATTTCCGATAACCATGCCAGCTCCAGCAAAAATCATAAGGCTTGAAACGAGTGCTGGTTTAATTCCTGAAAGATTAACAAGTAGAGGATTTATATAACTATACCAGCAGAAAATCCCACCATTCCCAAGAATTACTGCCAAAATCAAAAGCCAAGGTGCAAGTGATTTTAAAAATTTGAATTGCCCTTTAAATCCAGTATCTGGGAGAGGTGCTACTTGTGGAACAAGTTTTTTGATAGATGCAAATACAATAAAGCCAAATAACCCAATGATTAAGAAAAATATTCTCCAAGAGTAATCGTGGCTTAAATATGTTCCAAAAGGTATTCCTGCAAGGTTTGCAAATGTCATACCTGAACACATTGTTGCAACTGCTTGGCTACCTTTATCCTTTGCGGCAAGTTTGCTTGCTACAATTGCTCCAACCCCGAAAAATGCCCCGTGTGGCAAACCAGCTATAAATCTAAGAGTGCACAACACATAGTAGTTATTTGCGATAGATGAAAGTAGGTTTGCGATTGTAAAAATTGTCGCAAGAACTAATAAAATATTTTTAAGTGGTTTCTTTCTTGAAAATAAAACTAAAAGAATTGAGCCCGCAACGACTCCAAGAGCGTACAGCGATATGAAGTTCCCTGCAAGAGGAATTGACACTTTCATTGTTTTTGCAACGTCTGGCAAAATTCCCATCATTCCATATTCAGTTAATCCAAGCCCGAAAGTTCCAAACGCAAGGGGTAATAGGCATATTGATTTTCTCATGTTTTCTCCCAGTCCTTCTAAGATTATACAATAAAGAACTGGATGAAAACAATTTTTATTTAACTTTTAGCGCTCTTAGGGAATTAAGTACGGCAATCAATGTTACTCCAACATCTGCAAATACTGCACCCCACATTGTCACAAATCCAAAAGCCCCCAAGATTAAGAATAAGGCTTTGATGCCTAGTGCGAAAGCAATATTTTCTTTGACAATAATCAATGTTTGTTTTGCGATTTTGATTGCTGTAGCAACTTTTGTCGGCTTGTCATCCATAATGACTACATCCGCTGCTTCAATTGCGGCATCTGAACCGAGTCCGCCCATTGCAATTCCAATATCGGCTCTTGTTAGAACAGGTGCATCATTGATTCCATCCCCAACAAATATTACGTTCTTGTTTTTAGTTTTTCTGTCGATTATTTCTTCAATCTTATCAACTTTATCAATTGGAAAAAGTTGAGTGTAGGCTTTGTCAATTTGTAATTCTTTTGCAACTTCAATTCCTGCTTTTTCAGAATCCCCTGTAAGCATAACTGTTTTTAAGTGAAGTGTTTTTAGTTGTTTAATTGCATTTTGCGCATCGTCTTTTACTTCATCTGAAATTACTATATAGCCAATGAATTTGTTATTTTTTGCGGTGTAAACAATTGTTCCTGTTTCATTTGATTTTGTATATTCAATATTGTGGTTTTTGAGAAGATTTTCATTCCCAACAAGGATTGTGCAGCCATTTATTTCTGCTCGAACTCCATTCCCAGCAATTTCTGAAACTTCAGAAATTTTAGCTTTATCAATATTTTGACCGTAAGCTTTCTTGATATATAGTGCTATTGGGTGGTTTGAGTAATTTTCTGCGTAAGCTGTTATTTCAAGTAATTCGTCTTTTGTCACTCCTCCTTGAGGTTCAATTTTGACTACGTTGAATGTTCCTTTAGTTAGAGTTCCTGTTTTATCAAATACAACGGTTTCTGGCTTTGATAATAATTCAAGATATGAACTTCCTTTGACTAAAATTCCGCATTTTGAAGCTCCTCCGATACCTGCGAAAAATCCTAATGGTACTGAGATAACCAATGCGCAAGGACAAGAAATTACAAGGAATGTCAAAGCTCTATTTATCCAAGTACTAAAGCTTCCGTTAAAAATTAGCGGTGGAATTATTGCTAAGAATAATGCTGCTAAAACAACAACGGGGGTGTATATTTTAGCAAATTTAGTTATAAAGTTTTCGGTTTTTGTTTTCTTAGAGCTTGCGTGTTCTACAAGTTCTAAGATTTTGGAAACAGTTGATTCTCCATATTCTTTAGTGACTTTGATTTTTAATAGCCCATTTGTATTTATGCAGCCACTAATTGCATCATCTCCAATTTTAACTTCTCTGGGTCTTGATTCGCCAGTTAGTGCTGAAGTATCAAGGGTTGCAGAGCCATCAATAATTGTTCCATCAAGAGGAATTTTTTCTCCTGTTTTAACTGTGATAATTTCTCCAAGTTTTATATTTTGAGGTGAAACTTTAACGAGTTCTCCATTCTGTTCAATATTTGCATAATCTGGGCGTATGTCCATTAGTTCTGTAATTGATTTTTGAGATTTTTCGACTGCTTTATCCTGCAAATATTCTCCAATTTGGTACAAAACCATTACCATTACGGCTTCTGGGTATTCTTTTATTCCGATAGCACCAAGAGTTGCAACTCCCATTAAAAAGTTTTCATCAAAAACTTTACCTTTTATGATATTTTTAAGTGCTTTTAATAAAACATCATATCCTGCAACAACGTAAGCTATTCCAAGAATTGTAATTTTTATTCCTGTTGTGTGAACGAAAATCATTGCTGTTGTGAATAATACTATGGCAAGTATTATTCTTGCGAGTGTAAGTGTATCGTTTTGCTCTTCTTCGTGTTCGTGGTGATGGTGTTCGCACATAAATACGTCCTTTCAATTGAATAATTGTTCAACTATCTATAGTATAATTGAACATGTATTCAATTGTCAATTGTATAAAGTGATATTCTTAATTAAAATTTACATAGTTGAACAACTGTTCATTTAATGTTATTATAATAATATAGAATTAGGAGCAAATATGACTACTGAATTGAAAAAATCAGATTGTGAAGCTATAAATGCTGAAATTGTTGAAAGTGTTAAGCCAAACATGCCAGAAATGAGTTTGCTGTATGATTTGTCTGATTTTTTTAAGGTTATGGGTGATGGAACAAGGATACAACTCCTTTGGGCACTAGACCAAAGTGATATGTGTGTTGGAGATTTGGCAGTTCTTTTGAATATGACAAAATCTGCTGTTTCTCACCAATTGAAGGTTTTAAAAACTGCAAAACTTGTACGCTCTCAAAAGAAAGGGAAAAATGTTTATTATACCTTGAGTGATGAACACGTTAAAACTCTGTTAGAAATGGCTCTTGAACACGTTTGCGAATAGATTTTTATTAAGCTACAGTTTTGATTTTAGCTCCAGCTTCTGGAGTTGGAGCTGGTTGTTGAGCTTGTTCTGGTTTCTTTTCGTCTTTTTTGTTTTCTTCAAGTCCCATTGTTTTTAAGATTGGGTGAATAAGTGGGTGTGAAATAATTGGTGCAATTACTGCTAAACCTGTTACAGACCCAATAATTGATGTTAATTCCGTTAAACCCTTTGCAAAATCTTCGTTAATATTTTCTTTTGTGAATTTGTTTCCATCTTTAAGATTTTTGTTAATTTCTTCCAACTTAGCGGCTTTTTCTGTATCTTTCATTTTATAGTATTTCATAAAGTCGCCAGAGTTTTTGAAAGCTTTGAATACTGGTTCATCTTTGTACATTTTTCTTGCAAGAGCGAATGTTCCTTTTCTAAGAATAGGCATAACTGCTGCAAGATAAATTCCCAAACAAGTCATTTGATATAAAAATTCTTTTGTAGATGAGAATTTTTTTGTTTGAGGGTCAATATCTTTATCTGCAAGGATAAAGGCTGGTCTTCCTACTGCTTTCAAGCAAGTTTCAGTAGTAATCTGAGTAACTGTGCTTTGTGTCATATTGTATAAAGAAGGGCTTGTTATAAAAGATTGAATTGCACTTATCATATTAGCCTACCCTCATTCCTTGATTTCTAAAACTTGCAATTGGTTGCATTATAGGATAAGCTCCTGTGTGTGCGATATTGCCTGTTTTAGCTACTTCTGGTTTATTTGTAATGTCAATTTGTTCAGTTTTAGAGGTTACGTCTAATTTTGCTGGTTGAGAATCATTGTTATTTTTTGGGTTTCCGTGGAAAATTCTATCTGCAAATGGTTTTACAAGAAGTGAACATAACCCTGGGATTACAACTAATGCTGCGGTACAAACTCCTAAAAATCTCAAATTGTGTTTTGCTTTTTTAGCTTTTTCTGCATCTTTTACAAGGTCTGCTCCTTTTCCTGCTAAATAACCACAAGCAAGATATGTAGGAATAGCAATAACTTCTGTAAGACCTTCTCTCAATGCTGTATATTTTTTAGTTTCTGGAGATTCTTTTTTGTCCATCATTGTAAACATCGGGCGACAAAGACCTTTTGCGGTTGCAATTGCAACTACCGCATACGCTGGATTATTATCTCGCCCAACTGATTCACAAACTTTTTTAAACGTACTACCTATTGACATTATTTTCCTGTTTCATTTTTATTGGCATGTTAAATTTTGGAGCCATCATATATTTTAAACCAAAAGAAAAATTTTTTTGCTAATTTAGATAAAAAATATATAAAAATTTTTTTATTAGCCTTTACATAACTTAAAATAAATAACAGAAAATTAAAGAAACTCCCAACTTAAGCCGACAATTTAATAGTAAAAGGTAAAAGATGAAAGGTTCAATAAAAGTTGGCAGGCGAAGAATTTAGCTTAGATAATGGCAGAAAAGTTAATAAATCGCAGATAAATGGAGAGATGTTAAAATCCAAATTATCTCAAAATGATAAATATCAAAAGATATTTAGTCTTTTTGATGCTAATAATGATGGAAAGTTAGACGAAAAAGAAGTTGAATCATTTTTTGAAAAAATGAAATCTTTTGCTTCAAAAGGAAAATCTTCTGTATTTGAAACAAGTGAAGCTGAAGAGTTTTTAAAGGAACTTAAAGATGCTAACGGAAAAAGCCTTTCTGATAGCGGGGTTAAGGTTGGAGATTTGTTTGGCTTTGTGTCAGATGTTTCTGGTGAAAAAGATTTTGACCCTGTAAAACAAGCTCAAAAACTGGTAAATAGTGGCAAGATGAATGGAAATCTCTATTCATCTGAAGAAGTAAAAGATATTGCAACAACTGAATTATCTCAAGATGTTCTAGATGCAATAAAAATGTTTAAAGCTCAAAAAGATGGTCAAGGTTCAGTGAGTGACTTTTACAACTTTTTGAAAGAGAAATTAGGTTCAGATGAATCAGCATCTAAGGTTTATGCAAAACTCTGCGAAGAAAAGTTGGGCGCAAGTTTCTTATATAGAGCAAAGAATTTTGAATTGACAGAAAAAGATTATTGGGCTGAAAAAGCTAATTTATCAAAAGAATTATATAAAACAACTGGAGATGAACAATATAATACTCAAGCCCAAGAGTTTGAACGTCGTGCTAATTCTGTTCAAGGTAAAACTGTAACAAGACAAATTCAAACAAGAGTTCAAACGGGTTTTAAGCGTGATAAAGGTACAGATAGCGCTGTAAAGGCGTCTGCGACATACAAAACTGTTACTAAAAATGTTACAGAAACTATTTACCCTCCTATGACGTTTGAAGACGTATTTAAAGAAGAGCGAGGTGTTGCTTATAATGAAGATGCGGTTGAAAATTATGACCGTAAAAAGGCTGAAACTCAAACTCTAGTTGAAATGAATAATACGTTAGAAGAGGTTAAATCTCAAATTGCAAAAGCTATATCTTATAGCGAATCTGCAAGAGTGAAATCTCCGAACGACCCAAATTATGGGCTTTCTCAAGGGCGTTCAACAGAATATATGATGGATTCAACAAGAGTTGATGAACTTGAAACTGGAGTGTATTTAACTTACAAAAAGTTATTTGGAAGTGATGAAAATATAAATGCAGCCTTGAAACGTATTGGTGTAGATTCTACAGTTTCTTCAACTGGTAGAATGTCTAATGCTACTCAAGCTGGAAAAGCTTTAGTTAAATATTTGGAAAATAATTTTAAAGCGGCATGTGGTGATAAAACTTTTGAACAACACCAAAAAGAAACAACAGAAGCTTACCAAAAGGCTTATGGAGATAAAAATAGTACTGATATAGCTAATGCCTTTATTCAAAGTCAACAAGAAGGTGTGCAAGGTGTTAAAACTGCCGTAAATGCTGCTGGTATGGTTTTTATGATTGCTGGGCAGTTTGTTCCTGGTGGTAATGTTGCTACTGGCATGATTTGGGGTGGTTTAGCAACAGCAACTCTTGGAAGTTCTGCTATTTCGGCAACAGAAGCTTCAACTAAACAAGGTGGAATGACACAAGAGGACAAATCTGAAATTATAAAAGAATTGAGTACAAGTATTGCCCTTACTGCAACTGGTATGGGAGTGGGTAAAGTATCTTCTTCTATGTATGGTCAATTGATTTTGAAAAATTGTCCAATGTTAGCGGCAAAAGCCCTAGAAATTGGTGCAGATGCTACATTGGGTGCTGTTTCAACGGCAGTGATTACTGGGGACTTAGACCTCAAAGGTGAGGGTTTAAGTCAACTTATTCCTTTATTGACTGGTTTATTGAAAGCAAAAGGAAGTTTGAAAACCTACTTGGTAGATGATTTCAAAGCGACTTCTGCTGCAAGAGGAAATAAAAAGACTTTATCTGAAGCTCAAAATGAAAAAGCTCCAGAAATTAAACCACAAGAGATTTCTAATAAAAAGGTAAGCACTCCAGCAAATGAAAAACCTGTTGCTACTGAAATTCAATCTAATAAAATTTCTCCAGAAACAAAAGTAAATGTAAAAGAAGAAGTAAAAAAAGAAGTTGCTCCTGCTAAAACTCGTGAAGAAGTTACAAAAGAGTTAGTTGAGGAGATGCAAAAACAAGGTTATCAAGAATGGGCTATTCAAAGTTTGATAAATTCTGATAAGCCAGATTTGAAT
>CAVAPR010000001.1:31694-90363 GCA_963590665.1 Candidatus Methanomethylophilaceae archaeon
GATTTGAATATCGTTCTTGATTTAGTTAAAAATCCAGAATTTAATAAACTAAAATTTGGTGCAGAAACTTTGCAAAAGATAAATAAAGAAAATGTTGAATTTATAAATAAACTCGTAGAAACAAAATATTATAAAAAGCTTGGGCAAAGTACAGATTTTGTTACAAGTACTATTTTGTCTGTAACAAATAAAAATACTATTCCATTTTTAAATAAGATGATTAATGATGGTGTCTTAGATGCAAATAACAACAGTGATATTTGGAAAATATTAGACTCTGCAAAGAAAGACAAAGCTCGCATGAAATATGTCAATGAGCTTTATTCTTCAGAAAAAGATTTTTTCCTTTCTCTCATGGGCTTTTCTGTTGATTATCAGTTAAAAGAATTATATGCAAGTCATTTTACTCATATAACAGATAAAAATGTTGATTTTGCGATTGAATTATTGCATTCAAAACATGGAAAGCTTAATGATAGTAATCTTGATGATTATATAAATATTTTAAAATTGACTGACAAGAAAGGTTATGGTCGTCTAGATGCGGATGAAAAGAATACCTTGTTGGCAACAATTGAAAAATTGAGTGATGCAGATAAAACATTACTTAAAAAACATGGATTTAGTGTTGAATCAATTTCTAAGACTCTTTCTGGTGTGAAACCTAATATTGAAGTTTCAAAAGCTCAACAACGAGAATTTTTGTCAAAGGCTTTATCAAATAATAACCAAAAAGCAAATAAAGTATTTAAAGAATTTGATTTTACTCAATATGGTAAAAATGGTTTGCCTTTAAAATATTCAAGAGAAGATTTTATTGACAATATAGATGATATTCTTATGGATTTGCCTCAATCTGATAGAGTTGAAATTCTTTCTCATTATGGAATTGAAAATAACAACTTTGATGGGCTATTGAATAACAGACCATTTGAAGATTTGTCTGGATATTCTCCAGAATTTCAAAATGCAGTGAAGAAAGTTCAAACAGAAATCGACAAATTTACAACTAAAAATGAAGTTGATATTCCAGATAAAGAGGTTAAAGAAATTCTTGATGGTTTAATCAAAGGTTTGCCAGAATTTACTTCTATTGTCGGAAAGCAACAACACGGAACTCATGCGTATTCTGTTGATATTCACATGTTGAAAGTTCTACAAGATGCGATGAATGACCCAGCGTATAGCAAACTCTCTGATAAGAGTAAGACTGTTTTGAAATTTGCAGCGATTCTACATGATATAGGCAAGGCAACAGGCGTTGTTGACCCTAACCACTTTAGGACCAGTGCAATTTATATGTCATCAATTTTAGACAAATTTAATTTGCCTACAGAAATGAAGCATCAAATTATCGATACTGTCGATAATCACCACTGGTTCAGTGCGTTCAATACGGATAAAATATCTGCTCAAGATGTAGCGGCTAAATGTCGTCGCTCTGGAGATTTAGATGTTTACAAAATTTTGGCTAAGGCAGATTTAGCTAATGTTAGCCCATCTTTCCATTACAATATTACAGGAACGAAATCAAAGGCGGAATATAATGCCAAAGTTGATAAGAAAATGGCAGAAGTTGATGTTGAGATGAAAAGGATGAACAGTACTGCCCCTGTTGTATTTGATTCAAAAATTCTACATGGCGGTAAGAAATTCCCAACTAAAAAAGTTGTGAAAAATGGTGTTGAATATAATGTTAAAGTTTTGAATTTGGGTGAACTTCCAGATGGTATGCCATTAGAAAAATATGGTTTTGCTCCAGGAACAACAAAAGAAAATGCTACATTTGGAGTTCATTTTTCTGATTCTCCAAAAGAGTCTTATGATGTAATTACTTCTGATGCGAGAAGATTAACTCAACAACACCCAATATTCTCATTTATGTACTTGAAATTCGGTCATGCTGGGCGTTCAAGAATGGATGGCTTAATTTTTGATGTTGATAATTCTAATTTAGTTATTGCAGCTCCAGAAAATTCTGTTTCTGGGTTTAAGAAAAATTTAAGTCAGCATTCTTCAAAACTTTTCGATGACTTTTATAGCGATAGAGCAGGTGTTAGTTATTCAATTCTTAAACATTTGAAAGAAAATGCTGGCGTAACACTTACTCGTGATGAATATTCTGTCCTATTTGATAAGTATTTGAAAACAAAGAAACATTTTAGCCAGCTAACTACGGATATAAGAATTGGTGATAAGCTTATTAAAGCTGAAGATTTGAAGGCTGCAATAAATGATGCTCAACAGTCTTTATTTGTAAATACCAAGAGTAGTGAAGTTGATGGCAGTTTTAAAGATAATAATGAGTTAACAACAATTGATCCTGTTCCAACTGGTATTTATTCAGCGAAATCAAGGATTGAGGATTGTTCTGCTGAGTTGTTGAAATTAGCAGAAGAAAAAGGTTTGCCTATTATTATCAACCCTGCGAAAAAAGAATGGGTTGCAGGAGAGGCTGCAAAACCGATTAACACGGGTTCTTCTAGCAAGATATTGCCATCTTTCTTAGCTTCTTCTAAAGTTTCTGAACAAGATGCAATTGACTTTTTGAAACAATTTACTATTAAAGAAGTTGGTACTGACCGTGTTGTTCAGCGTTTCCATGTTGATGATGAAAATATTATCAAATCTGTCCAAGAATATCCAAATGAATTTTATTCTCTTGCTAATGAAATGGTTATAGACAGAAATGGCAATCCAACTCCAAGATTTTATGACTATGAAATTATGCGATTAGTTTCGAATATGAAAAAATATCCAAAACGTATGGCAAAATTGTTAAGTATGACAAAAGTGGATGAAAATGGGCGAACAGTTCCAAAATATAATTACGCTGATATTAATTGTTATATAGATAGTCCAAGATTATATAAAGAAGTTCTTGAAGGAAAAAGATAGTCTAAGCTTTTTTAGCATCGTTTGATGTTTGAACTCCATTTGCATCTTTTATTATGTATGGTCTAACGAATGCCCAAGTCCCATATAAAGATGTTAGAGCTCCAACTATTCCTAACGGTTTGCTGATTTTAGGATGTTTGCCCGTAAAAGAGCTCAATGTCAAAAGGGTTGTACCTGTCATAATACCAAGATAACCTTTGAAAATTGTTCGAGGAACAAGGATTGAATCTGTCATATCAGCAGAGTTTTTTGCCTTGTCGTGAAACATTTTCAAAAAGTCTGTAGATTTCTGTTCTTCTTGAGGTTTTGAAGAGGTGAAATTATTTGTGGTAATTTTTGTTATTCTCATTTTATCCTCTTAACGCCTTGATAGATCGCATTATAAATTCTAAATAGTTCTCTTTTAAGATTGTGTTTTACAGGCATGATGTCATTTAAAACTACACGTCGTTTATTGATTAAAAATTCTCTTGCTTTAAAACTTCTTGGATAATATTTTTCTTCAACTTCTTTATCAAGTTGTTTAACCAAGTTTTGTATTTCTGGATTTTTATGGACAAGATGTTTATTTCTCTGATATGTTCTAGGAAAATTTATGTTTTCCTCATCAAGGATGTTTCTTGAAATGAGCATACCGATTGCAGGATTTTCTCGACAATTTTCGAGGTGTCTTTTGTATGTCTGTATCCCTTCTTTATCTGGTCTATAATAGCTATCCAGCACAAGCTGAGCGCTATAAGCATTGTTTTTATAAATGTTTATTTTCGTGTTATTTAGATTTGTTAAATAAGACATTATTACCCCTTGTATTGTTTTTAAAACCCCTAAAAATAAAATTTGCTACTTGTTGTCTTTAGAATTATCTTTTTTCTTTTGAATTTTTTCTTTTTTATAGTGAAATCCAGTTTGAATAATATTTTTGCCAAATTTGGATTCAAGACTATCAAAACATTTTGCAAGGTTTTTCTTTTTTGTTTCAATTGTCGTATCTGAATATAGGCTAAGTTGTTCTGTTCCTTGCTCGCCTATTTTGCTCAAATATACTCCAGTGCTTCTATACAAAATATTTGGGTTGTAAATTTCTTTTAGAAGTTCGACTGCAATATTTGAAATTTCTAATTCAAAATCGGTTGGAGATAGTAAATCTTGACTAGTTGAAAAAACTCTGAAATCTTTAGTTCTCAACATTACTCCTACTTGCAAACATTTTGTATCGTATTTGCGGAGTTTTCTGCATGAGGTGTGGATATGCTTATTGAGTTCATTTTTTATAAAATTGAAATCAGATGTGAAAATTCCAAAAGCTCTTGTATTTTGGATTGATTTTGGCATCCTTTCATCATTGACGACAGGGGAAACCATTCGACCTGTGAGTTCGTGTTTCATTTCAAGCCCATGAATCCCAATATTAGAATCAAGCCATTTGTCTTGTTTTTGAACAAGTTCTTCTGCCGTTATAATTCCGTTTTGTTTTAGGCGCAGAGTTAAATTTCTTCCAATTCCCCAGATTTCTTCAATTTTTGTGTTTTTGAGTTCTTTGATGATTTTTCTTTTTCCGATTAAATAAACTCCGTCTGATTTGTATTTTGCCTTATCAGAACCGAGTTTTGCTAGAGTTTTAGTTGAACTCACTCCAATTGATACGGGAATATCTGCTTCTTCCAATACTCTTTGTTTTAAATGTTTTGCAAGGTTATAATAATTTTTTCTATAAAGTTTGGTTAGTCCTGTTAGGTCAACAAATGCTTCATCTATAGAATAAATTTGAACATAGGGGCTAAAGTCTTTTAAGATTCCCATAACCTCATGAGAAACTTTAGCGTAATAATCGTGGTCAGCAACTATATAAAATGCTTTCGGATGGTCTTTTTTAGCCATAAAAAATGGTTCACCCATTTTGACCCCCATTTTTTTTGCTTCTTTGGAGCGGGAAATTACACATCCTTCGCTATTTGAAAGAACACAAACGGGTTGTCTTTTGAGTGCAGGATTTCTTTTTTGCTCACAAGACACAAAAAACGAATCACAATCTACCAGAGCTATAACCTTTTGTTTATTCATATTTTAAGTATTTATCATATTTAAGTGTTAGTCAAATTAAATTTAATCTTCGTAATAAAAGTACAAAATTTAGCAAAAAATATCTTGCTGTTTTTTTACACATAGTATATTATTAAAAATGAAAGTAGGTAGAAGGAATGAATTCTAAAAACGAAAAATATATTTATCCGCAAAAGTCTAAACTAAGACAAATCAGTATAAATGATGTAAATGTGGAACTTCCAGATTTGAAAAATATTTTTGAACCTAAGGCCGTTGTCATTGCAAAATGGATGTGCTCTTGGATTGAACAAGGTTTGAAATCGGGAAAACTTTTAGTTAATGATGTCATTCCTTCAAAGGCTGATTTTGCATATCTTTTAGGTGTGAGTGTCGGCACAATGCAAAATTCATTCCGCCAAATTGAAGATTTAGGCTATGTTGAATCAAAACAATGTGTTGGTACGCTTGTTAGAGATTATAGAAAGCCTGCTTCAAATGTCCGAAAATTGACATCAAAAAGGGAATTAGCCGCAGAAGCTATTAAAAGATATATTTTGTCAGATGGGTTTAAAAAAGGCTCTAAAATTCCATCATCAAGAACAATTGCTACAATTATAAACTTTTCAGCTAATACGACAAGAATGGCTTTGGATTATTTGGCTTCTCAAGGCATATTAGAACACATGTGCCAAAATCCAAAAGACCAAGGCTGGAGAGTTGTTACCGTTGATTTTGAACTTAAACCAGTTGTTAAACCATCAGAAACAGAAACTTTAGTTGATATGGTTGTCAAGGATTTAGAAAGTTATATCAATGAAAATTTAAAAGTCGGAGATAAAATGCCTTCTCATTCGGTTTTGGCAAATGCTTTGAAAGCTAGTGTTAAAACAGTTCATGATGCATTGAAAGTTTTGATTGATAGAGGAGTTTTACTCCCTCGTAGAGGTCGATATGGCACTTCTGTAATTAAACTTCCAAATTCTACAGTTTCTTCCTTCAAGCCAGAAACTTCAATTTTTGCTTCTGCTCAAGAAACAGCATTCTACCACTACGAAAAAACTCAAAATCATTTGAAAAAGATGATTGCCCAAGATTACGAAATTGGAGATAAATTACCTTCTATTATGGAATTATCAAAGAGTTTAGACCTAAGCCCAAATACAATCAGAAAAGCTTTTCATAATCTAGCAAAAGAGGGTTATTTGGTATTTTCAAGAGGTCGTTATGGTGGAACATTTGTAATTGATATTCCAGAAGTTGAAGCTCAAACTTTCAAATGGCTTGCAGTAAACCCTGCCTTTGCAAAAGAGTATCAAACTGAAAATTAGTAATAATTTATGGCTTTTTAGGAAATCCTGCTTTTTCTAAATCGGGCAATTTCCCGTAATTCAAAACATAAGCTGCTGGACTTTTAGCATCTGCTTTGCAATTTGTTCCAGAATAGCTGCACAACCCATTATAAAATGTGGGTGCTGACCAAGAATGTATTTTATAATATGGCATTAAAGAAAAATTATCGAAACTCGCAACGGGAAACATATCCTTGCCAACTCTGTTAGGACCTGTTTTCCCATTTGCATCTATTGTTATGTTTAATGTTCCGCTATCACTGAATGCGTTCATTCTTGTCATTGCAACAACTGCTCCATTATAGAGTTTATAGTAGCAAGTTCCAGATTTGTCTGCACCTAATCGTGCTCCTATAGAGTAGGTTGAATATGAGGCATTTGTTCCATCTAAGGAATATGTTTTTTCTGGTAGCCAACTTAAGATTTCATTTCTCCAACCCGAAGGAAAACATTTTTTATCCACATATTTGAAATGCTTATCAATATTTGTTGCTATAGTTTCAATATCAGGAGCTTTGTATATATCATAACAACCACTTCCTTGGCACTCTTCTTCCTCTTCCATTAGTTTGATTGCGTTATTGATAATGGAATAACTTTGCTTAAAATTACTAACTATTTGTTTTTCAAAAAAGTATGCTTTTAAGTGCGGGATTGTTATTGCAGCAACGACTCCAATTATTCCGAGTGTTATTAGCACCTCTGCAAGTGTGAAAGCTTTTTTCATTGATCCTCCTGTCAATATTGTATTACTAAGTATCAATATATTGATAATAAAAATAATATATTCTCTTATAAGGGTATTGTCAAGATTATATAATCTATTGTTATGAAAGACGATATTAAATATAAATTAGGTCGCAATATAAAAATTGAACGAATTAGAAAAGATATAACCCAAGAACAATTTGCAGAGTTGATTGATATGAGTGTGAGTTATGTTAGCAAATTAGAACAAGGCTTGACTTCTCCTACTGCAATTGCTCTTTTTAAAATGTCATCTGTTTTGAATATCCCAATGGAAGATTTTTTTAGCGGTATTAATGTTGAGGATATAACTTCTCAATTGTAAATAATGCTCAATATTTTTGACATGCTTCTACTTGAACTGCAATAATAGAATATACGCTATACTCGGGTAGAAATATGTACATAAAGCAGTTAGAAATAGATAATTTTAAATCATTTGCAAATAAAACAGACATACCCCTCTTGAGAGGTTTTACTACTGTTTCAGGTCCAAACGGCTCTGGAAAAAGTAACATTATTGATAGTGTTATGTTCGCTTTGGGGCTTAGAACTGGTAGTGCTTTGCGTATTGAAAATTTGTCTGATTTTATTACAACTTTCAACAATAAAAATGAAGCCTCTGTAAAGGTTATCTTTGGGGATGTTGATGGTTCTGGTGAATTGTCTGTTATGCGTCGCATAAGAAAGACTAATCAAGGTTACGCTAGTACTTATTATCTGAATGATAAAGTTGATACTTTAACAAATATCCGTAGTATTTTAGAAAAATATAATATTACTCCAAACAGTTACAACGTAATGATGCAAGGCGATGTTACAAGTATTGTAATGTGTTCTTCAAAAGTTCGTCGTGGAATTATTGATGAAATTGCTGGGGTTGCAGATTTTGACAGACGTATAGATCAAGCAACTAACGAATTGAAAACTGTTGAACAACGTGTTGAGGCTGCTTCTTTGATTTTGACAGAAGTAGAGAAAACGTTGGAACAATTAAAAGCCGAACGTGAAGTTGCCTTAAAGTATAAAAAGTTACAAGAAGAAAAATCTGGGTTAGAATCACAAATTAGTACAGTTAAATTTTTTGATTTGAAAAGGAATTTGGAACTTGCTCACGATAATATTCTTCAATCAAACAAAAAACTTAAAGAAGAACAAGTTAATAAAAAAGATTTAGATGAAAAAATAAAACTTATTACAGAAAAATATAAAGAACTTGATGCAAAATTAAAAGAGCAGGGAGAGGACGAACGGAACAAACTAAAAGATTCGCAGAGCAATTTGTCTGCCCGTATTCAAACAAAGAAGAATGCAATTGATTATTCTCAAACTCAAATTCAAAAAGGATTGCAATCTATTGAAAATGCGAAAAATGGTATCGAATCTTATAAAAAGAAAATTGAGGATGAAAGGCTTAATATTAAACTTTCACATGACAAAATTGGAATTATTGAAACGCAATTGAAAGAGAAAAAAGAAGAACTTGCTAAAAAACTCGAGGATATTTCTGGTTTGAGTTCTACAGCAGATAAGTATATTCAAGAACGTAACGATGTTTCTCGTTCTTTGGATTCTTTAAAGGACAAAGATAACGAACTATTAAAAATATCTTTGCCTAAAGAAAATGAATTAAAAACACTGAAAAAAGAAATTGAAGATGCGAAATTATTCGTTGAAAATGCAGAAAAAGCAAAGGAGAATTTTGGAGATACAAAATCTTTAAAAGAAATGCAAGTTTCTGATTTGAAAAAAGAGATGGATGAATTGAAAGAAATCCAAACATCTACAATGAAAGAACTTGATGATGCCAAAACATCAATTGAGGATTTTGACCATGATTTAAGAGCTGCCCTTCGAAGATTTTCAGAAATGGAAGCTCAAAGAAGAGTTATGTCTGCTTCTGGATCATCTCTTCCAATCACAACCGTTATGAATGCAAATCTAGAAGGTGTTCACGCTCCATTGATGCAGTTAGGTACTGTTGATGAAGAGTATTCTCTAGCATTAGATGTTGCGTTTGGTGGTAGGTTAGCTCACATTGTTGTTGATGATCCGCATGCTGCTTATATTGCAATGGAACTTTTAAATTCTTCAAAATCTGGTAGGGCAACATTCATTCCGTTGAATAAAATTAAAAAAGCCCCTACAAAACTTCAATTGCCAAAGAATAGAGGTGTAATTGATTTTGCTATAAATCTTGTTGATTTTGATGATATTTATTTGGATGCATTTTTCTATGCTGTTGGTGATACTTTGATTGTTGAAGATGCGGAATCTGCTGAACCATTGATGGGTAAATATCGAATGGTTACATTGGATGGTAAGTTGTATGAAAAATCTTCTGCTATTACAGGTGGTTATGTAAAAAAATCAATGTTTGGTTTTGGACAAAATGATGACAAAGAACTCGAAAGAGCAAAAGCTAAATTAGATGATTTACAGAAGAAATATGACCAAGCTTGTATCAAGCGTAAAGAATTAGAGGACAAGTTGGATAAAATTCGTGTTTCTTATTCAAATTCTTCAACAGAGTATTCAAAGGCGAAGATTGAGTTATCAAATATGACTTCTCAATTTGAAAATAGTCAGAATTTATTAGAAACAAAGAGAACTTTCATTTCTGAAAATGAACCAAAGATTGACAAGTTGAATGCTGAACTTGATAAAATTGAACTAAAACGTGTTGAATTAGCTGACGAAATTCAAAAATCTCAAGACAAGTTAGCTGAGCTTGATAGTTTGTTAAATGACAAAGATTTGAAAGATTTAAAAGAAAAAACTCAAGGCATTGAAGATGAAATTCGTCACTTGAATACGAATTTGATGAATGTGAATAGTGAAATTCAAAGTTTTGAAAATACTATTAAATTTAATGAACAGTTGATTACATCAAAACAAGATGATATTAAAAATACATTGAAAAATAATGAATCACTTGAAAAAGACCAAGAAACCTGCAAGACTGAAATCATACAATTAGAGGAACAATTAAATATCCTATCTGATAAAATTGCGGTAATTGATGAAAAAATTGGTGAACTTGTGAAACAAAAAGACGAAATCCATAACAGTCTGGTTGAGTTACAAACCAATAGCGCAGTCAAAGCATCTGAAATTGATAGGATAAATGAACAGATTGAATCCTTCAAAGCTAGACGTCGTGAACTTGAACCTCAGTTGAAAGAAGCATCTGAACTTTTGACAAACTCTGGTGTTGATGTCGAAAAGCTTGAACCTGTTCAAATTTCAATTGACGAGTTGAATACGAAAATTCAACGTCTTGATAAGAGAATGCAAGAACTAGGGGATGTAAATATGCGTGCAATTGTTTCTTATGAAGAAAAAGCTGCACGTAAAGAAGAACTTGATACACAAATTAATACATTATCTACTGAACGTCAGTCTATTTTGGACAAGATGAATGGTTTTGAGCAACAGAAAAAAGAAGCGTTTATGACAACATTTACAGCCATAAATGAAAACTTTAAAGATATTTATCACCAATTGTCAGAAGGTGAAGGTCGTTTGATTTTGGAAAACGAAAAAGACCCTCTATCTGCAGGTATGACAATTGAGGCAAAACCAAGGGATAAAACTTCAAACAACAAGTTAGGGGCACTATCAGGTGGGGAAAAAGCTCTAACAGCTTTAGCTTTAGTATTTTCAATTCAAAAGTATCTTCCAGCTCCATTCTATGCTCTAGATGAAGTTGATGCCAGCTTAGATACTATGAATGTTGAAAGAATTGCGGATATGGTAAAAAAACAATCTGCTGACACCCAATTTATTGTTGTAAGTCACAGACGTCCAATGATTGAAGCCGCAAGCAGAACAATTGGTGTTACCCAAAAAGAAAAAGGTAAAACAAAAGTTACAGGTGTTAAACTAAGAGATGACAATGATGAACAATAATCTTATAAATGCTGAAGATTTAGAGTCTTCTATATTAGGTGAAAATAAGGAATTTGATTCCAACGATGGTATCGGAATCCTTGTTGATATGGCAAAACAAGGTAAGATTGACCCTTGGCATATTGATATTCTTGATGTAACAGAAAAATATCTTCAACGTATGATTGAATTGAAATCTTTAAATTTACGAGTTGCATCTCGTACTCTTTTGTTTGCTTCTATTTTATGTCGTTTGCAATCAAATGTTCTTGCGGGGCTTTCATTAGACGATTTTAAAGATGAACCTCAGGATGATGTAATTTATGATGATGATGGTTTTATTGTTGAGTATCCAGAGGATAATGAATTTATTCCAACAAGTAATGTTGTTAGCTTTGATGAAGCACTTCAGAGAAGAACAAGTATTCGTTTAAATCGTAATCGTGTCGTAACCTTGAAAGATTTGATTAAACAGTTGGAATTTTATGAAAAATTAGAAAAACGAGCATCAATTAAAAGTGCACATGAAAGAGCAAAACGTCACGTTAGAAACTATTCTCGTTTAACTCCAGAGGAAATCGTTTCCATGGCTCATGAAGAGTACATTGAAGAAGCTGTTTTGAAGTTGAAGGATAATTTAGAACAAATTTTCGCTCGTGAAGATAAAATTGAATTGAACGAATTGACAATGCTTGGAATGGATAAAATCAGTGCATATTTGGCATTGTTGTTCTTGAGTAGAGATACAGACTATGAACTTGAACAAAAAGAATTTTATTCTGATTTGTATGTAGTAAAAGGCGGTAAGAAAGATGCAGAATCTGAAGTCTAGAATTGAAGCCGTTCTTTTTGTTACGGCAAAAGCTTTATCATTAGAAGAAATAGCAACGTATTTGGATGTTGAACCAGAAGAGATTGAAGAATCTATTTTGGAGCTCATTATGGATTATGCCTCAAGAGATGGTGCGTTGGAAATTGATGATGAAAATGGATATATTTTGCAAGTAAAAGAAGATTATTCTGATATTGTTGAAAAGATTTGCCCAATTGACTTATCTCCTGCTGTTTTACGAACTTTGCTTGTTATTGCTTTAAAAGAACCAATTCGTCAAACTGAACTTGTAAAACTTCGTTCTGGCGCTTATGAGCATGTTGCCGAACTTGTTGAAAAGGGGCTAGTTTCAAAGCATAAAGATAAAAATGGTAGAAGTATCAATGTAAAAACTACTGCTAAATTCGCAGAGTATTTTAAGTTGAAAGGTGATACAAGAGCACTTGCTCAACAATTAGAAAAAGATTTGGCGGAAAAGAATAATGCGTAAAGTTTTGCTATTTATTTTTCTTGTTGTTTTGATATTTTTCATGCTGTATAAGTCACCATTTGCAGGTGGTTATTATTATGGGCAAGCTAAGAAGGTTTATGACAGCGGGAAATATGAGCAATCTCTTCCTTTGTTTGAAAAATCTTTGTTTGCAAGTCCAAATAATTTGGTAACAAGATATTATTATGTTTTAGCTTTATCAAAATCAAAACCTACATACTCTGTTCAAAAGAAGTTGTATGAAATGGGTAATTCTAAAAAAGATGATGAAGCTAAAAAATATGCACGTTATCAAGCTGTTTCTTTAAGGCATAAATTGCTTGTTGGAGTTGAAGATAATTATATTCTTAATGCTGCACAGGGTAATGATATTATTCGTTGGGATATAAAATCTTTCCCTTTAAAGGTGTATTTTGAAAATTCAAACGCTGTTCCAAGTTATTATATTTCTAATATTGAAAAGGCAATGAATCAATGGACATCAAGAACTAATTTTGTAAAGTTCAATGTTGTAAATGCTGAACAAGGGGCTGATATTGTTATAAAATTCTCGGATATTCCTGCGGATGTTTGCTCTGACGGGGTATGTAAATATACTGTTGCATATACCGATCCTGTTGTTTCGTCTGATAATTTGTTAAAGCGCATGAATTTGACATTCTATAAAACAAATCCTCGCAATGAATCTTTTTCAGAACGTGAAGTTTATAATACAGCTTTACATGAGTTAGGGCATACTTTAGGCTTGATGGGACATAGTGACAATCCAGCTGATTTAATGTTTGCATCTAACGAAAACAATCAAAATATGTATGTTGCATATCGCTCTGATTTTCAATACTTGACAATGAGGGATTTAAGAACTCTTGCTCTGTTGTATCGTTTAGAGCCAACAATTACCAATGTTAAAAATCTTCATAGCGAGAATTTTTATTATCCACCTTTAATTTTGGGAAGTGAAGATGCAAGATTGCAAAAGAAATTAGCTGAGTTTGAAAAATATACAAAAGAATATCCAAATTTTGCTTCTGGTTATATAAATTTGGCTTCTGTTTATGTTGATATGGGTGATTTTGATTCTGCTTTAGAAAAATTGAATACAGCAAGTTCTCTAGCAAAAACTCAAGATGAAAATTATCTTATTGCATACAATCGGGCTGTAATTTTTTATAACAAGCAAAATGCGCAAAAAGCAATGCAATATGCTACAGAAGCTAAATCCATCAAAGATGATGAATATATCAATCAGTTAATTACAGATATTCAGAATTTGAAATAGCTTAGACTGCTAAAACGCTATGAGTGCCTAATTTTTCAAACACTCTAGCTATTTTAGCTGCCGTATTTTTTAGAAATGACCAAAGCATTTGATAAAGCGATGCCTCCAGGTTGATATGGGTGATTAACAATTTGCCCATTTACGTACATTACTGTAGAACCTCCACCATCTAAGTTGATGGCGTTTGTGCAGCCTAAAGATTTCATAAAGCTTGCTAGTTCTACTAAAGTCAAACCGATAGAACTGCCCTCTCTTCCGTCAACTGCAACAAGAATTAGGTCATTGTCTTTGGTATAACCAATAGCCGTTCTTGGGTTTCGTCCCCCGATAGATTGAAGTTTTTGGGCAGTCATATCGATATATATTTGATTATCCTTAACTAAGTAAGGTCCTCCGCTAATAATATGTCTAACGTTTTCCCATTTAGGGTTTGTGCCAATTTGAAGATTAACAGTTTTTGCTCCGAATAATTTGCCTAATTGAGATTTTGGTCCAACAAGAACATACCCGTTATCTGGAATAGGAAGAGGATTGGCGGATGCTGCCGTAATTTTATTTCCAACAATTTGAAGTTGGACACCGTACTTCGGAGAAGTTGGAGCATATTTCCCCCAATCCCTTGTATAAGCTAAAACGTATGAGGATAGCATTCTTGGTTGGTTAATATTATCAATTTTGATAACTTGATTGTTGCCAGAAATATTTGCATTTAGTCTTACTCTACCAACATCATAGCCGTTGTCAAAAATTCCTAGCGCAACTCTATCGTAAATTGGACCAGTGTAGATTTTTCCGTTAATCATAAGAGTTCCAAGAGGTACGCCTGTTTGAGGTTTGAAAAAGCCTCCATTGATTGCGACAACAGAATTTGTTCTCTGTGCAATTGTTCTTACTGTTCTTTTATTTGGAAGAGTTACAGATGCAATTGCAGGTTTAACTTCGTAATTTTTTGCGACTTCTTGATTAACTTCTACAACATTAATTCTTACTGGTTTTCCGTTGTAGTATTTAACCATTTTGACGTGTTTAATTCCGTCTGCAACGGTTGTAACTTTTAAACCTCTGTATTTTTGGTTAATTCTAGCATTAAATTTTTCTTTTTTGATTTCTGGATTGACTTCCTCTTTTATGTATTCAGACATTTGGATAAGGGTGTTTGAATTTACGGCTTTATTCGCAATCAAATCATTTGCAAAAATTGGTGGTTGATAAATGGTGTGAGTTAGGACTAAAAGAGTGAAGAGCGAAAGAGTTAGTACGTATTCGCAAGTCCTAAATGGAATAAAGTATTCAATTTTTTTGATTAGCGTATCCATAATGTCACCCAAGATTATTAGTTACGGATACCTTTTTGTTTTTAGAGTGGGGTGGGGAATAACACTCATCAGAGACCTATGAGGGCAAATAGGGTGTTCCTATTAATATTGTAACATATTTTTACAAATACTTCAATCCTTTTGCTGGCAAGGGTTTTACATTTCTAAATAGTGGCAAATCTACACTATTTCTTATTTTTTATGCAATAAAAATGAGCCGAATTTTTGTAAAAATCCGACTCGTTTTTTATAAATTCATAGTAATATTTAGTGAACTGTTTTTAAAAATCTTTGAATAATTTGAACTAAATTTTTAGAGTTATTAACTTCATCTGCTTCTGTAATAACTACAGGTTTATTTGTTCCTCTAGAAACATTGAAAGTTGCGTGTTCATTGTTTCTCAATACGCTTAGTTCAGCTTCTTTTCCGAATTTTGTTTCTTTAAAGATGAAATTAGTTTTGCCAACTGTTCCCATATATTCACCTAGTGTTGAAGGTTTTCTTCTTTTAGCGATTTGTAAAAATGCATCAGTAACTAATGATTCTTTGCTCTTCCCAAAAGATATGCTATTCGAAGTGTTTGATGTAAGCATTGAATGTTTTCTAGGTTTGCAACAATCGTTTTTTGTAAATTGATTTAAAACAGGAGTATTTGTAATTTTTTGTACTAACATAATCATATCCTCTTCATAAAAAAATAATAAATGTATATTTCACACTTATTAAACGTCAAAATATTTTTGATGTCAATGAATAATTTGTAATATATTGTTTTTCATTGGAAGATAATTTATAATAAAGTATATTAGAAAAGGAGAGTTAAATATGGTAAAATTCAATCATAGCTTGAAAAACGGGGGGGGGGTAACCTCTTAAGGGCTTTAGTAACCGATATTTTAGCGGGTGGTAACCGCTTGTTCCATTGTGGAGATTTGAAGTTAAGGAAGAATAATAATTTATTCCCTCTCCTTGAGGAGAGGGATAGGGTGAGGTGTTTAACTGAACGCGAAAAGATAGAGATTCTTCGTTCAAGTTCTACTGATTTGTTGCAATCCAACAGCTTATCACTCAGAATGACGGGCTTGATTGATAAATCTAACAAATTACGTCATCCTGAGCGAAGCGAAGGATCTTTTGCCAATGACGTATGGATTAACCCCTCACCTCAATCCTCTCCCCAAGGAGAGGAAGCGTTTGGCGGATTATGTCATGCTGAACTCATTGGCAATTGCCCCTCTCCAAGGGAAGAGGGGGTAGGGGAGAGGGTTCAATTGGAAGAAAAAATCAACCCCTCTCTCAAAATTGTATCATTTGAAGAGTGCATTCACGCTGATAAGTTTACAATTGCGAATTGTTCAACCCCTCATCCTAGCCTTCAGCCATACGGCACGCAGTTTCACACGACTCAACTGTGTTTCGTCGGTTCAACTTGTGTCCCCAAGGAGAAGGAACTCCAAATTAATTCCCTCGCCCCTTGTGGGAGAGGGGGATTCCTCAAAAAATGTGCGTTTACACTTGCGGAAGTTTTAATAACTCTTGGTGTAATTGGTGTTGTGGCAGCAATTACAATCCCTGGGCTAATGACTAGCTATCAAAAACACGTAGTTGAAACAAAATTAGCAAAATTTAATGCAACTATGAATCAAGCAATGCGCTTATCTATGGCGGATAATGGTGACCCTGATGATTGGGTCGAGCGAGGAAAAAGTTATTCTTATGATGAAACAGTCGAATTTATGAATACTTATTTTCTTCCTTATATGAAATATATCAAGGCCGTACCTAGCAATAGCCAGAATGGAATGGCTATTACTTTATTAGATGGTTCAATGTTTTCTTTTTCTATTGATGGTAATGGTGCTGATATTGAATATTATGTGAACGGAAAAAATGAAATTAATACGAGAAATCTATTCCAGTACCAATTTACAAAACGTAAAGCTGATGGAACAGATGATGTGAATAGTTCAAGTTATATTGAACCGTATGTTTTTATGTGGAATGGTACTGTTGAGCATCTAAAAAATGGTAATACTTGGGCTTGTAAGAAGGGTTGTACAAATTGTGGTTATTGTACAAAATTAATCCAACTTAACGGCTGGAAAATCCCTAAAGATTACCCGTGGTAGAAATAAGCTTAGTCAACATCAACAGGAGGGCGTTGGATTTTTTCTATCGCCTCTCTTGCTGTGAATACCAATGTTTCTGGTACATTATCGATAGTCGTTAATTGTCGTAGGACATCGACAACTCTTTTGAATGCTCTTACAATATCGCCTTCACCAATTTCAATTTGCTCTGAAACAGTTTCCCATTCAGCACCTTCTACCCAGAGTTCTATGAGTGAACTGAAATATGGATTGATATACAACGGTGCTTCAATATCGTATTTTGATTGAACTTTTTCTAGTTTTCGTTTGATATTACGGATTTGGTTAAGTGTTTTTCTAACAGGTTCTGAGAATGGAATATATGGAATTTCTATTCTCAAATCTTCTGTTGTAAGTGCGCAAATTACCCCAGCAAGTTGTGATGGCGTTAGATTTTCTAGCACTCCAGAGAAAATGATTTCTGCTAAATATAATTCGTTTTCAGAACGAATTTGAGAAGTTGTTTTCCCTTTATCTGTTGGGTAATCATTCTGAATATAGCCATATTCTTTTAGCACTGCACGATGTGCCATAAATTTGTTCCAGTAAATATCTTTTTGCTTTTCGATTTCTTTGAGTAATTTTTTCTTTTTAGAATCAATTCGTTTTAACACTTCAAGATTTTTTGAGTGCTTTTTATATAGTTTGCAAGTGTCGCAAGCAAACTGTTGAAGTTTGTGTAATTCTTCTTTGTTTCGTCTGCCAAATTCAACAACTTCTGGTGATAGTGGTCTATGTTTTGATTTTTCTTGTTTAACAATTTTTTTGTAAGTTTGTCGATTTTGAACATACAAAAATCTCAGTTTGTCATATTCAAGCATTTTATCATCGGACAATTTGCTTGGGCAAACAAAAGAGCGTTCTTCTATTTCTTTGTCATATTGTTCCAATTGGAATAATATTGGTTTTAATCTGTAATCAGAAGAATAATATCCAAAACTTTTTAGGATAAGTTCTTTTGATTCTTCTAGGTTAAATCGTTGCAACAAGTTTAGAACCATTGAATAGCTTGGAGAAAATTTACTTTCAAGAGGGTTTGAATCGCTTAGAACAAGTTCTGCAACTTCTTCTGGTGTTTGGAATGGTGTTCCAACAACTGTAACGTAACCAACTTCATCCATTCCTCTACGCCCAGCTCTACCAGACATTTGCAAAAATTCGTTTGCTGTTAACATTCTGTGTCCAGAATCTGTTCTTTTGCTAGTTGAACTGATAACAGTTGACCTTGCTGGCATATTGATACCTGCAGCTAGTGTTTCTGTTGCAAATACAACTTTAATAAGACCTTTTTGGAAAAGTTTTTCTACTAAGTTTTTCCAAGCTGGCAATAGTCCTGCGTGGTGAGAAGCTACACCTTGGATTAAATATTCAATATGTTTGTTCCCGTAAAGGTGTGGGTTTTCAGCTATAAATTCATCAATAAACGCTTTGATTTCTTCTTGTTCTTTTCTGGTATTTAGTCCAAGTCCAGAACATTTTTCCATTTGCTCGTCACATTTTTTTCGAGAAAAAGTAAAATATATTGCAGGTAACATATCATTATCAGCCAAATTTTGGATAATTTGTTTGACGTATGTTTTTTTACGTTTATCTTTCCCTCTTGCCCACTGAGGTTTTTCTGGTTTGATTTTGTTATTGAGCTTGCCATCTGGGGTTAGGAGCGGAAGTAATTTGTAGGGTTGAGAGCTATCAAAATAGAAAAATCTTAACGGTACGGGTCTAAAATCTGTATTAACAAGTTTTGTTTTTGAGTGAACTGTGTTAATCCAATTTGTCAATTCATCACAGTTTGCTACGGTTGCAGATAACGCAATGATTTGAATATTTGTTGGACAATAAATTATGCTTTCTTCCCAAACTGTTCCTCTCTGTTCATCATTCATATAGTGAACTTCATCAAGAACGACATAACGAACATCTTTCAAGTTATCTGCGACAGCTCCAAAGTTTGTCCCATAAAGCATATTTCTGAATACTTCGGTTGTCATTATGACGATTTGAGCCCCTCTATTGATAGAAGTATCTCCAGTGAGAAGTCCGACTTTTTCTGCTCCATATTGTTCGCAAAAATCATAAAATTTTTGGTTTGACAACGCTTTTAGTGGGGTTGTGTAAAAAATTCTGCAACCTTGTTTTAGTGCATTGTTAATTGCGTGTTGTGCAATTACTGTTTTCCCCGCTCCAGTTGGGGCACATACAACAACACTCTCTCCGTTATCAATAATTTCACACGCTTCTTTTTGGAAATCATCCAACTCAAATGGAAATTCGCTCATCTTTTTTTACCTATAAATGCTATTCTATTTATAATTATAACATATTGTTTAAGATATTTAAAGGTTAGGTTGAAAATCTTTCATTGTAAAATTTGTTTACAATTTATTTGACAAATTGCTACTTATGTAATATAAATTTTTGTAAATAAATTATTTATACCCTATCAAATATTTTGTTTACAAGTTTTGAAACTCTAAAAAGGAGATAATATGCAAGTTCAAAATAATATGAATTCACCAAGATTTACAGCTTTCAAAATGACACCTAATGCAAGTGATTTAATTACTGGAGGTTTGAGAAAGAACGCCAAGTTAGAGGATTTTGTTACTTGTAAAAAATGTCTTTACTCTCTTGATGGGTTCCCTGTAAAAACATCTATTACTAGAACTCATGACCCTTATGAATCAAGAGATAAAGATAGATTGAAAGCTTATATTGAAGGAAAAATAGAAGTAGAAATGAGAAAACATGAAAGTATTCCAAACTTCCTAAAACGTTTGGTAGGTGTTGCAGATGATATAAGTAATGACAAAATCAAGTTAGATATGATTGAAAATGGTAGAACTCGTGCCACTCAAGTTGATGTTCTTGCTTCTGATTTTGATTCAAATGTTTCTAAATTTGTAAAATGTATCTAGTAAGAAATTTTTAAATATTAAAAAAGAACGAGTTTAGGCTCGTTCTTTTTTTTCTTTTGTAATTTAAGATTTTAGATTTTATCAAATCCAGTGTATTTTCTCAAAACTTCTGGAATGATAATTGTTCCATCTGCTTGTTGATAATTTTCAACGATAGCTGCAAATGTTCTACCAACTGCAAGACCAGAACCGTTAATTGTGTGAACAAATCTTGTTTTGCCTGTAGCTTTTTCTTTATAACGAATATTTGCTCTTCTTGCTTGGTAATCACCATAATTTGAACAGCTTGAGATTTCTTTATAAGCGTTATAAGAAGGCATCCAAACTTCCAAATCCCAACATTTGTTAGCTGAGAAACCAATATCTCCAGTTGATAATGATTCTCTTCTGTATGGAAGTTCTAGAAGTTGCAACATTTTTTCAGCATCTTCTGTTAGTTTTTCGTGTTCATCTTTACTTGTTTCTGGAGTGCAAAGTTTTACAAGTTCAACTTTGTTAAACTGGTGAACTCTGATTAAACCTCTTGTATCTTTACCCGCAGAACCTGCTTCACGTCTAAAGCATGGAGTGTAAGCTGTCATATATTTTGGTAAATCATCTTCTGATAAGATTTCGCCAGAATAAATATTTGTAACAGGAACTTCTGCTGTTGGAATCAAGTACAAGTCTTCGTTTTCACATTTGTACATATCTTCTGCAAATTTTGGAAGTTGTCCCGTACCTGTCATTGTTGCAGAATTTGCCATAAATGGTGGCAAGATTTCTTCATATTCTTGTTGTTCTGTATGATAATCAAGGAAGAAGTTAATGATTGCTCTTTCTAATCTTGAGCCTTTACCTCTATACAAAGTAAATCTACTTTGAGATAATTTAACACCACGTTCAAAATCTACAAGATTTTTTTCTTCGCATAAATCCCAGTGAGCCTTAAATTCAAAATCGAACTTTCTTGGTTCGCCCCATTTGTAAACTTCTACGTTGTCAGCATCTGATGCGCCAATTGGAGTTGTTTCATCTGGAATGTTTGGAATGTGTAATAATATATCTCTTTGTTTTGCATCTAATTCGGTTTGTTTTTCTTCAAATTCTTTAATTTCATCTCCAAGAACTCTTACTTCTTCTTGAATTTTATCGGTGTTTTCACCATTTTTTTTCATTAAACCGATTTTTTGGGATTCCGATTTTCTTTTAGCTCTTAATTCATCAGCTTTTGTTTGAATTTTTCTTCTTTCTTCATCAATAGCAATAACTTCATCTATTGATAAATCTGGATTTCTTCTTTTTAAAAGTTCGTTAATCTTTTCGGGATTCTCTCTAATCAATTTAATATCAAGCATTTTATCCTCTTTTCTGTTTCTAATCAGCACATTCATTCTAGTTTAAATATATTTTATAATCAAGTTCTTAACTTTTTGAATATAAGAGTGTAAGGGGATAAAAATTTGCAATCCCTGTATAATAATGTATAATATTGATGTCAAGGGAGATGTAATGTTTAAAAAATTAGCTCAACAATTGAAGGCTCAAAATGCGGAGAATAAGTGTTCTCTTGCTTCTTCTCCAATTCAAAAATCTGAAAATCCGTTTTTGAAAAATCTTTCAAAGCATGCTCTTGATTTGTATGAGCGAAAAACAGATGTTAAAAATTTCACAAAGTTGGCTCTTTCCAATCCAGAAAATTCATCTCATAATCAGATTATGGATAAATTGTTCAGATGTGGTGATGTAATTGACCCATTTGAAGAATCAAAATTGTTTGATTTATCTGATAATGAACATTTTTTGCGTGATTTAGGTTTGAAATAAATTTTGCTACAAATTTAGCTAATATTCTCTTCACACCTTGAAACTTTTTCGTTTTTTGTATATAATTTTTCTATAAGAAGAGATAGGAGTAAAAAATGTTCGAACGTTTTACAGAAAAAGCAATTAAAGTAATAATGCTTGCTCAAGAAGAAGCTCGAAGATTAGGTCATAATTTTGTTGGTACAGAACAAGTTTTATTAGGTCTAATCGGAGAAGGTACTGGTGTTGCTGCTAAAACTCTAAAATCTATGGGTGTAAATCTAAAAGATGCGAGAGCCGAAGTTGAAAAAATTATCGGTAGAGGTTCTGGGTTTGTTGCAGTTGAAATTCCATTCACTCCAAGAGCGAAAAGAGTATTAGAACTTTCTTGGGACGAAGCAAGACAATTAGGTCATAACTATATTGGAACAGAACACCTTTTATTAGGTTTAATTCGTGAAGGTGAAGGTGTTGCTGCAAGAGTTCTAGAAAATCTTGGTGTTGATTTAAATAAGGTTAGAAGTAACGTAATTAAAATGTTAGGAGAATCTAAACCTCAAGCTACTGCTGGTGGTTCTAGTTCAAGTTCTTCTAGCTCAAGTTCATCTTCTAGTGGAAAAACAAAAACTCCAAGTTTGGATGAATTTGGTAGAGATTTAACTCTAGCTGCCCAAGAATTACGTTTAGACCCTGTTGTTGGTCGTGAAAAAGAAATTGAACGTGTAATTCAAATTCTAGCAAGACGTACTAAAAATAATCCTGTTTTACTTGGTGAACCAGGTGTTGGTAAAACTGCTGTAGCAGAAGGGCTTGCAATTAGAATTGTAAACGCTGAAGTTCCAGATATTTTAGATGGTAAAAAAGTTATTCAATTAGATATGGGGCTTTTGGTTGCTGGTACTAAGTACCGTGGTGAATTTGAAGAACGTCTTAAAAAAATTATGGATGAAATTCGTCAAGCAGGAAATATTATTCTTGTAATTGATGAAATGCACACATTGATTGGTGCAGGTGCTGCAGAAGGTGCTATTGATGCTGCTAATATCTTGAAACCAGCTCTATCAAGAGGCGAAATTCAAGTTATTGGTGCTACAACTTCTGATGAATATAGAAAGTACATCGAAAAAGATTCAGCATTGGAACGTCGTTTCCAACCTGTTCAAATTGATGAACCTTCAATCGATGAATCTATTGAAATTATCAAAGGTTTAAAACCTAAATACGAAGAACACCACAATTTGATAATCTCAGATGAAGCAATTGTTGCAGCGGTTAAATTATCTAGTAAATACGTTAATGACAGATTTTTACCAGATAAAGCAATTGATGTAATCGATGAAGCAAGTTCAAAAGTTAGATTGAAAGCATCTAATATGTGCCCAGAAGGTAAAGAACTTGAAAAACAATTAAAGACATTGATTAAAGAAAAGGAAGATGCAATTAGAAATCAAGAGTTTGAAACAGCTTCTCAATTAAGAGATGATGAAGCAGACTTGAGAGATAAAATTCGTGAAGTATCTGCAAAATGGAGAGAAGAACACGATGCAAATAAACCAACTGTTACTGCTGAAAATGTAGCGGAAGTTGTTGCTATGATGACTGGTGTTCCTGTTACTAAATTGACAGAAGGTGAAAGTGAAAGACTTCTAAAATTGGAAGATACTTTACACCAAAGAGTAATTGGACAACACGATGCAATCGTTGCCATTTCAAAGGCTATCAGACGTGCTAGAGTTGGTTTGAAATCACCAAACAGACCAATTGGTAGTTTCATCTTCTGTGGTCCTACTGGTGTAGGTAAAACTGAACTTGCGAAGGCTTTGGCAGAAGCTATGTTTGGTTCTGAAGATAATATGATAAGAGTTGATATGTCGGAATTTATGGAAAAACATTCAACTGCAAAACTTATCGGTTCTCCTCCAGGGTATGTAGGTTATGATGATGGTGGTCACTTGTCTGAACTTGTTAGAAAGAAACCTTATTCAGTTGTATTGTTTGATGAAATTGAAAAAGCTCACCCAGACGTATTCAATATCATGTTACAAATTTTGGATGATGGTAGATTGACAGATTCAAAAGGTCGTCATATCAGTTTCAAAAATACTGTAATTATAATGACTTCAAACGTTGGTGCAAGTATGATTACAAATACATCAAAACTTGGCTTTACAACTGCAGAAGATGAGTCAAAATCTAAATACGAAAAATTAAAAGATACTGTTTCAGAAGAAATGAAGAAGGCTTTCAGACCAGAATTCTTGAACAGAATCGATGAAACAATCGTATTTGCTCACTTGTCTAAGGAAGAAATTAGACAAATTGTTGATTTGATGTTGAAAGACTTGTTCAAACGTTTGGCTGAAAAAGAATTGAATATTGATGTTTCAGACGAAGTAAAAGATTACTTGGCTGAAAATGGATATTCTGAAGCTTATGGTGCTAGACCATTAAGACGTCTTATCCAAAGAAAAATGGAAGATAGTCTTGCAGAAGAAATTCTTTCTGGTAAATATGGCAAGGGTGATACAATTCAAGTTACTCTTGTAGATGGAAAGATTACTTTCGACAAAGCTGCTAAGCCAGCCAAAAAAGCAAAAAAAGAAAAAGAAGTTGAGCCATCTGAAGAAGCGGCTACAAACTAATTTATAGTAATTGAAAGAAGCCTTATAATTTTTAAAGGCTTCTTTCGTTACAATTTCTTAATATTTTCTGCATTATCTATTTAAAAATATTTTTACGGTTTTTGTATAATTTTGATGGGGACAATTAAATAAAGTTAGGGGACATTTATGCGTGTAGATTATGTAAATAGTTTTTCTCAAAAGTCTGTTAGTGGTAGAAAAAATGTTAATACGGTTTCAAAACCAGTAGCAAATCCTGTTGCAATGCCAAAAATGGTTACACTCACATTTACGGGTAAAAATATGAACCAGTTGGCATCTTTCACTCCTGAAAATAATGGTTTAGGTTTACCTGAGACCTCTCAAGGTGGAGAAGGTTGTGTTGGTTACGAAGTTGTTGATAGCATGCGTAAACATGAAAATATGGATGCAAGAAGTTTCATGCCGTTTTGGGAACATAACAATCCAAAAGGTGGGTATAAATTCTTAATCCATAGAAAAGAAGATTTCCCAAAAGGTGTTGCTCAGTTACCAGATGAAATGCCAAACAGCGCATTTTATAGTGCAAATGTTGGAGAAGATTTAGCCGCTGTTGCAAAAAAATTAGGATTAAAAACAGATGAATTAAGCTATGTTATTCAGAGTCGTCCTAATGGTACAGGATTAGATGCAAAATCTAGATATTGTATCTTAGAGCCAACAAGTGTTGCTGGTGAGATTAAACGTCCTTCTTCAAGCGTTCTAGGAGAACTTGATACAATTCCTTATAGATTGTTAAAAATTTCTGAACATAACCCTAGCTATAATAATTTGAAAGGTCAACCTCATTACTTTGTTTACACTCCAGATTTGGCAAAGGCTTCAAAACCTTATTCTTACGATTGTTGGGGTAATGTTCCATTTGAAGCTGAAATTATAAATTCAGACTGGATGAGAGTTCAAGCAGACTTTACTCATTCAAAAATGAATACTCAAGAATTTGGATTCTTTGACCCTGCTAGTGTATTTGCACACGATAGGGTTGCTCATACTTACGGTGTCCATGTTGCAAATAGATCTGCAAATGGTAAATCAGATGTAAATGGTATAAAAGTTCACATTTGGGATCACAATACTGGAAGAAATTATCAAGGTTTGACAAATGACCCAATGAAATTTATCTCTGTTGTTGGGGATGAAGCTGATGCTGCGGCTTTAAAAGCCATGCCAGATTATGAATTGTTGAAAAAAGCAAAAGAACAAGGGATGTCTGCTTTATCTAATAGAGAAAAACAAATTGTTTCCGCTATTGTTGACCCATATCTTGCACCATTCAAAGATGGTTCTGGTATGTACAATATTCTAAAAACAGGTATTTCTGCAGTAGAAACTAACCCAGACAATATTTCTGAGGGGACTGTTTCGCATACATTTGATAAGGAAATGAAGAGTCAAGAAACTCCAGATGCTGCAAAATTCTTAACAGATGATTATGCTCGAATCAAAACAAAATCTGTTGGTAATGGTGTTACTCCTGCTAACTTGAGATTGAACGACCCAACTGCAAACTTTGGGCGTGGTAATAATGGTTTGTCTGATGCAAAAGCTGGATTTACAACTTTTGAATATAATGGTTCAAATATTGAAGAAGTTATTGCGGCTAAGAATAAGAACGCAAAATGGCTTACTAACTTGATTTGGAAGGCTGGAAAAGAAGGTCAAGATGCATTGAATAAATTGTTCTTTAATGAAGGTCAAATTGCAGATGGTCATAATGTTAAAGGTTATTTATCACCTATCAAAGAAGGTGATATTTTGGTATTCGGATTTGGCAGACCAGATGAACAAAAAGGATTCCCTATTTCAACTAAAGGTTTCTTGAATTTCTTGAAAGATGAATCAGTTCCGAAAGAAATGAAGCAAAAAGTGAAAGTTCTTTTAGGTGCTGGTCCTTGGAATAGAGATGCTGATGATTACAAGGCAATTGTTAGAGATTTAGAAGAAATTGGAAAACTTGATGGCGGGGCATATAAACACAATATTATGTATGTTGATGGGTTTACACCAAATCGTCTAGTAGGTGCAGCTCATTATGGGTTATTTACTTCTCGTCGTGAGATGTATGGTATTACACCAATTGAGTGTAAAATTGCGGGTACTCCTTATGGAACAACTGCTACAGGTGGTCCTGTAGATTATACAAACCCTAAAAACGGTTTCTTAACTAAAGATGCTGTAGAATTAAGACCAGAAAGATTTGGTTTATCTTGGGCAAACTCTACAAAAGAAATTGATGATGCCAGAGTAAATCATCAAGCTGAACAAGTTGGCGATATATTCAAGTCAATGATTTATGAATATTCAAATGATAGACCTTCTTATATCGCAAAATCTAAGAAAAATATTGAAGAACATGTAGATTGGCACAACAACGGGGAATACAACTTTGGTAAGAGTGCTAATAGATGTTACTTAGATGATATTTTAGAAACAGATAAAGGCTGGGATGCTCGTAACAAAAATCCAATGCGTAAAGTTCAAGGTAAGTTCGGTGAATACATTGAACAAGCTGAAGAAATGATGAAACATACTAAGTCTAAACCTCTTAAAGTTGTTTTAGCTGTCGTTGTTGGTGGCTTGGCTGTTGCGGGTGGTGCTTATATGTTGTTTAGCAAAAAGAAAGCCCCTGCTCAAGCAAAAGTTGCTTAATTTGAATTTTCAAAAAAATATAAAAAAAGAAAAGCGGATTGAAGATATTTTCAGTCCGCTTAATAAATGGTTTTTATAGAATATTTATTTCATATAAATAGAAATTACTGCCATAATTATCAACATCAAGACTATAAAAATTATTGAACCCCAAACTCCAGTTCCAGAATTTTCAAATGTAGGGTGTGAATCTTGGTGTAATTTTGAATTTTCGCTACTAATCATTTCGTGTTCCATAGTTTTATCTCCTTTTATAATAATTTTTCGCATAACACAATATAACCAATTATTTCATTGGTTTAGATTTTGGTAAATCGGTTATGTTACGGAGCGTTTGGAGATATTTCTGAGAGGTAATCTCTCTTTAGACTTACGAAATTTTTTCGCAAGTACGATTTGTTGTAAATGTATGTAATAAGAAGTGAAAATTGTGTTGATTCTGGAGGAATGATATTTTTAAACCCAGAAAATATTTTTTTAGAATTATTTTTCTTTTGGAAAATAACACCTGTATTTGTGAAATTTGAAGAAACCAGATATTTTACGTTTCTTGTATCTGTTTGGTAAATAGTGTTATCATCAGATGTTTGAATAGTGTTTCTTATTGGTGAAAAATCAACAGACAAATTTGCAACATTTGAGTAAATTGTTGCAAAAAATAAACACATTATTAAAAATAGTCTGACGATTGCTTTCATTTTCCTTATTATACCTTAAATCCTAAAAAAGTCTATTTTGTCACATTCATAAATTTCCTTGTTTGAAATCAATTCATTTTTATACTACCTTGTAGATATGAAACGTCTTATTGGAATATCTGACATTCACGGCGAGTATGAAAAACTTTGTGCCGTTATAAATAATATTGCACCTCAAAAAGATGATACAATTGTCTTCATGGGGGATTATATTGATAGAGGTGCAAAGTCAAAAGAAGTTGTTGACAAACTTCTTGAGCTTGCTGATGTTTGTAACTGTGTTTATTTAATCGGTTCACATGAGTACGCAATGTTACATGCCAAGTCTGACGATTATTACAATTATTTATTCTGGAATTATGGTGGGGATGCAACAGTAAAAAGTTATGGTTCTTTTGAGAATATAATGAAAGTGCATGGCGACTTTTTCAAGAGTTTAAAATTCTATCATATTCAAGATGGTTATTTATTTATCCATGCTGGAATTAGAATTGGGATTCCTTTAGAGCAACAATCAGAAGAGGATATGGTTTATATCCGCACTGAATTTTATAAAAAGAAGCACAATTTGCCTTATAAAATTATTTTCGGGCATACAGAATTTGATACTCCTCAAGTTCAAGATGACAAAATTTGTATTGATACTGGTTGCGGAAAATTTAAAGATGCTCCATTAACCGCAATTGTTATTGAGAACGGCAAAGAGTATTTTGTTAATTCTGAAATGTAGTTAAATTTATGTGGCAGAATTAAAATAAGCTTAGACAAATAAAAAGTGGTTTTAAGTAACCTCTTTTTATTATCTCTATAAATTTGGCCATAAAAAATATGCGCTTGACGCGATTCGAACGCGTGACCTATCCCTTAAAAGGGGAGTGCTCTACCTGCTGAGCTACAAGCGCATATCAACTATTCATATTTCCTTGGCTAACGGTTCAATCACCGTGTGTATTCATATTAGCAAGAACATTTTTCATTGTCAACTGTTTTTTCTAATTTTTTTATAAATTTGTCTATATAGTATTAAAACCCTCGCAAATGGAGGGTTTTTGCTAAGTGTTATTCTAAAGTTATATATTTTCTGGCACATTCAAACATTGAATTTAATAGTGCCGCATTATTATTTAGATTCATTCCATTAGTTTCAAGAACTTGTTTTATCCTATCTTCCCAAATATTGTAGATGTCATTACTATCTAAATCTAAAATTTTTCCTATCATTTGTAGTTCTTTGAAATCTATTGGGATTGGATATGCGCCTCTCAGCATGTCAACAATATCAATTCTTTTCTTTCGAGGGAATGCTTTTAGAAAATTAATCACACTCATTTTTTTATCATGCAGCATGCTTTTTAATAATTCAATTGTTTCATCTTGAATTAGCGGTTCTTGTGGAATTTTGTACTCTTCAAATTCTTCAGGTTTTATGTCCATGACCGTTGCAATTCTTTCTAGAGTGGTACTTCTTGTTGAAAATGGAATAGTTTCATCTATCAAATTATAGACGTATGAAAGTGTTACTCCAATCATTTCTGCAAAATCTTTTTTATGAAGTCCATTTTTCTCTAAAAATTTGGCGACTTTTTGTGAACTTTTTTCATTTGTTAATTCTTTTTTCATAATTTATACCTCATGTTTTTTCTTAATTTATTTTTTATTTATCTTTTTGTTAAGCTTATACTTGCTATATCATTACGGTAATATTTATTTACGTTAAAATACTAAAAGAGAGTTAGTAGAAAATATTGAAGGATTATAGATAATGAAATTAGTTGTAGGACTTGGAAACGTTGGTGATAAGTATTGTTTTACCCGTCATAATGTAGGTTTTATGGTTGTGGATAAATGGGCAATCATGAATGATGTAAACTTTAAAGAAGATAAAAAATTAAAATGCTTTATAGGTAAATATAAGTCTGGTTTTGAAGATATTATGCTAATAAAACCTACAACTTTTATGAATTTGTCTGGGGAAGCTGTAATTGCTGTTATGAATTATTATAAAATTGATGTAGAAGATATTATTATCGTGTATGATGATTTATCATTGGAATTAGGGACAATTCGTTTTCGCCCAAGTGGTTCAGATGGCGGGCATAACGGAATTAAATCTATAATTAAACATCTTGGAACTTCAAATTTTGCAAGATTAAAAGTTGGTATTGGTCCTCAACCTCCTATCCCTGCTGAAAATTTTGTTCTTCAAAATTTTTATAAAGATCAGTTGGAAACATTAAAACCTGTTTTGAAAAAATCTATCGAAGGTGTTCAATATTATTTTGAAAATGGTATGCAAAAAGCTCAAAATGCCTACAATTAGATTTGAATAATCTCTCGTTTAATGCTATAATACTTAAGCGTAAGTATTAAATAGGAGTTATTACTAATGAGTTTACAATTGGCTGAACAATTTGAAGCAAACGAACAGTATGAAGATGCATACCGTGAATATAAAAAAGAATTTGACCAAAACCCAGATGATATTGGTTTGATGGAGCGTTTAGGGCACTTATCTTTAATTCTTGAAAATCCAGAAGAAGCTGCTTGGTATTATCATGAAATATTGAAAAGAGATGTTGCTAATCCTCTTGCGTATGAACAATTGATTTCAATTTATGAAAATACTGATAAGTATAAGTATTATATTTACCGTGGAAATAAAAATTCTCTTGAAGGTAAATTGGATTTTGCAGTTAATGATTTCAAAAAGGCTTTGTCTGTTGCATCAGATGAAACTCAAATTATTATGACAAGATTAACTCTAGCAAATTTATATCGTCAGCAAGGCAAAGATTTAAAGGCAATTGATGAATATAATGTTATTTTAGAGTATGACAATTTGCATGAAGAAATATTTTTACAGCTTGCAGATATTTATATGAAGGAAGAAGCTTATCCTAGTGCAATTGATGTTCTTCAACGAGCAAAACAAAAGGGTTTTGATACTGATAGAATTAACGAAGGTTTGGCTGCGGTTTACCTAAAAAGTGGAGATGCAGAAAGCGCTATTAAATATACAAAAGACGAACTTTTAAAGATTCAATGTATGTTAGAATTGGGGCAAATAGACGAAGCTTATGCAAAATTAAATTCTCTTCCAGATGAATTTAAAAATTCTCCAAGATATTTCACTCTTCAAGCTCAATATTGCTATTCTGCAAAAGATTTCAAAAAAGCTCTAGAGTATATTGATGAGTACAACAAATTATCTCCAAATTCTCCATTAACATTCCAAATGCGAGCATTGGTTTATGACGAAGAAGGAGATGAATATAATGCTCATGTTAACTGGGGTAAGTATAATATGCTAAGAAAAAATACTGATATTGCCGTTAACGAGTTTTTGAACGCCGTTCAACTAAAAGATGATGATATTGATTTATTATTCCTTTTGGCTGGTTTGCTTACTGAATCTGGTGAAACAAACCATGCTGCAGAGTATTATGAAAAAATTGCTAAATTAGATCCTACGAATAAAGAAGCCTTGAGAAAATTGGCTAAATTTAGAGAAGGTATTGGCGATTACAGAATGCAAGTGAAGTATTTGGAAAAAATTGTAGAAGCCGATTCAAAAGATTTGCAAGCACTCAAAGAATTAGCTAAAGCTTGTGAAAAAACTAAGGATATTGAGGGTGCAGTTTCTGCTTATAACAAATGTTTAGAGCTTATCACTGATCCTGCTGAAACTCAATTAATTAAAAGTAAATTAGAAAAATTAGAATCTCATGGCTCTTCTAATGTTGATGAGTCTGTTGGTTTGTTAGATAAAATCATGGGATTTTTCAATAAAGGTTAATTTGCGTTAACTTTTATCACATTTTTAGAAAAAGAAGTCTATATAGGCTTCTTTTTTTGTATAATAAAGGAGGAAGTAGTTTTGAGGGTAACATGAGCAGATTTATCGGAATTCTTGGGATAATTTTTATATTTGGTTTAGCTTATTTAATGTCTAATAATAGAAAGGCTATTAATTATAAAACAATAGGTATGGGCTTTTTATTGCAGGTTCTTCTTGCAATTTTTGTATTCAAAGTTCCATTTGGGCAAAAAATGTTTATGGGTATTGGTTTATTTATCCAAAAACTTTTGGTATTTGCTAAACAAGGCGGAGAGTTTGTTTTTGGCGGTTTGATGAGCCAAAACTTTACGCATGTATTCCCTGGAGGTTCAATATTTGCACTTCAATTAATTTGCTCAATGGTATTTATGATGATTTTAGTTAATCTTTTGTACCATTATGGAATTATGCAAAGAGTTGTTGCAATCCTCGGAAAAGGGATGAATAAACTTCTTGATGTTAGTGGTGCAGAAGCTCTTTCAAATGTTGCAAGTTCTTTTGTAGGACAAGTTGTTGCTCAAATTATGATTAAACCATATTTAGCAAATTTAACAAGGTCTGAACTTTTAGCCTCTATGACTGGAAGTATGGCTTGTATTTCAGGTTCTATCATGCCTATTTACATTGGCATGGGAATCCCAGCTGAATATATTTTGGCTTCATCTATCATGGCTGCTCCTGGGGCGCTTGTAATTTCAAAGATTGTATTTCCAGAAACAGGTATTCCAGAAACTAGTAAAGATTTTAAAATTTCGGTAAGCAAACGTCACAGAACTCATGCGAATATATTTGATGCGATTTCTTCTGGAGCTTCCGAAGGTATGAAGGTTGCAATAAATGTTGTTGCTATGATTTTGGCATTAGTTGCTTTAGTTGCAATGATTGACTGGATTTTAGCTGGTTGTGGAACTTTAATTGTAAAAATCTTCCATTTTAACTTAACTGCAATCGGAATGGATTTAACTCACCTTTCAATGAATATGATATTAGGTAAGATATTTGCCCTATTTGCAATATTGATGGGTGTACCTCTCCATGAAGCAACTACTGTTGGTGGTTTGATGGGGACAAAGTTGGTTTTGAATGAAATGGTTGCATATTTGGATTTAACAAATCCTGCGTTGCACTTGTCTCCAAAATCATTTTTGATTGCGAGTTTTGCTCTTTGTAGTTTTGGTAACTTTGGTTCTATTGCCATCTTGCTTGGAGGTATTGGAGAACTTGCTCCAAATCAAAGAAAGAATTTAGCAAGACTAGGTTTGAGAGCTTTAATTTGCGGAACTTTGACTTGTTATATGTCCGCATGTATTGTTGGAATTTTGTTTAATTAAAACTTAATATTAGTAATATTTTTTACATTTTACATTTTTAGGATATAATTGTAGTATGGAGATAGTAAGAGAACTTAGAGAAATTCCGAATTTGTCATTAGCACTAGGCTTTTTTGACGGTGTGCATTTAGGTCATCAAGCCGTTATAAATTGTGCAGTTGACTTTGCTCGTGAAAATAACTGCAAATCTGCAGTTGTTACTTTCAAAGAACATCCTTATTGCTATTTTAAAGGTGTTTCTCCTAAGTATATTTTGACTTTAGAAGATAAATATAAGTATATTGCAGAATTAGGTGTTGATTATTTAATTGAACTTGATTTTGCTAAAGTTTGTTCTATGACTCCTATGCAGTATTTGGAAGAGGTTTTAGTAAAATATTTCTCTCCAAAGGCAATTTCGACAGGTTTTAATCACAAATTTGGTGTTGATAAGACTGGTAATGTTATGTTCTTATCTGATTGTCAAGAAAAGTTTGATTATATCTATTTTGCAACTCCACCACAATCTATTTATGGTGATGTGATTAGTAGTACTGCGATTAGACAGTTTATCAAATCTGGTTCAGTGTTTATGGCTGATACAATGCTTGGTCGTAAATTTTCTGTTTCTGGAACTGTTATCAAAGGTAAGGAACTTGGTGCAACTCTTGGTTATCCAACCGCAAATATAATTTATCCATTGGATATTGTAGAACCTCCTCGTGGTGTTTATGAAGTAGATGTAAATATTGGAGATTCCCAAACTTATAAAGGTTTGGCTAATTTTGGTGTTTCTCCGACTGTTTCAAATTCTGGAATTTGTACTCTAGAAACATACATTTTGAACTTTAAAGGTAATTTGTACGATTCTGATATAAAAGTAAGTTTTGGTAGATTTATTAGACCTGAAATTAAATTCTCAAATCTTGATGAATTGAAAACTCAGATTGATTTAGATTTGCAATCTTTATAAGCTTATAAGGTCTTAAATAAGTTTTTATAACATTAAAAAAGAGTCGAGATTTAATCTCGACTCTTTCAATTTCTATCTTTTTTCAGTTTATAACTCAATGTTATTAGCCAAAATATCCATTTCTTCAGCTGAAGCGTATGCAGAGTGGCAACCACAGTCAACATAAATAACTTCACCAGTTGTACCAGTTGATAAATCTGAAGCTAAGAATAAACCAGTTTTACCAACTTCATCTAGTGCAACGTTTCTTCCTAAAGGAGCTCTAGCAACTGCAGCTTTCAACATTTTTGAAAATCCACTGATACCCATTGAAGCCAATGTTTTAACTGGTCCAGCAGAAATACAGTTAACTCTAATTCCTTTTTTGCCTAAATCAACTGCTAAGAATCTCATAGATGATTCTAGTGCGGCTTTAGCTACGCCCATTACATTGTAGCTTGGAACTGAAAGGATTGAACCTAAGTAAGTCAAAGCGAAAATTGAACCGCCTTCATTCATAATAGGTTCTGCGTTACGACAAATTGTAACAAGTGAATAAGCACTTACACCTAGTGCTGTGTTCCAACCGTCTTGAGAAGTTTCAACAAATCTTCCCATCAAATCTTCTTTTTTAGCAAAAGCAACAGCATGAACAACGAAGTCTAATTTACCATAAACTTTTTCGCATTCTTCAAAAACTGCTTTTACTTCTTCTTCTTTTGTAACATCACAACTCATGATGATTTTAGCGCCCATGCTTTCAGCGATAGGTTTAACTCTTTTTTCCATAGCTTCACCTGCATAAGTGAATGCAATTTCTGCACCTGCATCGTGAAGTTGTTTTGCAATACCATAAGCGATTCCGTGAGTGTTAGAAACTCCGAAAATTACACCTTTTTTACCCTTCATAAGATCCATATTAAATTCTCCCTAATTTCTTATAAAACTACTCCTCAATTTTATCAAAAATAAAGTTTGAAAGCAAATTATACATTCATTTTCCTTAATGTAAACAATTGTAAACAAAACGCAAAGTACTGAAATTAGCCAATCTCAAAAGTTTTTATATATATAAGAGAGTTATATATTGGAGAGCTTAAAGTGAGCATTAACGTAAATCAAAATACAGACATCCAACAAATGCAAAAGCTACTCAAGTTGATGAAAAGCAACAAGGGTGCTAATGCTGGTATGTCTAAAAAAGTTGATGCTCGTATGACAAAAGACGGCTCAATTTTTGCTAAAACCGTTAGTTCAACTTCTAACAATAAAGCAAATGTTTCATCAACTAACAACGCTGTTCAAGCAAGAACAATTGGTAATGTTCAATCTGCAAATGTTGCAAAATCTATTTCTAATGTTTCTGCAACATCTGCAACTTCTTCTACTTCTGCTTCAACAAAAGCAAATGGAACAAATTCTAATAACAATAATTCTGATAAATTAGATTTATCAAACTATGATTTTGATAATTTAACTTCTGTTTCTGAAACAGAATTGAAACAATTGAAATCAGAATTAACAGATTTAAAAAATTCAGACATTCCAAGATTTTTCCAAAATGATGTTGAGAAAAAATTATCTAAAGTAAAATCTGAAATTACAAAGAGAAATGCTGGCGAAACTAAAAAAGACGAATTGTCTCAAGAAGCTACTAAAAAAGATGGTGAGTCTGCAAAAGCTGATGCTCAAACTCAAGGTGCAAAGGCTGCTACTGGTGCTAGCAATGCTCAAGAAGGTACTGCAAAGATGAATCAAAAAACATCTCAAATGCAGTCTTTAGAGAAAAAAATGAAAAAAGATGAAAAATCTTTGAATAAACAAATTAAAGCTGGTCAAAAACAATTAGCTAAAAGTGAAAAACAAATTCAAAAAGAAACTGAAAAAATGCAGAAAAAAGCAGAAGAGATGGACAACATCAATTCTCAAATGGAACAATTAGCATCTGTAGCATCTTCAGATTCTGCATCTCAAGCTGAAAAAGAAGAAGCTCAACAAAAAATCCAATCTTTCACTGGTAATATCGGTACTTTACAAAAAGATATTAAAACAGGTACAAAATCTTTAAACAAAATTAAAACAAAATCTAATAAACAATTAAAAACTTTATCAAGAACATCAAGAAGATATTCTGCAACTCAAACTAGAAATAGACAAAATATTCAATCAGCTCAACAAGAATCAAATTCTGTATTGAAACTTGCAAATAAAGTTGATCAAATTGGTTCATACACTGTTCAAGCTGGTCAAGCAACTCAATTAGTTGGTAGAGCAATGCAACAATGCGTATATACTGCTGCAGCTGGCGCTTATGTTGAAGGTGTTGGTAATTATGTTGAAATGGGCGGTAATTATACAAGATGTGCAGCTAATGTTACAAAAGCAACAGTTCAAATTACTCAAGGTGAAATTGGTCAAGCATTTATGTCTTTAGGTACAGCTGTTCAAGCAGGTGTTGCAGGTACAAAAAATATTAACCAAGCAAAACAATCATTCAGTAAAGTTTCAGAATACAAAGAAGCTGCAAATGCTGCAAAACAAGCTAAGGCTTCTGCTGAAAGTGCTAAAAAAGCATCTGAAAATGTAAAAAATACTGAAACTCAAGGAGCTAATACAGATAGCAAAACAAGTTCAAATAGCAAGTCTGATGTAAATACAGACAATAACAATGCAAATACAAATACTGATAATAACGTTAACAATGGCGGTAATACAGACAATAATGTTAACAACTCAAATGGCTCTAATAACAATGTTTCAAATAATAACGGAAATGAAGCTCCAAAAACTACTTCAAATAATTCTACAAAAGCTGGTTCATCTTCAAAAGCTGGTTCATCTTCAAAAGCAAAATTTGGATATGATGAAGCAATGAAATTAGGATCTATTCTTATGACAACTGGTCAAATGATTGAACAATCAAAACAAAACCAAGGAACTCAACCAGTTAACAGACGTCAAATGAGAGCTCAAAAATTACAAAGAAGAAGAGTTGTTTAATCAACTCTTTTTTTATGCTTTACATCAATAATTCAAAACTCTAGATGTATATAACAGTGTAGGGTTTGGGGTTCTTTGGGAAAAATTGCAATGTTATTTTGTCCGTTTGATAATTTGCTCCTCAGAATGACTGTTCTGTTTTTATTTTGAAAGCTTTATCCAAGCCCCATAATGAGTTAGAGCGCTTATATTATCCCTTCTAGCTAGATAGTTTGGTGACTAGGTGTCCATTATCTGCATCAAGTCTAATGCTTAGGTATAAAAGGTTATTGGCGGTCTGTTTATCTTCATTTATGAACTGTGCGCCTGCTATATTCCCTTGAGTGAAAACTATCTGCGCTTCAGTATCTATTGCAATGTCATCGTAAACAAGTTTTATGGGTATTATTTGACCAATGGACATTGGAGAGTTTGTTTTTATTGCAACTCCTCCCCTAGAGATATTTAAGAGCCTTTGAATGTCTGTCCCTGTTCTATCTAATACAACAGGGTTCTTTAAATCCTTAACTTCATATCTAATGTAGCTTCTTTTTTCATTCTCCTGTTGACCTACAATCATATCAACAGAGTGGTTTTGGTGTTCTCCTACAGGTGCTAGTTCTGTTGCTAGGGTACAACTATCCCCTGTTACAACCATTACTAACAAGATTCCCAAAAGACATTTTAATTGGCTATTTATCAATATTTTACCTACCCCTATACTACATAGAATTGAGCTTTGCTTTATTCTGGCATGATACTTAATAAGTATTCTCTTATTATTTTAAAACCCTCATAAAATATTTTTAATAGGCAAATTCTCTATTTTTAATTTATTGTTACATATAATAAAAGACCCCAGATTTTCATCTGAGGTCTTTTTGATTATTTAAACTATCTATTATCTTAAATTATTGAATGATAGGTTCATTGAATCTTCAAGTAATATATTCAAGTATAGAAGTTTGTTTGCTGTTGCTTGGTCTAGATCTACAAACATTGCTCCTGCTCTGTTTGTTGTTGCTGTAACGATTTTAACGTTTGTTCTGATGTCTAGGTCTCCGTATGTTAAGTGTACTGGAACAACATCTCCAACTTTTAAATCGTTGTGGTGAGTTACTGCGATACCGCCTCTTGATACATCAAGTAATCCGTCAATTTTGTTTGATCTTTCTAATGCTACAGGATTTTTAGTATCTGCTACATTGAATCTCATATATTGTCTTTTATCGATGTTATCAATGTTGTCTTCACCTTTTCTTTGAGTGTATGTGATACTTCCGTCACCATCTGGAATGTTTGGAGTTGGGTCTGGTTCTGGTGTTGGAGGTGTAGGTGGAGTTGGTGGTGTAGGTGGATCTGGTGGAGTTGGAGGATCTGGTGGTGTTGGATTATCATCAGGGATTTCTAATGGTGTGCCATCAACAATTCCATCATCAGGGTCAACATTAGAATCTTCTCCGTTGAATGTTCCATCTCCATCACCTTCTGGGTAATAGTAGTTTCTTTCAGTTTCACCTCTGCCAGTGTCTGTTACGTCATCTGGTCTTACTGCGTGACCTGTAGGAATTCCATCTACTCCATCAGGTGTTCCTTGAACTTTGTTTGTTGAAGGATCTTTTTCTTTTGTAAATCCTTCTTTGTTGAATGTTGTATGAATTCCATTTGCATAGATTTCATCAGCTGTAATATCTAATTTGCCTTTATCTAATACTGCATTGTCAATTCTTACTTCTGAATTAGCCCAAGCTTCGTGACCACCATCAACAAGTTCTTCTGTTGGTCTGATATTGTGGTTAATATCAAGAGCTTTAACGATTACATTATTAGGAAGTGCTTCGTTTTCATATTCTCCAGTGTAACCACCATTTGGTAAGTTAGGGTTATCTTTCAAACCGTAATCTCTAGGTCCGAAGTAATCTTCTGGAGTTACTGCGCTATCTTCAATGTGTCCCAAGTTTTTGATGTGCATTTTCTTGCCACGAGTAACAATCTTCATATCACCTTCAGCTGTGATGTTATCAATTGTTGTGTCGCCTGCAAATTCAACATCTAGGTCGCCTTCTCTAGCAATCATTGTAGATACTGAGTTTTTAGTTGTTTCTTTATTTCTGCCATAAGCATCAAAACTATTTTCTCTTAAGTAGATATTTTCGTTAGCTAATGCATCCATTTTATGGTTTTCAGCATCTGTTTGAACAAATGTTACTTTGTTATCTTTTGTACCAATACTTCCGTTAGAGATTAAGGAAATTCCAGTACCTTCAACGTTGATATTGCCTTTTGTAGTGTTAGCGTTAACCATATTATATCTAGTTCCACTTGCAACACCGCCGTTAGCGTGGCTAGAATCATCAACTGTTAAGATAACTTTTCCATTTGCTTTGATTGAATCAATGTTCATATCTGAATCGATGGCTGCATAGTTGATTACTAAATCGTTTTCTTTTGTTGCATTCTTAGTTGTTCTAGCTGTTACTTTACCACGAATGCTTGCGTTAATTGATTTAGAAAAATCTCTAGCACCTTGAGCTTTTGGTCCAACACCTGTGCTACCTGCGATAGCTCCATCTTGTTGAACTTCTTCACCGATTGTACCATCTGTAACATCCATATTAAGGTCGCCGTCAGCTTTTAATAATGTTTTAACAGTTTTAGAGCTTCCTTCATTCAAGATGCTTCCGTTATTAACTTTAATGTTGATGTTGTTTCCAGCTGTAATATAGTTATCATTTTCTGTATTATCACCAATTACAACGTTACCATTTTCACTAGTTACGTTAACATCTTTTTTGCCATTAACTAAGCCTTTAACATTAACTCCGCCTTTAGAGTTGTTATTGATATAGATGTTATTGTTGCCATTAACTCTACCAGCTGATGCAATGTTAATACCTTTAGCTCCAGTATTTGTCATTGTTAAATCACCGTTAGAGTATGCTGTACCAGTTACATTCAATCCGTTAGCACCAGCATTTGTAAGTTCTGTTGTAGTTCCGTTGTTTCCAACAGTTCCATTGATATTGAATGCTCCATTGTTGTTTGTCATTTTTAATGTGCCTTGGTTGTTTGTAACAGTTCCATCAACAACTAAATCTGTACCGTCATTTGTAAATACTGCATCTCCAGTATTTGTAAATGAACCGCCAACATTTAAAGCACCTGCTTTGTTAAGAACATTAGCAGCTCCAACATTTGTAACAGTTCCGTTAATGTTCATGCCAGCTGTACCAGTTTCAGAGTTTGTCATATTCAAACCACCGTTACCAGCAATTTTACCAGTTTCAGTAACATTGAAACCATCAGCTCCGTTGTTAGTCATATCAAGAAGTCCGTTTTCATTAGAAACAGTTCCTGATACATTTAATTCAGTTCCGTTATTTAAGAATGTTGCGTTACCATTGTTTGTAAATGTTCCGCCAACTGTTAAACGTCCATTGTGGTTTGTTACAGTAGCATCACCAGTGTTGTTAGCTGAACCCGTAATGTTCAAACCTCCAGCACCATAGTTAGTCATTTCTAAACCTTTTGAAGATTTGATTGAACCACCTTGTTTAATGTTTAAACCAGCAGCACCTTTGTTTGTATAAGTTGCTTTACCGCCAGTTGTAACATTTCCTGTAACATTCAAACCATCTTGACCATGTTCAGTGTTTAAAAATTCTGCATTGCCAGTTGTGTTAAATGAACCGCCAATATTTAATGCGCCAGTGTTAACTTTAGAATTGCTTCCATCGTAACCCATTACATCATTTTCAGAATAACCATTTTGTACATAAGCATTTCCATCGTGATCAACAGTACCAGAAATATCAAGTCCTTTACCACCACGGTTTTCAATTCTTAAATCACCTTTGGTTTTAATGTTTCCAGAAATTTTTAAACCAGAATTTTCTGCAATATCTTTATTTTTTGAATCATCTGAGTATAATGCGTATGGTTGGTTGTAAATATGTGTAGTTCCATCATTTATAACAGTTCCAGAAATGTCTAAATTTCCACCATTGTTATCAAATTGAACTAAACCTTTAGCATTTGCAACCTTTCCTGTAATGTTAATTCCAGATGTAATTGCATCTCCGTCTGGAGTTGAACCGTTGTGGCTAATAATTGAAATTCCGCTGTAGTCTGTGCTGTTTGCGTTTTCATATTTGCCGCCTGTAGCATAGTTTACGATGTCACCTGTTACATTTACACCTTTATTTGAAGTGATTTTGATTTGACCAGTTGCATCACTGATGAAACCGCTTCCATTTGTCAAATTGTCAGTGTTTACAAGGTTATTAAACAAAGCTGTTGCTTGTTGTTCGCTTGTTTGGATAGTCATTTGGTTTGTGTTAACACCACCAATGATACCACCGTTTTTAGCAATGTCTACTTTACCACCAACTAAATCAACATTTCCAGCTGTAATAACTTTACCATTGATTGTAATTGCAGCTCCGCCATTTGCTGCTGTTTCTGTAGCTTCTGCTAGAGTTGATGCTGATGGATTATTTTTTAAGTTAGTATAATCAATACTGTTAGGAGCATATACACCTAATGAACCAACGTTGATTACACCAGAAGCTCCAACAACCATTCCGTTTGGAGAAATGAATACTGCTTTTCCGTTATAGAATCCATTGTTTCTAACAGAGTTAACAATACCATTGATAACTACTTGGTTATCAACCATGTTTACAAATGTGTTAATATCTGCAAAATTTAAGTTCGCAACATCACCTTGTCCTAAGTTGAAGTCTTGATAATGTCTAAAGCCCGTCCCATTGTTTTTAGTGGTTGGATCGATGTTGAATGTTCCACTTCCACCATTCGTAACACCTGAGATTGTGCTAGCAGCAAAAACACTAAGTGTCATTGTTTGCTGAACCATAAACAAGCCTGTTAGGAGGATGGCAATTGTTCTTTTTTGATTCTTTCCACTTTGTCTCATGTTCTATCCTTTCATTTATTTCAAATGCTTATTGTTTTTTTTATTTGCACACATGTTTCTGGCATGAATCCTCTATATATTTATAAACGGTTTTTATTGTCTAAAACTTCAGCTTTTTGAAATAAATCTTTATAAAATTTTACAAATCTTAACTAAATAAAAAGGCGGAAGAATAAATCTTCACCTTTTCATTTTATATTTTTCACTATGGATTAAAAGTGATGTGGTTTACATCATCTAAAACCATATTCAAGTACAATAATTGGTTTGCAGTTGATTGGTCTAGGTTAACAAACATTGCACCTGCTCTGTGGTCTGTTGATGTGATAACTTTTACATCTGCTTTGATGTCTAAGCCTCCATAAGAAATGTGTACAGGAACAATATCTCCAACTTTTAAATCGTTGTTGTGGACTACAGCGATACCACCTCTTGAAACATCAAGTAAGCCTTCGATACCGTGTCCTGGTTCTAATCCAACTGGATTTTTGTTATCTGAAACACTGTATCTCATATATTGACGTTTATCAATAGAGTCAACATTGTCATCTAAGATTTTTCTTTGGATGAATGCTTGTCTTCCATCTGCATCTGGGCTGATGTTAGTATCAGTATCAGTATCAGTGTCAGTGTCAGTATCTGTATCAGTATCAGTATCTGTATCAGTATCTGTATCTGTATCTGTATCTGTATCTGTGTCTGTGTCTGTGTCTGTGTCTGTATCAGTGTCAGTGTCAGTATCAGTGTCAGTGTCAGTATCAGTATCAGTGTCAGTATCAGTATCAGTATCAGTATCAGTATCAGTATCAGTATCAGTATCAGTATCTGTATCTGTGTCAGTATCAGTGTCAGTATCAGTATCTGTATCTGTATCAGTGTCTGTATCAGTATCTGTGTCAGTGTCAGTATCAGTGTCAGTATCAGTGTCTGTATCAGTGTCAGTATCAGTATCAGTATCTGTATCAGTGTCTGTATCAGTATCTGTATCTGTATCTGTATCTGTATCTGTATCTGTATCTGTATCTGTGTCTGTGTCTGTGTCAGTATCAGTGTCTGTGTCTGTATCAGTGTCAGTATCAGTATCAGTGTCTGTATCAGTGTCTGTATCAGTGTCTGTGTCAGTATCAGTATCAGTATCTGGGTCGGTATCTGTATCAGGAACTAATGGAGTATCATCTTCATCATAGTAGTTTCTTTCTGTTTCTGTTCTTCCGATTCCTTCAACATCATCTGGTCTAACGGAATGTCCCATTGGATCTCCATCAACACCAATCATTTTATTTGTTGAATCATCTGGTTTTTTAGTATATCCATCTTTACCAAAGTGAACATAAACTCCGTTAGCATAGATATTATCAGCAGTAATATCCATTTTGCCATTATCAAGAACTGCATTTGATACTCTTACAGTTGAATCTGCCCAAGCTTCGTGTCCACCATCAACAAGTTCTTCTGTTGGTCTGATATTGTGGTTAATATCAAGAGCTTTAAGGATTACATTGTTTGGAAGAATTTCAGATTTGTAATCATCTTTGTCATAGCCCTTATCAAATTCATAACCGTCATGGTGTGGGCCAAAGTAGTCAACGCCATCAATAATTGCAGGGTCTTCAATGTGTCCTAAGTTTTTAATTGTTAGGTTTTTACCTCTAGTAATTACAGTCATATCACCTTCGGCTGTGATGTTATCAATTGTTGTATTTCCTGCAAGTTCAAGGTATAAATCGCCTTCTCTTGCAATCATTGTACAAATTGCGTTTTGGATAACTTCACCATCTCTGCCATATTCATTGAAGCTATTTTCTTTTAAGTAGATGTTTTCATTTGCTAATCCATCCATTTTATACTTATCAGCATCTCTTTGGATGAATGTAACTTTATTATCTTTTGTACCAATACTGCCGTTAGAAATTAATGAAATTCCTTTTCCTTCAATATTAGTTCCGTTTTCTTTTGTGCTAGCGTTAATCATATTGTATCTTGTTCCACTAGCTTTTCCTGTTGTAATGTGGTCTAAATCGTCAACAGTCAAGATAACTTTACCATCAGCTTTAATTTTATCAATGTTCATATCAGAATCAATAGCTGCATAGTTGATAACTAAATCATCTGGTTTGTTAGCTTTATTTGTTGTAGCTGTAACTTTACCTTTGATATTTCCATTGATTGATTTTGTAAAATCTCTTGAACCATCTTCTTTAGGTCCAATACCTGTACAACCAGTACCTTGGCAAGCTTTTTGTTGAACGTCAAGACCAATTGTACCATCTGTAACGTTCATATTTAAGTCTCCACCAGCATTTAATAATGTTTTTACAACTCCGTAGTTTAATAAGCTACCGTTGTTGATTGCAATATTAATATTGTCGCCAGCTGTTACATAGTTGTTATTTTCTGTTTTGTCACCAATTACAACATTGCTATCTTTATTATCAATGTTAACGTTTTTCTTAGCATTTGCTAACCCTTTAATATTAACTCCACCTTTACCAGAGTTTGTAATATTAATATCATCTGTTGAGTTAACTCTTCCAGTGCTATTTAGGTCTAATGCTCCGTTTTTGTTGATAAGATTAACATTGTTATTTGTTCCAGAAATTTTTCCATTGATTTCAAATGTTTTGCCTTCGTTTGTTACTGTCAATTCTGAAGTATTAGAAGAAACATTTCCATCAACTTTCAAAACTCCTGCGGTATTTGTAATTGTTGTTGTATTTTTATCTTTGAATGCAACTTTATCTTCTGCTGTTGTTTTAGAGTTATCATTATTTATTGTTCCATCAATATTCATTCCGCCTTCACCATTGTTTGTAATAGATAGGCTTCCAGAAGTATTAATGTTTCCAGTTTTACCAACATTCAAAGTGTTTCCATCATTCAAAATGGTTGTGTTATTTGTTAAGTTTTTACCACCATCATTTGTAACCGTTCCATTAATATCAAGGTTACCTGCGTTATTTGTTATTGCTAAGTTAGAATTTTCAGCATTTACTTTTCCACTTTCTTCAATTACAAATCCGCCTTCTCCATTATTAATCATATTAATAGAGCCAAATTCTTTTTCTGCATCTGTTAATTTGTTTGTTACTGTTCCGGAAACATTGAATTGGTTACCATCATTCGTAAATGTTGCATCTCCACCATTGACAAATGAACCGCCAATAGTTAAATCTCCAGCTTTGTTAGTAACTGTTGCAGTTTTATTGTTAGTAGCTGTACCAGAGATATTTAAACCTCCAGCTCCAGTGTTTAACATTGCAAGATTATTAGAAGAAATATTTCCATTTTCTTTAATGTTTAATCCAGCTTTACCGTGGTTTGTATATGTTGCATCTTTGCCAGTTGTAACAGAACCTGTTACATTCAAACCATCAACACCATGCTCATAGTTTGTAATATTTGAATTTCCAGAAATTTTTACATCTCCTGAAATATTTAATGCGCCAGTGTTAATTTTTGAATTGTTTCCATCGTATCCAAAAATATCATTATCTTCGTATCCATTGGTGATTTTTGCATCTCCATCGTGGCTAACTGTTCCAGAAATCTCAAGACCTTTACCACCACGGTTTTCGATTGTTAAATCTCCTTTTGTATCAATATTCCCAGAGATTTTTAAACCTGAATTTTTTGCAATGTTTTCATTTTTATTGCTATCAGAATATAATGCGTATGGGGTGTTATAAATATTGGTTGTACCGTTATTCTTAATATTTCCAGAAATATCTATATCCCCGCCATTATTATCTAATTGAACAAGACCTTTTGCGTTTGCAATGTTTCCTGAAACGTTAATTCCAGATGAGATTATATCCCCATTTGGAGTTGAAGCATTATGGCTTAAAATCTTGATGCCACTATAGTTTGAACTGTTAGGATTTTTGTATTCTCCGCCTGTTGCGTAGTTAATAATATCACCTGCAACATTCACTCCGCCTTGAGATGTGATTTTAATTTGTCCAACTTCATCACTAATGAATTGACTACCATTAGTAAGATTTCCTGTATTTACAAGATTATTGAACAAAATATTTGCTTGGTCTTCACTTGTAAGAGCTGTCATTTGGTTTTTATTTACACCGCCAACAATTCCAGCTCCTTTAGCAATATTTACTTTTCCGCCAATGATTTCAACATCTCCAGAGGAAATAACTTTGCCATTGATTGTTACAGGAGCTGCTCCATTCGCATCACTCTTAGTTACATTATTAAGCCCTGCAATAGTTGGTTCATTCTTAAGGCTATTATAATCAACGCTGTTTGGTGTATAAACTCCTAAAGAGCCAACGTTAAGTACACCAGAAGCCCCAACAACCATTCCATTTGGAGAAATAAAAATTGCTTTTCCATTATAGAAATTGTTATTTCTCATAGTATTAACCAAACCATTGATGTTGATTTGGTTATCTACCATGTTGACAAATGTTTCAATGTCTGTTGCTCCGTATTTGTATATTAAGTTTGCAATGTCACCTTTTGAAAGATTAAAATTTTCATAGTGTCTGAACCCAACATCACCTTTTGCTGTGGTTGGGTTGATATTATATACTCCGTTGTTTCCTGTTACTCCTGAAATGTCACTTGCAACAACGGATAATAGCATTGATTGTTGCGCAATAAATAGAGCTGTTAATGCTGATGCAACAATTCGTTTACTACGTTTTCTGCTATTTTTCATGTGAATATCCTTTCATCGTTTGATATAATTAGATAGTTTAATCGGCATAGTTATCTATATTTTAGCAAGTACATGGAAAAATAGTGTTGATTATTACTTTTCTTTAAGCCCATGCTTCACATGCTGAAAATAACTATTACTACATTAATAACGATTCTAAATATATAAAATTGCTAGATATTCGTGTTTTTGTAAAGTTATGTTAATCTGAATTTTTAACAATTGTTTTATGCGCAATTGCATATATTGCATAAAATACAACTAGACATAATAACATTTGCCAACTTCCAGCAATGAATACAATGTATTTCTTTAGTATATACAATAATATTCCTGTTGGAATGGCTGAAATTAAAATTCTTAGCAATGTATTTTTCGGTACATTTAGTTTCAATTCAGGTAAAACAATAATTAAGCTTAACAATAAGTATAAGAAGTTCGCTGCAAGGGTTGCTATCCCAACCCCAACAAGTCCCATCTTTGGAATAAGAACAACATTGAGGATAACCCCAACAATTCCAGAAATTAATTTGATAATAAATTCAATATGCGTTTTATTTGCTAAGTGATATTGTAAAGTTGTATAGTCTGTCATTGCAAGGAAGAATACTCCAAATGAGAAATATGGAACAAGGATGCTTGCTTCATAGAATTTTGCATTTGTGAACATGTGGGTATAATCTACACTGTACAAACTAATGATTGAAATAACTGGTAATGCTACTAAGATATAGTATCCTAGGAATTTTGATATTATTGGTCTAACATCAATTTTTGCTTCATATAAGTTAATAATTCTTGGAATAGCTGCAACCGTAATCATTGCAAATAAAGTCATTAAGATTGGTAAAGTTAAACCATATCCAACACCTACAAGTGCTGCTTTAGAAAAACCACTAATCCCGTTCATTATAAATTTGTTACTTTGGGTTATAATCCACGCACTAAGTGATGTTGCGGCAATTGGTATCCCGTATTTTATAATTGGAACAATAAATTTCCATTCAATTTTTTGAAATTTGAAAACCTTGAGAATTTCACTTTGATAGAGTAATAATATATCGATTAGTGAGATTGATACTCCCATTGCTAACAATATTGATGCAGCACCTAAGTTAAAGAACTTCGCAAAGAATACTGCGAGGAATATTGTTGCAAACTGGTTTAGTATTGTTGTTAATGTATAGGAAATAGATTTTAACTGAGCTCTTAATAATTGAGAAAGCAAAGCTCTTATTGCAACTGGAATAATCAAGAATAGGACAGCTAAGAAATACTTAAATGGAACATGGAAAAAGCTGTATAGACTATCTTTAAAGATAAAAGATATAGCAAACATTAAAACCATGTTTAATGTCAATATTGCAACAAGAGTAGTAAGGTATTTAGGCAAATCTTCCATTAACTGGTGATGTCTAAAGAATCTTAACCCTGATAACCCTACCCAATCTGAAAATAAAATACAAAGAAATGACAACATCGCAATTGAGATTGTGTACAATCCATATTGTTCTGTTGAAAATAGGCTTGTGTAAATAGGTACGGTTATAACGTTTCCTAACATCCCACATAATTTTGACGGTGCATATTTAAGCATATCTGTAAATATGCCTTTAACTTCCTTTGTTTCTAGTTCTTTATTTTCTATGTATTCCATTTTTCCTCTTTATTCCTCTACAATTTCTCCAAACAAATCATATTCATCTGCTTTTGTTATTTTTACTGATTCAATATCCCCAGGGATAACATCTCTTTGGCTTGTTGCATATACAAGTCCATCAATTTCAGGTGCATCGTGTTCTGAACGCATAATGATAACACCTTCATCTGTATATCTCTCTACGATACATTTAATGACTTTATCTATATATTTTTCGTTGTTTTCTAATGAAATTTTCTGTTGCAATTCCATTAGTTTATCTCTTCTTTCTTTTTTTATTTTTTCGCTAAGATGCCCTTTTAGCGTATCAGAATAGGTGCCTTTTTCTCTTGAATATTCAAAAGCTCCCATTCTATCAAACTTAACATCTTTAACAAAATTATATAGATGTTCAAATTCTTCCTCTGTTTCTCCTGGGTACCCTACGATTAGCGAGGTTCTAACAGAAACATTTGGAATTCTATCTCTAATTTTTTGGACAAGTTCTTTATAATCCATTACTGGGCGTTTCATTCTTTTTAGCATTTCAGGATGAGAATGTTGCAGTGGAATATCAACATATTTTACCACCTTATCTAATTTTGCAATTGCATCAATAAGCTCATCTGTCATTTGCGTTGGATATGCGTACATAATTCTTATCCAAGAAAGATTTTCAATTTTGTTTAACTCTTCTAATAATTGAGGAAGGGCTTGTTTTCCATATAAATCAATACCATAAGAGGATGTATCTTGGGCAATTAGTATAATTTCTGATACTCCTTTGTCAACAAGAGCCTTTGCTTCTTTTACAATGTTTTCAATTGGTCGTGAAATATATTTCCCTCTTAATTTTGGGATGATACAGTACCCACAACTATAATTGCAGCCTTCACCAATTTTAATATAAGAACTTGCTCCCATTGTTATTTGTTGTCTTGGAATGTCTTCTAGGTAGTGATATTCTGGTTTTTTATCAATAATACCTTCATAACCTTCGCCTTTAGCAATATCATCTACTATTTTTACGACATCTTTTAGGTTTGAAGTTCCTATCATTCCTGATAATTCTGGAATTGCTTCTTTTAAATCTTTGTCATGCTTTTGAGATAGGCAACCCGTAACAATTACCTTTTTCCCTTCATCAATCATCTGAAGAATACTTTGTACAGATTCTTTTTCTGCATCATGTATAAAAGAACATGTGTTAACAATGACTATATCTGCTTCATTTTCATCAAGTGTTATTTGATACCCTTTTTGATCTAGTAACCCAAGCATGAGCTCAGCATCTACAAGGTTTTTAGCACACCCGTGATTTATTAATGCTATTTTCATAAATACCTCTTTGTTTGATTTTAGCATTAATTGTAAAATATATCTGAATTATTACGATTTCTTGATAATTTTATAGTAAAATACATGTATGAAAAGTGTTGAATTATTAGCGCCTGCAAAAAATTTAGAAACTGCAATAGCTGCAATAAATAGTGGCGCAGATGCAATTTATATCGGAGCGTCTGATTTTGGTGCAAGAAAAAATGCTCCAAACTCCCTTGAGGATATTGAAAAATTAGTTAATTTTGCTCATTTGTTTAGAGTGAAAATTCATGTTGTAATTAATACAATTCTTAATAATGAAGAGTTAAATAGGGCTATAAAATTAGTTGAAAACCTATATAATATTGGTGTTGATGCCATTATTGTTCAAGATATGGGACTATTAAAAGCTGCTATTGATGGAAAATTGCCTCCAATTGAAATCAATGCAAGTACTCAATGCAATACAAGAACCATTGAAAAGGCTAAGTTTTTCGATAGTTTAGGCGTTACTCGTGTTATTTTAGCACGAGAACTTTCAATAGATAAAATTGCTGAAATTTGTAAAAATACAAGTTGTGAAGTTGAAACATTTATTCATGGGGCGCTGTGTGTATCGTACAGTGGTCAATGTTATTTATCTTTTGCAAATGGTGGTCGTTCTGCAAATAGAGGAGAGTGTGCACAACCTTGCAGAAAAAAATACTCTCTAATTGATGAAACAGGAAAAATTATTCAAAAAGACAAATATTTGCTTTCTTTAAAAGATTTTAATGGGTCTGAATATATTGAAAAACTTATTAATTGCGGGGTAAAATCTTTTAAAATAGAGGGGCGTTTAAAAGATATAAGTTATGTCCGTAATGTTACAGCTTATTACAATAATTTAATAAATAAGTATGCCAAGCGAACATCTTCTGGCAAAGTTTTTTTAGATTTTGAACCCGATTTATACAAAACATTTAACCGAGGATATACGACTTATTTCTTGAATGGAAGAGAACAATGCTTTAATTTTACTTCCCCGAAATCAAGAGGTGAAAAACTTGGTAAAATTACTAGAGTTTTTAACAATTCTTTTGAAATAAATGCTGACCTGAATCCACAAGACGGTATTTGTTTCTTGAATAATGGTGAAATGACTGGTTTTCTGGTTAACAAGGTTGAAGGTCATAGAGTTTATCCAAATAAAATGAATGGATTGAAGTCTGGACTTGTTTTATATCGAAATTTCAATGCAAAATTTGAAAAACAATTGGAAATTTCAAAAACTATACGAAAAATTGGTGTGAGTATAACTATTGAAAATTCTAAAATTATTGTGGTTGATGAAGATTCGAATACCGTTTTTCTAGATTTACCAGAAGGAGAAGAGCCTAAAAATGTTGAAAAATTGAAACAAAGTTACATAATGCAATTTAATAAAACTGGCGAAAGTCCTTATTATATACAAAAAATGGATATATTAGATGAAAATTTGAAATTCATTCCTGTTTCTAAAATTAATGAATTACGTAGGTCTTTGTTAACATTGTTAAGTAAAGAAAGATTACGTAATTACAAACGTAACTTCCAAAACCCTATTCGTTATGCAGATTTTCCATTATCGAAAATGGATTATAGAGCGAATGTTTTCAATTCTGAAGCTAAAGAGTTTTATAAAAATTGTAATTGTGAAGTTACCGAATCTGCAATTGAGGCACAACAAAAAATTCCCGCAGGTATTGAGCTTATGAGAACCAAACATTGCCTAAAGTTCGCTTCTGATTTATGCGGTAAATCGTGCAAAAAACTATTTTTAGTCGATTCTAATGGGAAAAAATATCCTCTAAAATTTGATTGTAAAAATTGTGAAATGATTGTTTTAAGTTCATAAAAATTAAAAGGCATTCTTTTTATATAAAGAATACCTTTTAATTTTCGTTTATTTTAGAAAAATCTTATTTGATAAGTGCTTGTACTTCCTTAAAATTTGGATTTTTTGACGTTTTTAACCATTCAAATAGTGCAATTTCGACACAAGTAATTTTTGCTCCATATTGTTTAAGTAGTTCTAAACCTGCTTTGTATTCTTTTTTGTTTCTGCTTGCGCATGTGTCTTTTACCACATAAACTTCAAATCCTTCATTCATAAGAGCTACTGCTGTTTGAAGTACGCAAATATGCGTTTCAATTCCACCTATTGCAATTTGTTTGATGCCTGCATCTTTTAACTCTTTGATTTTTTGAGCAAAAGATGGTTCTAATAAAGCTGAAAAAGAAGCCTTTTCTGTAATGAAAGTTTTTTCATCAAATGCTTCTTGTAATTGCGGAACAGTGTGTCCAAGACCTTTTGGATATTGTTCCGTTACAATCGTTGGAATTCCTAATACTCTAGCTGCTTTAGCTACTTTTGTCATATTTTGAGCCACTTCTTCCCCATATTTTGAAGCTTGAACTAACCTGTCTTGGATGTCGATAATGACTAATGCGCTATCTTCAATATTTAACATTTTATTCTCCTTTTCTAAATGCGTATTGTTTATACTCTTGTTTAAGTTGTTTTAAAAGTTTTGTCAACTCTTTATCTGTTAATTTGCTAAGTGGAATTTCTATTTTTGTGTTTTCTGCACTATCTAATCCACTATGATTTATTTCAATTTTGAATTTTGCATACCCATTGAACCTAATAACCAACTCACTATGTAAGATTTCATTTTTTAGACTAAAGACACTCTCAATATTATTCGAATATTGGCTGACTTGAGTATTCGTTAGTTTTGTTTCACATTCCTTTTGAAATCTGAAAAACATTGGTTCAATAATATTTTTCATCTTGTTTGTAAATGCTACTTTAAAGAGTTTAAAATCTTTATGTTGTGGTATTTCATCTTCCTCTAACCACCCATTTTGCGGATTTAGAGAATCTGATAGTGATACAGTTAATTCATCATTCTGTATAGCAGCTTTTAGACTATCTTGGGTAATTTTGTCCAGAGTTTCAAATGATTGAATACCAATCTTAGAAACGCCTGCTCTAATTTTAAATTCTTCCCCCATTTTGTCTTGAATTTTTTGTATAAGGTTTCTAGTTCCTTCAAGGTTAATATTAGGAAGTATTAAATAAAACTTTCCTCCTCTTGCTGTTGCAATAATATCATCTCCTCGAACTGTATTTTTGATGATTCCTGCAAGTCTATTTGTAGATATTTTGGTTTTATTTTTATCATCAAGGGTAAGAATTGAAAATGTTCCATTTTGTATCCTTAAATCATCCGCAATATCAATAAAAATCTCTTTAAGGTAATTGCACTTATATAAATTTGTTTTTTCATCAATTACACCTTGTTGATATAGAAATTTCTCATTCCTTTTTTCAATGTTCTTTAAGGTCCTCAGTTTAAAGCAATTTATTGTTTTTATTACAAAATCAAAACTTTCTGCATCTATTGGAATGTAGTCGTATATTCCTGCATCATAAGCTTGTATAATAAATTCTGAATTTATATCATTTGGAATTAAGATAATTTCAGTATCAGATTTAGCCTCTTTGATGGTTTTGATAGTTTTTAAGATCAAGTCTGGTTCTTTGATGTCGGCATATAGTAAAACTACACAGCATAAAGAATTTTGTAAGGCTTTTTTAGTTTCTTTATAATTGCAAGTTGTAATTTTGTCATTATCACGCAACAGAACTAATTTTTTTAAAATTAGTTCTGTCATTTCTTCATCTTCAGATATTAATAATATATTATTGTTTTCTATCATTAAATCTTACACCTGTAAGTGTTTTTTTATACACCAGAAACTTCCAACTGCGCCAAATAAGATACTCATTGTGAACATTACAAGAATAACTAAGTTTTGAGCATAAGGAGGAGATGGTATCATAAAGAATTTGTGGACATTTACCAATCCGTTTTGAATATAATTAAGAGGGATTAGTGCTATCAATGAGCCTGTAAAGCCATAGAAAGCCCCTTGCATTATGAATGGGAATCTAATGTACCAATTGCTTACTCCCATCAAACGCATAATTTCAATTTCTTCTTTTCTTGATTGAATAACAAGTTGTATAGTATTATTAATAATTGTAATTGTTAATAAGCCCATGATACCAATAACAACAATTGTGATTGTTTTTACTACATGGTTAACTAATTCAATCTTGGTTGCTAAATCTTTTGCGTAACTCATATCTTCAACAGAGCGAATTGTTTTAATATTATCAAATACTCCTTGCAAGTTTTCTGGCATATCAACTTTAACATGCAGAGTATCTGGAAGAGGATTATCAATATTAGGCAAACTCATTTCATTTTTAAGTTTGTGCCATGATTCTGCTTTTGGAATTATTTCGATACTTTCAACGTGCTCAAATTTAGAAATTTCTGATTTAACTTCTTTCGCATTTGAACTATTTTTTAGATAAACAGAAATTTCAAGCGCACTACCAAGTTCTTTTGAGAATGTTGAAATTGAAAGTGCTGTTCTAAAGCATGCTGCAAATATCATAAGAATTGCAGCCATTGTTGTTATAATTACAATATTTACCCAACCTGTACGGATAATATCATTAAATGTCTCTTTCCCTAATCTATATAATATTCTTAATTCACATAACCAATCTTTTGGAATATGTTTTTTTACATTTGATTTTAAGTTCTTATTCATAAGTACCTGCTTGTATGTCCCTTACTATCTCCCCATGATCAAGAGTGATAACTCTTTTTCTAAAGTAATCAACCATAGCGTTATCGTGTGTAGATACAATAACTGTAATCCCTCTTTGGTTGATTTGGTCTAATATTTGCATGATTTCCATTGAATTTTTAGGGTCTAAGTTCCCTGTAGGTTCATCAGCAATTAATAATGGTGGTCCATTAACAATTGCTCTTGCGATGCCCACTCTTTGTTGTTCTCCCCCAGATAACTCGGATGGAGTTGCTTTTTTCTTTTCATAAAGACCTACGATTTTTAATGCTCCATTTACACGAGCATCAATTTCTTTACTGCTTATTCCAAGAGTTCTAATTACGTATGCAACATTATCATACACTGTTTGATTTTGTAACAACTTATAATCTTGGAATACAATCCCCATACATCTTCTAAGATTAGGAATTTTATCATTTGTTAAATTTGCGATATTTAGTCCGCCAATTGAAACAATTCCGCTAGTTGGTTTTTCTTCGCTATATAAAAGCTTCATAAGTGTTGATTTCCCCGCACCAGAAGCCCCTACAATAAAAACAAACTCGCCAGAATGTATTTGCAAACTAACATTCTTTAACGCATAATGGTCATTTTTATATCTTTTGGTTACATTTTGAAATGTTATCATATATTACCCTGCTCTTTTTCTCTTTTAATCATTGTTCTAATTCTTTTTGCTAGAGTTTTAGAATCTAGACCGTAATATTCTACAAGCTCTTCGGCTTTTCCGCTTTGTCCAAATTCGTCATGAATACCTACTCTATAAACTTTTGAAGGTAGTTTATCTGCAAGTGTTTCACATATAGCAGAGCCCAAACCTCCGATGATAGAATGGTTTTCTACAGTAATTGCGAATTTTGTTTTCTTTACGCTCTCAATTACTGTTTGGAAGTCTAGTGGCTTAACGACTGGAACATTAATAACTTCAAGTGAAATATTTTCTTTTTTTAATTCTTCTGCAGCTAAAAGTACTTCTGCTAATGTTTCTCCATTTGTGAATACAGAAACATCTGTTCCTTCTTCAACTACAACAGCCTTATGAATATTAAAATGATAGCTATCATCAAATATATCTGGGACATTACTTCTAGATATTCTTATATACATTGGACCGTCATGTAAAGATGCATATTTAATAACTTCTTCACACTCTCTACAATCTGCAGGAACAATAACAGTCATGTGAGGGATTCCTCGCATAAGTGAAATATCTTCCAATGCTTGGTGAGTTGCACCATCTTCTCCAACAGTAACCCCACCGTGCGTTCCAATGATTTTTACATTGAAATCTGGATAGCAAACTCCATTTCTAATTTGATCATAAGTTCTACCAGTTGCAAACATTGCAAAACTCGCAACAAATGGAATTTTACCTTCAGAAGCTAAGCCTGCTGCTGTTGCAATCATATTCTGTTCTGCAATTCCACAATCAAAAAATCTGTCTGGAAATTTATCTGCAAAGATTTTTGTCTGTGTTGAGCATGCCAAATCTGCATCCATGACAACAATTTTGTCATTTAGCTCCCCAATTTCTGCTAAAGTTTTTCCAAATGCTTTTCTAATAGAATTTGTTTTTGTTTTGTCTATCTTCATCTATATCCTCAAATATATCGTGCGTTTTAGGCTAATTTATACCCCTTACACTTATAATTTTATCATAAAAACAGTATTCTTTCCATTTAATTTTTGTTTAAAAGTTAATGCCCTCAAAATTCAATAATAGCTTTAAATTTTTGTTTTATTGTAAAGTTTTATTAAAATATCCTCATAATTTAGCAATATTTTACCTTCATAAGTATTTAAAGGGTAGAATGGTAATAGACTCAATTTTATGTAGGAAAGGAAAAATTTATGAATCAAATTCCATGTGTACCGATGACAAACCCTTATATGGTACAACAACAGACAACATATATGCCTGTTCCACAACAACCGAAATATAATGCTGTAAATATTGAAATCAGTAATCCATCTGTTGGAACTCAAGGCATAGGAGGACAACAACAAGCTTCATACGCTCAACCAACAATGCCTCTATACAATTATCCACAAGCTCCAGTGTATAATTATCCACAAGCAACACAGCAACCTTGCTATATGCCACCTCAAATGAGCTACCCAGCTCCAGCGCAAACTCCAGCACCTGCTGTTGCTACTGTTCCGCAAGAAGCACCAAAAGCTCCAGAGGTACAACAACAAAATTTTAATCAACCTGTTGTGACACCACAACAAGTTCCAGTTGAGCCAGCAGTAGTTGTTCCTCAACCACAAATTTCAGAAGCACCAAAAGCTCCAGAAGCTGCTCAACCAACTCCAGCTCCTTCAGAAGCTCCAAAAACAACAGAAGCAGCTAAACCAGAAGTAGTTCCTGCTGAAACTGTTTCTCCTCAAGTTGATTTGAACTCTTTTATCGCAAAATTAGCAAATCCTGATTTTGATGCTCAAGTAGCTGGTATGGAAGAAATAGCTAAAATGGTAAAAGAATCTCCAGAAAAAGCAACTGAGTTAGTTGATACAAAAGTGTTTGATGCTTTAACAAATATTATTAACTTTGATTCTAGCAAATTAGAAGGACCAACTCCTGAACAAGTTTCAGCTAGAGAAAAAATTATGTCTGGCAAAGAAGTGACTGAACAAGAAAAAACTTTAGCAAATACAATTTCTCCTCAAGAAAAAGCTGAAAGAAATAAAAGTTATGCTTTGTTCACATCAGCAATAATGCAAAAACTTTATGCTGATGAAGTAGCTAGATTGTCTAATTCTACAGTTCCATTAACTGAACTTCCAGGTGCAGTAACAATTGTAGATCAATTGAAAGACAACCCTAACCCAATGATAAGAGCTTCTGCAATTGAAGCATTAAGCTACTTACAAAACCCAGAATACAAAAAAGACTTAACAACAGTATTTACAGTTGCTAAGGATGATAAAGATCCGAATGTAGCAGAAGCTGCAAAAGCTGCATTAGATAAATTAAACCAAGTTCAAGCTCAACCAGAACAAGCAAAAGCTGAACAAGTAAAAATTGATCAGCCAAAACAAGAACCTGTTAAAGCGGCAGCTTAGGTTTAAAATCTAGTACAGTTGATTTATAAAAATTCCTTTCTTTAAATAAAATAAAGCCCCTTTTTAAAGGGGCTTTATTTATATCTTAAAACATATATTCGGAAAATATATCGTTCTTTAATTTAAAACTTTTGCTGGTGTATCTTCATTGGTTGCTAAATATGATTCTGGTATTTCTGCACAGTTTTCATATCCAGCCATTTCTGAAATTTGTTTACACCATTCATAGATTATTTCATCTTCTTTAAGCTTATAAGAAATAGGCTTTCCAACTTTTATTGTTACATTTCTTCTTGTAAATGGTTTTAATTTTGGATAACCATCCCAATTTGCAATTGCAACAGGAATAATATCAGCTTTTGCATTTTTTGCGATAACTGCAAAACCTTTTCTAATTCCTTCTAGTTTACCATAAGGTCTAGTTCCTCCTTGAGGGAAAATTCCTAATGACCAACTTGTGCTTAGAACATCTTTAACTGTTTTAAAAGTTGCAATTTCTGGTTTTGTTCTATCAACGGCAAAAGCTCCTAATCTTTTAACTAGCCAGCTAAGCTTTTCTTTTGGATCAAAAAGTTCTTTTTTTGCCATGAAAGCAACAGGACAATTTGCAGCCATTGAAACCATTGGAGGATCAAATATTGAAACATGGTTTGCCGCATAGATATATTTCCCAGCTTTTGCTTTATGGGCGGGGATATTTTTTCTACCCTCAACTTTAAAATTATAGAAAATTAGGTAGAATCCATATACAACAATATATAAGAAACTCATGTAAAAAATTGTTCTAAATATATTATACTCTTTTGCATATCTTCGGTTGAAGTTTCTCGCTTCGTTAGCCATTATTCTTTTCTCCTTCAGCAATTTTATCTACTGGTTGTTCGTCTTCAATATACTTAAATCCAGTAAGTTTTTGAATTTCTTCAATCCATTTTTCTTTTACTATATCTGTATTTTTATTATATGGAATAGGTTTTCCAATATTAACTATAATCTTTCCTGTAAAAGGCCATCTTTTAACTTCGTTAGAACCAATAATTCCAACAGGAAGAATGTCACATTTTGTAAGTTTTGCAAGTCCTGCAAAACCCTTTGTAACACCTTTAATTTCTCCAGGTACTCCTCTTGTTCCTTGAGGAAACATCCCTAGAACCCAGTTACTGTCCTTAATTGTTTGAACTGTTTTGACAGTTGAAGGTCCTAAACTTTCTCTATTTACAGCAAAAGCACCAAGCCAATCAATCCACCATCTTAAAAATGGAATATCAAACAGTTCTTTTTTTGCCATAAATGAAACACTTCTAGGCATAACAGCAACCATTAATGGTGGGTCTAATGTTGATAAATGGTTTGGGCATACAATATATCGATTATCTTTTGGAACATTTTCTAGTCCATGAACTTCTAATCTGTACACTAATTTTAATCTTACCATATAGCCAATTTTACAGACTAATAACTGAAATAAGGATCTCCAAATGTTAAATTGGGATGCCTTTCTTGAAGAATATTGTTTTTTTTGTTTTGTCATAATTTTGCTCTCCATTGTCTGT
>CAVAPR010000001.1:90373-146591 GCA_963590665.1 Candidatus Methanomethylophilaceae archaeon
ATTTAAAAGTGTATATGATAAAACCCCAGATTATATTAAGAATTTGAATTTAATGGATTTTAATAATAATGGTGAATTTTCATTTATATTAAAAAAAGAACACTTAAAACCTTATGATGCTCAATCAAATCCAGAAGGATTAGGATTGGAAGATTGGTTTGCAGGTTATGCAAAGGAAGCCAAAGTTTCAACTGCAGGTATTCGTGGACCTCAAAATATTTTAAATCCACAAGATACAAGATTCCCAATTAATTTAGTTGGAATTGTTCTTGCAACTTTAGCTAAGGCTCTAGTAGCGAAAGAAAAATATCCTAATAAGAGAATTGTAAAAGTTGCAGGTTGTGAAGTACGTTATAATTCTCAATTGTTTTTAGATGCAATTACAAGAATACAAGCGGCTCAAGGTATTGAAACATTAGTTCCTGTTGGTAAAAAAACTATTCCAATATGGTTGGCTTCATTTTTAGCTTTTAAATTAGATTTATTAGGTGGCGAATATATTACTTCAAGTCACGGCATTTCTGTAAAAAATGCCACAAAAGATTTGAATTGCCAAGGAAGTCAATATTTACCAGAAGAATCAATGGAATTTGTTAATAAAATTCAAGCTATTTTTGATGAGGTAAATAAAAATGGCTCTTATGAAATTAAAATTTCCGCTTCAGATAATCCATTAATAAATGAAAAAGTTCTAAAACTTGTTGATGATGGTGTTGATTTGTATGTCGAATACCTAAAATCTGGGGTCGCACAAGATATAAACTTGGACTTAATTAAAAAATTAAATTCAAAGATTGTTATTGAAAATGTTGGAGGCTCTGCATATCGAACATTATCAAGAGTATTGAAAAAGTTAGATATTTCTGAAAAATTTGATTGGTTTGACATTGAAGAAGATTCATTCTTCCATTCAATTGGTAAATATGATGTTACTCCAACTGGCGAAAAAGCTTTTTACGATTACTCTGTTGATGCAACTGTTATTGCTAAAAAAGCTGATGGAACAAAATTTTTCCCAGTTATTGACACAATGCATTATGCTGAAAGATTGGAAAAATATCCTATAGGAACAGTTGTTTTAATTACAGATCCAGACCATGATAGATTAACTATTACTCAAACAGAATCAGTTGATAGAATCTCTGATTTAGATAAATTAGGGATTGATTATATTCGATTGAATGATACTACTGTTTTGACGGTATTTAGTGCAAACCAAGCATTTTTGATGTTGATGGATTTCTGGGCTAAACAATTGAAAATGAAAGGTCTATGGAATAATCACCCAAGATTTATGATAAAAACAACAGCATCTGCTCTTTCTTGGGATGAATGGGCTAAAAACAATGGCGTAAAAGTTGTTAATGTTCCAGTTGGTTTTAAAGAAATTGCCAACATTATGAAAAAAGTTGAGTTGGAGTTAAAAAATAATCCAGATAAATCTGTTGTAATTGATGATGTATTTGGTAATCCAATTGACTTAGGAGTAAATCCTCGACTTCTTTTCGGTGGTGAAGAATCTGGCGGGATGATTATGGGAACAGAAGAACTTATTAAATCCCAACATGGTAGATTTGCTGTTGCGATGAGAGAAAAAAGTGCAACGGAAGCAATAATCGTAGCCTCTTCTTTAGTTTCAAAAATTGAAGAATTAGATATTACTTTATCTCAATATTTATCAGATGTATTTGAAACCAATAATATTATTGGAAAATTTGATACTAGGGTTGATATTGCTTATTATAATGAATCAGAACCAGATATTAACAAGCTTAAAGAAGCAAAGATTGCTGGTGAAGCTTTAAGAACTAAAAATGATATGTTCTATTTGTCTTTAGCAATTGCGCTAAGAGAAAATAAAATTTCTTTAGATGATATTAAAAGAGTTCTTAATGATAAATTCTCTGAAAATGGTTTGAATTTTGATAATTTGAAGGCTGTTAAATTTGTTGGAGATGGAACTTATTTAGAATTTGATGATAAATATATTGAAATTCGCCCTTCAGGTACGGATGCAAAGACTAAAGCTTATGGTGGAGGTTTAAACAAGGATGATATTGAAAAATATGCATCAATTTTAGGAAACTATTCTGGGGAAAGAACATCTGCTCATAATGAAATCATTCCTCAAGAATATTATGAAAAGTCTAAGGATATTGCAATGGATTATTATTTGAAATTTGTAGATAAAGATGCAAATAATGAACCGTTTGAAATTCCAGAATATGATTTTTAGAATAATTTACAAGGGGTAGATATTTATATTTACCCCTGTTTATTATATAATTATCTCAAAATAGTAAAAGTAATATGAGGTTAGTATGTTAAGAGATTATTTTTTGAATAAAGTTGAAGATGCAATCAATAAAGCTATTGCTGCAAATAAATTAGGGCAAATGATAGAATATACAAAAGGTACATTGTCTGTTGAAAAGCCTAAAAATCCCGATTTCGGAGATTTCTCAATAAATGTTTCCTCTTTAGCTCGTTCTGCTAGAATAGCTCCTCCAATGATAGCTAATGCAATTGTTGAATTTATTGATAAAGAGGATTCTGATTATTCTGTTATAGGTGGTTTTATCAATTTTAAGGCTGGAGATTCTTTACTTATTAATCTTGTAGATGAAGTTTTTGCAAAGAAAAATAATTTTGGTAAACCAGAAAAAATTGACAAAGAAAAAATTATTTTGGAATATATCTCTGCTAATCCAACTGGTCCATTCCATATTGGACATGGTCGTTGGGCTGCAATGGGAAGTGCGTTAGCAAATCTTTTAAAATTCTATGGTCATGATGTTTATCAAGAATTTTATATCAACGATGCAGGTTCTCAAATTCAAAAACTTGGTCGTTCTCTTGTTATTCGTGTAAAACAAGAATTTGGTTTGGATGTTGATTTCCCAGAAGATGAAATAGAACGTAAAAATTACTACCCTGGAGATTACTTAATCCCTGTTGCTAAGCAGTTTATCAAAGATAAACAATCTGAACTTTCTGCGGCTGGAAATGATGCTGATAAGATTGATTTGCAGGTTTATTGTGATTATGCAAAAGAATATGAAGAAAAAGTTCAACGTAACTTGTTAGATAATTTTAGAGTTAAATTTGATAATTTCTATTCTGAGTTAACTCTTCATAAATCTGGAAAAGTAGATGAATGTGTTCAAAAACTTCGTGATAGTGGTAAAATTTATGAAAAAGATGGCGCAGTTTGGTTTAAGTCCTCTGATTATGGTGATGATCAAGATAGAGTTATAAAAAAAGCTGATGGCTCAAATACATATTTAACTGCTGATATTGCCTATCACGTTGATAAATTAGAACGTGGTTTTGACAGAATGATAAATATCTGGGGAGCTGATCACCACGGATATGTTGCAAGAGTTAAGGCTTCAATTGAGGCTTTAGGTTATGATCCTAACAAGTTAGAGGTTCTTTTGGGACAACTTGTTAATCTTGTGATAAATGGTAATGAAGTTCGTATGGGTAAACGTAAAAATATGGTTACTCTTGAGGACTTGATTGATGAAGTTGGTGTTGATGCAACACGTTTCTGGATGGCAATGAGAAATATTGATACAACTTTGGATTTTGATATTGAACTTGCTAAAACAAATTCAGATGAAAACCCTGTTTTTTATGTCCAATATGCTCATGCTAGAGCTTGTTCAATTATTAGAAATGCAACAAATGACAGAGTTGATACTGAAACTGGAAAAACTATTCCTGCTGTTATTTCAAAGGATGAATTTGAGAAACTTACATCTAATTTTGACAAAAACTTGATGTCTTTGACGATGAAGGAAGCTAGAAAATTAATTTTGAAACTAGAAGAGTTTAAATCATTGATTGTTACTTCTGCTCAAACAAGACAAGTTTATACAATTTGTCGTTATGTTCAAGAATTGGCATCAGAGTTCCATTCTTTCTATAATTCAACTCGTGTCATTACAGAAGATGTGGAATTGACAAAGGCAAGACTTGCTTTAGTTTGGGCTTTCAAAACAGTTTTATCAAATGCTTTAGATATTTTGGCTGTTTCAGCTCCAGAAAGAATGTAAGTTCAAGTTTAAATATTTAATATTCATAAAACAGGAAGGATTTATTTGCAAAATTCTTCCTGTTTATCTATTTTCCCATTAAAATTATTATCTACTCCATCAGAACAAGAACCAATAGAATCCTTGCTTTCTGGTTTTGGATTATATTTTAAGTATTTATCTGGAATCATTTCCCATAGGTATTTGAAAAATCTTTGATAATTATGTGCAAGTTGTGGATTTTCAATAATTAGTGTGTTCTCATCATTTTTATTTTCTCCACTATTTGAAAAATTCATAGAACCTAATACTATGTATTTTTCATCAATAATCATCGTTTTTGAGTGAAGTTTTCCAGCATAGTTTTCTACTTTTAGTTGAATTCCATTCTTTCTAAGTAATTGATGTTTGCTGTTTCTTGTATAAACATTATTCGCATCCATTATTATTTTTACATCAACACCTCTGTTGTGGGCTTTAATAAGCTCATTTGAAATTCCAGAGTGAGTAATTAAAAATGTTGGGATATAAATTGTTTTCTTAGATGATTGGATAAGTTTAATAATCCTATTTGTTGATTTATCTTGTGGTGAAAAATACACTTCGACAATACTATTTCCAATCTGAAATCTATTTGATGTATTGAGTTTGCTTTTCTCTTTATGAAAATGACCAGCAATCATTTGATTAAATTCTTCTTTATATATATTTGCAATTTCTTTTGAATTGATTATTGCAACGTCATTTTGGTCGTAACCTGACAATCCGTTTTTAGAAAAATTCATAGAACCTGTATAGACAATTTTATCGTCAAAGATAATAAATTTGTTATGCATTAGATAGTTGCTGCTTGTTATAGATTCTGACCTGTCTGATTTTGAAAAATTTGATAGTCTTTTTATTATTTCGTTATCGGTATAGTAAGTTTTGTCAGTATTGTAGTTTTCATCATATACAAATCTGATTTTAACCCCTCGCTTTTTTGCATTTTCTAGTGCATTTGTAATTTTAGGAATATCTTCATAGCCAAAAATTGCAATATCAATACTTTCTGTAGCATTGTTTGCAAGTTTGACAAATTCTTTACATACAGAAGAGGAACAAGTATTATCGGGTTTTAATTTGTGTGTAAAATCTGTAAAATATAGCGCAATATTTCCTTGCGTTGAAATCAGTGGAGGTGCTGGAATATTTGGAATTTTAAATATATCAACATCTTTTTTATATTTAAAAACTCTTTTATTTTTTAACTTTCTCTGGTGACAAAAATTGCATGGCTTTGCCGTTTTGGGGAGTTGTCTTTGAGGAAGAATTATTGTGTCGTGTGCAAGTTTTCCATATTTACAATCAAGGGTGTGGTATTTATTAGAATGGTGGTTGAGAATTACCAAATGTAATTTCTTTGCTTTTTCTATTTTAGTTTTGAAATTTTGGATATTACCAATGCTATTATCTGTAATTCCAAAGCCACTATTTGATAAAAGTTCCTTATAGTCGATTTTGTTAATTTCGACATTTGCAAATTTACATTCGTTAGTTACCTTATCTGTTTGTTTTATTGCAACTCTTTTATGTAACAAGGTATTTGTCGCAAATTCTTGGGCAAGGTAACCTAATCCGATAAAATCTGAGTTTGATAGGTTATACTTTTTTGAATAGGTATTATAAAATTTTTCATTTGGTTCAAGTGAAAAACTTTCAATTCCATCAATACAAAATATTTCATCGTTTGAAATGGTTTTGTTTTTGTCAATATCCACTCCGATTTTAGTTGGAGTATAGATTTCAAGAACTTCTTTAGTCTTTTCTGTTTCCGTGATGAATATTAAGAATACCGAAAGTATTCCAATAAGAAAAATTGTAATAATTATGTTTTTCATTCGCAAAGTTTCTTATAATTTGTAAGTTCAAATCCAAGTCTATTTATTGTATCTTCAAGTGTTTTATTTTGAGTGATTGAAAATTCTTTTGTGTGACTATTTTTTGTTGCATCCTCATATTTGCATGGGTGAATTAGTGCTTCAACAATACTTTCTTCTTCAATTGCTTTAAGCCCATATTTAATTGCATCTGCATCCATCATGCCTGTATATCCAACACCTATAATAAAATCATTTGTCTTAAGTCCATATTCATTTAGTGTTTTTCTATTTCGCAAAGTGAAATATTGCAACAATGCAATTTTGACTAAATTAAGTGGGTAGCTGAAATTTAGATGTTTGATAAGTTTTGGAATGAAGTATAATTCTTCATATTGCGTTCTAACATATTTGATGTCATACTCTTTTGCGAGTTTGCATGTGATTTTAAATAGCTCTGGAATTGCGTGAGTGTGGACATGAGAATCTAAGTGGTCAATAGATACGTCATTTTCTTTGATTTTTTCAATTTGAGTCCTAAATTCGTTTTCAATTTGTTCAAGAAGCTCCCATTTCTTCTGATTAAGAATTAAATATCCATAACCAACATTAAAATTCCCTTCGTCATCTGTTAATAGATGGCAATCTGTTAGAGCTTTGCCTTCCATGATATTTAAGTGTGCTGCAATTCCAAGGTTTGGACAATCTGGTAATATGTTATGAACTGCGCTGTCAAAAGCTTCTCCATTAGCACAAAGACTTGCACTTGTTAAAAATCCATTGTTATAACCTTCCAAAACAGCTTGATTGTGATATTTAGAAAGCCCAAAATCATCTGCGTTCAATATAAATTTTTTACTTATCATTCAAATATCCTTGCATATTAGCCACTATAATAATATAATCATGATATTAGAAAGAGAGAGCAAATGCAAATACCTAAATTAGCTGTAATAATACCTTGTTATAATGAAGAATTATGTATTGAAAAGACTTGTAGAAGATTATTAGAAGTTATGCAAATGTTAGTTGAAAAAGGAAAAATTTCTTCTGATAGTTATATTTATTGTGTTGATGATGGTTCTAAAGATTCTACTTGGGCTATAATTGAGCGCTTGCATTCTGAAAATCCTCTTGTAAAAGGTGCAACATTTGTAAGAAATTACGGAAATCAAAAGGCATTGATTGCTGGGCTTGAAGGTGTTAGAGAATTAGGCTGTGATTGCGCTGTATCTATTGATGCGGATTTGCAACAAGATGAACTCTCTATTGAAAAGTTTATTGATGAATTTCAAAAGGGCTATGACATTGTTTTAGGAGTAAGAAATAATCGTAAGACAGATAATTTTTTCAAAAAAACAACTGCAATAATGTTTTATAAGTTGATGAATATTTTAGGTTCAAAAATTGAGATGAACCATTCTGATTATAGATTAGTTAGTAAAAAAGCTCTTGATATGATGGAGTTGTACCATGAGAAATCTTTATTCTTGAGAGGATTTTTCCATGAATTGGGCTTGAAAACTACAACTGTTAAATTTGATGTAAAGCCAAGATTTGCAGGACAATCCAAATTTAATTTTATATCTTTGATGGGTTTGGCTTTGAATGGTATAACCTCATTCAGTATTGTTCCATTGAGAATTATTTACGGTTTGGGCTTTATAATGGCATTATTTGGATTTTTGATGGGCTTAGAAACTGTTTTTGAAAAAATATTTTTCAATGATTCTCCAAATGGTGTTGCAACAATGATTATTTTGTTGTGCTTCTTTGGCGGTTTGCAAATATTCTGTCTTGGGGTAATTGGAGAATATGTTGGACAAGTTTATCGAGAAGTTAAAGCTAGACCAAGATACATTGTTGATAAAATATTAAAGTAAAAATTAACAAATAAAAACCGTGTTACTGTCTATCGAAAATTATAAAAGAACTATCCTCTAATACTTTCTCCTCCAATAATTAGGACACCCGCAAGGTCAATCTTAGTGCTGCTATGTTTCCATCCTGACACGGTTCGAAAGCTTGCGCCATCTTAACCATTGTTATCAACGATTATATTAGATTTTAATCCGTCTATAAAGTCCTCACAACAGACTCTGCACCCCGCATAGGCTTCGGGTCGAGGGTTCGCAACACCCCGTGGAACACGGCTTGATATTATATTATCATAAACATACAAATTTTGTTATTTCGGTAAATTTTTGAAATAGTCTGGATTATTTATTGCTTCTTGTGCACATCCATAACCATTCCAAGTTGAAGTTGATGTTTTGCTGCATTCTTTGCTGCTATATGGTTTTAATTCTCCATTGTCTTCAACCTTGAATACAAAAAGGTCATGTCCTAATCTATTAGGTTTGTTTTTGTGTCCATTGATGTCGATTCCAATTAGGTAATACCCCAACCCTCTTGATTGTTCACCTTGTTCAAAAAATAATGTAGTTCCATCATTTAAAACTATTGTTCCATCATCTAATAATGCAAAATTGACTGTTCCTCCAGTGTATGTTTTGTATTCGTCAATTCCACCTTCTTTATTTAATCGGATGCAACCAGTAGTTCCGATGTTTATGTTTCCACAATCGAGTGAAACGTTAAAATATTTCACGAAATATTTACTAAAATTTCCTCCAAGTTCTGATGGGGATATAACTATTTCTTCTTCGTCTGCCATTCTACGAAGTGCTTGAGCTACTCTTGAATATTGTTCTTTGAATTGGTTTTTGAGGACAATTGCTTTATAGTTCTTTATTAGTGTTGGTAGGGTTAGAGCAGCAACAACACCAATTACTCCTAATGTAATCAATACTTCAGCAAGTGTAAAGCCCCATTTCTTATTCATAAATATAACCTTCCTTTGATAACATAATCTAAATATAGATAATCCAATCTACTTATATATAGTTTAATATAACTAATTTTACTTTGCTTGTCAATGTAAACTATAATTTTAGTATGATTATTAACGATATGACTGATTATCAGCTTATTAAGTATTTGTTGAACAAGGAATATATGTTGCAAAAAGACTTGTCTGACAAATTGAACTCTTATACAGGTAAAAATACAAAACCTGCCAATTTTTCTGCGAAATTGAAGCGAGAGTATTTGACCTTTAAAGATTTGAAAAATATTTGCGAAATTCTTGGTTATAATCTTTTAATTGAAAAGAAAAAATAGTTTATTATAGATATTTACCCTACTTGCTGATGTTTTAATCCTTCCAAGTTATATTCTTATCTTGAAAGGAGTTATTATATGTCTGAACGTTTTGCTTTTTATAGATGTGAAACTTGTGGAAATTTAGTACAAGTTTATATTGCAGGTGATGGAGATGTTGTTTGTTGTGGGCATCCAATGACAAAATTAGAGCCGAATAGAAATGATTCTGCTGCAAATGAAAAACATGTTCCAATCTTTTTAGAAGATTCTGAATCTGGTGAAACCAAAATTCAAGTTGGCGCAATTCCTCATCCAATGGAAGAATACCACTATATTCAATTTATTGAAGCTGTTTCATCTGATAATAAATATATTTGTGTGAAATTTTTAGAACCAACAGAAAAACCAATAAAAAGTTTGCATTGTTCAAAAGATATTGATATGGCTTTTGCATATTGTAATTTACATGGTTTGTGGGTTGGAGCTAAATAGAAAGGATTTATTATGATTAGTGATAAAATTAGGGATGTATTAAATGAACAAATTAATAAAGAATTTTATTCAGCATATTTATATCTTGCAATGTCTGCTTATTTTTCTGAAATTGGTCTGTACGGCTTTTCTAACTGGGCTAAAATACAATCTAGAGAAGAAATTGACCATGGAATGATTTTATTTGAATATGTTTTAGATAGAAAATCGCAAATTAAATTAAACCAACTTGAAACACCAACTCTTGAAATGAATGGTCCAATTGGTGTTTTTGAACAAATTTATCAGCATGAACGCTCTATTACATCTTCTATTGACTGTGTTGCAGATATGTCAGAAGGAGAGTGCGATTTGGCAACAAGAAATTTCATTGACTGGTATTTGAAAGAACAAATAGAAGAAGAAGCAAAAGTTCTTCGTGTAATTTCCAAGCTTAAAGCCTTTGGGGCTGAAAAATCTGCGCTTTACTTGATTGATAGAGAATTATCCAATAGAGAATATGCACCCCCTAAATACTAAAAATGTAGAATATTGCAGTTTTGTAAACAATTTGTTTATTTCTGCGAAATATCCTATTATATAAGTATGGATTTAGGGAAAATATTATACGTTGATGATGATAAATTGTTAACTTCTACTTTTAGTACGTTAATGAAAGTAGAGGGATTTAAGGATGTTGTTGTATATAACAATCCTATAGAGGCTGTTGAATATTTAAAAACAGAAGCTCCTGACTTGATTATTTCAGATTTCTTAATGCCTGAAATGAATGGTTTGGAGTTTCTTCGTGAAGCTAAAAAGTTATATCCAGAAGTAAGTATGATTTTATTGACTGCTTATGCGGATAAAGAAAATGCTATTAAAACAATCAATGAAATTGGTGTATATAAATATATTGAAAAACCTTGGGATAATGATGATTTAATCATGAATATCCGTAATGGTATTGAGCGTAGTCATTTGCTTGCAAATTTAAGACAAAAAATCGATGAACTTGAAAAGGCAAAAGCTCAGTTGACGATATATTCTAACAAGTTGGAAGAATTAGTTGCCGAACGCACTAAAGAATTGACTTTAGCAAATTTGAAGTTGTCTGGAATTATTAATTATTGTGCAGATGGCATTATTATCATTGATGCAAAAGGTAATATTGAACAAGTAAATCCAGCTTGCGAAAATATGGTTGGGTTGTCTGCTGAAAAACTTCAGAAAATGAAAATTCAAGAAATTGCTTATTCTGATGATCCCAAAATGAATAAAGCTCCTAAATCATCTGTAAAAAGTACTATTCTTGGTTTATCTTGTGAAAATTCAGAATTTTTACTTAGAGATTTGTACATAAGAAATGTTGTGAATGGTGAATCTATTCCCGTAGAAATTAATTTTGCATCTTTGACTAGAGATGATGACGAAGTCGAAAAGTTTGTTGGGGTTATTCGTAATTTTAGTCAGCAAAAAGAAAATGAAAGATTAAGAGATGATTTTATTGCAACATTGACTCATGATTTGAGAACTCCATTACTTGCGGCAATTCAAACATTAAAATTTTTCTTGGATGGTTCATTAGGTAATGTAGAAGAAAAACAAAAGGTTCTTTTATCAACTATGTTACAAAGCAATGAAGATTTACTAGGTTTGGTAAATGCATTACTTGAAGTTTACAGATTTGAAAGTGGAAAGTTAAATCTTTGCAAAACAGTATTTAATATCTCCGATTTAGTTTCTCAATGCTATGAAGAATTAGAACCATTATCAAAGAAAAAGGATATTTCATTCAATTTGCATAATGAAGTTGACAAAGATTTGTTGATTGATGCTGATAGAGCTGAAATTAAGAGGGTTATAACTAATCTTTGCGGGAATGCTTTAAATTATACTAATAAAGGCGGAACAATTGATATTTATATGAAAGCTCATAATTCAGATGTCTTGTTCTCTGTTATAGATAATGGTAATGGTATTCCTAAAGAAGATATTCCTCATTTATTTATGAGATTTTCTCAAGGTACAAGCAAAAAACGTTCAACAGGAACAGGTTTGGGTTTATATCTTTCAAGGCAAATTATTGAAGCTCATGGGGGTAAGATTTGGGTTGAAAGTAAAGTAAATAAAGGTAGCGAATTTTCATTCTTATTAACAAATGTAGTTGCTAAATCCAGAGTGTAAGGTAGGTTTAAAATGTCGAAGAATATTAAGGTTACAATAATTGAAGATCACGATATGACTAGAATGGGCTTATCTTTTGCTCTTTCAAATAATGAGTCTATTGAGGTTTTAGGCACTTCTGCTGATGGTTTGGAAGGTGTTAATCAAGCTTTAGAATTAAAACCAGACCTTGTAATCATGGATATTGGTTTGCCTACAATCGATGGGATTGAAGCTACTAGAAAAATTAAAAATGCCATGCCTGAAATCAAAGTTTTGATGAACACATCAAGAGATAACGAAGATGATATATTGGATTCATTTGCTGCGGGTGCAGATGGCTATATAACTAAAGGTGCAACATCTGATCAAACAATATCTGCAATCAAGGCTGTTAGTGAAGGCGTTGGTTGGTTAGATCCAGCAATTGCAAGGGTTGTATTATCAAATATTCGTAAAAATAATCAAGTTCAGTCTAAACATGGTGAAATTAATTATCAAAAAGGGAAGAACTTGTACGGTTTGACTGAAAGAGAAATGGAAGTTTTGGCATTACTTGTTGAAGGGTTAAAAAATCCTCAAATTTCTAAGAAATTAGTAATTACGATTGCTACAACTAAGACTCATGTTCATAATATTTTGCAAAAGTTATATGTAAAAACTCGTTCAAAAGCTGTTGCAACCGCAATGAAAGACGGTCTTGTTTAAAGAGTGCGGCTTATGGTTAAAAAGATTGTATCAGCACTTTTATCTGTTCTTTTTATTTCTGCTATTCCGACATTTGCGAATAAAGTGTCTGATAGTATTTCTGCTCCTTTTAAACGTGTTAATGATACAAGAGCAAGAGAAATTAAGTATCAATATAACGTTTTAAAAGCTGATGAAGAAAAAAATATTGAAGGTAAAATCCTAAACAGGACTCCGTCTGGATATATGACAGTTGAAGAATATGAGGCTTTATCAGAATATAAAGATAGGAGTACTCAATCTTTTACCGTTCCAAAAATTGAAAAACCTTCTGATTTCAAGTATGTTCCTCAACCATTATATAAAATCGTTAAATATAATAATCCTCCTGGGAGTGCGGAATTATCTTTGGGTAAAAAATTATATCTAAAACGAATGGTAAATGCCCAAGGTATTGTTTCCCCCGATTATATGATGTTGGTTTATCCAACAGTGTATTATTATCCTGATAGCGCATCAGTTGCGTGTGATTTGTTCATGATTATTCTTGATTCTGAGGATACAAATTTGAATAGAATCTTAAAAGCAAATGTTGCCAAACGGGTATCAAGACCAATTCTATCAACCGAAAAGGCAATTGATAATTTTGCGGCTTTTAGGACCCTTACACCTGTTGATTTTTCAGAAGATGGAACAAAATTATTAGTAAAAGAAAAAATTGGCTCTCAAGAGGATGGTATTTGGGAAACAAAAGTTTATGTCTATGATTTTAATAGAAGAGTTAGTTATGATTTGCAGGAGGTTAGAGATTCTATAACTTATTTCTGGAAAGAGTATATGGATGTAAATCTTGATGATAAGCGTTGGGATATTATTCCTTTAGGTTTTGATAAAAATGACCCTTCTCGTATTGTTGTCCAAGGTTATGCTTATACTGGTTCAACTCCTATTTATCTTGGAGCTTGGAGTATTGATTGGCAAGGACATCAATCTAGATTAATATCTTTCAAAAAGGATTTTGTACCTTCAGTAAGTGAAAATGGTTATAAAGTTGTAAGAGATGGGGTTGAATCTTATACTACAGTGCAACGTCAAGAAAAAATGCAAAAATCTCAAGGTAAAGTTCTTGAAAAACAGAAAAAAGCAGAAGATAAACAAGTTGTAAATTCAATAAAAGAAGAGGGTAAATATAATCTAAAAAGCTTAAAAGATGACTATAAAACAGATATAAGAGATTATAAAAAGCTGCAAACCCTAAAAGGTTCAACAGAAGATACCACAGCCCTTGATGAAGCTTATGAAAAATATTTACATGACCAATGGGCAAAAGATGTTATAAAAACTCAAAAAGAAATTGATAAAACTCAACGCAATTTAGATAAAACAAATCAAAAAATAGAAAAAATAAATACTAATTTACAAGATTTATCTGGTAATCAATCTAACCCTGTAGAGAGTTCTGAAACTCCTCAATAAGTTTAAGTTTTTGGGCTCTTGTTAATTTATGCTTTATTCGATACTCTTCTTTTAATGCATCATTTTTCGTTGCAAATTCTTTTGTATAAACTATCGCTGTAGGCTTATTTGCTCTTGTGTATTTTGCCCCTTTTCCTTCTTTGTGTTGTTCAAATCTTTTTTCAACATCATCTGTATATCCGCAGTATAAGGTGTTTCTTTCAGTTTTTAGTATATAAACAAAGTGCTTTTTATTCATAGATTTATTATAGTATATTTTAAGCAAAATATCTTCATCTTTGTAGATTTTTCCTATATTTGGTATAAACTGAACTTATGATAAAAAAATATACTATTTGTTATAACAGTTCAATGAAAAATTCAGAAGAAGTAATGTCTGAATTGAAACAGCTTCTATTAACTCATAATGTAGCTGCAGATGTTCTTGATATTGATAATCTTCAATCTGGATATGATTTTGCGTTTGTTATCGGTGGAGATGGAACAATATTAAAAGTTGCAAGATTCTATTCAAAGTTCAATACCCCGATTTTTGGTATAAACCTTGGGCGTCTTGGTTTTTTATCTCAAGCTTCTAGAGAAAATTTGTCTGATGCAATTGAGCAAATCCTTTCAGGTAATTATAAAGTCGAAAAAAGAATTATGCTGAGTGCAAATGATTATGTTGCGTTGAATGATTTTGTTGTTAAAGGAACTGAATCATCTAGAACTTCGAGATTTTCTCTTCAAATAAATGGAAAATTTGTTTGCGAATACTTAGCGGATGGTATAATTATTTCAACTCCAACAGGCTCAACAGCTTATGGAATGGCTGCAGGAGGTCCTGTTCTTGCTCCAAATATTGATGTTTTGGCAATTGTTCCTATTTGTCCTCATACATTTTCTGCAAGACCAATTGTAGTGAGTGCTGAAGATGAAATAAAAATTCTTTCTTCCCCTAATATGGAATACAAAGTAAGTGCTGATGGGCAAAGTGTATTTTCTTTTAGCGGGGATTTAACTATTAATAAATCATCCTTTAGTGCAAGTTTAGCTTTACTCAATGATAATGACTTTTATTCAGTGCTTAGAAATAAATTACATTGGGGACTTTCTCCTGCATGTATCAATAGAGAAATGGAATAATATTAATTTTTTGTCATAATTAGTCGAAAATTATTGTACTTTTTCCCTATTTAAAATACTATATTGTTATAATTACATAATTAGTAGTTATATGTTTTAGGAATAAAAAGTAATATTACAATTTAAGAGGTAAATAACGTGGAAAATATCGTTTCAGACATCTTTGCAAAAAAAGATGACCCGTCAAACAATCAAACTTCAAGACTTGGCGCTAATCCAACTAATATTAAAGTTGTTGGTGTAGGCGGTGGCGGTGGTAATGCCGTTAACCGAATGATTAGATCTGGTTTATCAGGTGTTGAATTTTGGTTAATGAATACAGACTTACAAGTTTTAGTTGACGGTCAAACTAAGAACAGAATCCAATTAGGATCTGCTTCTACACAAGGTTTGGGTGCTGGTGGAGATCCTTCCGTTGGTGAAAAAGCAGCAGAAGAAGCTCAACAAGAAATTACTCAAGCTCTTGAAGGTGCTGATATGGTATTCATTACTGCTGGCATGGGTGGTGGTACTGGTACTGGCGCTGCTCCTGTTGTTGCTAGATTAGCTAAACAATTAGGAATTTTGACTATTGCCGTTGTTACAAAACCATTCACTTGGGAAGGCAAGAAAAGACAAAATCAAGCAAATGCTGGTATTGATAAATTAAAAGAATCAGTTGATGCTGTTATCGTTGTTCCAAATGATAAATTGCTTCAAGTTGTTGATAGACAAGTTTCACTTCAAGAATCATTTATTATTGTTGATGAAGTATTGTTAAGAGGTGTACAAGGAATTTCTGATATTATCACTGTTCCTGGTATTATCAACGTTGATTTTGCGGATGTTAAGACTGTTATGCAATCATCTGGCTCTGCTCTTATGGGTATTGGTAGAGCTCAAGGTGAAGGTAGAGCCGTTAAAGCTGCTCAACAAGCTATTAACTCTCAACTTCTTGAATCTTCAATCAATGGTGCTTCTGGTGTAATTGTAAATATCACTGGTGGACCAGATATGGGTATCCACGAAATTAGTGATGCTGCTTCAATTATCCATGATGCTGTATTGGATGATGCAACAGTTATTATTGGTACTGCTGTTAATGAAAATATTCAAGGTGAAATTCAAATCACTGTTATTGCTACAGGTTTTGAATTGAAAAATAATGCATCTTCATCATTGAAGTTTGGTGATTCTACAAACGGTTCAAGTCCAGATGCTCCTCAATTAAATGCTGCAGATTTCTTCTCAGGTGCATTTAATACTCAAACAAAGTCAATTCTATCTGATGGAAATAGAAATTTCACAAATATTGAAATTCCAGATTTCTTAAAAAGATAGTTGTGTTATAAAATATTCATAAACGAGTCGGTGTTTATTTTAAACTCCGACTCGTTTTGTTATTCACTCAAGATAGATAAATTCATAATTTCAATATCATCGTAGTCAATGTGATCGCTTGGCATCATGTTTTGTCCCGTTTTAATTGTAATTTGATTTTTACTATCTGCAATGATTAAAGAATTTGGAATTTTAATTCTCTGTCCATCTCCATTAACCTGTAACTCGCCTATTTTACGACCATTAAAAAAGATTTCTGCAGGGCTAGAATAAGCTCCACCTTTGATTCTATTTTGTCCCATCGCTTTTGCTAATTTTGTATCCAAACCGACAATTGAACCTATTACGAGATAATTGGCACTTCTTTTTGCATTACTTGTCATTATAAAATCCTTTGAGTAGTATGGTCCACTTGATTGCAACCTAAATTCATCTGCATTTGCGGAGTTTTTGGAATAGCTGTTATCTCCAAGGTGTATTATTTCTGAATCTAGAGAAATATCTGCGGATTCACTTTTCGCAATTTCAATTTTCATAGGATTATTTAAACTTTCTCCATTGTTGATTGTGAGGGAGAATGGTCGATAGCCTTCTTTTTCAACATTCATGATTGTTGGTTGAGTAATTTTGATGCTGTCGAGTTGAAAATTACCATTCCCATCTGTATAGGTTCGATAATTTTTTTGAGGAATTGAAATTTTTGCAAACTCAATACCTTTTTTCGTTTCAGAGTCTATGACTTGGTTACTGTTTTGTTGACCAACTTTTGTAACTCCACCAGTGAATGTTGTTGCATTAGCGGAAAGATTTGAAAAAATCATGACTGATAATATAAAATAAATAAAAGTTTTCATACGTTTTTTATCTTATATTTTGAAGCTTTTTTCTATTCAACAACTGGATTGTTCTAGGATAATAATATAATTGAAAAAAGTTCTTGAAAAATAAAATTTATTTGTTATTATTAATTTATGAAAATTGAATAAGCCGATGTGATGGAATTGGTAGACGTGCTAGACTCAAAATCTTGTGAGGTTCAACCCTCGTGCCGGTTCGACCCCGGCCATCGGCACCATAAAAAGACCTAGATTAATAGGTCTTTTTATTTTTATCTTTGAACATTAAGAATTGTAAAATGGTAAATGCAAATTCGTCAATTTATATTTATCTAAAACCTTTATATAAATACAGGGGATAATAAAACGGGGAATATACTATTATGGGTAACACTCTTATTAGTGCAGCTTTTAAGGTTATCGGTAAATCTGTTCGAAAAAAAATTGCGCCAACTTATGCTCGCACAATAGTTCAAAAAGGAAATGGAGAAAGGCGAGCAATTATTAGTGGTTTTAGTGGTCCAAATTTAGATGAAGGTCATTTTAAATTGCTTAATTTTTATAAAAATATGAATTATAGACCAGTTATTGCAGGATATACTGGGAAAAAGGGCATGGCGAGACTATCAGCTCTTCCTGGGCGAGGGTTTCTTAGATTCTTCCCAATGTTAAAAAATCCAAGAATGTCACGCCATGTAGTTTATGATGTTCAAACACAAAGAAAGGCTATAAAAGGATTCTCTTTCAATACAAACCAAGAAATAGTAAAAATTGGACCTGCACAAACTTCGCAAACAATTCAAAAACCACAAATAGCGACAGAAAGAGTTGTGGTTCAAGGATATACTAAGAATTCAACTGAACCTGTTATGAAGAAAGTTGAGCCAAGTTCTCAGCGAGTAGTTGTCAAAGGTTTTACTGCATAAAAAAAATAAAAAATCGAGTTTTGCTCGATTTTTTATTTATATTTCAGATTCGGATTTTTCAATTTCTTTTGCTTCTGTAATAGTTGAATTTTCTTTAGCTTTATTATCTTCTTGAAGTTGATTTATTTGGTTTGAATTTTCAATTGCTTTTGATTCTGCGCCCTTTTTCTTGTCTTTTTTGAATATTAAATCCATTACAGGGTGTAATATTATTTGAGACAAAATTGGAGCACAAAGTGCTAAAATAAATACTGTAGAACCAATAGAGCTTAATTCATGAACACCTTTACCTAATTTATAATCAGCGTTTGTATGAATTAGATTTGCAAATTCTTCTCGAAGACCTTTCTTATCTTCTTTTGAAGCCTTATCAATTTTTTCTTGGAAAGAATCATATAAATCAAGTTGTCTTATTTGTTCTTTTGTATTAAAGAATCTCTTTTTAATAAGGTTGTACACTGGCTTTTTAACCTTGTTAATAAATCCTAAGTATAATCCCAAACAAAATGATTGATATAATAATTCTTTTGTTGCGGCATATTTTTTTGAACGCCCGTTAGCATTTTTATCAAAATATATGAATGTTGGTCTTCCCAAAGCTTTTAAGGTTGTTTCAACTGATATTGCACAAATTGTATTTTGAGCAAATTGTGCTGCTTTAGGGTTTGTTAATAATCTTTTTATTGGAGATGTTGTTGCTTGTGTTATTGGTTTAACTTCCATAATTTACACTCGCATTTCTGCACGATAATACGGCATGCTTGTACCTACAGATGAATAGTAGTTTAAACTTTTTGGACCATTTGGCTTTTTGCTTCCAGCTGGTTTATTGACAACAGCTACTTCTGGTTTCTTTGAGTTTGGGGCTTTTGGAACAGAATCAGAAGTTGCATTTGGGTCGTAATTAGGCATTAATTTTTTCATAATTGGTGGCATGCCTAAATTACAAAACTTTGGAACAAAATAACCAGCAGCAAGACATATTCCCAAGAATGACAATATGGCATTTGCATGTTTATATTCGACTGTACCTTTCTTTGCAACAAATCTAGTTAAGCTTTCTGCGAGTAAGCCCATTCCCATTGTTGTTGGTACTCCGATAAATTCTGTCATTAACTCTCTAAGGGCAGCGTATTTTCTTGCGTCTGGTTTTTCTTTTGTGTCTGTAATACTTAGTATTGGTCTAACCGTGCCTTTTCCACAGGCTATACACATTACTGTATAGATTGGCTTGTTATTTTCGCCCAGCCTTTGGCATACTTTTTGGATAAATGACATTTTTCATACACTATCTTTTATTTATTGTACTTATTACACTTATATTCTAAATCTATAAAAACTAAGTGCAACTCAATTTTTCCTTATTGTAAAGATATATGTACTTAAATAAATAAAAAAATAATATAATTTCAAATCGTTTTTTAGAAATCTTTAATTAGCTCTAAATTCTTAATATTTTGAGGAATATAATTCATTCTTTTTAATTTACTCTTTTTGTATGCTAAAACGATATTTTATAATTACGGTTTCACTCATTACAATAATTGCTTATTTTGATTTAATTGATAGTTTAAATCAGATAGATAAAATCATTGTAGAAATAACTAATTTAGAACCTTAAAATTCAAATATAAAATCATCTGTTGGGTCAGAAGTATTCGCTTGACCATCATCTAGTTCTTTTATCATTTGAGGAGTAATAAGGTGTTCAAGCGCATTTGGAACAAACTTCTTTTCTTCTGGGGTTTCTGGAGAATTTTGTTTGTTAACATTAAATGTTCGAACATCTTTTGGGAAAAATCTCAAATGAATATTTTGAGAAATATTTTGAGAAATATTATTACGAGAGTACAATTTTATTTTTTCCAGTTGAGAAGCTGCTTGAGCTTGGTTTTGAGCAAGGAAAAATCCATTTGAATCAGTAACAGTTTTGGAGTATTTACTGCTCCACATAATAATATTATTTACGTTATCTGTTAAAACCGCTGTTGTTTGTAAAATGTATGGTGTTGTTGTTTTAAATGCGTTTGCTATTTCTAAAACTTCCCATAAATTACGTTTTGCGTTTCCTTTTTGTGTTGTAGCAGAACTTGAAATTAATAGTATAGATTTTACATTGAATTTTTGTGAAATATCTTTAAGTGTCTGAAAATCTACATTGTTAGTTTTGTCAAATTTATCCAGCATGTTTTGAGTTTCAACTTTTAAAGATTCATCTCTATTCAGTTCTTTTCTTATATCAGATAAATTTCTTGCTCGGATTGTATTATATTCATTAAGATTGGTTATGACGTCATTTGCAACGATTTCGGATACTTCTGGAAAGCAAAAATAGTTAGAACAAGTTGAAAAAATACCAGTTGGAAGTACTAAAACTTCAAATTGCGCTGCTTGAACGCTTTGCGAAATGCTAAAAAGTGCTATTATCCCCAAAATTATTTTGAATATATTTTTCATATATAAATTATAGCATAATTTAGAATAATATGGTATAATAGTCTTATGGACAGAGATTTAGTCAAAATACAGGGATTTGATGTTGATACTTTTACTTTTGAGCAAGCTGTAGAGTGGGCTTATTCTAAGCATGGACAAATTGTAACAATTAATCCCGAAATGATTTCTGCTGCTCAAGCAAATCCAGAGTTTGCAAATATTATAAATAAAGCCGAACTTGTTGTTGCAGATGGTATTGGTGTTGAAATTGGGCTTAAAATTCTTGGACATAATGTTAAAAGAATTGCGGGGATTGATTTGGGTAAAGCCCTTATTCAAAAGTTTACCGAAAATGGAAAGACTATAGCTATGGTAGGTGCAAAACCTGGTGTTGTTGATTCTGCAATTGAAAATTTGTCAAAAGAATACAAAGATTTAAAAGTCGCATATTCTCATGATGGTTATTTTGATAATGATATAGCTATAGTTGATGCCGTTGTTGTATCTAATCCAGATTTAGTTTTAGTTGCATTAGGTTCGCCAAAGCAAGAATTTTTTATACACGATTTAAAATTAAAACTTCCAAACTCTACATTTATTGGACTTGGTGGTAGTTTTGATGTTTGGGCAGGAGTTGTTGAACGTGCCCCTAAAGTTTATCAAAAATTAGGTCTAGAGTGGTTATATAGAACTCTTAAGGAACCTAAAAGATTTAAGAGAATATTCCCAACTTTACCTTTATTTGTATTAAAAGTTTTAAAAGAGAGGTTATCAAAGTAATGGCTACTTTATCTGAGCAAGAAATAAATAAACTAAAAGCATTGAGTCTTGAAAATCGTCAAAATGTTGTAAAAATGGTATATACCGCAAATTCTGGTCATATTGGCGGTTCTTTATCCTCATGCGATATTATGACTGTATTATTTCATAAATGTATGAAACATTGTGTGGAGGGCAAAACTTCTCCAGATTATCAATCCAGAGATAGATTTGTTTTATCAAAGGGGCATGTTTCCCCTGTTTATTATTCAGTGCTTTCTCAAGTTGGATTTATTCCAAAATCTGAATTGATGACATTTAGAAAATTAGGTACAAGATTGCAAGGACATCCTTCTTTGTGGTGTCCAGGGGTTGAAGTTGCTTCTGGTTCATTGGGGCAAGGTTTGTCTATGGCTTGTGGAATCGCAATGTTTTTAAAAATGGATAAAAATCCAGCAAGAGTTTATGTATTACTTGGTGATGGCGAAATGCAAGAGGGTAATGTCTGGGAAGCATTGATGCAAGCTTCACATAGACACCTAAATAATCTTACTGCTATTATTGATAGAAATAGATTACAAATTGATGGAAATACAGAATCTGTTATGTCTATTGATGATTTGCCTGCAAAATTGAGAGCTTTTAACTGGAATGTTATAGAAATTGATGGTCATAACCTTCAAGAAATATATGATGCATTAGAGACTTCTAAAATTTCTGATAAACCTACGGTAATAGTTGCAAATACTATTAAAGGTAAAGGGGTTTCTTTTATGGAGAATAACGCTGGATGGCATGGAAAAGCTCCAAATAAAGAAGATTATGAAAAAGCAATGTTAGAATTAAAATAGTATAATAATATGAATGGGGGTCTGATGAGAGTCTTCAAAAATAATAAAAATACAGGATTTTCGCTAATGGAACTGGCAATTGCAGTAATGATTGTTGCTCTGTTAGTTGTTATCATTGTTCCAATTGTACAAAACCAATTGTCAAAATCTGATGAATATGCTTATTATATGGCATATCGATCTGTTGAGAAATTGGGAGGACAAATTGTCGCTCTAGGTGACCCTGGAGATAGTTTATATACTTCTCAATTGGATAATTCTACTAAGATTGCAAAAAATTCTAATAAAAATCCTTTTGTTACCAGTTTGAAATCTGCTTTTTCTAATTTAGGACAAAGATTTGCTTATACTGAACATTTTGTATTTAAAAATTTGTTCCCTAAGAGTTTTGCGGATGGTGAAGTTTTTGATTCTACTGTTTCTAGTGATATGTATGATGAAGCTGTATTGATGTTTAGAGTTTGTGAAAATCATGAAAATGTTCTAAAAGAAACTGTTACAAATGCAGATGGTTCTACTTCTTATGTATTATATGAATGTTCAGATTTAATGTCTTATGAAGATGACGAAGGTGATAATACCTCTCACGGTTCTACTACTTGGTCAACATATAATTCTAATCATAATGTTGTAAAAGGTTTACTCCCTTCAAATGGTTGTTTTTTAAAGTCTGACGGGTCTAGTCAAGATTCTTCTACAATTAGTTCAGCTTTGGAGTCATTAGAGAGTTATTTAATACAAAAGAAATCTTTTGCTTCTTATTGTTCTGCTTTAGCTACCTACTGTAATGGTACAGATGATAGTGATAATGTTTATAAAATTCATACAGAATTAAGATCTAATGAAGAAGTTGACGATGAAGATGGAACGACAACAGTTTATAGTTACTGTGATTCTTATGTAACTCGACCTTCTGGTTCTAGTTCATCTGGTTCTGCAAGTTTTTTACCTGTTACCGCTCCTAAAATGCCAAATGTTTGCAAAAGCAAACCTTATTATGGAATGAGAAATGCTAATGAGGTTACAGCAGATGAAAATGAATCTCAAAGTATAAATTGTGTATGTAAGACTGGTGCTACAACAGTGAATAATGAAAAAGTTTGTTGTAAGTCAAAATCTGGTTACAATTCTTATGCTCCAACAACAGTATCTGCCTCTGCAATGACTACATATAATAACTATGCAGGTACAACATCTGTTGCTGCGAATACGGATGCTGAATATTGTAGATATTGTACAGGTGAATATAACCCTGTAAAAGACTGGTGTTGTCCTGAACATTCTGTTTATAATGGTACCGCTTGTGAATGCGCAAATGGTTATGAAATGGAAAATGCGGGTACATCTGCTGAACGTTGTAAGAAAACAAAATGTGCTCCAGGTTACCATACTGATAAAGAAACAGAGGTTTGTGTTCCAAACCCTCCAATTATCAAAGCAAATCGTTTGTGTGAATTAATTCATTTGAATTGGAATGTTGTTGAAGGATCAACAGCTTGTAATACTTTTACTGCAGAAAATAATGTAAGTGTTAATAAGTCTGTATTAGAAGCCGCAAAAGGTATTGGCGATTCTGGTTATCTTTCTATCAACCGTAAAGATGGTGCATTTGCAAATATCAAACCAAATATTGTTTTATCAAATGGCTTACGTATATGGATATTGGGGGATAAAGCTGCTTCAATCCCAGGGTTATCTTACAATCCTGTTGCCATAACTTCTACTCAAAATATGTGTAGAGAATTGCTAAAAGGAACAAACGAACCATTATCTACAAGGGCATTATGTGATGCTGCTGGAGGTTATTTCTGTGCAGGTGAAGCTCATTGTTATACTTTAGATTCAGCAAGTTTGACTAAAATGGGTGATGCTAGAAATTGCTGTGCATCAACTGATTTATCTACAATTGATTACAGCACTGGTTTGGAAAAAGATAACAGAGCTTTTGCAATTGGTGGCTTTACAATCTTTGTTGATATAAATGGTGCAGCAAAAGGTTCTAGTACTCTATGGGAAGATGTATTCCCATTCTATATTGGATCTAACGGAAAGGTTTATCCAGGGTATCCTTTAGATGCTCCAAAAGCTAAAGATTCTAATTCAAATGATGTATATCTTGCAGGTAACAGTGTGAAAAATATTCCTGTAGATGTTTATTATTTTGAAACAGCTTCAAGTGAAAATGCTAGAAAACGTATTGTTGCATATCCAAATGTTTCTTATGCAAGAGGTGTATGTTATGCAAAACTTATCGGCTCTCATACTCCATATTGTAAGAACCTTGGTTTAAAAGCTAAGGGAACAGGTTCTGATGTTAGCAAAGTTACAGATATGATTGATTCCGATTCAAATCCATGTACGAATCATAGCTGTTTTCTATCAGTAAGAAACAAATTAAGATTCTTCTAAAGATAGATAAAATATTATACGGGTTAGAGAAAAATCTAGCCCGTATTTTTATAAGAAAGGTTAAATATGATAGTAGATAAAATTGAAAATTTGAAGTTGTATAAAGAAATCCCTAATATCGTTGTTCAGTTTATTGCACAATTAGATGTTGAGAATATTCAATTAGGTAAGCATATTTTGTCTGATTCAATTTATGTTAATATTGAGGAATATAATACAAAAGTTATAAATGATGCCAAATTTGAATCCCATGATAAATATATTGATATTCAGTTATTATTATCTGGTACGGAATCTATATATTATACTTCAAGAGATGGTTTAAGTATTTTAAATCCTTACGATACTTCAAGAGATATTACATTCTATTCTGATAATGTTGAAAAATATCCTAGTATAACTTTAGATGGAAGTGACTTTATGATGATTTTCCCTCATGAAGCTCATGCTCCGCAAGTATCAATCGATAATTTCCCTCAAAAAGTTTTAAAAGTTGTTGCAAAAATTAAGGTATAATTATTTTTTTAGCTTCTCTGGGAACACATTCCATTTAATTTCTTGGTTCTTCCTGAACCAAGTTAGTTGTCTTTTGGCATAATTTCTCGTATTTTTCTTTAGCAATTCTTTTGCCTCTTCAAGTGAGTACTTATTGTCTAGGTAGCCAATGATTTCTCTATATCCGATTGTGTTGATTAAATTAGGAATTCGACCATGTTGATTAAGTAAATTTTTTGTTTCTTCAAGTAAGCCAGCTTCAATCATCAAATCAACTCTCTTATCAATTCTTTCATAGAGTGTTTTTCTATCAAAATTCCGACCAATCCACTCAACTTTATATTCTGAATTTTCAATTCCTCTTGATTCTTCTAGTGTTTTTCCTGTTGTATTTATGATTTCAATAGCTCTAACAATTTTTTTTCTGTCATTTTTATCAATATTTTCAGCTGCTTTTAAGTCTTTTTCTTTTAATATTTGATAGAGTTCTTCAATATCTAGTTTGTAAAGTTTATCTCGAAGTTCTCTATTTGGTGCGATTTGTGGAAGGGTAAAGTTTTTTAGCAAAATATCTATATATAATCCAGTCCCTCCAACAATTATTGGGATATGCCCTCTTTCAGATATTGCAGATATTTTTTCTTTAGCATTTTGTTTATAAATCCCAGCTGAGTAATCAAACTCTGGTTCTACAACATCTATCAAGTGGTGTGGAACACCATCTCTTTCTTCAATTGTTGGTTTGGCTGTTCCAATGTCAAAGCCTTTATAGACTAGTCTTGAGTCTGCAGAAATAATTTCTCCGTTGATTTTTTTTGCCAAGTCAATGGAATAAGCAGTTTTCCCACTAGCAGTAGCACCTACAATTGCGATAACTTTAATCTTCTTTTCCTGATTTGATGAATGTTTGCTCATAATATCTAAATAATAACACGACTATATAAACAAGAAAATAGTAGTAAATAATCAATACTAAAAAGTATGAAATTGGATTTACCATCAGAAGAGTGTTAAGTATTGCAATTAAAAATGACAAGATGTTTATATAAATAAAAAGAAAGAGTGTTTTAGGGAAGGTAATTATTATTTTTTTTATTGAATTAAACAGAGCTTTAAATGGATTTTTTTCGGCATAAACTATTTCTGGAATCCATAAGATTCCTAAAAATGAAAATAGCGTTGAACCCAGTACAAAGAGTAAATATCCACAGTTTATTGCAATAATTTCTTGACGAGGAAGTGAATTTATTTCATTTAGTAGTTCTTGGCTAGAAAGGGCTAACTTTTCCGTTGTTAATCGTGTTAAATCTATTGGTCCAAGGTATTTGTTGATTACAAATGTTATCACAAATATCAAAATAGAATAAGCTATTGTTGTAACTACAGTAACCCCAAGCATTGGGAGAAATAATCTCCCTATCCCTCTTGGGAGAGATAAAATAACATCTTTGAAGGCTTTTGCTCTATCTTTTTCAAAAACAAAGATTTTATTAGACATCCTAATTGTCTTTTTAGCCATATAGACCCAAGCAGACATACAACCACTAATCATAACAAAAATGGTCGCTATGGCAAGAATAAGTTTTGGTATATTGTCGATAGAATCTTTTGCATAAGAATAATACCAACTTATTGCAGATAAAAACAATATTAGTGGTGTTGCTAATATGATACAATCATTCGTTTTCTTAAAGTTGTTCCAAAACAGTTTTAGCATAAAACTCCTTTAAACAATTTTTAGTTTTTAACTGCTTCTTGTACTTGAGTTTCTTTTTTAGCTTTTTCTCTTCTTCTTTTACGTCTTTTCATTAAGTCAACAAAAGCTTCAATTCTTGTGATATAACCTGCTCGCCCAGTTTGCTCATCTAGGATTAGAGGCAAAATTGGGATTTCGCAATCTTCTCTCATTGAAGGGAAGATATTTTGTGACATAATTTCTGGCATACAAGTAAATGGGCTTAAGTGGATAATTCCATCAATCCCTCTTTCATTTGCATACGCAACGTCAGAAACACATTCTAGAGCATCTCCACCAATATCCCTCATTAGATATGGTTTTGCTAATCTATCTGCTCGTTGTAAGTGAGTTTCACCTTTTCTGAAGATTTTAGGAATGATTGCATCTTTCAAGAAACTACTTACTGTTAAGCTTCTTCTTACTTCTACGCCCATTCTTCCTAATTCTTTTTCAATTCCTTGGTTAGAAAATTCATCATTTACGACATAAATTTCACCAGTAATATCAACATTTAGGACTTCTCTATTTTTATCAATTTCAACTTTGCTCATTTCTTCATTAACAAGTTTTTGAGCTTTTTTTAGTCCTAATAATGTATCGTTTTCATCGATGATTTTTAGTGCTTTATTGTAGTGTTTTTCAGCATCCCCATGGTGGATTTCTCTAGCTCTATAGTATGAAAGTTTTGATTCAAGTTTGTCCATCATAAATACTTTAATTATTGCGATAACAATCGCTCTAATAAATAGTGGAGGATTATTTCTACCACTAGCTTCTTTTAAGAAGTTGTACATCCCTTGAATTCCATCATACAATTGAAGTTCAAGATATTTAGCCTCATAACCTAGGTCTTTTAATGCATTTTCAATGCATTTCCCATATTCTCCAAGTCTGCAGCAACCAGGAGATGTAATCATTGCAACATAATCTGTTCCACCTTCTATTGCTTCAATAAAGTTCCCTAAAATTAATTTGTAAGGTAAGCAAATTGCTTCAGGTGAATGTTTTGTCCCTAAAGATAGGGATTTTTTGCTTGTATATGGCTCTACGTAAGGTTCACAGCCAATAATTCTCAATGCCGCCGCCCAAGCGTAGCTAATTGTTCCCATGTGAGGAAACGATACTTTTTTCTTTCTTTGTTCTTTTTTATTCGTCATTTTATTTATTCCTTAATATATTTTAAGTCTGGGTGTCTAGCTGCGGTAACCTCATCAATCTTTTTAACAGGTGTTGTATGAGGTGCAGATAATATTTCTTCTTGATTGCTCTTTGATAATTCCGCAATTTTTATCATTGTGTCTACAAATTCGTCAAGCTTTTCTTTCTGTTCAGATTCCGTAGGTTCAATCATAATTGCTTCATGAACAATTAGTGGGAAATAAACTGTTGGAGGGTGTGTATTCCCATCCATTAAAGCTTTTGCGATATGCAATGTTGAAACACCTGATTCATGCTTTTGTCTTTCTCCTGAAAGGACAAATTCATGCATACAAGGTTCATCATAAGGCAAATCATAATATTTTTTTAGTTTTTCTTTCAAGTAATTTGCGTTTAATACTGCATTTTCAGATGCGTATTTTAAATTTTTACCAAGCATTAAAATATAAGCATAAGCTCTAACAAATACTGAAAAATTCCCATAAAAGTCTTTTATGCTACCAATAGAGTTTTTAAGATTATAATTTCTATAATACTTTTCTCCATCAAATTCAATTGTTGGAGTAGGTAAAAAGTCTTTCAACTTTTCTACAACTGCAATTGGTCCAGCTCCTGGACCTCCTCCTCCGTGTGGAGTTGAAAATGTTTTGTGTAAGTTTAAGTGAACTACATCAAACCCCATTAGCTTTGGATTTGTATAACCCATAATTGCATTGAAGTTAGCTCCATCATAATATAGAAGAGAGCCGTTGTCGTGCATTAGTTTTGAAATCTCTTCAACTCGCTCTTCAAAAATACCTAGAGTGTTTGGGTTTGTCATCATAATAGCTGCAACATCTTCATTAAGCACAGCTTTTAATGATTCAATATCCACTTGTCCTTTTTCGTTTGATTTTATCTCTATAATGTCAAATCCAGCCATTTTAGCACTTGCAGGATTTGTACCATGTGCTGAATCTGGAATGATAACTTTTGTTCTTTTCTCTCCGATAGTATCAAAATACTTTTTGATAATCATCATTCCTGTCATTTCACCATGAGCGCCCGCTGATGGCTTAAGTGTAATGGCATCCATTCCTGTAATTTTTAAAAGAGCTTTTTGTAGGTTGTACATCAATTTTAATGCACCTTGAGCTTTATCATCAGATATTTCTGGATGAATATTAAACCCTTCTAAGTTAGATAAAAATTCGTTCACTTTAGGATTGTATTTCATTGTACAAGAACCAAGAGGATAAAATCCTTTTTCTATACAAAAATTCAAGTCAGATAGTTCTTTGTAATGACGCATAACTTCTAATTCTGACATTTGTGGAAGTTCGGTATTGTTTGTTCTGAGTAAATCTTTTTCAAGAAAATCTAAATTTTCTTTTTCATCTGTTAAGTTTATTCCGTCAATACCGTTACTTTTTTCAAAAATTGTTTTCATATCCTAAATAATCCCCTGTTTCGCCAAGTCTTTTTTTATTCTGTCTAGTCCCGTTTGTATAATTCTCGATATTCTTGATTGAGATATGTTAAATTCTTCGGCTATTTCTCTGAGTTTTTTCTCTTTAAAGAATTTATACTCAATGAGTTCTTTTTCTCTTGGCGGAAGTTTTTTCATAGCTTCGAGGATTCCGTCTTTTAGCTCAGTAAATTCAATTGTTTCCTCTGGAGTTTTGTCATTTGACTTGATTTGGGTTGGGACTTCAGCATCTTGAAGTTCATCAATTGATAAAATGTTTTTATAAACATCTGCTCTAAATTCGATGTCTGTTGTTTCATCATCAACTACGGTTGTCTTATTTTTAAGAGAATACCACTTGTATCTTCTTCTTACTTCATTTCTGATAGCCCATTTTATTGCTGTAGATAAGTATGTATTATTGAATTTAGAAGGATCTTTCCCTTTGAAGAGAATATATAGTGCGTGAGTTCCAATATTTATCAATTCTGGAAGCTCAATCAAATGAGAGCTAGAAAACTTTTGATACTCTACCTTTGCGATAATTTCGATAAGTTCTTTATATTCTTTGAGTTTTAGATTTTCTTCAACTGTCATTACTATAACTAATCCTAAAATAATCGTGATATATCTACAATTTTATAATATCAGAAAAAATTATATATGACTAGCTAATGTAATTTTCCTTAACATATTTTATTCTCGATGAGAAATGGAGGATATATGAACGTATTATTTTGTACGGATGGTTCAAAAATTAGTTATAATTCAATTGTTAATTTTTCATATTGGATAAAGGATTTCAATTTAGATATATTAAGTGTTATTGATTGGAGTTGTCTGCCAGATAGTATTCCTATTGAAAATTCTGAATTTTCTTCTCAATGTTCAACCTCTGCCAATGCTGTCCTTGAGTATTCTGAAACTTATTTAAAAGAAATGGGCTTAAATATTTCTCAAAAGGTAAAAGTTTGTGGGGAAGCTGTTGATACTATTCTTGATTTGACAGAAACAGGGAAATATGATTTTGTCGTTCTTGGTTCACATGGAAAGCGTGGCATTCAAAAATGGTTGGGTTCTGTATCTCAAGAAGTTGCATCCTCTTCTAATATTTCCTCATATATTTCCAAAAATATAAATAATCGCAAAAAAATTCTTTTTGCCGTTGATAATTCTGAATTAAGCGCCAAAGTGATTTTAAAATGTCTAGAGTTTCTAAATCTTCAAGATAAAGAAATCTATTTGACAACTGTTTTTGATGTGCCAGATTACTTGTTCCTTGAAGGAAATGTTGATTCAACGTGGATATTAGAAATTGAGAAAAAACAAGAACAGTCATCTCGATTACTTTTGAACAGTTTTGAAAAATCTTTTAATGATAAAGGCTTTGAAGTTAAAGATAAAGTTATTGTTAGAGGAGATCCATCTCAAGAGGTAATAAATTTCTCAAATAATAATGATATTGATTTGGTTGTTACAGGTGTTAGAAATCGAAAACGTCTTTCTAAATTCCTATTGGGTTCAGTAAGTAAGCGAATATTAGAAAATGTCAAAGCAGATGTTCTGATTGTTCATCCTTAATATTCAGCAGAAATTATTTCGCCTTGTAGTTTTGCATAGCCTCCATAAGGTATGGTTGCTTTTGTGCTTGAGTGAGAAATAGGGAAACCTCCAAGAGTTGGAATATCTAACTCTTTTGAGATTTCTTTAAATAATTCATTTAGCCATTTTGAATTGTCAACATCTAAAAAATCTCCCAAGATAAGTCCTTGTATATTTTCTTTGAATTTGGAAATATTCATAAGTTGTTGAAAATATTTGTCAATTTTATAAACTGGCTCATTTAAATCTTCTGCAAAAAATATGAATTTATCATTTGGGATAAAATCTAGACCGCAAAGAGAAACTATCGTTGCTAAATTTCCACCCCATAATATTCCTTCAGCATTCCCCTCTTTGAAGGTTATTAGGTTATTAGGTTTAATTTCACATCTATTTTGCATTAAGGTATCAAAGAAAGATTTTTCTGTATATTTATCCACTTTTTCATTATTGGAAAAGTCACTTTGAACCATTGGTCCAGAGAAAGTGATTAAGTTTGATTTTGTTAAAAACATTGATGATAGAGCTGTGATGTCAGAATATCCACAGAAAATTTTAGGATGTTTTTGAATAATTGAGTAATCAATTTTATCAATCAACCGAATAGCACCATATCCTCCTCTTGCACAGATGATGGCATCTACATCTGCATCAAGAAAAGCATTATGTAAATCTTCTAATCTTTCTTCATCTGTTCCAGCCATATAACGGAAGGATTTTTCAATATTTCCCCCGAATTTAATTTTGAAACCTTTATTTATAAAATAATTAGTCCCATTTTTAATTTTTTCAATATCAACATTTCCTGATGTGGCAATTATAGCAATTGTATCTCCATTTTTTAATTTTTTAGGTTTAATTAAATTCATATATTGTCCTTTTTAGAAGATTATTTGTTATAATAACCTTATCATGAATAAAAATTACATTCCTTTATATCGAAAATATAGACCACAAACAATTGAACAAATTGTTGGACAAGAACATATTAAAAAAGCCCTAACTAATGCAATTCAGATGGACAGAATTTCTCATGCATATTTGTTTACAGGCCCTAGAGGGACAGGTAAAACATCAACAGCGAGAATTTTTGCGAAGTCGTTGAACTGTGAAAAAGGTCCAACGATTACCCCTTGTAACGAATGTGAGAATTGTCGAAATATTACTAATTCAATTCCAATTGATGTTATTGAAATTGATGCTGCAAGTAATCGTTCTGTAAATGATGCGGATGAAATTATTCAGAAAGTTGCATTAGCTCCAGTAAATAGTCGCTACAAAATTTATATTATCGACGAAGTACACATGTTGACGAATCAAGCTTTTAATGCGTTATTAAAAACTCTTGAAGAGCCTCCAAAGAATGTTATATTTATTCTTGCAACGACAGAAGTTCATAAAGTTTTAGATACTATTAAGAGCCGTTGTCAAAGATTTGACTTCAAACGAATTACAACCGAAGATATTTCAAAGCATTTAAGATATATTTCTGATAAAGAAGGTATCAATATTACAGATGATGCACTTTCATATATTGCGCAAAATTCCGCAGGTGGAATGCGTGATAGTATTGCTCTTCTTGACCAGTTGAGTGTTTTAAATTCTACTGATAGTGCAATTGATGTTGAAGATATTAATAGGCTCCTTGGAAGGTTATCTTTTGATTCTTTGTCAAATTTATTTGAAAAGATTTCTCACTCTGAGCAAAATGGAGCATTAGAAATTCTAAATTCTATTTATAATCAAGGGAATGAACCATCTCAAATTTTATCTAATTTCTTGGAATATCTTAGAAATGCATTAATTTTGAAATCTGTTGGTAAAAACTCTGTTCAAGGTGTTGTTCAATTGAATGATGAACAAGTTAAAAAATTGGCTGGTGAAGTTGAAAATTTAGAAACGCATCAAATTTTATCATTGATTGATAAGTGTGCAGCATATATCAAAGAGTTGAAACAAACTCCAAATCCTAAATTATGGTTAGATGTTGCAATTTTAGATATGTCAAATTTAGCTGAAAATACAAAATTAGAAGAGTTGCAAAAACGTATCTCAATTTTAGAATCTGGTGCGCCAGCAAGACCAATAAATGTTTCAGCTTACAATACACCTCCTTCTCCTGTTATGAAACAAGAAGTTCGAAAACCTGTTCTTCCACAACGTTCTGTTGAACAACCAAATGTTGAAACACCTTCACCTAAGGCTGTATCAGCAAATACTGTTTCAGAAGATGAGGTTCTAAATCAGCCCGTTCCAATGTCTAAACCTGCCTCAACTGCTGGCAGTGGTTTGAAGGCTTTATGGGTTAAATTTTTGGAAAACATCTCAAGTTCTCCTTCTCGTTCAATTTTAAAACAGCAAGCAATGCCTGTAAGGATAACTAAAGATGAGGTAATTATTTCTGTTAAGAGTCCAAATTGGTTAAAACAATATGGACATGAAGGTTCTAAATATTCTTTAATTGTTGATGCTGCAAATTCACTTTTTGGTGGCGAGGTTAAGAAAATTATTGTTCGTTCTCCAGAATCTGGTGATGATGCAATTCGTGCAGAACAGTCTTCAACGGAGGATGACAAGCCTGCCCCCGCTCCTAAAAAGCCTTTAATTGTTGAAAAACCAGAAGTGTCAAATGAAGAAGTTAAAGAAATATTAGAAGAAAAACCTATTCCAAAGGTTCTTAATCAAGTTGCAACTCCTGTTAAAACTGGTACTCCGCAAAAACAACCTCAACAACCAACACAACTTCACAAAATGCCTACGGGTGATTCTTCATATCATTCAGATAACGTGAATATGGTTATGGATTTGTTTGAAGGTAAATTTATAGAATAATTTGTGCTGAATAAATTTAATATTAAAAAGAGCCCCTAAACGAGGCTCTTTTGGTGTTTATAGTTATATATCTTATTAGTTATAGATTTTCTTTGTCAAGTCAGCTTTTCTCAATCTGATATTTTCTGGAGTGATTTCAACTAATTCATCATCTCCGATGTATTCAAGAGCTTCTTCAAGTGACAAAATTCTTGGAGCTTGAAGTGTAACCATAACATCTGCTGTAGAACTTCTCATATTTGTAAGTTTCTTTGTCTTACAGATGTTAACTTGAATATCTTGAGGTCTGTTACATTCACCGATAATCATCCCTCTATATACTTTAGTTTTTGGAGTGATAAAGAATACACCTCTATCTTCAAATTGAGCTAAAGCGTAAGGAATTGCTTCCCCTTGTTCAAAAGCAATGATTGAACCGCTTCTTTGTCTTGGAATATCTCCAGCATAAGGTCTATATTCAAGGTATGTATGGTACATAATACCTTCACCTCTTGTCATTCTGATAAATTCACTTCTGAAACCAATCAATCCTCTAGCTGGAATGTGGAATGTTAAATTTGTTCTACCTTTTGCAGTTTGCATATCTTTCATTTCAGCTTTTCTGCCTGCAAGTCTTTCAATTGCGCTTCCTGCATATTCTTCTGGAACATCAATGATTAAGTTTTCGTAAGGTTCTGAGTGAACACCATCAATAGTTTTGAAAATTACTTCTGGTTTTGAAACCGCAAATTCGTAACCCTCTCTACGCATAGTTTCAATCAAGATACTTAAATGCAATTCTCCACGACCAGAAACTCTGAAACAGTCAGTTGAATCTGTATCTTCTACTCTTAAACTTACGTTCTTTTCAAGTTCTGTGTATAAACGTTTTCTAAGCTGACGAGAAGTAACAAATTTCCCTTCTGTACCAGCAAATGGGCTGTCATTTACAGAGAAATTCATTTGTAATGTAGGTTCGTCAACTTTTATTAAAGGCAAAGCTTTGGGATTATTAGGGTCACAGATTGTTTCTCCGATTTGAATATCAGAGAATCCTGCAATTCCTACAATATCACCAGCAGATGCTGATTCAATTTCAACACGTCCTAAGTCTTTAAATCCAAATAATTTAACGATTTTACCTCTTTCTTGAGAACCGTCAGCGTGGATTAAGCAAACTTGGTCTTGAGAATTAACTTTACCATGTGCAATACGACCGATAACAATTCTTCCAACATATTCGTTGTAATCAAGGGTTGTTGCTCTGAATTGGAATGGTTCGTTTTCATCTCCTTCTGGAGCTTTAATATTTTCAATAATTGAATCTAAAAGAGGAGTCATGTCCTTTCTTTCGTCGTCTAAATCTTTGATTGCAAAACCATTCAAACTGCTTGAAAAAATGAATGGGAAATCAATTAAATCTTCTCTATCTGTTAATTCTGTGAATAGGTCAAAAACTTTGTCTAATGCTGTTAACGGTTCTGCCGCAGGCTTATCAATTTTGTTAATAACAACAATAATTTTTAAACCAAGTTCTAATGCTTTTGATAATACAAATCTTGTTTGTGGCATTGGTCCTTCTGCCGCATCAACAATAAGCAAAGCACCATCAACCATACCTAAAACACGTTCAACTTCACCACCGAAGTCTGCGTGTCCAGGGGTATCAACAACATTGATTTTTGTTCCTTTGTAATCAATTGAAATGTTTTTTGATAGAATTGTAATTCCTCTTTCTCTTTCAAGGTCATTACTATCAAGAACTCTTTCTTCAACGTGTTGATTTGATCTAAAAACACCAGCTTGTTTCAACAAACAGTCAACAAGTGTTGTTTTACCGTGGTCAACGTGAGCAATAATTGCTATATTTCTTATGTTTTCATTACATGTCATACATACCGCCAATCATAATTTTTGTTTAGTGTAAATTTTACACTTATATCATAAAACAGAGATTTTTATTTTTCAACAATATTTACATTATATTAATCTCAATGCTTTATAATGTTCATAAAAATATAATTTGCTAGTTTGCTTGTTTTTCTCTGTATGCATAAAATGAACATCCAAGACAAGTTAGCCCGAATAGTATTCCAAATCCCATTGTCCAATGATAAGAATTTAAAAAGGCTTTAGTGTATTGTATTCCTTCTGTTAATAAACCATTTCTAAAACTTTCAAATAGGGTAATCGTTACAGCAACTCCTAATATGTTTCCAAGGTTTCTTGAAAGAGATAATATTCCACTTGCAATTCCAAGCTCTTCTTTTCTTACGCTTGTGATAATTGCGTTGTTAGATGGTGATTGGAAACAACCATTACCTATACCCATGATAATAGAGGCAAGCACGATTTGCCACATCTGAGTATTTGTATTAAAAGATGTAAAAATAATCAATGCTAAAATATAAATACTTGGACCAACAATAGTTAAAAGTCTGCTGCCATGCTTTCCAGAATAACTTCCAGCAAATGGTGCAACTATTGAAGATGCAATTGAATAAGGTAATATTAATAACCCTGTTAAAAAGGCATTGTACTTCATGATTTCTTGTAAAAATAAAGGAAGTAGGATTCCATTTGTAAACATTGTCATGTATGAAGTCATTACAGCTATATTGCCGAATGTAAATGTTTTGATTTTAAACATTTTAAAATTGATAAGTGGAAAATTAATTTTGCTATCTCTGAAATAGAATAACCCGCCAAAAAGTAGAGTTAAAATTCCAAGGGCAATAATTTTAACTGACTTCCAACCCCATTCATGCCCTTCTGAAATTGCAAGAAGTAGAGCGAAAAGTGCAACCGTAAAATAGAAAAATCCTCGATAATCAAATTTGAACTTTTTCTTTTTAACGTATGCTGGTAACAATTTGAATCCAAGATAAGCGCCAAAGAGTGCAAGAGGAACGGATGGAAGAAAAATTGCTCTCCAACCAAAGAAATTTATTAAAGCTCCGCCAACAGCTGGACCAGTCATTCCTCCGACTGCAACAAGTGACGCATTTAAGCCAAGTGCTTGTCCTCTTTTTTCGCCTTTGAAAAGTGTTGCAATAACAGCTGGACCATTTGCAATCATGACTGATGCACCTAAAGCTTCAATACATCTAAAAATTAGTAGCATGCAAAAGTTTGGAGCGGTGCAATTTAGTAAAGCACCAATTGCAAAAATTAAAAATCCAGAGCCATAAACTTTGTTTTTAGGGAATATATCTCCAAGTTTTCCGAAAAATGGAAGGAAAACTGTTAATACAAGCATGTACGCAATCACAACCCACTGAACTTCTGTGAGCGTAATATGCAAGCCTTGTGCTATTGGGAAAAGTGCGAGATTAACAGTGCTGGAATCTAGCATTCCAAGGAAGTTTCCCATAATGACAAGAAGGCAAATGATTCGTTTTATTTTCTTATGTCGCATAGTAAAATACTAGCATGCAAATAATAATTCTTTGAATTTGTAAAGTTTTGTAATCCCTAAAATTCAAGATGTTTCAATTATATTAAGCATTTACTTAATTATATTGAGGATTCTTTTGAAATGTGATATAATAGTAATGTTAATTGTATATACTGGAGTTTTATGAGGATGAGATTGAATAATAAAAAGCACGCATTTTCTTTAACCGAATTACTTATAGTAATGGTTGTTATTGCAGTGTTGTTTGCAGCTCTTGTACCAATTGTTACATCTAGACGTAATGGTGCATCTGTTTCAACTGAGAATATTTGGAATTATGTAAATGATGATGATTATCAAAAAGACATTTACTATGATTCAGGTGTTCCAAAGTGGACATCTACTGCTTACATTGGTTTAAAACCTTCTATTTTATCTTCATATTCTCCTCGTGCTAAAGTTGTTATTAGCGCAAGTAGTAAATTGAAATATAAAAACACCCCTCAGCGTCAAATTCAGTTCCGATATGGTTCTGGAGATGGTGTAAATGCGGGTTCATTATACATGGACAGACGGTCTATTTCTCTTGGTTCAAATAATGATTCTGTTATTTCCTATTTCCGAGATTATAATAATATAGATTATTCTTATTCTTCTCCTGAAAATACAATTGCGGGGCTTGGTGCTTTTTCTAATGTTACTAAATACCCTATCCGAAATGTTGCTTTTGGAAGTAACTCTATCAAATATTTGATTTCACCGAAATATAATACGGTTGTAGGGTTTGGAGCTTTTGGAGGAGATAAACCTTATGAGAACTCTAATAATAATGTGTATATAGGAGCGTCTGTTGCTAATTTTGATAGGCATGTTGGCTACTCAAATATTGCTGTTGGCGCTTCTTCTATGTATTCGGGTCTGAATAAAGATAAAAGTAGTATCTTTGATAATAGAGATAACACTTATTTAGGGTATTTGGTTGGAGCTGCAAATCCAGATACAACAGAACTTAACGGTAATGTTATTGTTGGATCTCAATATTATGCGGGCGCAAAAGATTCTAAATCAAATTATAATACCATTATAGGTTATGACACTCTTATTGGCGGCCCAAGAAATATGGTTAATAATACAGCTGTTGGTTTCCAAGCTTGTAACTCTATTCAAAAAGAGGCTAAATCAGGTTCAAGAACTTGTATTGGTTATCAATCTGGGGCATCTCGAGGTATTTCTGGTGGAGAGACTCCATCAACTATAGAGACTGATGGTTATGATCACGTATTTTTAGGCGGAATACCTAAAGGTGGATTTAATGGTCGTGCTGTTGTTGAGGTGTATAACCAAAAGGCGAAGTCCCTAATTGAGGGGTGGTCTGGAAGTACAAGGGCTACTTCTCCTACTGTTGCACTTAACTCTAATTTAGTTGTTAGAGGAGCATTATTTACAACTAATGACTATGCTGCGTTATCTGCTTTTTCTCATGATCAAGTAGAACGAAAATGGTTAAATTCACGTCGTTCGGCTGATCATTGCAGACGCTGGGGTGGGTTAGTTGGTCGTAAAAAATGGCGCTGGTTTTTTGAGGTTCAGGATGCAGATTCGAAATCAGCATCATCTCTACACAGTGACACTCTACACTCTAACCATTTATGTGTAGATGAGCGTTCTAGTTATCGTAAAGATGCATATGAGTTTGGTAGTGCTTGTCCCAATATTAAAACTTCAGATAAAAGACTAAAAGATATAATATCTGAAAATAACGATGGATTAGCTCATATTGAAGTTTTAATGCCTTACAACTTTACATTCAAAAATGATAAGGATAAAAAGGCTCAAGTTGGTGTAATTGCTCAAGATTTGCAAAAAGTTTATCCTTCTGCTGTTATTAAAGGTAAAGATGGATATTTGAGAATCCGTTGGGATGAGATGTTTTATTCTATGATAAATGCCATTAAAACTTTAGATAAAAAACTTGTTGCAATTGCATCTTCTATTTCGGAAATGGAATCAGATCTAATTCAAATTAAATCTGAACAAAAAAATATAAAAAAACAAATTGCTGTTTTAAATTCAAGAGCAGCAAAGTTAGAAAGAAAATAATTGGAGTAAATTATGAAATTTAAGTTTAATAAATTTAAGGCCTTTACATTATCAGAACTTATGATTATGCTTTCAGTTCTAACCGTGTTGCTTGCGGCATTTGCTCCAGTTTTCACCGTTAGATATAACAATGCGACATCTAGCGAAATTTGGAATGAAGTTCCAGATGACGAAGAAAGAGATGTTTATACAGATCAAACTAATAAAACCATTTCGGCTCAAGCCTTTATTGGTATTACTCCTTCTAGTGCAACGGATGTTTTAAATGCAATCAAATATAAGGATGTTAATAATAACAATCATATTTTATATTCAAAAGTTGTAATTAGACCTTCAGAATCTTTAACAGGGGTTTCTGATAGAGTTCAGAAGCAAATTCAATTTAGATTTGATGGGACTCCTGTTGGTGCGTTATTTGCAGGTAATGACAATATGTTATTAGGTGGAAATTATCAGAATATTTTAACTTCTGCAATTGGTAATACCTCATTTGGTATTGGAACTTTAAATTCAATTCAAAATGGTACAGGAAATACTGCTCTTGGTTATAATGCATTGTATTCATTAACTTCTGCTAATTATAACACTGCAATTGGTTATTCTGCTGGGTTTGGAGGTTCAGTTGGAAATACTTCTACTGGCGCACGCCCTATTCCTGCAATAAATTCTGGTTCTAATGGTAGTAATCCTACAACTTATGGTAATACTCTTATTGGTTATAATAGTTTTACTGGAGGTTCTTCTAGCTATACTACTGTGGTTGGTAATACTGAGGCTAAAGATAACCAAGTTTATTCTAGAGGTTCTTATTCTACTGTTGTTGGTAACAATTCAGCACCAAATATTGGTAATCATAATGTTGTTGTTGGTGATTATTCATTGACAAAAGGTACTTCTTCTTCTACAGGGAATACTGCTGTTGGCTATATGGCTTTAACTGGCGACAAGGTTGGTTCTTATAATACTGCTGTTGGTTATAGTGCTTGTTCTGGAGTTACTGGTTCAAAGAAGACATGTATTGGATATGCTTCTGGATCAGATACTCACTCAACTTCAGAACATGAAGCTAAAAATAAATTTTTGTTTACGGATGATGAAGAAAGAGTTTTTATAGGTAGTCGTCTAGGTAGCGGGTATTCGGAGGATTCTATGGGTGGCCCAGCGGTCCTTGAAGTCCATAATGTAAATTCTAAGCATTCAATGGTTCCGTTAGGTTCAATGGGTGATTCTTCTGTTCTTATCAATGGAAATTTAATTGTCAGAGGTCAAACATATATGACTGTAAATGAAAGTGTACGTGACTCCCATCCAAATTCGTTAGTTGGTTTCTTCCTTGTAAAAGGAAAAGGAATGAGGGATAGTTATACTTTCTCTGGTTGGGATGGTCGAGAACGTGATGTTGAAGTATATGAAGGTTGCCGTGGGTGCAGACGTCATGCATATTCTTTTGGTAAATCAAATTGTACTTGTGTAATGGAAAGTAAATACTCTTATGACTGGACAACTCATGGTGATGGGAAAACTAATATTCAAAACAATGGATGTTCCGTTGATTATGGTACTGCATATACTGATGCTAATACAGGTTGGAAATATGCTGGTAGCCATGATAACTTCAATGAAGCTCATAGAAGTGCCGCAAATTCATGTTGTCCGTATCTTGTATCTGATATGAGATTGAAAAATATTGGTGCAAGTTTCTCTGCTGGTTTAAATGAAATCAAACGTTTAAATGTTTATAATTATACATATAAGTCTGACGATACTAAAGCTCCTCATGTCGGGGTAATTGCTCAAGATTTGAAACGAGTATTCCCAACAGCCGTTACAAAAGATGACAATGGCTACTACCAAATCCGTTGGGATGAAATGTTTTATGCTGCTATAAATGCCGTTAAAACATTAAATACAAAAGTTGAAAGTCTTGCAAATCGTGTAATTACAGACCAAAAACGAATTGCAACATTGAAAAAAGATAATGCTCAATTAGAACAAAAGTTAAATTCTTTATCAGTTGAATTAACTGAATTAGAAAAGAAACATTAGAAATTATCTTTTTAAAATTATGGTAATAAAAATCCTCACTAGAAATAGTGAGGATTTTTATATCTGTTTAGATGTCCTTTATGCGCAACCACATCCACAAGAACAAGCTTTAGCTTTTAATTCTTCAGCTTTATCTACGTGTTCCCAAGGAACATCAATATCAGTTCTGCCCATGTGACCATAAGCAGCTAATAATTGATAGAATTTACCACCATTTTTAGCTGGTAAGTTTCTCAAATCAAATTTTTTGATGATTCCAGCTGGAGTTAGGTCAAAGTTTTCAGCAACTAATTTTGAAATTTCGTCATCTGAAATTCTTCCTGTTCCAAATGTATCAACAAAGATTGATAATGGTTCTGCAACACCGATAGCGTAAGCTAATTCGATTTCGCATTTGTCAGCTAAACCAGCTGCAACGATATTTTTTGCAACATATCTAGAAGCGTAAGCTGCTGAACGGTCAACTTTTGTTGGATCTTTTCCAGAGAAAGCTCCGCCACCGTGTCTAGAATATCCACCGTAAGTATCAACGATGATTTTTCTCCCAGTTAAACCAGAATCACCTTGTGGTCCACCGATAACAAATCTTCCAGATGGGTTAATCAAGATAATTGTATTTTCATCTGGTTTGATAGATTCATTTTCAAATACAAAGTTGATAACAAGATTTTTCAAATCATCTCTAATAATATCTTGTACTTTTTGATTATCAGAAATACCGTTGATTTCTGGATTGTGTTGAGTTGATAATAAGATTGTATGGATTCTAGAAGGTTTTCCATCTACATATTCAACTGTAACTTGAGATTTGCCATCTGGTCTTAAGTAATTAACCAAACCTTCTTTTCTAACTTGAGCAAGTCTATAAGACAACTTGTGAGCTAGGCTGATAGGTAATGGCATAAGTTCTGGTGTTTCATTACAAGCATAACCAAACATAATACCTTGGTCACCTGCACCGATTTCTTCAGTTTCAACAACTGAAGTATCAGCATTTTCTGCTCTTGATTCAAGAGCTTTGTTAACACCGTTTCCAATATCTGTTGATTGCTCATCGATACTTGTTAATACTGCACAAGTATTAGCATCAAATCCACCAGCGTTAGAACCAACATATCCAATATTTTTGATTGTGTTTCTAACAACTTGAGGAATATCAACGTAACAATCTGCTGTTATTTCTCCGCATACAAGAGCCATGCCTGTTGTAACTGTAGTTTCAGCTGCAACTCTTGAGCCTCTGTCTTTTGTCAAAAATTCGTCCAAAATCGCATCGGATATTTGGTCACAGACTTTGTCTGGGTGTCCTTCTGTAACTGATTCAGAAGTGAACAAAAAGTTTTTTGATGTCATTTTTCATCTCCTTAATTTATTTTGTACGCCGGTAAGTTTTTTAATTCCAACCCGGCACTCCATTTTCTATATAGTGTAGTTCAAACGCTTATTGAAATCAAATTATTAACAAATTTATAATAAGAAAAATTAAGCAGTTATCAAATGACAACTGCTTATCGATTGTAAAGTAATCTTAATAATTCTATTTTTTAAGCTTTTCAACTCTTGCACTAAGAACGTCAACTTGAGCTTTTAAGCTTGTATTTTCTCGCTCTAATTTTGCAATTTGTGTTTCAACCTTTGTTGCTCTATTTACTAGGCTAACAATTTTTCTATCTAATTCTTTTATAGCATTTATTGAAGCATAGAACATTTCATCCCAACGGATTCTCAAATATCCATCTGATCCTTCAAAGACAGAATTAGGAAATACTTTTTGCAAGTCTTGTGCCATTACACCAACTTGAGAACGTTTAGATTTATCATTCTTGAATGTGTAATTATAAATCTTTAATTGGTTTATTTCTTTTAACCCTGCAATGCTACGAGTTCCAATATTTTTTAAACGTCTATCAGAAGTAGAAGAGGTATCAGAAGAAGACTCAAAGATTCCTAAATTATATTGAGTTTGAGTTACTGCATAAGGGGAAGCTCCTTTAAAGTAGCCCATAAATCCATAATCATTGTAATTTTTAGATGGGTTAACCCCTCTAAAATTCCAAAGCTCATTTCCAATTGTAAATAATGCTCTTCCACGAACAATTAAGTTACCATTGATAACAGTTGTAGTATTTGATTTAACTCCAGGGTTGTTGATTAAATTAGAGTTTGATCCTCCTATATTATGTATTTCCATTACGGCATCTCCACCGTAATTATATGGAGCACCACCAATATAAGTTCTTTCAACGTCATCAGTTTTAGATCCTAAATAATCGGAAACAGTTTTCCCAGATGTTGTTTTTGTTGTATTACCAACGGGATAATTAGTCATTGTATTAGCTCCAGGGCCAGAGTTATAACCGATACATGTTTTGTGACTTCCTGTTGTAACATTTGAGCATGCATTATAACCAATTGCAGTGTTATAAGAACCAGAAGTTAAATTTTTCAATGCCCCTGAACCTATAGCGACGTTATAATTCCCTGATACAGTTTTCAATGCTTCATAACCAATACCAACGTTAAAACTTCCTGAACCAGAACTTCCTGCATTAGCTCCGACAAAGACATTCACGCTACCAGAATTGTTGTTTCCTGCATGATAGCCAATGGCTGTATTTCTTGAACCTGTAGCTTTTTCACCTGCTCCAGCTCCAAGATATGTGTTATAGTCTGCTCCTTGTAATGTGCTTCCTGTTTTATACCCAATTGCAGTGTTATATTTACCAGAAATATTATTAGATAGAGCATATAACCCTAGTGCAGTGTTTCCTTGAGCTGTTTTTAATGCATTGAGTGATTGATAGCCAATAGCAACGTTATTTCGGGCTTCAATATTATCTGGATTGCTATCAATATTAGTATATGCACCACCTAATAAGACGTTTTGTCTATCCATTAGCCAAGTTCCAGCAAAGTTTCCATATTTCTTGACAACATTTGTATCGTCACCAGCTTTAGGTGTTCTCCCAAATCTGAATTGAATTTGTCTTTGCAACTTATTACCAGATGTAACAGGACCAGAACGAATTACAACTCTAGATAATGGAGTTAACGTTGTGGTTACTGCTCCATGGCTATCAGGTTTAACCCCGAAGAATACAGAACCTGTATTCTTACTGTTTGATGGATCAAAATATGCATCAAATCCTCGAGTTTCGTTATATTTATTCCATATTGCATTGGAACTTTTATATGAAGAAAGTCTTCTTTTTGTAATAATTGGTGCAAATGCTGCGAATATTATTGTCAAAATTAGCAGCACGATCATTACTTCAGCGATTGTATATGCTTTTTTATTATTTTTATAATTCCTCATTCGAAACTCCATAATAACCAGACTATCTTTCTTAAGTATACCATATTTATATACTGATTTCAATATAATAAATATTTCGTAACATGTACAAAATTCAAACATTATGTTTGTGTTATTCTTAAATCATACGTAGTAAAGAGAGGATATTATTTATGGCAGCAATAAAAATTGAAGATTTACCTACCGTATATGATGCAAAAGATACAGAAGCAAGTATCTATAAATTTTGGGAAGATAATGGATTTTTTAAAGCAGATTCAAAAAGTCCTAAAAAACCGTTCTCTATTGTAATTCCACCTCCGAATGTAACAGGTGTATTGCACATGGGACATGCTCTTGATGAAACATTACAAGATATTTTAGTTCGTTATCATCGTATGAGCGGTTATGAAACCTTATGGGTTCCAGGAACTGACCATGCTGGTCTTGCAACTCAAAACGTTGTTGAAAGACAGCTTGCAAAACAAGGTTTGACCCGTCATGACTTAGGTCGTGAAAAATTTGTTGAAAAAACATGGGAATGGACTAATGAACATAAAGGTAAAATTCTTGACCAAATGAAACGTTTAGGCGCTTCTTTTGACCGTTCTCGTGAAAGATTTACTTTTGATAAAGGCTGTTCAGATGCTGTTAAAGAGGTATTTGTAAGATTATACGAAAAAGGTTTAATTTATAAAGGTTCATATATTGTTAACTGGTGCCCAAGATGTAACAGTGCGATTTCTGATGTTGAAACAGAATATGTTACAGAACAAGGTCACATGTGGGAAATTTCTTACCCATTAAAAGGTGAATCTGGTGCAATTATTGTTGCTACTACTCGTCCTGAAACAATTTTTGGAGATGTTGCAATTGCAGTTCACCCATCTGACCACAAATATTCAGAATTGATTGGTAAAACAGTTGTTATTCCATTAACTGGCAGAGAAATTCCGATTATTGCTGATGAATATGTTGACAAGTCATTTGGTACAGGGGCTGTAAAAATCACTCCTGCTCACGATCCTAACGATTATGAAGTGGGTAAACGTCATAACTTGAAGCCAATTTGGGTTATTGATGGTGAAGGTAAAATGAAAGCTTGTGGTGAAGTTCCTTCTAATCTTCATGGGCTTGATAGATATGAAGCTCGTAAACAAATTGTTAAAATGTTAGAAGATAACCATTCTCTTCTAAGAGTAAGAGATCACGAACACAATGTTGGGAAATGCCAACGTTGTGGAACAACAATTGAACCACTTCTTTCTGAACAATGGTTTGTAAAAATGAAACCTTTAGCTAAAGAAGCTATTGCCGCAGTTAAAGATGGTAGAATTAAATTTATTCCTGAACGTTGGGAAAAGAATTATCTTGGCTGGATGGAAAATATTAGAGATTGGTGTATTTCTCGTCAAATTTGGTGGGGACATCAAATTCCAGCTTATTATAATAATGAAACAGGAGAAATGGTTGTTGCCAAAGAAAATCCAGATCCATCTAAATATACACAAGATTCTGATTGTTTGGATACTTGGTTCTCTTCTGGATTGTGGCCATTTTCAACAATGGGATTTCCAAATAGTGAAACAGATGATTTCAAAAAATTCTATCCTACATCAGTTCTTGTAACTGGTTTTGATATTATTTTCTTCTGGGTTGCTAGAATGATTACTATGGGCTTGGAATTTACTGGAAAAGCTCCATTCTCAACTGTTTATATTCACGGTTTAGTTCGTGATGAAAAAGGTCAAAAGATGTCTAAAACAAAAGGTAATACGATTGACCCTGTTGTTATTATTGATAAATATGGCTGTGATGCTTTGAGATTTACAATGACATCTCTTTGTACTTATGGTGGACAAGATATTAAAATTAGTGATGAACGTTTTGAATATGGTAGAAACTTTGCAAATAAAATCTGGAATGCCTCAAGATTTGTATTAATGAACTTAGATGGCGTTGATAATAAAGATATTGATTATTCAAAACTTACAATTGCTGATAAATGGATTTTAGATAAGTTAAATTCTGTAGCAAAAGAAGTTAACGAAAATATTGAAAACTATAGAATTGGTGAAACTGCTCACGTATTGTATGATTTCTTCTGGAATTCATATTGTGATTGGTATGTTGAAATTGCTAAAGTTCAATTACAAGATGAATCTTTGAAATTGAATACTCAAAGAGTTCTAAGATATGTTCTTGATATGGCATTGAGATTAATTCACCCAATTATGCCACATATTACAGAAAAAGTATGGCAGTTAATTCCTAAAGAAACTGATATTAAGGCAATTATGCTTGCTCCATATCCAGTTTATGAAGACAAATTGGCTTTCCCAGAAGAAGCTAAAGAAATGGAATTAGTATTTGAAACTATTAAATCTTTACGTAACGTAAGACAAAGTTTTAATATTCCAATGTCTTTGAAATTTGATATTGAAATTAGAGCAACAAAAGAAGAAAAACCTATTTTTGAAGCGATTGAAAGCTATATTAAACGTATGGCAAAAGTTGAAAATATTTCTTACGCTGATGATTCAAATCCTGTAGCTAAGAAATCAGCAAGTGCTGTTGTTTCAGCTTCTAAAATCGTAATTCCTTTAGAAAACTTGATTGATTTCAATGAAGAAATTGCAAGACAAGAAAAGAAATTAGGTAAGCTTCAAAATGAAAGAAAATCATTGGAAGGCAGAATCAACAATCCAAAATTTGTTGCAAATGCTCCAGCTGAGTTGATTAAACAAACTAGGGATAGAATTGATGAAATTCTAGTTCAAGAATCTGCGATTAATGAGCTAATCGCTTCATTAAAATCATAGAAGCAATCTATAAATTTGTGTTAGAGGTTTTTAACTTTTGTTAAGAACCTCTATTTTTTATCGCAAAATTTCCCTTTAGCTGTTTTAAAAATATTAGTCAAAAAGGAGAATAATATGAAAATAAATGGATTAGATGTTGTAACTAAGTTTCCAAGAGTAAATTCAAAATATAAATTTAATGTAAATCCAAATGAACGTTTTAAAATTGATGTTAGTGAAAATGCGTTTAAATGCATTCATGAAGCAAAAAAAGGTGATGAATGGGTGATAGCTGGTGCAACTGGCGCTAGAGGACCTGTTGAATTTGTAGAAAAGCAGTTTTCAAAAGTTATGAATGCTGTAGCTTCTGCAATGAAGGAAGCTGGAAATATTAAGTAAAATTTACAATCCTTTACATATTGCAAAAAATTTGCTAGTATGTACGTGTATTTAATATATTAGTGTCTATTTGACAATGGAGTAGTTATGGTTACAAAAAAGGAAACAATGGATTTTGAAGCTTTGTTGGATAAGTATGATTACAAGTTTCAAAAAGGTGATTTAGTAAAAGGTACAATCTGCGGCTTTGATAGTCAAGGTGTAATGGTTGATATAGGTGCAAAAACTACAGCCGTTATTCCTACTTATGAAGCAGTTGATAAAGGTGAAAATGTAGAAGATAAGTTCAAAAAAGGTCAAGAAGGCGAATTTTTGATTATTCGTGAAGAAGATGAAGATGGCAAATTCTTACTTTCTAAAAAGAAAGTTGATTTTGCCTATGCTTGGAAAGAACTTGAAAAAGCTAAAGCTGCTGACGAAACAATCCTTGGAACAGTTGTTAATGTTGTTAAAGGAGGCGTTCTTGTTGAAGTTTCTGGCGTAAGAGGTTTTATTCCATCATCTCAACTTAGAACAAGAGAAGCAGATGTTGAAGTTGGTTCTAAATTAGAATTGAAAATTTTAACTCTTGATGCTCAACAAAATAACTTTATTCTTTCAAATAAAAAAGTTTATGAAGATACTGCAGAAGAAGCAAGAAAAAATATCTTCTCTCAAATTGAACCTGGACAAGTTGTTAAAGGTGAAGTAGTTAGAATTACTGATTTTGGTGCATTCATCGATTTAGGCGGAATAGATGGTTTGTTGCCACTTTCTCAATTGTCTTGGAGATGGATTGATCATCCGACTGATATTTTGAATGTTGGAGATAAAATTGATGTTGAGGTTATTTCTGTTGACCATGACAAACAAAGAGTTTCATTGAGTTTAAAAAATCTTGAACCAGATCCATGGATTGAAGCTGAAAAACAAATCAAAGAAGGCGACAAAGTTGAAGGTACAGTTACAAGATTGAAACACTTTGGCGCATTTGTAGAAGTGTTCCCTGGTGTTGAAGCTTTATTACCTCACAATGAAGTAGTTGATTATCAAAATGAATCAAAATCAATCCTTCAAGTTGGAGATAAAATCAGTACATATATCATTAAATTTAATCCTGCGGATAAAAGAATTGCCTTATCTGTTCACGAAATGAATAGTGAAGCTCCTCAAGCTCCAGCAGAAGAATAATTATTTGATATGTGATAAAAAAAATAATATTGATAGCCTTTAAGAAATCACTTAAAGGCTATTTTATTGACTTTTTAGAATATTTAATTATAACAATATCATACGTTTAGATGTTTATTACTCTTACGAAATCCGACATAATATATTGAGAAAGAGTACAGACATGCCATTCAGATACAGATTGCAAAAAGTTTTGGATTTTAGAATAAACCAAAAAGAAGAGCAAAGAATGAAAGTTCAAAAAGCACAACAAGCTGTATTTGAAGCCGAACAAAATATTAAGAAGAATAACCAAGATATTTTGGATACAAAGGCAGGTATGCGTTCCGCAAATCCTATGATGTATGAAACTTACGATAATTTTCTTCAGCATCTATGGGAAAAAGCAGAACAATTAGAACAAATAAGACAAGATGTTCAGCATAAATTAGATATAGAGATTGAAAAACTTGTCAAATGTGAACAAGCCGTCAAGGTACTTGAAAAACATAAAGAAAAAAATAAAGAGGCTTATCTCAAAGAAGAAAAAGCTGCAGAGCTAAAGCAATTTTCAGAACTCGGTGTCACAAGATTTTTCAAACAAAGTCAAGAACGAGCCGAGGAAGAAGAAAAAGACATAATGAATCAGTTAAGAAAAATAGAAGGTAATTAAAATGGGTATTGAAGCAACATCATCTTCATCAACAGTAAGTAGCACAAGTTCAACAGCACAGGTTTCTAGTGCATCAAATTCTGATAGTGCTAAAAAGACTTCAACAGATTCATCTTTCAAAGATGAAATGGATAAAGTTTCATCTAAAGAGGATAAAAAAGATTCAAAAGTTGAAGATACTAAGTCAAAAGATGTTGATAAAGCAAAAACTGCTGAAACAAATAAAAAAGAAACCAAAGAAAATGATGATAATTTAACCTTAAACGCTAATGCTGATTATAGTCAATATGGTTCAATGTCATTGAATGATGCTAATAATATGTTATCTAATAATATTATGCAAATGATGGCACAAAATGGTTTAGCGGAAGTAAATGGGACAGAGAATGTTCAATCTGCAAACAGCATATTTTCTTTTGGCGCAGATAACAATAATCAAATAAGTTTAACTCAAGATGATGCACAATTTTTCATAAATTTAACAAAAACAGATGATGTATCTGGACAAAATATTGCTTTACAAGCGCAAAATATGATTGCAAATGGTGGAGATTTCGCCGAAGTAGCTCAAAATGCTAAAATTTCACAAACATTATTGAATGCACTAAGCAATGCTCGTGAAACTAATCAACCACTAAGAATTGATTTTGATCAAAATGTTTCAGTAATTTTGAGGGTTGGGCAAGATGGGGCGTTATCAGCTCGTTTTATCCCTGGGGATAAGGCTGTAGAACAGTATTTGAGAAACAATATTGAATCATTAAAAGCTACATTTAGAGAAAATGATTTACCTTATTCAGATTTATCATATTCAAATAGTAGCAAACAACAAAATGAAAGAAGACGTAATAAGCAACAGCAAGGAGAGTAATAAAAGATGAATGATGCTTTTATAACCGCAATTAATACACAATATGCAACCGTAAACTGGATTGATGTTATTACAGATAACATGACCAATGTTTATACTCCAGGGTTTAAGGAAAAACAAGTGAATTTTAAAACTTTCCTTGGAGGTGCAATTAATGATGATTATGCAAAAAATATGGGACAAGGTAAATCAACTCCAGGAACATCAAAAGATAATGTATTTTTAGAAGGTAAAGGCTTCTTCTTAACAAAAACTCCAGATGGAAAGAGTGTCTATACTAGATTGGGTGAATTTACATTTGATGGCGAAGGTGTTTATCGTGCTAAAAATGGGAACACTGTTCAAGGTTATATTTTGAACGATAAAGGCGAAATTATGCAGGGGACAAAAACAATCAGTGCGGATTTATATCAACAAACATCTCTAAAAGGTGGCGCTCTTGATGTTCCTACAACAAGTATCAAAATGTGGATAGACCCTAACAATGGTAAATATTTAGGCAAATATGATGAATATGAAATCAAAAATGATGGTACAATTGTTGGAAAAGCTGAAAATGGTAAAAAAGTTGTTCCATTATATCGTATAACTACTCGTAATTTCCACAATGCTGCTGGTTTGTATGAATATAAAGATGGCTTGTTCTTAGAAACAGAGGAATCAGGTAAGCCCGTTTTAGGTTGTGGTGAAATCCGTTCAGGCTTGATTGAGTTATCAAATGCTGATTTTAAAGGAAATATTTCATACTATCAAATGGCAAAGATGCAAATGGAAGTTGTAAATAAACTTATTTCTTCAAATAAAGACTTGTTGCAACAAGCTATGCAATTAGTAAGTAGTTCATAATAAAATTTATATAGTATTAAACTCCATTTTATAGAGGCGAAAGCCTCTATTTTGTTGTAAAGATTTATTCTTGAACTTTACATTTAGTAAAATAAAAGTTAAAATCAAATAAGACATATCTATATTCTGAAAAGGAGATGTTTTATAGTGGAAAGTTTAAAAATAGCTGTTGGCTCTGATCATGGGGGCTTTGAGTATAAAGAACAAATTTTAAGACATTTGAAAGATAGTGGTTTTGAATGTATTGATGTCGGAACATTTTCTTCTGAATCTTGTGATTATCCAGTTATTGCAAGAAAAGTAACAACAAAGGTTATTTCAGGTGAAGCAGATAGAGGCATCTTGATTTGCGGAACAGGTATTGGGATGTCTATTGTAGCAAATAAAGTTCAAGGAATACGTGCCGCCCTATGCGGTGATACTTTCTCTGCTAGAGCCTCAAGAGCGCATAATAATGCTAATGTCCTTTGTCTTGGAGAACGTGTTATAGGAATTAATTTAGCGATGGATATTGTTGATATTTGGTTAAAATCAGAATTTGAAGGCGGAAGACATCAGCGCCGTGTTGATATGATAGAAAATTAGAAAGGTAAATAATGAGCGAAATCGATTCACATAAGTTTGCATGTGCAATTGCACAGTTTTTAGATGATAAATTAGCAAAAGATATTACAATATTGAATATAAGCAATGTTTCCTCTCTTGCGGATTATTTTGTAATTGCTACAGGGGATTCTACACCACAGGTAAAAGCTTTAATGGAAACTGTTAAGGATAGAATCAAAACAGTATTTTCAAGATTGCCAATTCGTCAAGAAAATGATATGAAAAATCGTTGGAATTTACTTGATTACGGAGACGTTGTTGTTCATATTCTTCACAAAGAAGAGCGTGAAACTTATGCAATTGAGAAATTTTGGAGTCATGCTTATAGCGTACTTGAAGATGAATGGCGAGAAACCGCTAAAGAGTATAGCGAATATAACAAATAGTTTTTATAAGGGCTGGAGAAATCCAGCTTTTATATTTCTTAATATTTCAGCTAAATTGCTAAAGTTTTTGAAAAACATTCCGTATATCTATTTGTAATAGATAATAACGGGGTGTGTATTTCATGTATGAAGACCTAATAAGAAAGCAGATAATTGTAGAGCTTAAAGATTTAATTAAAAAAGCCGAAGATATTGATAAAGATAAAGACGCTTACTGTGAATTTATGAAAACTGTAATTTTAAACACATACAGTACAAATTAGTCAATTGTGTAATGAAAAATTTTGGTAATTCCATTAGATTATAACTATGAAAATTGTTATAATCGGTGGAGTTGCCGCTGGAGCTAAAGCAGCAGCAAAAATCAAAAGACTTTTACCAGACGCAGAGGTAAGTATTTATACTGACGATACGCATGTATCTTATTCAGCTTGTGGTTTACCCTATTATATAGAAGGAAATTTTGCAGATTATACTTCTTTATTGGTTCGTTCTGTAGAAGAGTTTAATGCTTCTGGTATTGATGTTTATTTAGAATCAAAGGTTGAAAAAATTCTTCCAGCACAGCAACAAATATTAGTTTGTGATAAGAAAAATGCTTTTTTAGTCAATTATGACAAACTTATTATTGCTACTGGAGCGAGACCAATTATTCCAAATATCACAGGAGTAAACGATTATAAAAATGTTTATACCTTGCGAAAAATCGAAGATGGAATTGCAATCCGTAACAAAATGCAAGAATCAAAGCGTGCTGTTGTTATTGGAAGTGGGTTCATCGGACTTGAACTTTTAGAAGCGTTTGTTAAAAACGGCTTGTTTGTTGATATTGTTGAACGAAATGACAGGTTGATGCCATCTTTTGATAGTGATATGTCGGAGTTAATTCGGCAACGTTTAGATAATTGTAATGACAATAATTTTGAAATTCATACAAGCGAACTTGTAACAGAAATTGTTGGAGAAAATGGTGTTGCTACAGGTGTAAAAACCCTTTCTGGTAAATATATTCCAACTGATATGGTGATTTTATCTGTTGGAATTAAGCCTAATTCAGAAATTGCAAAAGATGCGGGGATTGTTATTGGTGATACAGGTGCAATCCGTGTAAATAAACTAATGCAAACATCTATTGAAAATATATATGCTTGTGGTGATTGTTGCGAAGAAAAGCACCTCATAAGTGGAAAATATGTTTGGGTTCCATTGGGCTCAACTGCAAATAAAGAGGGAGAATGTGCTGCACTCAATGCTGCAGGTGTTTATACTGAATTTGAAGGGGTTTTAGGTTCTTCTGTCACAAGATGTTTGAATACGACAATGTCAATGACAGGATTAACAGAGGTGCAAGCTTTGGAATTTGGTTATACACCTGTGTTTGCCGTTGTTTCAAAAACAGATAAAGTTGCTTATATGCCTAATGTTGGAGAAATTACATTAAAAGTTATGGCAGATAAAGCAACAGGATTATTATTAGGAGGACAAGCTGTTGGTTCTATTGGGGCTGATAAAAGAATAAATGCCCTTGCAACGGCATTGTTAGGGCGTTTAACCGTACAAGAATTTAAAAGGAATGACTTAACCTATTCTCCTCCTTTTTCGCCCACTATTGACCCGTTATTAACGGCTATGAGCATTTTGTGTAAAAAAGTATCAAGACCATGCTAAGCTAGTTTATTTTTGATGTATTTTGCGACAGCTTCGCCCATAGAAAAACAACTTGCTTGTACTCGTAATGCCCCTTGAGCCATATAATCGGCGGAGATTCCTCGCCCTACAACAAATAAATTATCATAATCATAAGCCATTAAACTCTCTATAGGAAGTTGATACTCCCCTGTCTTTTCAAGCGTAGAAGTATTTTTAGATTTGTTGTGAATATCAACTGGATAATTTGATATTAAGGCTGGATGAGCAAACTTTTTCCCAGATTTTAAATCGTCAATAGTGTAGATATATTTACCTTTTAGCCGATTTGAAACTCTTACTCCAAGAAAGTCTGCAATATTCGATATATAAGCATTTTCAAACCCAGGAAAATACTTCTTGCAGAATACTGATAACCTGTAAATAGCCTCTCTGCCTTCGATTAAGGCTTTTGATGTATCTTTAACAAGATTAGGGTTTAGATTTTCTGGGATTCTTGGACAGTTAAAAGCTAACGCATCTGGCATTCCAGCTACTGTAAATACCTGAAAATAGTTCCTATCTGTGTCTTTTAGCTCTCCTTGTTCCACAGCCTTATCAAAATATGGCGCTAGTGCCCACTTTTTGTCTGTATCCCACGTATAAGCTGTAGATAAGTGCGTTACTCCATCAATTTTTTCAACGGTTGTAACATTTCTATCCGAGTCAATGCCTAATAGCCATTTGCCAAACTTATCTAAGTCAATTCCACTCATTAAAAATCTTAAACTCATTGGCTGATATTCAGATTTCATTTCTAAAAATTTGCAATTAATATTATTTGAAAAATCACAATTTCCAGTTGCATCTACAAAGTACTTCGCTTCGATATATACTGATAATGTTTTATCTTCTAAGGCTTGAATATTATCTGTATCTACCTCTTCGTTATATACAGATAATATTTCTTTGTTTAGTTCTATAGATAAAATGTATTTCCCATTTGTTTTTACATCTTTTACCTCGGTATTATATCGGACATCTACAGAAACATCTTTCATCATCTTATCAAGCACAATCTTCATTAACTCTGGATTGAACCAACCAGAATTATCTTGATATGTAACTTGACCTCCAACTTCTCGCATTTCTTCAACTAAAATGTTGTAAAAATCCGTATTTATCTGATGATTTCCAGATTTCATAACAGGAACAACTAAGCCAGAAGTCATTGTTCCGCCTAAGTGAATCCCTTTTTCTAAGAGGAGAACTTTAAGTCCCAATTTCCCTGCCATATATGCTGCTGCACAGCCTGCAGTTCCTCCCCCGATAACTATTACATCATAAGCTTTATTCATAATAATACATTATATTACTTTTGGCGATAAAAGAAAGTAATTAATATTTATTTACCGTAAAATGATTTTTCGCAAAACTTTTAGGATATGAAATTTCTCTGAAAAAATTTGAAAAATCAAATGATGAATAACATATATCGAACAGCTATATACTAATAATATTATTAGATTTGTTTATAGTATTTCTTATAATGAGAACTTGAAATTCGATTACTATTTTCAACTTCAATTTTTCGAGCTTCATTTATCGCCTCGTTCAGGCTATTTAAATTTTTATCACGATAAAATATACCTGCTTTAGTTTTTAACAGTCCTAAATCAAATTCTGAGAGGGGGTATTTTATTAATGACTGGTTCTTTGTTGCAATTGTTCCAGTAAATTTATTTAAACGTTCATTATAAATATTACCAATTTCAAACCCAACTTCAACCATTGCACTTCTTATCGCTGCAGAAGTAGAGTATGTCAAAATCATTCCATCTGGTTCCAAGTGTTCATATAATAGTTTAAAAAATTCATAAGACCATAGGCAAGGACATTTTGAAGGTGTGAAGGCATCTAAAAATATCAAATCGTATAAATTGTTGTCATTCAATATAACTTTTCTAGCATCATCATTTTTTAGTGTAAAATTAATGTCCTGTAATTTATACCTTTTTAAGCCGTTTTTATAACGTTTAGAAAGATACCTATAATATATATTATGTAAATTGACAAAATAGCCACTATGGGGGGTATAATTACCCCTCATAAATCGAAAACTATTGTATATGCCTTTGATATTTTTATCAAAATATGGAGAAAATTCGGGGTTATTTATTATTTGATTCAAATCCTCATTTCCCATAAAATTATCAGAATTTTCTATAATTTTTTCAAAGATTAAA
>CAVAPR010000001.1:146729-167505 GCA_963590665.1 Candidatus Methanomethylophilaceae archaeon
TAATTGAAGTTTATATTTTTATTGTTGAAATTTTTCACACCAGTTTTTATGAATGGTGAAATATAAGATAAAAATTTGTCATTGTCTATTGCGGTAATAGAAATTTTATTAAAAATATTATTGGTATCTACCTCTTCGTTATATATCCTATTTATTGTATTGCAACTTTCATTTTTATCTTGAATAATATTATTGGTATGTATCTTGTCGATATAGTATCTTGTAAGAGCGAAATTTTTCTGAAATTTTTTCTGAGAAAAATTTTCAAAAATAAAATTTAAAAAACTTTTGGAGTTGTAACCTATTCCGTAGCAAATATCAAGAACATTTATTTTTGATTTTTTAATTAGTGAATTAAAATCCACAGGGTAAATAAATTTTTCATAGGCTTCAGTTAGAGCACCTGTTGCACTGTGATATATATCATTAAACTCTGGACTATACAGCCCTACAGAACCATCATTTGTAAAATATGGGTGAAATTCATACATAGTCTTATTATACGGCTATTTTATCATTATTACAAAATCTTTATAAATCTTATAAAACTACTATTTTAAGCTGTTTTTGCTATAATGTATCTGAAAGGTGAAGGTAGATTAAGATTATGAAAATTAGCGTAAAAGTTCCAGCGACTTCAGCCAATTTAGGACCTGGGTTTGATTGTTTAGGTATGGCTTTGCCTCTTTATAATACAATTACTATTGAAGAAACGGTTTTACCTGGAACAGGTATAGAAATCAACGTAATTCCTGAAAGTCCTGCTATTGATGAATTATCTTTGGAACATATACCTTTAGATGAGAATAGTTTAGTTTACAAAGCTGTTGAATTGCTTTATAACTCAATTGGACAATCTCCAAGCGAGTTAAAAATTAATATTCATTCAAATATTCCAGTTGCAAGAGGTTTAGGTAGTAGTGCTTCTGTTGTTGTAGGAGCTCTAATTGCAGCAAACGAACTTCTTGGACGTCCAGCAGATGAAGTTGCTTTGTTATCTATTGCTTGTGAAATTGAAGGGCATCCAGATAATATTACCCCTGCTATAGTTGGCGGATTGGTTATTTCTTCACAAGAAGAAGATGGAACAGTTTTATATAGAAAGTTAGATTGGCCAACGGAATGGGCAATTACAGTTTGTACTCCAGATTTTGAGCTATCAACTGATATTGCAAGATCGGTTCTTCCAAAGGAAGTTCCGATGAAGGATGCAATATTCAATGCTCAAAGGTTAGCAATGTTTGTTCAAGCTGTTCATACTAAAGATTCTGAGCTTATGAAATTAGCATTGCATGATAGATTACATCAACCTTATAGAATGAAGTTGATGCAAGGGTTAGATAAAATTATTGAGAATCTTCGCCATGTTGAAAGTGTGTTAGGTTGTGTAATTAGTGGTGCAGGTTCATCTATTCTTGTAATCTCTCAAAAAGGTGGAGATTTGGACAAAATAAAAAGTACTGTAAAAGATACTTGGGCTGAACAAAATATCAAATGTGATATTAAAACAATGAATGTTGAACAAAATGGCGCTCAAATTATATCAAACGAAGATTAGTACTAAAAATTAGAAAAATTACTAATAAATAAATGCAAAATATCCTTCATAATGTCAAAGAACAATATGGAGGATATTTTTATGAATGTAAGAATTTTAGATAACTGTGTTGGTTGTGGAGCATGTGCAATTATAAATCCAGAGGTCTTTGATATTGTTGGGGATAAGGCTATAGTTAATCCTGATAATGTTGAAAGAACTGAAGATTTATGTATTGATGCAGCTTTGAGCTGTCCTGTGAATGCTATTGAAATTGGAGATTATTAAGAATTGTAAACCCTATAAAAGCTATTCTTACGCATATTTTAAATTTTACCTATTTTATTTTGTCAATTTCTATCCACAAAAATACTTTATATATAAGTGTAGGTAAAATTATTGTGGTAGAAAGGTGGTTTTTGTATGTCAATTACGGTAGCTCAACAAATGTATCATCAAACTTTAAGAAAAGATGACAAAGGTTCAGTCGTGAATAAAACAAAATGTGCAGGCGCTCATTTAAAAAATGATTTGAAATATGGTACTTTAGGGGGCGCAACAGTCCTAGCTGGTCTTGGTGCTGGGGTTTTAGCTTATCAAAAGCCTAAAATTGGTATAAATGTGATTAAATCTATAGGTAATATCGCTACAGGTTTAGGTAAAATTTTCGGTAAAGTTAAGCCCGAATATATTACAAACTTTGGAAAAACATTAGAAAAGCATGGTACAAATATTGCAGGTAAAGCTTCTAAATATGGAAAAGTTGGGGCTTTAGCTGCTGTAGCAATTGGAACTCTTGGTGTTTTGACAGGTTTAGCGACAAAACATGCTTATAATGAAGGTAGAATTGAGCAAAAATACGTTGATAATGCAAAAATTGAAAAAATGACAGGTTCTGTTGTTGTTTAAATTCTTTGCTCTAGAAAAATAAAGATAACAAAAGAAAAACGGGAAATTAATTCCCGTTTTTTTCGTAAGTTAAACATATTTTCAATTTATCTGATTGAATATCTACAATTGCCCACCTAATAAGCTCTCCATACCTCGCTTTTAGGTTATGTTCAATATATTCAGTCGATAAATCTTCTTTTTTATCAATATATGTTATTTCTGATAAAATTTTAGTCATATTATTCAACCGTTACAGATTTTGCCAAGTTTCTAGGTTGGTCAACATCCTTTCCTAAAAATTCTGCTATGTAATAAGCTATCAACTGTAATGGAACAGTTGCAATAATTGGTGACAAAAATTCGTGAACTTCTGGCACTTTAATTATGTTATCAAATAAATCTTCTAGTTTTGGATCAGAAGAGTTTGTAAGAGCAACCATTCTTGCATTTCTAGCTTTTGCTTCTTCACTATTTGATAATAATTTTTCAAATACAGAACCTTGCATTAGTATTGATAATACTGGCATTGTTTCATCTAACATTGCGATAGGTCCGTGCTTAAGCTCTCCTGCTGGATAACCAGTAGCATTAATATAACTAATTTCTTTCAATTTTAATGCACCTTCAAGAGCAGTTGGATAGTTGATTCCTCTTGCAATATAAATGAAATCTCTAGTATTTGCATATTTTCTTGCACAAGCTTGAATATTTTCTTTATGATCCAAAATTTGTTCAATTTTTTGTGGCAAAACAAGCATTTCAGCTTTAATTTCATTCAAATCTTTTATTGGCATAGATTCTTTAATTTCAGCCATATATAAAGCTAGTAAGTAGAATGAAGTTAGCTGTGCAATATAAGATTTTGTTGCAGCAACAGATACTTCAATACCAGCACTAACTGGGATTAAGCTATCAGCTTCTCTTGCCATTGCACTATCTGGTCTGTTTGTAATAATTAAAACATGTGAACCTTTTGCTTTTGCTTGCTTGATGGCTGTTAAAGTATCAGCTGTTTCACCTGATTGAGAAACACCAATTACTAATGTATGCTCATCTGTAACTGTTTTTCTATAAATGTATTCACTAGATGCTTCAACATCAACAGGAATACCACAAAAACTTTCAATAATATATTTTCCAACCATTGCAGCGTGAAGTGATGTTCCACAAGCAATAACTTGAATTCTGTTTAATTTTCTCAAATGTTCTTTAGTTAGCTTAACCTCATCAAGAACAATTGGAGAATCTGATGTGTGGAGTTTACCAATAAGGATATTTCTTATAACATCTGGTTGTTCATGGATTTCTTTCAACATGAAATGTTTAAATCCCATTTTGCTAAGCGCAACAGGTTCCCAAGGTAAAACTTCAACCTTTGGAATAATTTCTCCACCAAATTCGTCTTCTAATTTTAAAGAATTTCGAGTTAAAGTTACAACTTGATTGTCTTTAATATAAATAGCTTTATTTGTGTGTTTAATGATAGCTGGCACATCAGAAGCTACATAGTATTCGCCTTCTCCGATACCAACAACTAGAGGTGCATTTCTCTTTGTTGCAACAAGTTTGTCTGGTTCGTCATTATGCATAATACATAGTGCATAAGCCCCTTCTAATCTCTTTGTTGCCATTTGCACGGCTTTTGTAAGGTCTTTCACTTCGCCATAAATCATTGCAACTAAGTGAGCAACTGTTTCAGTATCAGTTTGAGATCTGAATTTGCATCCTTTAGCTTCTAATTCAGCTTTTAGTTCTTTATAGTTTTCAATAATACCATTGTGAACTACAACTAACTTTCCACAACCGCAAGTGTGAGGGTGTGCATTAACTACAGTTGGAGCTCCGTGAGTTGCCCATCTGATATGTCCAATACCTAAAGTTGATTTAGAAATTTCATAAGCATGTGGAGCTAATTCTTCTCTAAGGTTTTTAAGTTTTCCTTCTGCTTTATAAACTTTGATTTCTTCTGGACATTTAACTGCAATACCAGAAGAGTCATATCCTCTGTATTCTAACTGTTCTAAACCATCTAATAAAATATCAACGGCTGGTTTACTACCTATATATCCAACAATACCACACATATTGTATCTCTCCTTAAAATAACTACAATATTTATGGTAGCATTAAAATAGAACTTTTCTATTTCCTTAATATAAATTTTACATTGTCTTAATCTAGAATATGAACTCCTGCACCTGTCATTGTTGGGCGATATACATTTTGATAACCCCAACCATTTGTACCATAGAAACCACGATTGTAAGAAGGTCCAAATTTGTTAATATATGGAGAGTTCAAGATTGATGGTGTCAATCCTGTTGGCTGTCCGATTATATTATTTCTCAATCTATTTTTAATTGATGATTGTGGATAATAAGCACTCTGATTTTGCGAATAATACCCATTATCATAATCATTCCCTCGATAATTTGCTAAAACGTTATTCATTCTTTGGCTTATTGTCATTGAGGGATAATTTTGGTTAAATAATTCTTGCTCAATTCGACTTAGTCTAGCATTATTGTTTTCTTGCGGGTATGTCCTTCTGAATAGATATTTCTCAATTCTTAATAAATCACTATTATAAATATTGTCGTTATAATAATTGTAATTTGAGTTTGGAACATTACTCACCTGTTTTATGGTATAAGTTTTTCCCTCTTGGAAACCTAACGAGATAACACAAATTAAGCACGCTAAAATAAATAAATTTTTCATTTTACCCCTTTCGTTTTTAATATGTTAGAAAATCTTAGTAAAATTTTTATTACCAAGCTAGAGAATCTTAACAATTAGCCAAGTTGATTAAATAATGCTAAAATCTAGTTATGTTTGGATTTAATAAGAAAGATAATATTAAAAAGAAGAAGCAAGTTATAGCATATCTTCACACTCATTGGGATAGAGAATGGTATAGAGAGTTTGAAGTCTTTAGATTAAGGCTATTGAGGGTTTTTGATAATGTTTTAAATTTGCTGCAGCAGGGTAAAATTCCGTCATTCTATTTTGATGGTCAAGTTTCTGCACTTCTTGATTATCTAGAGATGCGACCTGAAAATGAGCAATTAGTTAGAGATTTGATTAAGCAGAAAAAGCTCTTTATTGGTCCTTTTTACTGTTTAGTTGACGAATTTTTAACTGATGGCATTTGCTTTATGAAAAACCTTGAAATAGGGATGAGAATAGCCAAAGATTTTGGTTGTGAAGACTTTATTGGCTATTTTGCAGATACTTTTGGGCATAGCAAGAACATTCCTGTTATTTTGAAATATTTTGGCATTGATAAAGCAGTTGTTTGGCGTGGCTGCCCAGAAAATTTACCATCAGAATTTATTTTCAATGGAATTAATACTGTAAACCTCATAAGAGGTTATTTTATGGATATTTTTTCATCTGATAAATTTATAGAAGATAAAGCAAAATTTTTAAAAGATAACCTTGATAAGATTGCGGCAAAATCTGGTGATACGTTGCTTTTACCAATTGGGGCTGATCATTTAGGCGTTCCAGAAGATATTTCATCTCAAATTGATTTGGTTAATCAATACTTAGAAGATTATGAAATTGTTTTAGGTTCTCCTTTTGATTATTTTGAAAAAGTTAAATTCAAGGTTAAATATAATGATGAACTTAGGGATAATTCTCAAACATTTATTCTTCAAGGTTCGTATTCTGCGAGAACAAAATTGAAGCAGATGAATACAGAATGTTCTTATAAACTTGATATTGCTAATAAACTCCAAATGAATTATGGAAACAATTATGCAACATCAATTGAGTATGCGTATAGGCTATTACTTCAAAACCAAGCACATGATAGCATTTGTGGATGTTCTCTTGATGATGTTCATTCTGAAAATATTATTAGGTATAAGAAAATTCTTCAGATTGCAAATACGATTATTGATGAAATTAGGACTCCTCAACCAGATAACCTTTCTATGAGTTTTAAATTCCCTGATAAGTATAAATTACTAGAAATTGAAAGAGCTTATATTGAGGATGGAACACAAGTAATTTCGCAACGCAGAGGTTTCCCTCCTAAGTTGTTATATGATACCTCTAAAATTCCAGTAACGGAAGATTATACAACCATATACACATTGCTAAAAGAATTTAATCCAGACTCTAAACCTGCAAAAGATGTGTATGTTGATAATTTTGAAATTTTTAATAAAAACATTAGAATTGAAGTTGTTGATGGACAAATAAACATATATGACAAATCAACTTGTTATAAAAATTTCATAGAATTTGTCCGTTATAAGGATGTTGGAGATACTTATAATTTTGCCCCTGTTGTTAATGATACAGGAGAAATTGCTAAGATTAAATCGGCAAAGAAAATTATGGATGGACCTTTGAGATGTGGAATTAGAATTTCTACAACATTTTTCAATGTTGATGTATTTTTAAACAAAAAATCTAAACTCTTAAACTTCAAAATCAAATTTCCAAACCTTCTTACAAATAGACTTTGGCAAGTTAGGTTTAATTTACCTAAGAAAATTGTTGAAACTCAATCTGAAGATATGAATTTGCTTGTTAAAAGACAATTTGATTCAAATTATAATATTAGAGAAAATCTTCCAGATGAAAAGGGTTTAGAAGCATGGACAAATACCGCTCCAATGCAGCGTTTTGTATGGGCAAATGGGTTCGGAGTTATTACACACGGATTGACAGAATATGAAGTTTACAAAAATTCTCTGTCTATAACGTTATTGAGAAGTATCGGAATTATTTCTAACCCTAAAAATCCAGCGAGGACAACTCCAGCAGGACCTCCAATTGAAGTGCCAGAGGCTCAACAATTAGGGGAAAATACAGCAGAATTTTCTATTGGATTTTTCCCAATTAAGGATTGGACAACTTATGTAGAAGAGGTTTATCCACAAACTATTCTATTTTAACAAAATAAAAAGCACTCAATAAATGAGTGCTTAATTTATGTTTCCTATCCTTATTCCTTATATTTCTTTTCTCTTTATTCCTATTGATTATCCAACGACTTTTGATACAAAATTTATAGCTTCAAAGAATGAATCTTTTACAAATTCTTTTGCCAATACTGGGATTGGTCTATTTTCAATACAATCAAATACATAATATATTGGGTCTTGAGAATTGTTAAATCTCATTCTTCTATCGTGATTTTCTAAATATTTGAATTCTTTTGTAACTCTTGATTTGCGCCCAGTTGGTTTAACCATTGTTCCAAAAGCTTGTCCTGATGTTGATACCATTTTCTTATTCTCTCTTCTCTCTTATTTATATCTTACATATATATAAAGTAAATATTAAAAAGAAAATTGACTTTTTTAAATCGTATTGTAAACTTATGTAAACTAATTTTTAAGATTAACACACTCTTGGTCATTATTGAGATTTTTCCCTACAGATTTTTCAAGCTCTGCTTTAGCCGAATTATATTGATACAAAGCATTATAATAGGCTAATTGAGCCTGTTCATAAGTGTTTTCTGCATCTTTTAACTCTGTTGGAGATCCTTCACCAACTTTATATCTTCCAAAAGATAATTCGTAGTTTTCTTTTGCTTGCTTTACTTGAATAATGGTATAAGGAATTTGATTTCGCATTTCTTCAAGTTTTAAGTAAGCATTTTGAATTTCTAAATATATTGAGTTTTGTGTGTTTTTTGCATTTGCAAGTTCCTTATCATATAGATATTTTGCCTCTTTTATCTCATTTGCGATAAGCATGACATTAATTGTTGGAAAAATTAAATATCCTCCAATGTTGTAACCATCATTTGACCACCAAGTCTTACCACCTTTTTGGTATTGCGTTTCAAAAGAAATTGTTGGATAAAATGATTTTTTCGCAAGCTTAACTGTCTGATTTGCTTGTTCAACTTTGAGTTCTGCTAATTTCAATTCAGGTCTTGATTCTCTTGCAATATCAATTAGATTTTCAAAACTAAGCAATACAGGGCTATATTCCAATTTATCTATAACAGAATACTTTTCAATATATGGTACACCCATTACATTATTCAGTTTAGCTACTGCTAAACTTACAGCACTATTTGCCTGTATAAGTTTCAGTTTTGCATTACTTAAATTTGTTTCAGCAATAGTTACATCAACTTTTGGATTCATTCCTGATTTATAAAAGGCTTTTGCTTGATTATAAAACATTTGATATTTATCAACAGTATCTTGAGCTATTCGTTGGTTTTCATAAGCATAAAGAACATTATAATAAGCATCTTTTGTTTGGTAAATTACATCATTTACAACAGATTCAAATGTCTTTTTATAAGCTTGATAACTCATTCTCCTAATAGTTGCTTGATTTTGTGTAACTCCAAAGTCGTACAACATTTGCTGTAATGTAACTTGCCCAGCTAAATAGTAATTGAATTGCAAATTCGTATTCAAAGCATCTGATAATTGTAGTTGTTTCAAGTGAGTATAACTTGTTTGCCAAGAAAACGAAGGAAAGAAATTTGACCAGACCTGTTTTATTCTTGCATCAGCAGCAAGTATGTCTTGAAATGCTGCACTAATTTGCGGGTTATTACCTAGGGCAATCCAAATACAATTATTTAAGCTCATTTCTATATTTTTCTCAACAGATCCAGAAATAATCACGTCTGAGCTCGTTCCCTCAATTGGCATAACCTTTTCTGGAGTTGGGTACTCATTTGAGTTAATTTTATTTCCTAAATCAAGAGAATAACAACTTAAAGGATAAAAAATTATAATAAGACTAAGAATTAAATTTTTCATTTTAATCTCCAATTAATTTTTATAAAATTTATAAGATTTAATTTGACTTCTTCAACCAAAACATAAAATGCAGGAACTAAAAATGTTCCAATAAAGGCAACGGCAATCATTCCTCCCATAACAGTTACGCCAACAGAATGTCTGGAAGCAGCTCCAGCACCAGCCGCAAACACAAGAGGAAGTAGTCCTAAGATAAAAGCAATATTTGTCATCATTACTGCTCTAAATCTCAATTTCGCAGCTTGCAGTGCAGAATTTATGATTGTTTCTCCCCTTTTGGTTGCATCTTTTGCAAACTCGACAATTAAAATTGCCTGCTTTGTACTCAGACCAAGAAGCATAACTAAACCGATTTGAGAATATATATCAAGAGCATAGCCAAATACATATTGAAAAAATAATGCACCACCTAGCGCAACAGGTGTGACCAAAAGAACTGTAAGTGGTAAAAACCAACTTTCATATAAGCCAACTAAAAATAGATACACAAATACTAATGACATTATGATAATTGGACCAATTTGACCACTTGATTCTTTTTCTTGCAATGATGTTCCTGACCAAGCATATCCCATATCATCTGGTAAAGTTTTATCAGAAATTTCTTCCATTGTCTTTATTGCCTTACCAGAGCTGATATGGCCCCTCGCACTGCCATTTATTGTAATTGCAGGATACATATTAAAACGTGTCCTCATATAAGGACCAACAATATTTTTTGTTGTAATTACAGATGTTAGAGGAACCATTTGTCCGTTTTTATTTCTTACAAATATTTTACGTAAATCTGTTAATTTTTCTCTGTATTCAGAATCGGCTTGCAAATACACACGGTAAACTCTACCATATTTGTTAAAATCATTCACATAAGATTTTGCATAATATGAACTAATTGCATCGTACACATCCGCAATATTTACCCCTTGAGCTAGTGCCTTATCGACGTCAACATCAAGAAGTAGTTGTGGTAAATTTGCACTATATGACGAATAAATCATAGAGAAATTTGGATTTTTTCTAGCATTATTCATCAACTTTAACGCCTCATCATAAATTTGCGCTGGGGTTCTATTTCCCTTATCTAGAAGTTGATATTCAAATCCCCCAAACATACCAAGACCAGAAATTGCAGGAGGAGAAAATGTTGCAACCGTTGCATTTGGATAATTTGCAAGTGTTTTATTTATATTCATCATTATCCCATTTAGAGTTTCAGCCTTTCCATGCCGTTTTGACCAAGGTTTGAAATTTGAAACTATAAACGCAGTATTTTCGCCATTCATTCCTACAAGAGTTAATGTATCTTCTATTCCCGAAATATTTAGCAATTTCTTTTCAATATCTTTGGCTACTTCATCTGTTCTTGTTGCTGTTGAGCCATCAGGAAGTTGGATTTGCGTAAACACAGCACCCCTATCTTCAGTTGGTAAAAATCCTTTTGGTATTAAATAAAATAAGCCCATGGTTAACACGACAACAAACGCAAAACTCATAACCGTCAGAGCGTGGTTATTAATAAATATTTCTGTACTTTTAACGTATTTATCTCTTAATTTATCAAACCAAGTATCAAAAATTTGAATAAATCTAAAATCTGCTTTTTCCTCGCCAGATTTTAATATTGCTGCACATAACGCTGGGGATAAAGTAAGAGCAACAAGGGTTGATAATCCAATAGAAGAAGCAATACACAATGCAAACTGTCTAAACATTCTTCCTGTAATTCCACCCATAAATGATACTGGCACAAATACAGCCATAAGAACAAGTGATGTTGCAAGAACCGCCCCAAAGACTTCTTTCATCGTAATTTCTGTTGCAAGTTTAGGATTTTTACCTTCTTGAATATGTCTTTGTGTATTTTCGAGTACAACAATTGCATCATCAACAACTAAGCCAACAGCTAAAACCAACCCGAATAGAATCAATAAATTTATTGAAAAACCAAAGAATTTCATAAATATAAAAACACCAATCAAGGATACTGGAATTGCACAGAAAGGGATAAAGGCTGCTCTTGCTGTTCCAAGAAATAAATATGTTACTGCAGATACCAATAAAACCGCAAGTAACACTGCAGATATTACTTCATGAATAGACTCCCTAACAAATTCTGTTTCATCTCTTTGTATTTTATATTCAATATCTTTAGGAAAAGATTTGCTCAACTCTTTCATTTTAGCTTGAATTTTATTTGATAAATCGATAGCATTTGCTTCTGGAAGTTGGCTAACCGTAATAATAGAAGCACTTTTGCTGCTAATTCTTGAATAATTTGAATAACTTTCCGCACCGAGTTCAACTCTAGCAACATCTTTCAATTTTATATTTGAACCATCTGGAAGTGCTTTTATAATTATATTTTCAAATTCTTTTGTGTCTTCTAATCTGCCACGAGTTCTCATTGTAAGTTTAATCATTTGATTATTCTTCATTGGTTCAACACCCAAATCCCCTGCTGGAGTTTGAATATTTTGAGCTTGAATTGCAGATGTAATATCACTTGGAGAAAGTCTGTAACTAGCCATTTTATCTGCATTTAACCAAATTCTCATTGAATAATCTGATGCCCCAAAAACAGAAACTTGTCCAACTCCTTTAATTCTTGCAAGTTCATCTTTTATAAAAATATCAGAATAATTAGCAATGAATAAATTGTCATAGGTATTATTTGGCGAATTAACTGAAATTAGGAGTAACCCAGGACCGCCAGTTGATTTTTTTACAGATAAACCATATCTTTTTACTTCTTCAGGCAGTCTAGGGGTGACTAATTGCAATTGATTTTGAACATTCACAACCGCCATATCAGAATCAGAACCAACTTCAAAGAACAAAGTTAATTTATATGTGCCATTCTGTGAGGTTGATGACATATAAATCATATTTTCAACCCCATTTAACTGTGATTCAATTGGCGCAGCAACTGTAGATTCAATTACATCTGAACTTGCTCCAGAGTATGTCGCACCAACAACAACTTGAGGAGGGGTTATTGAAGGATATTCCTCAAGTGGAAGAGTTTTAAGCATAAGTATCCCTGCAAGTAATATTGCAAGTGAAATCACAATAGCAAGTTTGGGGCGATTTATAAATAAATTGCCTTGAATGTTGTTAGTCATTTTTAATCCTTATTTATTTTTTCTGAGAGAGTTTTTTCTTATTTATCATCTTAGAATGCAAATCATTTGCTGAAATTATTTTAACCTCAGCTCCAGGGGTAACTTTCAAAAGCCCTTCTGTTATAATTCTATCACCTTTCTTTAAACCTTCTTTAACAATCCAATTGGAACCAGTTTGACCTTGGACTTTTATATAAGTAAGCTGTGGAAGATTTTTAGAATCTAATTTGTAAACGTATTTCCCTTCTTGGTTTTCTTGTACTGCAGTAACTGGTACAACAGGAACATTTATTGGGGAATTCGCAAATATTTTAACTGTTACAAATTCTCCATGCAAAAGCTTATTATTCGGGTTTTGGAAAGTCGCTCTCATTGTTACAGTTCCTGTTGTTTGGTCAACCTTGTTATCAAAAAAGTCCTGAACTCCTAAATAATCATATTTTGTCCCATTTGAAAAATATAATTCAACTTTTCTTTTTGTATTTGCATTTTTATCTAAAGAAGAAATAGCTGAATAATCCTCAGATGATAATGGGAATGTTACATAAATAGGATTGGTACTATTTATTGTTGTTAATGAGCCAGAAGAAGGTGTAACATAGTTCCCGACCGTAACATCAATAAAGCCAATTCTTCCATCTACAGGAGCTTTAACAGTTGTATAATTTAAACTTCTTCTTGTGTCTTTGTAGTTCGATTCAGCGGCTGAATATTGAGCCTGTAAAGAATTTCTATTTGCTAAAATTTCATCATACTTTGATTTAGAAATATAGTCCTGTTTTACAAGTTCTTCCGCTCTTGCTAATTGTTTATTTGCAAAATCTAATTGAGCTTTAATATTCTGAATATTTGCACCCGCAGAATTTGCAACATTTTTATATTCATCTGGTTCAATGAGAAACAATGTTTCTCCAGCCTTAACATAGTCACCTTCTTTGAAGTAACTTTTTTGAAGATAACCAGAAACACGTGCCATAATACTAACTTGATACTTTGATACAACTCGCCCTGGAGCTTCAAAACTTTGGATTACATTTTCTTGTTTCACTTCATCGACGCTAACAAGGGGTGGAACATATTCAGAGCGAGCTTTATTCTTGATATAAGAAGAAAAAAATGATACTGCAAATCTAATACCGATTAAAGCTAAAACTATTATTATGATTAACAGTACTTTTTTCTTCATTTTAATTTCTACTCCTCTTTTGTGTTTTGTAGATTTAATTTGATAAATTCAAGTATTTTGTGAAGAGCATTGCTTCTATGCGAAATCTTATTTTTTTGGTCTTCAGACATATCTGCCATTGTTATCCCAAATCCATCAACGAGAAATACTGGGTCATAACCAAAACCGTTTGTACCAGATTGATTTAGAGCAATTTGTCCATGGCATTCACCTATTTCAGAATCAAGAACTTTACCAAATTTATCTACAAGAGTCATAGCACAAACAAATTTTGCCTTTCTATTACCCTTGTCGGCTAGATTAGTTAAAAGCTTGTCTATTCGAGCTTGTGGAGTTTCAGCATATCTTGCAGAATAAATTCCAGGAGCTCCATCTAAGGCTTCAACGCATAATCCAGAATCATCTGCTAGTGAAATTTTGTGAGATACCCTTGAAGCTTCTTTTGCTTTTATTAAAGAGTTTTCTTCAAAAGTTTTACCAGTTTCAATAGGGGCAAAGGCATCTGGCGGAAGGATAAATTTTATCCCCGAATCTTTTGCAATTTCATTTATCTCTTTTAATTTGTGCATATTGCCTGTTGCAAATACAATTTGGAACTTATTATTTTCCATAACGTCTTTGCCTTTTACCAAATTCTTCTATACATTCTGATAGCAATTCTCTTCCAAACTCTGGCCAAAATTCTTTTCTAATAATTATTTCAGAATAAGCAATTTGCCATAACAAATAATTTGAAATTCTTTGTTCCCCACCAGTTCTAATCAAAATATCTGGATCTGGAATCCCCGCAGTATATAGATTGTCTGAAATTAATTTCTCATTTATATTTTCTGGAGGAATATTTTGTTCAACAATTTTCTTTACTGCATGAACAAGTTCATCTCTTGAGCCATAATTCAATGCAATTTGAAGAACAACACCTGTATTATTTTTAGTTTTTTCAACAGCATTTGCTAATATTTTTTGCAAATTAGCATTTAGTCTTGTCAAATCTCCAATAAAATGAATTTGAATATTTTCTTTGTGCATTTCATCAAGTTCATTTGTTAACGTAACAGCTACAAGATTCATCAAAAAGTCAACTTCTTCTTGTTTTCTGTTCCAATTTTCAGTGGAAAATGCATAAACGGTTAAGTATTTAATTCCAAATTCATCACACGCTCTCAATGTATTTCTAAGAGCATCAACACCTTTTTTATGCCCCATTGCGGTTGGTAAATTCTTATCTTTAGCCCAACGTCTATTTCCATCCATAATAATAGCTATGTGCTTTAGATTTGTATCTTTAACAATTTTAGTTATTTCTGTTTGCATTTTTCTATCCTATCAACTTAATTTATACAATTGCACCATGTGAAGCATCTTGAACATTTTTGGCATATTTAGCTAAATACCCAGATGTGCATTTCAATTCAAAAGGTTTCAATTTTGCTCTGCGCTTTTCTAATACTTCGTCAGATACCAATAAATTCATTGTACGCTTATTTATGTCAATTTGTATCCTATCACCATCTTCAATAAGGGCAATAGTGCCACCTTCAGCCGCTTCTGGACATACATGACCAATACAAATACCTCTTGTAGCACCAGAAAATCTGCCATCAGTAATTAAGGCACAAGTTGTTCCTAACCCCTTTCCAACAAGAAGAGAAGTTGGAGCAAGCATCTCTCGCATTCCAGGGCCACCCTTTGGACCTTCATAGCGGATAATTATTATATCTCCAGCTTTGATTTTATCATCTTCAAGTGCTTTCATAGCTAATTCTTCTGAGTCAAATGTCTTAGCAACACCTTCAAACTCATAGCAAGAAGAATCAATTCCAGATATTTTAGTAACACATCCATCTGGAGCTAAATTCCCGTGAAGAATACCTAATCCTGGTTTAGTCGTAAATGGTTCAGAATAAGGATGAATTAAATCTGTGTTTACATAAGCATTCTTAGTGATTTCTGAAATTTTATAACCACTTACCGTATTTTTATCAAAAAGTCCAACTTTCGCATCTTGAAGAGTTTTTAATAGTGCGGGAACACCACCAGCCTTATGAAAATCAGACATTGTAAAACTTGTAGCAGGGTCTAATTTCAAAATTTGGTGAATTTTATAACTTAATTCTTCAAAATCATTAAGTGTAACATCAATCTCTCCAGCATTTGCAAGGGCTAAAATATGTAAAAATGAGTTTGTTGAACCTCCCATAGCTAAATCGCAAATAATAGCATTGCGAAGCGTGTCTTTATCAACAATATCTCGAGGTTTTATGTCTTTTTTTACTAAATCAACAATTTGCATTCCACTATCAAAAGCAATACGGCGTTTTTTAGAAGATACAGCAGCTGCTGTACCGCAAAACGGCAAACTCATTCCCATAACTTCTGCCAAACAAGCCATCGTATTAGCAGTGTACATACCTTGACAAGAACCAGCCGAAGGACAAGATTCCTCCTCTAATTCTAAAAGCCTTTCTTTATCAATTACCCCACTTCTATATTTACCAACGGCTTCAAAAGAGCCTTTAATCATTGTCAATTTTTCGCAACGACTTTCACCATCGAGCATTGGTCCAGCAGTAACAATTATTGTTGGGATATTTAGACGAAGTGCCGCAATTAACATCCCAGGGGTGATTTTGTCGCAATTGGAAAGGAGAACCAAACCATCTAATTGGTGAGCTTCCGCCATAGTTTCAACACAATCCGCAATCAAATCTCTGGAAGGTAGAGAATAACGCATTCCAGAATGTCCCATAGAAATACCATCACAAACAGCAGGAACACCAAAGATAAAAGCTTGTCCGCCTCCTGAGTGAATACCTTTTTCAATCTGTCTTTCTAAATCTCTCATTCCGATATGACCAGGAACTAAATCAGTAAAAGAACTTGCTATTCCAATAAATGGAGCATTCATATTCTTTTTACTTACTCCAGTTGCCATCAAAAGCCCTCTATGAGGAGTTCTTGCTATACCTTCTTTTATACAATCGCTACGCACTATTATCTTTCCTCTGAAAAGTTAATAATTAACCTTTACAATATTATAATCTTCATCCCATTCAATCTCTCCACGAGGAGCTAAAGAATGATAATCATAAGAATTTGCTATATATTGCTTATTAAATAGTCCTTTATTACCTAAAATTTTAATAATATCTGGTAATAACTTTGTACTACCAGCAATAGTTCCTTCTTTAGAAGTTGCTTCATGTCCATCAAAATAAATTTTAGAACCTGCAAATTCAAATTCCTTTATATTACTATGTGTACAAGACAAACAATCTGACACTAAAATAACTTTATTCATTGGTTTAACCTTGAATAGTAATCTTAAAGCATCATCTGAAACATGCACTCCATCTGCAATTACCTCAGTGTAAATCTCATCATGTATCAATGCACTAAGGGCAGTTGACTCTCCACGATGAACAACTCCTTTCATTCCATTAAATGTGTGAGTTGTTGCATTACAACCTCTTAAATTTCCACCAACGCAATGACCTGCTTGAACTTTTATCCCTTGAGTTTTTAAATATTCAAAAGCATTGGGTTCTGCTAATTCTGGAGCAAGAGTAATAATTTTTATAAAGTCATTTTCAACTTTTTTCAAATTTTCAACTGTCGGTTTCAAAAATAAATTTGCATCATGAATACATTTTTTTTCGGGATTTAGAAATACTCCTTCTAAATGCACTCCACAAATCTTTGCCATATCAGAAGTTTGACGTTCTGCGGCTTGTTGAATAACCTTGACTTGTCTATTGATATTTTCAACAGTATCAGTTACAAGTGTTGGGAAAATATATCCAACGCCTTCCTTAATAATTTGAGCTGAAACATCAAGCATTTCATCAACTGTAGCCAAATTGAAATCTATACCATAACATCCGTGAAAATGTTGTTCTACAAGTAAATTTGTTTTCATTAGATTACACTTCCTGCAAATACTTTTCTTGCTTGTTCTCTATCGTCAAAGTGAATAGTTTTGTCTTTCAAAATTTGGTAATCTTCGTGACCTTTACCTGCAATAAGAACTACATCATTGTTATCTGCAATTGTTTTCAATAACGCAATTGCCTCCCCTCTATCTGGTTCAACAGTAACTTTATCTGGATCAACAGATTGCAATCCTGCAATAATGTCTGTAATAATTTGTTGTGGATCTTCAGAACGAGGATTGTCACTTGTAATAATAATTTTATCTGCAAGTTTTTGCGCAATAGCACCCATCTTAGGACGTTTAGTTGCATCTCTATCACCTCCACAGCCAAATAGGCAAATCAATTTGCCACAAGATGGAGTGATTTCTCTTGCAGATTTTAAAACATTTTCTAAACCATCTGGAGTGTGAGCGTAATCAACAATTACAAGTGGTTTTTTATTAACAACTTCAAATCTTCCTGCAACACCGTGAACATTTTGTAGCGCTTTCAAAGCAATTTTTAATTCAATTCCCATTGCAGTTGATGCTGTTATTGCAGCAAGAACATTGTAAACACTGAACATACCGTTCATGTGAAGATTTACTGGGTACTCCCCGTCTTTTGTAACAAGAGTAAATTCAGCCCCGTTTAATGAGAAATGAATATCTTTAGCTACAAAATCAGCTTTATTTTTTACACCATAAGTAAATTTTCTTACTCCTTCTGGCACAACAGATAAAAATCTTTCGCCGTATTCATCATCTATGTTTATTACAGCAAAATCGCCTTCAGCCAAACGTTCAAATAACAAAGCCTTTGCCTTAAAATAATTTTCCATTGTGATATGATAATCTAAGTGGTCTTGAGTTAAGTTAGTTAATACTGCACCATTAAATCTACAACCACCAACTCTATTTTGGTCTAAGGCATGTGAGCTTACTTCCATAACAACATTGTCAATTTTTTCCACATCTTTAATCATTCTCAATGTTGCTTGTAATTCTGGAGCTTGTGGAGTTGTGTGTTTAGCATCTCTGTATTCACCATTAGATGATAATTTGTAACCTAAAGTACCAATTAATGCGCATTTTTGGTTATTTTCTTCAAATATCTTTTGAAGAAGGTGTGTAACTGTAGTTTTGCCATTTGTACCTGTAACACCAATCAAATTGATTCCTTTTGAAGGGCTAGAATAAAATCTATCTGCAATATCAGCAATTTTATGTCTAGTTGAATCAACTTGCACTTGAGGAACTGTCACTCCTTCGACTTTATGTTCAACAAGAAGTGCTGCAGCGCCATTATCAATTGCCATTTGAGCATATTCGTGACCGTCTGTATGTTCTCCAACTAAACAAACAAATATGTCACCTTTTTTGGTCGTTTTAGAATTGTATGAAATTCCAGAAATTTCAACATTCTTAAAATTTATTAAATCGCTATACTTTAAGTATTCAATCAATTCATCTAATTTCATTTTATATCTCCTATTTTTAATTAACTTTTTTTGAAGTAACCTTATCAGGTTTCAAATCTAAAATTCTTGCTGTCTGTTCTGCAACTTCGTGGAACACAGGACCTGCAACAGTATTACCCCATACAGGACCGTTTTTAGCACTATCGACAACAACATATATCAATACTTTTGGATCACTTGCAGGCAAATAACCGATGGTTGAGGTGTACATTGCACCTGAATAACCAGAACCGTTTTCTAACGGCTTTCTAGAAGTTCCTGTTTTTGCTGCTACATTATATTTATCCATCTTAATACAAGATTTACCATTATTAACACTTTCAGCTAGTAACTTTGTAATTGTATGTGCTGTTTCTGGAGAAATAGTTGGGATTCTTTTAATTTTTTCAGCTTCTTCCTCTGGGGAATACTTAATAACGTGAGGAGTAACCCTAACACCATCATTAGCTAATGCTGAAACAGCTGAAACCATTTGCATAATAGATACAGATGTTCCGTATCCATAAGACATTGTCATATGCAAACCTCTATCCCAAAATCTTGGAGAAGCTAACAATCCAGAAGATTCACCTGGGAGGTCGATTCCAGATTTTTCACCAAACCCAAACTTTTTAAGCATAGTGTAAAATTCGTTGTGTGTCATCAAAAAACCAACATTCACAGAACCAATGTTACTAGAATGTTCAAATAGGTAAACCAAATTGATTTTCCCTGGAGCGCCTTTTTGTTTGTAGTCATAATTTTCAATTGTATAACCGCCAAACTTCATACGCCCAGAATCTTCAATTATAGAATGTTCATTGATTTTGCCAAGTTCCATTGCACTTGTAACGGTAATAGTCTTAAATGTTGATCCTGGAGGATAAACATCTGTTAATGTCCAGTTTTTAATTTGTGTATTTGATGCTTTTTGAAATTTGTTTGGGTCATAAGTTGGATAAACCGCATAAGCCAAAATTTCCCCATTCTTAGGGTTCATAACAATTACCGCACCACGAAGAGCATCTTTTTCATGGATAATTTTTTGTAATTCTTTTTCGCAAACGTGCTGAATTGCAGCATCAATCGTCAAATATACATCTTGACCTTTTGGATTCATTGTCGGAACAACTGGGTCTGTAGAGAAGTTATAAATGATTTTTCCATCTCGTGTTCTTTGGTATCTTGTTGCTCTTACTACGTGTTCTAATTTGTCTTTTGCGGTAAGCTCAACACCATTTGAAACATCCGCATCAAAATTATAAAATCCAAGCACATGAGAAGCAAATACTCCTTGTGGGTACTCTCTGGTATTCTTTTTATCTAGAGAGATTGAACGAAAACTGTTATCGCTAATCACTTTCATAATTTTTTTTGCGGTATCTCTATCTACATCTTTTTTAATTGCAATTACTGGGATTTTTTTATTTGTAAGTTTAGCTCTTAATTCACTTTCAGAGATTTTTAAAATTGGAGCAAATAGTTTTGCAATTTTTTCAGGGGTTTCTTTTTCACTGTAATCTACAGGGCGAGCATAGATATTGTAATAAATTCTGTCTGTTGCTAGTTTAATACCATGTCTATCATAAATATCACCACGAACCGCAAAATCATGGCTTGAACGCTGCATTTTCCCACGTTCTCTATATTTTTGGAAATCAAAAATCTGAACAATAAACAAGTGAATAACCAACAATAAGATAACAACAGCATAAAAAATACCCATTGCATCTGTTACAACGTTACAATGCTTCCTTCTGGAAGTCGTACGCATATTATCAAGCTCTTTTCTCATAAATATTAACTATCCCTTACTTCTATAATATTAGCATAACAGGGGAATAAATATCATAATTATTAAATAAATTTACGAAATTAAAATTTTTCTTAAATTATTGTATATTTATAC
>CAVAPR010000002.1:0-20736 GCA_963590665.1 Candidatus Methanomethylophilaceae archaeon
AGTAGAAATCTTAGCTGTTTGTTGAGTGGAATTTATAATTTTGAACAAAAAAATTCTACCCCGTTTTTGATTTTAGATGCGGGAGATTTGTTCAAAGGTATTTATAAAAAAGATTTATCTGTTGATGCATATTTAAAAATTAAAGAACTTCTTCCTTTGTCAGAAATTTTTATTACTCTTGGAAATAATGATTTTGGGTTTGTAAAGGCGGATTTTGAATATCTTTTGTCAACTGTTGAAAAATTTAAAAACGCAGGGATAAATGTTGTTTGTGCAAATCTCAAAAATTCAAAGACTGGAGAATTTGCTCCTTGGGTTTCTCGGTATAAAATTATTGAACTTGATGGACACAAAATTTTGATAACAGGTTTTTGTTTAAATAATTCTTGCGTTAAAAAGTTTGGGTATGAGTTGCTTGAACCAGAAGAATGTTTTGCACAGTTGTTGGGTGAGATTGAAGAAGATTATGACAAAATCATAGTGCTAAACCATCATTGGTATCCATATAGCTTACATTTGAAAAAAATTATTCAACAAACATTAAATAAAAATATAGATTTAATAATTGGCGGGCATGAGCATTCCCCAATAGAACCAGATTTTGAAAATAATATTTATTATCCATTTTCTTTTGCTCGGTCATTATACAGAATGCAACTTGATAATACAATTCACAATGTTGAAGAAATTAAAGTTGAGGATTTAGATTTTATCCCCGAACTTGAAAAACCTATTATTGAATACGAAAAAGAAACGCAATTAAAGAAAATTATTTCTCATAGGGTTTATAATTTGACAAAATGTTATTCTGACCCGTGTCCTTTAGGTACATTTATTTCTGATAATATGAAAGAAGTAGGGAAAACCGAAATAGCATTTCATTCAACGGGTTTCACTATGGGACCATTAAACACAAAAGATAGCGATATAATTACAAACTATGACATCAAAAGAGTGATGTGTGCTAATTGTGCATTAGTAAAGATTGAAATTTCTGTAGCTGAATTGAAAAAAGTATTTGAAAATGCGACATTAAATAGAATGTTCCGTGATAGAGGAAATTCTAGATTTGTACAATGTTCTAGGAATATTACCATTACTGGGATTGGAGATTTTGAAAATAAGACCTATAAAATTACTCAAATTGAAATAAATGAAGAAAAGTTGTTGGATGAAAATTACAACCCAATAGATTCTACTCGAAAATTTAGTGCAACAATTGACCCATACATTGGCGCTGGAGAACAGGGATTTACGGTTTTACAGGGTATTCCAAAGACTAAAGTTTTGGATAGTGAAGGGCATGAGGTTCGAATAGATGAATTATTTTGCCATTCGCTAGAGCTTGCTGACAAAAAATTGTCAACGGTAGGTGCACCTTACCCAAGCTTCAAGATAATTGATAATCTCAATCAACAATAAAAATTTTTCCATGTTAGAATGGTCGTATGATAGAAAGATATTCAAGAGAAGAAATGGCAAAAATTTGGGACTTAAATTCCAAATTCAATTATTATTTGCAGGTTGAACTTGCTGTTTGTGATGCGTACGCTGAATTAGGTACAATCCCTAAAGAAGCAGCAAAAGAAATTAGAGAAAAAGCGACATTTACAGTTGAGCGAATTGATGAAATTGAACGTGAAGTTAGACATGATGTTATTGCATTTTTGACTTGTGTTAATGAAAGTCTTGGTGATTTAGGGCGTTATGTCCATGTTGGAATGACGAGTTCAGATGTGATTGATACGGCTTTTGCTTTGCAAATTCAAGATAGCGGTAAGATTATTCTTGCTGATTTAGATAAAACAATTTTGACTTTGAGAGCTTTGGCTGAAAAGCATAAAGATACTGTTTGTATTGGGCGTTCTCACGGTATTCACGCAGAAATAATGACTTTTGCGGTTAAAATGTGCTCTTGGATAGATATTTTGTCAAGACAGAGAGAAAATTTTGCACACGCTCTAGAACAAATTCGAGTTGGTCAAATTTCTGGACCTGTAGGAACTTATAGCAATATATCTCCAGAGGTTGAAAAAATTACTTGTAAACATTTAGGTTTAAAACCTGCTAAGATTTCAACTCAAATTATTGCAAGAGATTATCATGCTTATTTTATGCAGTCATTGGCTTTGATTGCGAGCGTTTTGGAACAGTTTGCAACTGAGATTAGACATTTGCAAAGAACAGAAGTTTTAGAACTTGAAGAAGGTTTTGGCAAAGGTCAAAAGGGTTCTTCTGCTATGCCTCACAAGAAAAATCCTGTCTTGAGCGAAAATTTGTGCGGTCTTGCAAGAGTGGTTAGAGCAAATTCAATCGTTGCGCTAGAAAATATTCCTTTATGGCACGAAAGAGATATTTCGCATTCTTCTGCTGAACGTATAATTTTCCCAGACAGCTTAACTTTAGTTGATTTTATGCTTAATAGATTTAATGGTTTGATGGAAAATATCGTTGTGCATAAAGACAATATGTTGAAAAATACCAACAAATTTGGCGGTATTGTTTTCTCTCAAAAAGTTCTATTATCGCTTGTGGCAAAAGGCTTGTCTAGAGAAGATGCTTATGTGATTGTTCAGCGTAATGCATTGGATGCTTTCCAAAATCATGGAGATTTCAAGAAAAATTTATTGAATGATAAAGATGTAACAAATCTTTTATCAACAGAAGAAATCGAAAAAATCTTTGATAAGCAAGGCTTTTTACAAAATATTCATACAATTTACGAAAAGTTTGAGATATAAAATTATTCAATAAATGTAATTTCTTCTTTGATATTAGCTTTAATTTTTGCAATCAATTCTTCTGGTTGTATGTTTAGGGCTTCACAAATTCTCCAAAAAGTTGTGAATTGGAGGTCTGATTTTCCTAATTCAACATCAGACCAAATAGATTTTGATACATTTAATTCATTTGAAATTAGGCTGATAGATTTTCCTGTTTTGAGTCGAAGTTCTTTCACTGTTTCGCCGACAGCTTTTAGGATAGTTAGCCTTTTTTGTTTATTTTCAGCTTGCATATTTCACATGTTAGCGTTATAGTCTAAATATATTGTTCGGAATTCCCTACAAATTTAGGAGGCTATATGTTCAAGAAATTTAGAATAAAAAAGGCTTTTACTCTTGCTGAAGTCTTGATTACTTTAGGAGTTATTGGCGTAGTTGCTGCTATTACTCTTCCTAGTTTGATAACTGCATATAATAAACATGTTATTGAAACAAAGCTTTTCAAGATTCATTCAACGGTATTGCAAGCAATTCGTATGATTCAAGCAAATAATGATGGCTCAATTGATTTGAACGAAATGCCAATAGATGTAGGTGATGTGCATTTTAGTAGAGAAAAAAGTAAGGCTGTGTTTGAAAACTATTTCGCTCCTGTTTTTACAAGTGCCGTAGAATATCATCCAACTATGCTTAATAATGTTTACTCTGCTGATGGTTCTACAAAACTAGAAGCTGGTGACGCTAATACGTATTTATTTCAGTTGAATGACGGAACTGTTTTAGGATTTACCAAGGCTGGAGGAATGGATAGGTTTTATATTGACGTTGTTTTTAATGCTGGCAAATCAAAAATCCGAAGTGGAAAAGATACCTTTTGGTTAATGTATGATAATGATGGTTCTGGAGGTTATAAATATACTATTCTTGGCACTTATAACGAACAACAATTTAAGTCTTATTGTGTTTCAAATAGTAGAAGACCTGCATACGCAATTTATCCTTCTGCTTTTTGTACGGCATTAATTGTCAAAAATAATTTTAAAATCCCTAAAGATTATCCTGTTAAATTATAGTAATTTTATTTCTTTTCAATTTCTTCTTTTAAAATTTTTACTTCGGCTTTGAGCTTGTTAATGTCGCATTTTACAGGGTCTGGGATTCTGTTGTGCATCAAGTTTCCTTGTTCATCAATAACCGCTCTGTGTGCAATTCTCCCTGGAACACCGACAACTGTCGAATGTGGTGGAACATCTTCTATTACGACTGAACCCGCACCAATTCTTACATTGTCACCAATTGTAATATTGCCGAGGACTTTTGCTCCAGCTCCGACAATTACGTTATTCCCTAGAGTTGGATGACGTTTGCCAGATTCTTTTCCTGTTCCGCCAAGAGTGACTTGTTGATAAATCAAAACATCATCTCCGACAATTGTTGTTTCGCCTATTACGACACCTTCGCCATGGTCGATGAAAAATCTTCTCCCAATTTTTGCTGCGGGATGAATTTCTATTCCTGTGATAATTCTTGTAAAATACGAAAGCATTCTAGGAATTAGCGGAATATTCCATTTGTATAATCTGTGTGCAAAACGGTATGCAATCAAAGCGTGTAATCCAGGATAGCAAAGAATTACTTCTAGAAAATTCTTTGCTGCTGGATCATTTTCATAAATAACTTTTATGTCTTCTTTTACTTTTGAAATTCCACGTTTGATTACTGATAGCATGTTATTTTACCAATTTTGCAAATTTACGTTTCCCTGCTTGTAATACTACGCTTTCATCAAATGAAATTGTATAACCCATGTCAGTAATTTTTTCACCGTCAATTTTTACCCCTCCGCCTTGGATTAGTCTTTTTGCTTCTCCACGACTTGCAGTGAATTTTAATTCAGTGATTAAGTCAAGAATGTTTTTCCCTTGTTCAACTTTTACTTCTTGAATATCTTCTGGAATTCCTTTATTAGAAACAACATTGATAAATTCTTCTTGAGCTTTATCAGCGCCATCTTTTCCGTGATATTCTTCTGTAATTTGGTGAGCTAATTTCATTTTGATATTTCTTGGGTTGATTGAACCGTCTGCAATTTGTTTGTCATACGCTTCTAGCTCTTCTTTTGTTGCATCAGTCAACAAGCTGAAATAACGAGTAATCATGTTATCTGGAATGCTCATCAATTTTCCGAACATATCTTTTGCACTATCTGTTAGTGAAATACAGTGTTCTGGATAAGTTTTTGACATTTTTACTACGCCATCTGTTCCTTCTAGTAAAGGAAGTAAGATTACCAATTGTGGATATTTTTTGCCATAAGCGCTTTGAATATCACGACCTAAAAGAGTGTTAAATCTTTGGTCTGTTCCTCCAAGTTCAATATCAGCATCAATTGCAACTGAATCGTAAGCTTGCATCAATGGATAGAAAAATTCGTGGATAGAAATTGGTCTGCCTTCGGCGTAACGTTTTGCGAAATCATCTCTTGTCATCATTTGTGCAACTGTTACTTGCGCTGAAAGTTTTAACAATTCAGTAAAGCTCATTTTGTGTAACCAATCAGCATTGTTTGTAACTTCTGCGTTTGAAACATCCAAAACTTTTGACATTTGGTCAAAATAAGATTTTGCATTTTCTTCAACTTGTTCTTTTGTTAAAGCTGGTCTTGTTTCAGATTTTCCAGAAGGGTCACCAACCATAGCAGTTGCGCCACCTACGATTAGAACAATTTTGTGTCCTAAAGCTTGAAATTCTTTAAGTTTTCTCATAACTACAGTGTGTCCCAAGTGTAGGTCTGGTCTTGTTGGGTCCATTCCAAGTTTTACTCTTAGCGGAGTGTTTGTGTCAGCTGAGTGTTGTAATTTTGCAGCCAATTCTTCAATTCCGCCAGGTAAAACTTCTGCATTTCTTGCGATGTGTTTCGCTTGATTTATAAATTCTTCTCTTATTTCTGTCATAATCTTTCTCCTATATTTATCAAAAATTATATCAAAAACATGGCAAAAAATATTTTTACAAGTTTTATCCTAAACATGATGAATAATGTTAGTTTTACAGGATTACAAAATGTAGGAGCTTGCTCCGTAACTTATACCGTAGAAGGCGGTAAAAGACTTGGAACTTCTTTGCTTGTCAATTTGACAAATGATTTTAAAGGTAAAGACTTTGCAGAATATGAGGATGTGATGCGAAAATGTTCCGATTCATTTGACCATTATTTCCCTTTTGATAAGAAATTTTTACATGTACAAACTCAAAAATTTGTACCTGAAGATGATGAGTTTGAAACTATTCCGCAACTTCTTGTGAATGGTTATCCTGTAATACCAGAAACCAAAACTATGCCATTGTTTTCTTATATCGCAAAATTGACTAAACGTATTATGGGTTCAGCGGAAGGCGATATAAAAATTTCTAATGATTTTAAGTATGGTCCTGATGCGGATAGTTATATTTCAGGTGTAAAAATCTCTCAAGTCGAAGGTGATCAAGAACAGCGAAAACTCATTTTAGATAGTATCTATTCTTTGCCTGCAGCAAAATATGGTGCAAAGAATATTAACAATGATATTCAAGCTCAAATGATGGATTATTTCGCATAATTTTATTCGATAGTTTGCATTTCTTTTCGCAAATTATCGGCTTGAGTATTGTAGTATTCAAGCCATGTTTCCCCAGTTTGTGCGTCTTTAATTTGATTTTCACAAACGGCTCGAATCCTTTTATTGTCAAGTTCATTTAGTTTTTCTATTATCTCAGAAATTTTTTTAGATTTTTCACGTTCTTTTAGAATTTCTTCGTAATCTGGGTTTTTGATAATTGCGCCATTAGAATAAATATATTTTTCATTATCTGAAATGTAATCATTACAAACAGTTTCTGACACTTCAATATTTTGAATTTCTTCATTCAAACATCTTGCGCAACCTCCACCTTTTAAGGTGTTATTTTCGACAAAAATATAATATTTCATAAAAATCCTTTCTATCTAACTTTTCTAAATCCATCGAAAGAAATAGATATTTTACCGCTATAATCTGCTGTTCTCCAAGCTGTTATGACTCTATCTGTTCCAAGAGGAATAATCCCACAGCCAGAAGAAGTTGCACTATTGGTTGTTCTTGCTCTTGCATTACAAAAATAAACAGAATCTGGCATGAGGCTACTTTTTATTAGTGCAGCGGAATACATTCCATTTCCGCCTGCTGTTACTACTCTGGCGGATAATATAATTTCGTAGATATTGTCATCTTCTGGAATGTAGCTAGATAAATCGAAAGATAAGGGTGTTGCTGAAGTTAATGGTACATCTAATGCTAGGACATAATGGCAGTATTGCCATTCCCCATCAATATCTTTTTTATCAGCTTTGGTGTCGATAGAATCTAGTGTCGCTTTCCCAGAGTCATCAATATTCGATAAATCGACATTAAGTTTTGCAGAATTAGTTTCTTCAATTTTGTTCAGAACGGCTAAAAAGTTTGCATTAACTTCATCGGCTTTAGCTTTTGTTCCTGGAACAAAAGAGTACGGAATTCCTGATGTCATAAAATCCTTTCTGACAATTCCAATAACTCTTAGGCTTTATTTATATTGAAAACGAAATAACAACCTATTATACCATATTATTTCAAAATCCGTCAACTAAGAATTTTTTCTTACAAATTTTAAATCATAACCGAGAATATCTGCAATCAAAATCATTTCTCTATGGGTAATAGTTTCATTGCGGAGTTTGTTTGACAAATTTTGCATTGAATATGGCTTGTTAAGTCTTTTGGATAAAGCTTCTGCAAGTTCTGTCAAATTTACATTGACATCCAATAATACCTTTTTTAAATCGTTCATTATTGACATTGTTTTAACTCCATTTATTCATTTAAAATTATATAAATTCATTGACAATTTAACGAATAAATTTCATTTGACGTTGACTTATAAATAAAATAATGTAATAATAAATGTATTCATTTAATGAGGTAACATTTTGAAAAAATTATTTAATGGTTTTACTTTAGCTGAAGTATTGATAACTCTAGGTATTATTGGAGCGGTTGCAGCAATGACGATTCCAACATTGATGGTAAATTTAAGAGCCCAAAAGTTGAAATCCCAGTTCGAAAAGGCTTATGCAGATTTGAATGTAGCTTCTAGAGCTTTTTACGCTGATAATGATATGTCTTTTAGAGATTATCAAGATTCTATTAGTGATGGTTCTTCTTGGGATAGTACAGCTTCATTAAAATATTTTATGTCTTATTTCAAAGGACATCAATCTCAAGGCTTTTCGAGAACGTTTGAATCTCGAAGAGGTTTAAAGAATTTGAACTTAAATGGGCAAGAAATTTCTCAGTGGCCTTGTGACCAATCTGATATAGAAGTAGATATTTCTGGAAGGTTATACTCAATGGATGATATGGCTGCTGTTTCAAATCCCAATAGTACAACGGGTCCGAAAATTTGTGTTGATATAAATGGTGTGGATAGACCAAACAAATGGGGTGTTGATAGATTTGTTTTTGTATTTTCTGATACGGCTGCAATTGTTCCATATACAGGGGCTTCTTGGAATGGATTGAGTCTGCAACAGACAAATGAAAATGCAATTGCTCCGTATTGCAGTACTTCTACGGAAACTCCTGTTCATACTTGCGCATACTTTGCCCATAAAAATATGAGTCCGACAGGAAAAGGCGATTATTGGCATGATTTCTTGAGAGGGAAATAGGTTTTTAAAAGTCTGTAAGTCAATAAGAGGATAAGTCTGTTGGTTACAGAAGGCTTTAAGATATATGGCACTAAGGCACTAAGGCACTAAGTTCTTTATGTAATTAATTCGTCATTCTGAGCGGAGTGAAGAATCCTAATTTGTATATACTGTCATTCCGAACTGGTTTCGGAATCTCTATCAGGGCGCACTAGCTAGAGACCCTGAATCGAGTTCAGTGTGATAGCTTTGTATAGATTGAGATACTTCGCTTCGCTCAGTATGACGTAAACCGTATAGTCATTCCGAACTGGTTTTGGAATCTCTATCCAAGCGCACCCGCTAGAGATGCTGAAACGAGTTCAGCATGACAAAAATAAATCAAAAAATAAAAACTCCCAGAGATGGATTCGAACCACCGTTAAAAGAGCCAGAATCTTTCGTCCTGCCACTAGACGATCTGGGATTATATGACTTTTCAAGTGAATTTTAGCATTTGAAAAATTATTTTCAAGCCTTTTATATTTTTTTAGACTTCTCTTTTGTTTTATTTATTTGTGTTATCATAAATTTATTCGCTATACCTAAACATATAATATGGAGAGTAAAATGGACAATAAAGAATATACAAAAGAAGAATTGCTAAAGTTATATGACTTGCCACTAGAGAAATTAATTGATATTTCTCACAAAATAACTGAGGAAAATTTTGGGAATGAAGTTGAGGCATGTAGTATTATTAGTGCCAAGACAGGTGCTTGTTCTGAAAATTGTAAATACTGTTCTCAAAGCAAACATAATCACGCAGAAATAGAGTGTCATCCATTGATGGATGTTGAAACAGTTAAAAAGGCAGCTTTAAGTGCTAAAGAAAATGGCGCAACTAGATTTTGTATTGTTACTTCTGGGCGTGTTCCAACTGATAAAGATTTTGAAAAAATATTAGAAATGATTAAATCGGTTGCTTCAATTGATGGTATTCATTGCTGCGCATCTTTAGGTTTACTTTCAGAAGAACAGGTTAAACAAATTAAGGATGCTGGGGTTGAAAGATACAATCACAACATTAACACTTCTGAAAATTATCATAAGAATATTTGTACAACTCACAAGTTTTCTGACCGAGTAAACACCGTTAAACTTATTCAAAAATATGGTATGGAAGCTTGTTGTGGTGTGATTATCGGAATGGGTGAATCTCGAGAAGATAGAATAGATATGGCTCTTGCCTTGAAAGAGTTAAATCCGAAAACCGTTCCGATAAATTTTTTAAACCCTATAAAAGGTACTCCTTTAGAAAATTATGAGGACAAAATTGATGAAGAAGAAATTCTAAAAACTATTTGTATGTTCCGTATAATTTTGCCAAAAGCACTTTTACGTTATGCTGGAGGTCGTACGACTAGACTAAGTGAATATAACCAAAAATTAGGCATTGTTGCGGGAATTAATTCAGTGTTAGTTGGAAATTATTTGACAACAGCTGGTTCTAAAGCTGATGAAGATAAACAAATGCTAAAAGAATTGGATAAAGTTATGGCTTAAATTTATATTGTGCGTAAATTATTCGCCATACCTAAACATATTATAAATATTGAAAAATAACTTTACAAATAATCGGTTTGGTTATTGACAAAATTTTTTGTTTTTAATAGATTTAATTTCAAAGGTGAAAAATTATGACAATAAAAACTCCTAAAAATTCAAGATGCTGTTGCTGTAAGTGCCGATGTAGGAACTTGCTATAATTTGTGTTGCGAATTTACGAATATATTAAGTTCCTTGGTTTGTGTCAAGGAACTTTATTTTTTATGGAGGAAAAATGATTACTAATATTACAAATAATATACTTACCCAAAATAGACCGACTTTCACTGGTCCAGTTGATGGAATTGCTACTCAAGTTTTGAGAACTCTCGATACTAACCCGATGGCGAATGCTGTTGGAATTGATTTATTCGCAATGGTTGGACCTAGAACTTATATTGATACTAAAAAACGTAATGCTAATGCTGGTTTTGAAACATTTTTTAGAGAATTTACTGGAACTTTAATTGTCTGCCTTTCTGCTAGTTATTTGGCTAAGGGGATTTCAAAACTTGCAAATAAGTTTATAAATCCAGATACTCCAATCAATACAAATTCTTGGTTCTCAAATGATAGTATTGCTCTATTAAAAGAAGCTCACAAAAATACTAATAATTCATCAGAATATATTTCTAATGTTTTAGAAAATCTTTCAGGTCGAGATGGTAAACAAATTAGAAAGTTTAATTTAATTGATTGGACAAATACTGAGTGGGTGGATGAACCTTCTTGGGCAAAATACACTTGGGATAATAAAAAGTATAAAAATATTGCAGAAGAATTAAAATCAAAAGATAAAATTACTTCTACAATGGCTGAACTTGTTGATGGTAAAAATATTTCTTCAAAAGATGCTAAACAAATTCAAAATATTTTAGAATTTAGATTGACTAATGCCTTAAAAGCGGACAAAGTTAGCGCAAAAGTTGGTGATAAAAGTTTATCTAGTTCTTTGCATAATGTATTGAGAGATGCGGTTGATTTAGGCAAAAACGTATTCTACAAATCTGGTATTGATGCTGATAAAGCTATTAGTAAAATCTTAAAAATCAATAAGATCAAAGGGCTTGGGGCATTAGCAATTGCTTCTACTTTAGGGCTTACAAATCAATATATTAATAGAAAATTGACAGAAAAACGTACAGGACAATCTGGATTCCCTGGGGATTCAAATTACAAAGGAATTGATAAAGCTTCCAAAAAAGATAGAAGTACAAAATTCTTAGTTGAAAAAGTTTTGGCAAGTATTGGTATGGCAGCTATGGCATTGGGTGTCATGAGGGTTAAATCTCCAGCTGATTTTGTGAAAAAACTAGAATTTACTGGCCCTGTTACAAGTGGTAATGCTATTAAAACTGTTTATGCTTCAACTTTAATTGGTCGATTTTTGGCTTCTGATAACAAACGAGAATTGAAAGAAACTGTAACAAGAGATTATTTTGGATTCTTGAACTGGCTTGTATTTGGGGGATTCGCAGCAAAAGGAGTTGCAAATATTCTTGATGGAAAAAGAGAAAACTTGTTCAATATTTCTGGTAACGGAAAAGGTGTTCGCAACTGGTTAAATAATATTTCTCTAAAGAGCCATAATGAAGTTCTTGCTCAAGGAAAGGAATTTGCGAAGAAGAATATGTGGAAATTGAATGTTGCGCATGTCGCAGGTTTAGCATATTCAACTTTAGCTCTTGGAGTTTTACTTCCAAAATTGAATATTTATTTGGCAAGTCATTCAAAATCTTCTCAAAATAATAATAAAGCTGCTACAAATTCTAATGCCCAAAATGTTAGCATGACTGGATTTTTGAATAATGCAAATAAAAATATTCTAGCTTAATAATCTTTAAGAAAACTGTTTTTTATGGTATAGATAATAATAATTTGCTATACCATAAAAGGGGGTTGTTGTGCCAAAAGAATTGACTGAAAGCTTAGAAAAATATCTTCTTGCAATTTATGAGATTGTGAAAGTTAATCAAGCTGCGAGGGTTAAAGATGTTTCTAATTATTTGAAGATTGGTGGACCTGCAACTTCTGATGCTGTCAAAACATTGGCGAATCGTGGTTTTATAAATTATGTTCCTTATGGAATTATTACGATTACCCCTAAAGGTGTTAAAAAAGCTGAAGAAAAGATTTTTAGACATAAAACAATTTTAAACTTTTTGGAAAAAGTTTTACAAGTTGAACCCGAAAATGTAGATAATTCTTCAACAAAGATAGAATATGCGATGCCAGAGGATGTGCTAGATAAGTTTGTTCAATTCTTATCATTTATGGAAAAGTGTTCTTGTAAAGAGCCAAAGTGGGTTAAAAGTTATAAATACTTTGCTCAGAATGGTCAAATGCAAGATAAATGCCTAAGTTGTATGAAAAATAAAGATAGTTTTGACAATTCTTCTTGTTGCGGTTCTTGTGCTGGAAAATAAATCTTAACAATATAATAAATCTTGGCAATTTCTTTATCCCAAAATCCTTTATTAATATATAGGGGATAAATAAGGAATTTATATGGGAAATTTAGCCGTAACTTTGGGCAAAGAGGTTTTGTCTTTTGCAAAGTCGGGAGAAAAAGTCGTTGCATCAAAACCTATTCAGAAAAATTTGTTAAAGTTCTCGAAGCCAGAAAAATTAACATCTTTGAAGACAAGAGAATATTCTGATGTCATTTCTGATATGACAGCTCAACGTTCTGGCATGGTGAATACTGTTGAGCCAGAGATTTCTGTTGAACAGATGTTAGCTCATTGGAAAGATAATTATATAGGTGCAAATCGTGAAATAAGGCAGAAAATAATGTCAGACTTGGGTGATGAAAATGCTTGTTATTTTGAATCGATTATAAAGGAAGAACTTCCCAAAATTGATAAATTGATTAGTCAAAGTTGTTTGCCTCGTTCTGTTACTTTATATCGAGGCGCAAGTCCGTACGACTTTGGTTTGGCGGATTTATCTTCAAAAGATTTTATTCAAAAGTTTTATAAAAAGGGAAAAGTTTTTGAAATACCTGTATATCCAGAAGTTTCTTTAGATAAAACAATTGGAGAAAAGTTTGCAAGTAATAGAATATTATTTAAGTATAATTGTCCCGAAGGTTTGAGTGGTATTTATATGGAAAATTTGGGCGACCTTTCTTCCGTTGCAAAAGATATTAATGAACAGGAAGTTTTACTTCCGAGAAACTTAATAGCGAAATTCAAATCTCATACTCAAAAAGATGGCAAAGATATTATTGAAATTGATATTCTGAATAAAAAAACATTGTTCAAAAAGGTGCATAAATTCTGGAAAGAAGTTTAAGGGACTAATTAAATATATTGCGTGATGTTATTTATATATTTTATTTTTCCATTCTGGCAATATTGAATAAGACCATTTTAATTTGTTTATTTCTAAATTTTTGATTTGTTGTTTATAGCCATTCGCAATTTTAATTACTCGTTTAATAAAATGAAATTTAGATTCAAATATAGGAAGTTGTTTATATTCGGTTTTGAAATCTTTTAGTCTGTAATTGCAAAGGAGTGATGCTTGTAGAGTATTTTTGTTCTTTGCCCCCAGTAAGATATGAACAGAATTACTTTCTTGCTCTTTTACAAAAGTAGATAATGTGTTTAATTGTTGTGGGTTAAGATTTTCAAGTAGAAGCCCTTGCACTTTTGTATCAATAACATGCAATCCTTGAAATGATTGTTGAGCAAAGGACATATTAGCTTGATTATATTTTTGAATTTTCATAATGCAATTTTATCTAAAACAGAGCCGATTTCAAAAATAATTAATAAAATAAAGGAGATGTCATCGACATCTCCTTTATGGCTCCCCAGGCTGGACTCGAACCAGCAACCCTTCGATTAACAGTCGAATGCTCCGCCATTGAGCTACTGAGGATTATGTCCTTAGTGTATAACAAAAAAAAATTATTGTAAAGTACTTTTTAAAAATTTTTTTTAGGAGAATTGAGATTTTTATTTTATATGTTAATATGTCTTGTGATTAGGTGATATTTTGAAGGGAGTGATATATATGTCTAATCCTGTTTTACAAGAAAGAGTGTTGAAGTCAACTTCATTTAATTCTCTTGAAAATGATTCTGCCATGACAATAAATGGGACTATTATCAAAACTTGCATGCTTGGATTGTTTATGGCTTTAACGTTTGCTTATACTTGGTATTTAACCTTAGCGGGTTTTGCAGATAAGGCTATAATGTTAGGACAAGGTGGGGCTATTGCTGGTTTTATTCTTGTGTTTGTTATTTGTTTTGCACCTAAAAACAAATTCTTAATTTTAACAACGCCATTGTATGCAATGTGTGAAGGTTTATTTCTAGGATTAATTTCTGCAGTGTTCAATATGAGATTTCCTGGAATTGCATCTCAAGCTGCAATTGGTACAATGTTTGCTTTATTTGGCATGTTTATTTTATATAAGACAAATCTAGTTAGATGTACAGATAAATTTAGAATGGTTATTTTCAACTCTACACTTGCACTTGCTGGAATTTATTTTCTACAAATCATCTTGAATTTATTTCACCACTCAATTCCTCAAATCTTTTCTAATAGCCCAATCGGAATAGGTTTTAGTGTGATATGTGTAGCTGTCGCCACTTTCAACTTGATTGTTGATTTTGACACTGTAGAACAGTTCCAAGGTCGTGCAAGTAAAGATTTGGAGTGGTATTTCGGATTTTCTTTGATGGTAACAATTGTTTGGATGTATATAGAAATACTTCAACTCTTAGCAAAAATTCAAAGTAGGAATAATTAGATTTCTTATGAGAATATCTTTAAAATCCGTCAGTGTTGTATCTGGCGGATTTTTTAATTCTAATATTTCACCACTTATCTAGTACAAATAGATGAGATTTTGCTCCATGTATTAAAGATAAATTTTCTTTGTCCGACGGAACATGCATACCTAGTATATTGGAGCTTCAAAATGTCTGAACAAGTTTTAATGCCAATGATTGGCACAAACAATAGAGAAAATAAGGAAAGAGCACAAAATTCATTAGAAAAAGCAAGAATTGCCCACGAAAAATATCTTATGGGGCAAAGAAATAATGACTTGCAAGAAGCTATTGAACACTATGTTGATGCGGTTAAATATGACCCAACTATTCCTGAAACATACTATCGCCTTGCTACTCTTATGTGGGAACAAGGACAAATAAGCGTTGATACTGCTATTGAACAATGTCAGACTGCTATTTCTCTTTCTCCGAGAAATAGAGATGCGCACCTTTATACAGGTTATTTCATGCAATTGGCTCAAGATTACCAATCTGCTGAAAAAGAGTTCAAGTCTGCAATTCGCATGAATCCTTTGACATCTGGCAGACCTAGAATGATTTTATCTCAATCTATTTTGAGCAAAATTAATTCTCAAGATGGTACATTTAAGGATTATGTTGGATTTTTATATTACTTCTTGACTGGTAGCGTAATGCTTGCTTGGGATAGACCAACTATGAAAATGTTTTATAAAAACATGTCTAATGATGTTTCTATCTTTTCATATAATACTGTTGGAAAATTCTTAGAAAAATTTAAAATGTATGAATCTGCAGAAAAAGTTTATAGTGATGCAGTTTCAAAAACAACAAAGAGTGAATATTTTTATAACAAGATGGGAGATTTAGCTCTTCGCAACAAAGATGTTGATAAAACTTTAGATTGTTATAGAAAAGTTTTAGAAGCAAATCCGCTAAATCGTTCTGTTTTAGTAAAACTTGCAACAATTTTGCAAACTTATTATCCAGAAAATACAGAAGAAGCGATTGATTGTTATGAAAAATTGTTAGAATTTGATATTGATACGGCTCAAATTTATTATGAATTAGGGCATTTGTACATGTCAAAAGATGACAAATTAAATTCCGTAAGTGCGTTCAAGCTTGCAGTTGACCGTGAGCCAGAAAACCCATTTTTCAATAACTCCTTAGGTTATGCTTATGCAAAAGCAGAATTGTATGATGATGCGATTGAACATTATCAAAAGGCGATTTCACTAAATCCTGATCCAGAATGGACTTCTATAGTTTGTCAAGCTTTGGGTTCTATTTATGCAGAAAATAAAGGTAATGTTGAGGCTGCTGTTTCAACTTATCAAGCTGGTATAATTTTAGATCCTAAAAATTATGATTTATATATTGCACTAGGTGATATTTATATGGCGGATTATGATTTAGACCAAGCTATTCGTTCATATTGCGATGCAATTACTCTTAATCCAGATGAAGCACGAGCTTATTCAAAAGTTGGTATTGCATTATGGGAAAAAGATTATCTAGAAGAAGCATTAGTGGCTTATCATAAAGCTGTAGAATTGAGCCCAGAAAATGAATATGCGCAAAATAATTTAGGTATCTTATATTTGGATGGGCTGGCGGATGCAGAAGAAGCTTTGGAATACTTTGAAGAAGCGATTTCTCTAAATCCGAATTATACGTTGGCATATTTCAATGCGGGTCGTGCAAGCCAAGAAATGGGCTTTACAAATGATGCAGCGAATTATTACCAAATGGCAATAGATTTGAATAGATTAACAGACGAACTTGATGAAGAAGACATTCAACAAAGACTTCACAGCTTGTTCGAAATCTAAGGATATATTATACATTATATTGAAGAGGTAATGGTGTTTGGTAATTCCGAACACCTTTTTTTTACTTTGGGACTTTAGCATGACAATTGCGGGTTACGTCATACTGAGCGAAGCGAAGTATCTCTTTAAAAATCATCCTCTCCTTGGGGAGAGGGTTGGGGTGAGGGTGTGATTAGTAAAATGAGAAGTATTTTTCAGCTCAACCTTGACTTTTACCATTCTTTAATACTGCATTTGGGGATAATTAAATCCTCACAAAGGATTATATAAATTTCTTCTCCTTGTCTAGCGTGGTATTTTAATCCTGGGGTAACAAGTCCTGTTACAAGTCCTATAAAACAACCAATGGCAACACCTGTTCCTGCTCCAATTGCAATTTTGTGTGGTTTTGGAATAAATGCAAGTCCAACTCCAGCTCCTGTTCCAACTGCACCAATTCCAACAGTTGAAGCTGCGAGTTTTCCTGCTGTCATCCAACCATTTTCAACAAGTGAAAAATCTTTGCTAAATGGTTTTGCTTTAACTTCTAATTCGGTGTTGTCTGGGAGTATAAGTTTATCAATATTGATATAGACTCTTGCATTTTTATTCAATTTCTTTTGTGGTGTAATTCCTCTAATATAACCCGAGAATTTTGTTCCCATTGGAATAATCAAAGTTCCGCAAGATGAAAGAATATCTTTAGGAACATAAAAATAAACTCTGTCGCCTTCTTTTGCACATTCTGAAAGAAATTTGCACTCAAAGGCAACTTTTATAACGTCACCTTTTGAAAGTATATAATAATTCTCCGTTGTATTTATGCAATTGTTTGGGGCTTTGGAATGAGTTTTGGCTAAAGATTCAGATGTTTTTATACATTCACATTGAACATCTGAAGCGAAAACACTAATTGGGGTTATAAATGTAATCCCTAAACTTAAAAATAAAGACAACAATTTTTTCATACGTCAACTATAAATTAAAAACATTTAAAATATATTGCCAGAATGTCTTAGTTAAGGTTTCTTTATTTTTCTATCCTCGATATGGGTGCAGAATGTTTGGGTTGTTTTTATCTCTTATATAAATTGGTTTTCTGTTTCTTGGATTGGGTTGGGTATATTTTATTCTTTTTGCGATTTGTGCATTTTGTCCTGTTTGCTCTTCTGTCTCTCCAGATTCTACTTTTTCAACATAAGTATATGCCGCATCAACTCTTTTTTGCGGTGCAGATTTAACCTTGTGATACTCTTTCATATAAGCACTTTGATATTTGTCTAATGGAATAAGCGCAACTAATCCCATTCCTGTAAAAATGAGAAGAAAAATCCAAACTTTTTTTAATATGCTATCCATATTTATATGATAACAAATTAGACAGAAGAAGTAAATAAATTGGGCAATTTATTCTTGATATTATCTCAAATATTTGGTAGAATTTTATTATCAAACGTAAAAGAGAAAGTAAGTGAACAATCTTTTGAAAAGGAGAAGAGACTATGATTAAAAAGTTTACTTCACTAATGGCTCTACTATTTATGTTGGCTGTTGGTGTTTCGCCTGCTTTGGCAAGCGAAGCCGATTTGGTTGTTCCAAGTATTAGAACCATCAATCCTCATAGCTATATGCTATTGTTGATTGGTCTTGGAATTTCTGTTGTCGGTTTGATTTTCGGACTTATTGAGTTCTTGAAAATCAGAAAATTGGATGTCCACAAATCAATGGACAGTGTAGGGAATACTATTTTTGAAACTTGTAAAACTTATCTTGTTCAACAAGGTAAATTCTTATTGGTATTAGAAGTATTGATTGGTCTATGTATTTTATTCTACTTCAAATTCTTGCAACACATGGGTATTGCTGAAGTATTGACTATTTTAGCTTGGTCAGTAATCGGTATTTTAGGTTCTTATGCTGTAGCTTGGTTTGGTATCAGAATGAATACTTTAGCTAACTCAAGAACTGCATTTTCATCTTTAAAAGGAAATCCTTTAAATATTTTGAATATTCCTTTGAAAGCTGGTATGAGTATTGGTGTTTTATTAGTGTCAGTTGAACTTATTATGATGCTTTTAATCCTATTATTCATCCCTGGAAATATCGCTGGCGCTTGCTTCATCGGTTTTGCTATCGGTGAATCTTTAGGTGCTTCTGCTCTTCGTGTTGCAGGTGGTATTTTTACAAAAATTGCTGATATTGGTTCTGACTTGATGAAAATTCAATTCGGTATCAAAGAAGATGACCCTAGAAACCCTGGTGTAATTGCCGATTGTACTGGTGATAATGCTGGTGATTCTATCGGACCTACAGCTGACGGTTTTGAAACATACGGTGTAACTGGTGTTGCTTTAGTAAGTTTCATATTGTTGGCAGTTTTAGGTCAAGAAAATCAAGTTCAATTATTGGCTTGGATTTTCGTTATGAGATTCTTAATGATTGTAACTTCAGTAGTTGCATATTGGATTAATGGTCTATTTGATAAATGCTATGCTAAAAAAGCAGAAAAATTTGATTTTGAAGTTCCTTTAACAAGACTTGTTTGGATTACTTCAATTCTTTCAATTTGTATGACATTTGGTGTAAGCCACTGGTTATTATCTTCAATGGGTAACCATATTTGGTTAGTATTATCTTGTATTATTTCTTGTGGTACTTTGGGCGCAGCTCTTATCCCAGAATTTACAAAGATATTTACTTCTCCAAAAGCAAAACACACAGAAGAAGTTGTTACTGCTTCTAGAGAAGGCGGAGCTTCTTTAACAATTCTTTCAGGTATCGTTTCTGGTAACTTCTCAGGTTTCTGGATTGGTATGGTAATCGTATTGTTAATGGCTTTGGCTTATGTTGCAAGTACTCACATTCCTGCAACATTGATGAGCTATTCATCAGTATTTGCATTTGGTCTTGTTGCATTTGGTTTCTTAGGAATGGGACCTGTTACAATTGCTGTTGACTCTTATGGTCCTGTAACAGATAACGCTCAATCAGTTTATGAATTATCATTGATTGAAGAAATTCCTAACGTAAAAGAAGAAATCAAAGAACAATATGGCTTTGATGCTGATTTTGAAAACGCAAAACAATACTTAGAAGAAAATGATGGTGCAGGTAACACATTCAAAGCAACTTCTAAACCAGTTCTTATTGGTACAGCAGTTGTTGGTGCTACTACAATGATTTTCTCATTGATTTTGGTTATCCAAAATACTTTGGGTATTGAACCAGAATCTATTTTGAACTTGTTAAACCCTTACACATTGTTAGGTTTGTTAACAGGTGGCGCAGTAATTTACTGGTTCAGTGGTGCTTCAATGCAAGCAGTTACAACTGGTGCTTACCGTGCAGTTGAATACATCAAAGATAACATCAAATTAGGTGATGCGGATGAAAAGAGTGCAAATGTTGCAAATTCAAAAGAAGTTGTAAAAATCTGTACTCAATATGCTCAAAAAGGTATGGTTAATATCTTTATCGCATTATTCACATTTGCATTAGCATTAGCTTGTTTGTCAGCTCCAAATTGCAAAACTCAACTTGCAGTATCATTCTTTGTAAGTTACTTGATTGCAATTGCAGTATTTGGTTTGTTCCAAGCTGTATTTATGGCAAACGCTGGTGGATGTTGGGATAATGCTAAGAAAATTGTTGAAGTTGATTTGAAAGAAAAAGGTACTCCACTTCACGAAGCAACAGTTGTTGGTGATACAGTTGGAGACCCATTCAAAGATACTTCTTCAGTTGCAATGAACCCAATCATCAAGTTTACAACATTGTTTGGTTTATTAGCAATGGAAATTGCTATTAACGAAAACTTCAGACATATTGCACCTTATGCTGGTGTTGTATTCTTGATTATCGCTTTAATCTTTGTTGTTCGTTCATTCTACGGAATGAGAATCCCTTCAAAGAAATAAGAAGATAAGTTCTTAACAGAAAAAGCCCTTTTCAAATTTTGAAAAGGGCTTTTTTTTGTAAATCTGGTTTTTAATTATAATTATAACAATCCGTTTTTAATAAGTTCTTCCATTTCAAGTCTTGAAAGGTAATTTCTCATTTCTATATATGTTTCTGGTTTCATTTCTTCTGCATGTCTTTCAAGATTTTCTCTTGCTTGAGATGAAATATTTTTTT
>CAVAPR010000002.1:20746-126940 GCA_963590665.1 Candidatus Methanomethylophilaceae archaeon
CGGCTGATTTTATTTCAATCATTCTTTGTTGATTTTGTTTTTGCATTTTTGCTGCAACAATTTTTCTTGCAGGTGCTGTTGTTAATTGGGGTAAAATTTTCAATTTTTTCTCCTTATATTTTTAAATATTATAGTCCATTATCTATAATACCCCGAAAAAATAAAATTTGCTAAATAAAGATTTTAATAAGGCAAAAAATAATATTTAGGGGTTTTTGATATTACAAAACTTAAAATTATATTGTTAGAAAAAATAGACAGATTTATAATATACCATGCAGGCAGAAGTAGAAAGGATTTAATAAGAATGGTTGCAATCGAAGAAAAAACTTATCCTCAACTTGAAAGGGCTATCAATCCAACACATGACATCAAGTTGTTCGCTGGTCGTTCAAACCCAAAATTGGCTCAAGAAATCGCTGATCAGTTGGGTACAACAGTTGGTCCTATGGTTGTTAAAAATTTCTCTGACGGAGAAATTTATGTACAGGTTAAAGAAAGTGTAAGAGGGGATGATGTTTTTATTATTCAACCAGTTTGCAATCCTGTAAATGAAAATTTAATGGAATTATTGATTATTATTGACGCTTTCAAACGTGCAAGTGCAAAAACAATTACTGCGGTAATTCCTTATTATGGTTATGCAAGACAAGATAGAAAAACTTCTGGTCGTGAAGCTATTACAGCTAAATTAGTTGCTGATTTGCTTACAACTGCTGGTGCTGATAGAGTTCTTGCTATGGATTTACACACTGGTCAAATTCAAGGTTTCTTTAATATTCTTGTTGACCATATTTTTGCAACAAATGTTTTAGTTAATTATATTAAGGATTTAGGTATCCCTACAGATAATATGGTGGCTGTTTCTCCTGATATGGGTGGTGCAAATAGAACTAGACATTTTGCAAAGAAACTTGATATTCCTATTGCAATTATTGATAAAAGACGTGATAAACATAATGAAGCAATTGCAACAAATGTTATTGGCGATGTTGAAGGTAAAGTTTGCTTGATGTTTGACGATATTATTGATACTGCTGGTACAATTTGTGAAGCAGCTAAATTATTGAAATCAAAAGGTGCTAAAGATGTTTATGTTGGTGCAACTCACCCAGTATTCTCTGGACCTGCTGTAGAGAGATTGGCTTCTGCTCCAATCAAAGAATGTATCGTAACAAATACAATTCCTCTTGATATGAGTAAAATGCCTTCTAATATCAAGCAAATTTCAGTTGCTCCATTACTTGCTCAAGCAATTTCAAGAATCCATGATGATGAATCAATTAGTTCATTGTTTGGATTTGAAAAAGAAATGCAAGTATAGTATAATAGATTTAATGAAGTTGGAAAATGAAAAAGATTATTGAGCAGGATGTTTATTCCTGCTCTTTTTATTTGCTTAAATATAATATTCAATAAAAAAAAGCCGTTTCTAAAAAGAACGGCTACCAGACTTGGGGAGGAGGTATGAAAAACTTTCGTTTTTCATATCTATATTATTTATTACGACCTAATTTTTGTATTCTTTAGCTAAATGTAAAAAATCTCCTCTATTTGGAGGAGATTTTGGCTATGTGAATATTTTTTGTTTCAATTTACCAAGTTAGGTATCTAATTGTTGACGCAACATTTGCAGCGGTGTTGATGACGTTTGCAGCTGTGTTTATTCCTGCATAATCATCTCTAACTATAACTGCATCTGTTGATGTTGTAACTGGAGCGACAACATCGCTATAATATCTTGTTGGATAATATGTATAGGATGTTGAGTAATATGATGGGTAGTAGTATGAATAATAGTATGGTCTATAAAATGGCATAGAACGATACATTGGCGGTGGTGGCAAAGGGCGTCTTGCCATGTGCATTGGAGGTGGTCCCATTGGAGGTCTGCCCATTGCTGGTCTATTCATGCCCATTGGAGGTCGGTTCATTCCACCTTGCATAGGTGGTCTGCCTCCTCCCATAGAAGGTCCATGTCCCATGCCTCCCCCTGGCGGAGCCGCAAAACACGGTGCTGTTGTTAAAAATGCTACACCTAGAGCTAGTAAACATATAATCTTTTTCATGCCTATTCTCCTATTTTAGACTCCACACATATCTATAACGATATTATTAAACCATAAGTTCATTTTTTTTGAATAGTTTGTGAATATTTTATAAGAAATTTTATTTTAATTTGTCATTGTGTTTATGGTATAAGTGGTATATAGAGGTGCTTTTTGGATGAATGAATTTTCTAAAAATGATATAATTGAAATTTTAAAAGATGACTCAAAAAATGATTGGTTATTTTCTCTTGCAGATAAGACAAGAAAAGAATATGTTGGTGATGAAGTTCATTTGAGAGGTTTAGTGGAATTTTCTAATATCTGTAAGCGTCAATGTAAATATTGTGGCTTGAGAAGTGAAGATAAGCTCATTGACCGTTATAGAATTTCAAAAGAGGACATTATTTCTTACGCAACGCATGCTGCAAATATGGGCTATAAAACTATTGTTCTTCAATCTGGAGAGGATGAATATTATAATACAGATTTGATGTGTGAAATTATAAAAGGGATAAAGAATCTCGGAGTCGCTTTAACATTGAGTATTGGTGAAAAGACTTATGAAGAGTATAAAGCTTTTAAAGATGCTGGAGCTGATAGATATTTAATAAGAATTGAAACGACTGATAGAAATTTATATAAACAAATGCACCCAAATATGGATTTTGATAATAGAGTTAGATGTTTGAAAGATTTAGGCAAATTAGGTTATGAAGTTGGAACAGGTTGTCTTGTTGGACTTCCAAATCAAACTATCGAATCTTTAGCAGATGATATTTTGTTTTTTAAAGAAATTAACGCTGATATGGTTGGAATTGGTCCGTTCATTCCACACCCTCATACTCCATTAAAAGATGCAACGACTGGAAATTTTACTTTGGCACTAAAGGTCATGGCATTGACTAGAATTTTATTGAAAGATATAAATATTCCTGCAACTACTGCAATGGAAACTCTTAACCCAAATGGTAGGATTATTGCTCTTCAAAGTGGGGCAAATGTTGTTATGCCAAATGTTACAACGACTGAATATCGTGCAAAGTATGAGATTTATCCAAACAAAATTTGTATAAACGAAAATCCAGACAAATGCAAGGGCTGTATTTCTGCCAAAATTCAATCAATTGGTAGAACGGTTTCAACCTCATTCGGGTTTAGAAAAGAGAAATAGATAGCTAGAGTTTTAACGGTTTGCTCTATATAGGGCTTTGATTGTTTTTAAGAATCTTTGGAAAATATTTGTATTTCTTGTTTCTCTATTCATTTGCGCTAGGCAATCACTGTTTGTTTGGTTAAATCTTGTTTTGTAAGAGCTATTTATTGCTCGCCCTATAGAATTTCTAATTGAACTTATTTTTTGATATTGAATTGGTTTTGCTGAACAAAATGAAACTTCCATATTTCAAATCCTTTTTTTCTTTAGTAAATCTTGTATATGTTTTGTATAAAATCCGTAAATTTAAATTTTGAACCCATTATCTTCACAAATTTTTACTAAATTTGTTTTTCTTGAATTTACTTTATCGAATAAGTATTTATTTTTAGTGTATTTTTGGATTAAATTTATTGATTTGTCGTACATTTTAATTGCCCCTTTCAGCAATTCAAGTTGGTTTGCTGATTGGATAGAGCCGAGTTCTTGGTTATATTTCCCCCATAAATAGTAAATCTTAGAAAGTAAATCATTCATATTGTATTTTTTTGCAAGAAGCATTGCAGTTTCAAGATTGATTTTTGCAGATTCAAAATCAGATTTTTCCATATTTGCTTTTGCTAAAAGAATTTTTAATAGAACAATGAAATATGAATTATTAATCCTTGGATTTTGAGCTATTTCAAGTGCTTGTGTTGCAATATCAATTGAGTTTTTTGCTCCTTCTGTGATTAGTGTTGCTTCTGCAATAAAATACCATGACAATAAAGCTCCCAGTGCCATTTTTTCTTTTGCGAAATAAGTAACTTGTTCATTATAGATTTCTAGAGCATGCTTAGCTTGTTTGTTGTCTTTGAAAATTTTTCCAAGGAGAACTTTCAAAATATTTTTTGCAAAATTATCACCAATATTGTTTGCAAATGTGACAGCATTGAATAATGTTTCTCTTAGATCTTCGTAATCTTTTAATAAGAATTTATTAATGATAAATACCATGTTCCAGCGAGAAATTGTTTCAGCATCCATAATATCTTTTCTATAAATTCTTCCAATGTCCTCTAATAATTCTTCTGATGTTATGAAATCACCTTTCATTGTATTTGCCAATGCAAGAACAAGTTTTGCTTTACAAATTAATAGTTGGTCATCAATTCTATGTTTTTCAATAATATCAAAAAGTCTTGTCAAAATTTCAAAACATCTGTCATTTCCCTGTAAGCAAAGGGCATTTGCAAGGACTAAATTTGTTCTAACCCATGTGTCATAAACTAAACCAATAGGTATTGGCATTTTGGATTTTGGTTTTGATAAATATTCGTTTAGTACTGGCATGATGTCATTATCAATTGTGTTGATAACTTCTCCGCAATTACCAATATCTAAAAGGGAGGCAAGTTTTGTAGATTTAATCATTGCACTTTCGAGTGTTTGTTCTGGTTTTAATTTTTTTAGAACATTATCAGCGCATTCAACATCTCCAAAATAGTTTCCTGTTTTTTTGCAACATTGAGCAAGGTATCCTAATAACTCAATTTCTTTAATTTCGTTGTTGTTAGATTTTGCATTTGCAATTGCATCTGGCAAATATTCCATTGCTTCTTCTGGGTCATATTCTGTTAATAGTTTACCAAGTCTTTCACTAATGTTAAATCTAATATTTAATGTTTCATTTTCGTTAAATTCATTAAGAAGAGCAAGGCATTGTTTTTGAGATATTACGTATAAGTTTATATCTCCAATATATGAAGCAAGTCTTGTTGTTTTTGTCCAAATATCAAATGCCATACGATTTTCTTTAAGATTGTGGGCAATCATTGCCATTGTGGCGTTTGTATTTAGGGTATATAGGCTAATTGCTTTCCCTATTTTAACATTTATATCGGCAAAAGAGCTATCATGTGTTATGTTTTTTAGAATTGTTTCCCATAATAAAAGATTGTTAAATTCATAATAAATCTGATTGTATGGTCTAACAAAATTTGATTTCACTAGATAGGACATAATATCTAAAAATTCTTGATTTTTATAACCAAAGATGTCTTTTAGTAGAACTAAGTTCAATTTGTTTCCTAAAATTGCTGCACAGCATAATAATTTGTGTGCTTCTTGGTTTATTTTTTTTAGGGTTTCAAGTCTATCTAGGATTAGTTTTTCAAAATTTCCTGTAAGTAAAAAAGCCTTATCTGAAATTTGGCAGTCAAATGAATAACTTGTTGCCTGCTCTACAAATGCAGGATTTCCGCCACTTTTTTCAATAATAACTTCTTTTTCTCTTTCTGTTATGTATGTTCCAGCTTCAGAAGTCATTTTGATATTTTGAGAGAGTTCTTTTGCGGTCATTGGAGCAAGATTAATATCCACATACGCTTTTACATCTAGCTCTTCTATCAAAAAATAGCTATTGATTGGCTTAGGGCTGTTGTAGATTGCGATGAATTTTAAATTTTTTTGAACAACAGATTTTTGCATCAATGTTGTAAAAAATTCTACTGAAAATCCGTCTATAAAATCAAAATTATCTATTACAAAAACAAATCGCCCAGTATTTGCAAAAGCCCCAAAGATTTGAAGTAAGATTTCGTAAGTTCTTTTTTTATTATTTATGATGTCTTCGTAGTTTCCATCTTTATAGTTATATAAAAAGTTTATAAAATCTGTTATTTCATCTTTTTTTAGAAACTTAAATTCATTTTCAAAAAATGCTATTGCGTTTTGTTGAAATTCTTCGTTATTTATGCAGAAATTTGGTAAGTTGAATGTATTTAGCAACATATCTTGGATAACTCCACCTGGGGATAGTTGAGTTATCGGAGAACATTCTCCTATACACCATTGCAAATGTTCTTTTTCAAGATTTTTAATTGCTTGTTTAAGTAAAGTTGTTTTACCTATACCTTTTGAGCCTGCAATTGAAAAAATCTTTTTCTCATTAGATAAAATCCCATCAACTAAAATATCAAAAGCTTGTTTATGTGTTAGATATTGAGGATTATAATCTAAAGGTGATTTTGAAATTTCTCTTTGTGGTTGTTTTACATTTTCAAATGGCAATCCGCATTTTCTACATTTTGTCGCATCTGGGAAATTTACTCCGTTACAATGTTTGCAAATTTTTAAAAGTTCAGAACCACAAGATTTGCAATGTATATTTCCAATTGCGTTTACAGTATTACATTTTGAACATAACAACCCAGTCCTTGATTTGCAAAAAGGACATTTTATAGAAGACTCTGGGATATTTTTCTTACATACAGGACATTTCATTTTGAAAATATACTTATTATTCTATTGCATTTTTAACTAAACCCATCAGACCATAAAGTCTTTTGGATACTTCAGATTGTGAAATCCCAACTTCTTGAGAAATTTCTTTCTGGGTCATGCCTTTATCATAACGCAAAGTATATATATGTAAATAGTCTTTGTCTGGCTCTTCTTCATCTATTTTTCTTACTGTGTCAGCAACAAATTCTAATATTTCTTTTTGAATAACAATTTCTTCTGGATTAAGTGGGACATTAATACTTGTATAGTCAATACTTACATTTGAATAGTCAACATTGTCATTGATTTCTAATGCAACTTCTTTAGTTGACATATATCCACTTCTTGATCTGCGTAATCTTCCAGAATCTTTTAGAACGCTAACAATAGATGTTGTTACAATACGTCTTAAGTAAGCTTCCAGAGTGGCTTCAGAGTCAATAGCGTTCATTATTGATACTGAACGCTTTGCTGTTTCATTAAAAAAATCATCATACAAATCTTCATTATTTGAATATTTGCGGTCATTTTTTATTAATTTTTCTATTAAGTCAATTTTATCTTGTGTTAATTCCACAATCTGGCTTCCTCTACTTCAAAAATATTATATCATATTTAGAAATATATTTTAAGTATCACTGTTGTACTTTCGTCGTTTCCTACGCTATGAGGGGCTTTGAGCACGCTAAGAGTTTGGTTAACAGTTCGTAACACAATATCATCAACTTGCTTAGAGCCACTTGATAATATCAATCTTGCATCCTTGTAAGTACCGTCTTGATTGAATGTTACGCTAACTCTCACTTGGTCTGTATAAGTGAAATCAGTTGCAAGTAACAAATCACTTGTTAATGCAAGTTTCAAACTCTTACCAGCTGATTGGAAATATTGTCTAAAGCCTGCATTGTATGAAACATAATCTGGAACTTCCCAAGATAACTTTTTAACTTCAATAAATGAAGTTGCACCAATTTTCTTTGATTGAACATTTTTCGGAACAACTGTTGCTGGTGTAGCTGTTTTAGCTTTTTGTTTAGGAGCTGGAGTTAATGGTTGTTGTGGTTGTGGAGTATTAGTTGTTGCATCATCCATATTTACAACATTATTTTGATCAATGTCAAGTGTATTTCCATCTGTTACTCCATTATCTGAACTTGTTGGAGTTGCATCGTCTGTAATTGGTTGTGGTGTTTCATCAGAAGGTTTAAGAATCTTAGAAACTACGGTAAAACCAATTGTTCCAATCAATGCTAAAACAATTACAAATCCAGCGATTCCAAGTCCAATACCTAATCCAACTTTTGAATTGTTACCTCCTCTTGCAGAGCCTAATCTTCCTGGTGTTTGTAATAACGCTGCTCCTGGAACATTGTCTTCATTATATAGACTTTCAAGTTGTTCTGGTCCATCAAAGATTTGAGCTTCTGGATTGTTTATATCAATTGGAATTTCACCAACTCTAAATGTTTTATCACTAATAACTGTAGAATTTTCTCTAACCGCGAACGCTTTTTCTGTTGGTTCTGGTTCTGTTATAAAATCTTCTTCGGTTGTTGTTGTATCTGCAGGAGCTTCTGTAATTGCTTCGTCAGCTGATTCAATTTCAGTTAAATCGTTAAGATTTAATTCCTCCTCCTCGTTGTTTTGTTCTGCTGGTTGAGATTCCTCTGTTGACGTCAAGTCAATATCATCTAGCTCTGCAAAATCTGCATCTGTTTCTTCTGGAGTTTGCGTATCATCAAGTGATAAAGAATCAATATCAGATTCTGGAGAAGTTGTATCATCTTCTCCTGCTAGTTCTGCTAAGAAGTCATCTATATTTTCTTCTTCGTTATTATCTTCTGAAGTTGTTGGTTCTGTTGTTTCTTCCTCTGTAATGAAATCCGTATCAGAAATTTCGTTTTCTTCCGTTGTTAAAGTGTCAAGCGATTCTTGTTCAGAAGTTGTATCTTCTTCCAAAAGTGGAGTTTCTTCGTCTAATTCTGGAAGAGTATCAATATCTTCTAATGTTGTCATCTCCTCTTCTGTTGTCAATGCTTCAACGGCTTGAGTTTCTTCTTGTGTAGAAGTTTGAACTTCTTCGGTTGTTGTAGTATCAAAAGTTGTATCATCAAGCATTTCATTACTTAAATCATCAATTGAACCCTCTTCAATTAGACCAGTATCAAGTTCATCAAGATTTAAAGAATTGTCTTCTTCTTTATTAATTACTAATTCATTTGAAATTCCAATATCAACAAGGTTTTCATCCGTATCGTTTTCTAAACCAAGATTGAAGTCGAGATTATCAATTGAAGAAGTTCCATCTGCGTTGATGTCAATAGTTGAATTGTTGAAATCTAAATCTGAAAGGTTGTCGGCTTCATTCAATTTTTCTTCTGTTAATTTAATATCTAAGTCCTCAACAGGTGTTGTTGGAGAATCTATTGCTGTAATGTGGCTTAAATCTTCTAGATTTTCAGTTGTTTCTGGTCTAAATTCTTCAACTGGTCCGCCTTCAATATTTGCAAAATCAACGGCATCTTGTTCGATATTGTCATAACCTTTAGCATTTGTATCAACCGCTTTAAGGTCTGTTAAATCTTTTGGGGCGTCTGTTTGACCAGCCTTTTCTGCCTCTAAATCCGCTTCCATTTTTGCATTTGACAAGTCGTAAGCTGCGATGTGTTCTGGAATGTCATTTGCGTTTGTTGTTGTTTTGGCATAATCAATCTTATCAAGGTTTGTGTGTTGAGATTCAAGGTTCTTTTTGACAATATCTTCAACAACATCCCCTGCAACTCCTGCAAGTTTCATTGCTTCTGCTGATGCAGTACTTGCTACAGCTGCTTCTGCGGCTCCAGAAATTGCAGTTGCTGTGGCTCCAGCGGCTGCTGCAGTTGTTGCTGTTTCAATAGTCTTTTTAAGTGCATCTCCAACTACTTTAGCTAATGGGTCTTCATCTTTTGGGTGCTCTGTTTTAACTTCTTCTTTAGGAGTTTCTTCATCAATATTATCCATATCAATTGATGCATCCACATCCATATCAAGGTCAACATCAACATCCATATTTAAAGGTTCTTCATTGTCTTGAATTGGCAGAATATCTTCTTCTACATGAGTTTCTCCTGCAACTGTTGGTGTTGGCTCTTCTTGAGGTTGTTCAACATTTGTTGTGCTGTTCATTAAATCTTCTTCATCTTCGGTTGTATCGTCAGAGAAGAAAGATTCATCAAGAACCATTTCTTCATCCTCGTCAGAGTTTGAAAAGTCTAAATCTGTTGCTTCAATATCTTCGCTAATTTCTTCTTCTGGAACTTCATCTTCTACTGTTGTTTCTTGTGTTTCATCAGTGGTTTCTGGTTCAGTTTCTTCGGTAGTTTCAGCTTCTTCCTCTTCTGGTTGTTGCTCGTCTTCTTGAGGTTCGTTATCTTCAGTATTTTCTTCTATTGTTGCAACTGGTTCCCCTGCAGGTAATTCTTCTAACTTACTTGCGAAAGTGCTTCCAACACTGTATGAAAGAGTTTCAAAGTTATCAAATTCTAATACGCTATCTCTTAATGAATCACTACGCATTAAAAGATTTATTAATTCTTGTTCCTCTTCTTGAGAGATATTATGGTCTGCCATTGAGATAAACAATTCTCTAGCATGTAAAGTTTCTTCTTCTGAAATACCTTTATCAGTGTTTCCAGTATAGTTTTTAATATATTGAGTTAATTTTTCTGGGGAAGATAATTTTTCTTTTTCAATGAAATAGTAATCGGCATTTTGTTTGTTTTTGTTTATTCTTGCAGGTTCAAAATAGCCTAAAAATTCAACAAACTTGAAATCTGGAGATAACTTCATTGCAAGATAAATATCTGGTTCGATACCTAATTTTGCATGGCTTTTAGGAATGAAAATTTGCTTTTCATTAAAAACAACTCTAACGTCAATGTGAATATTTGGGAGCATAATATCTGCAATATCAATTTTTTCTAATATTTTAGAAATTGAGTGCAAGTTGTGAGTATCTGTTGTATCAATACCCTCTGAAGCTAAATATTTACTAGCTAATTCAGCACCTAACGCATTGATATAAGCTCTGTTTTTAACTTCTTTTTTTACAAAGCTTCTAGACATAAATTCTGCTTCTGTTTTGTTTTCATTTTCAATATAAATTAACGCTTGTTGTTTTTGTGCCATTTTTAATTTCTCCTCTTCCCAAATATATAGATGGCACAATAAAATAAAATATTCCAAAATTAATGTAAATTTTTGTAACAATATCTTGCAAATAATATCCTTGAAAGTCAAAATAAAGACATCAGGTGTTTTATTAAGAGAGAGTAAATAAAGTGTATAGGAGGTTCTCTGATGTCAATGATGGTCAATCCAGTTGCAATGAGCAACGTACGTTTTTGTGGAGGAACAGAAGGTGCTGATATTTTAGGTCGCCCAGGAAAATTTGCTAATGCTACCCCATCAGCAGAAGCTCCAGCAGCTGAAAAAGCTCCAAAGAAAAAATCTCATGCATTCTTAAAAACAATTGTCGGCTTAGCTGTTGTTGCAGGTGCATTAGTTGCATTACCTAAAGCATTCCCTAATGCAATCAAAGTTTTGGGTGAAGATGCGATGAAGAATGCTACATTCAAACAAAAAGCTGGTCACTATTTAGCAAAAGTTGGTGAATCTATTGGTAAATATACTTATGAACCAATTGCTAAACTATTCAAAGGTAAAGAAAAAGAAGCTGCAGAAGCTGCTGTAAATGTCGCTGCATAGGTAAGAGAACAATTTTATAAATTAAAAAAGTCGTAAAGTTTTATCTTTACGGCTTTTTAATTGTCTTCTAAAAAATCTGCTAAAACTACATTACTTACAAGTATTCCATTGGGAGTGAGAGAATATCCTTCTGGAGTTTTTTGGATAAGTTTTAACTTTTCATATTTATCTAATATTGTTTTGTATTTTTGCTCAAAATCAATATTATATTTACGGTTTATTTTTGATACCATGATTCCTTTCATTTCTCGGAATCCTAAAAATATCTCTTCTTCTAGTTTTTCTTGGGTTGTAAGTAGTTTTTCTTCTTGGTGTTTAATGGGGTTGTTTAAATATTGTTCAATCGTTTCAACATTTCCGTAGCGAATCCCATTTGTATAACCGTGAGCTGAAACTCCAAATCCGTAGTATTCTTCGTTGTTCCAATAATTTAGATTGTGCCTTGAGTTGTAATTAGGTAGTGAAAAATTACTAACTTCATAATGCTCAAATCCATGTCTTGTTAATAATTCAATTGCCCCTAGGTACATATCTGCTTGAATGTCATCATCTGGAAGATTTTCTGGCATGTGGTTATAGAAATAACAACCTTCTTCAATTTTCAGTCCATATAGAGAAATATGCTGAACTCCTAAATCTATGGCTTGTTTAAGGTCAGAATAAAACATTTCTTGTGTTTGGTTGGGCAATCCGTATATAAAATCTAGACTGATGTTTTTAAATCCTGCATTTTGAGCTGTTTTTACTGCCGTAATGACTTGTTCTGAATTGTGTCTGCGGTTGATTTGTTTTAAAATCTCGTCATTGAATGTCTGACATCCAAGACTAATTCTATTTATTCCAAGGTCAAAAAGTTCACGCATGTAATCATAATTCACCCCTTCTGGATTTAGTTCGGTTGTGATTTCGGCGCTGTGGTCTGGTTTGAATCTGTTTAGAATTTTTGCAAAGTCTTTAATAGAAAGTGTTGAAGGTGTTCCTCCGCCCAAATAGATGGTGTTTAGAAGCTCACCTTTGTAATAGTAGTCAATTTCTTTTAGTAATGCCTCTATGTAGCTGTCCTTTAGTTCTAATTTGTTGAAAGAAACAAAAGAACAGTAGTGGCATTTAGATTTGCAAAAAGGAATATGTATATATGCACTTTTAACCATACTATTATTATAATCTGTAAATAATTTAACCCAAGATTTACCTTTTGTGAAGTTTTGTTAATTGTCTGTAACCCTCTCATTGTAAAGGTTTTGAGATTTCGATGCATGGTTTTTGTTGAAAACATTAAAGTTCAACCCTGTGAATGCCGATAACCCATGTGCGTAAAGGTAATAAGGTATATTAGAAAGGTAAAAATGACAACAATATGTGTTAGAGGTAAGCCAGGATGAATATATATGGCTATGAAAGTAGAAAAAGTTACAAATGTTACGAATTTTTAACAATCTGAAAAGGTAAGAGCCACAAGGGTTTAGATGAATAATATATACTTTTTCTATATTTTATAGTCAATTTTTCAATACAAAAAGTTTTTATTAAAACATAGTGAAAGTAATACAAGTTTCTATAAGAAAAGAAAGGACAAGAGAATGAGTTATTGGAATGTGAATGGTGATGCTTACCAAAAAAAAGATGTCCAATTCCAGTATGTAGTTAAACCATCAGATGATGAAACTCAAGGTGCAACAGCAGCAAATCAACAAAAAAATGAACCTGTTGTACAAGGACAAAAGAAAGCTACTGCTGATGAAGTTAAACTAGAAAAGAAAGCTCCAACAGAAGCAGATAATGTAAGCAGACGTTCAGCAGCTATAGTGAATGAAAGTGAAACTAAAAAAACTGCAAATACTGCTTATGGTGCAAAGTTAGCTGGGTCAATTGAAGATAAAAATTTAAAAGAAGAAGCTATGGCAATGACAGAAGCTATAAATAGAGGTAATGAAGCAGAAGCTGCTGAAAGTTATAAAAGATTGCAAAAAGCTGGAGTGTTTACAGAAGAAGTTGGCAAACCTCCTTATGCAGAACAATTAGAAAAACGCATTCAAGAACAAAAAAATAAAAAATTAGCTAAAGAAGTTGTTGATGATATGAATACTGATAAAGGTATGAAAAGTATCACTTCAACATACGAATCATTTGGTACTACTAAAAAAGATGTAAAAAATTATGTTAAAAATGAACTTGGCATAAAACATGGACAAGGACAAATTGCAAAAGCTGTAATTAAAAACCGTGAACACTTGAATAAACAATTAGCATTAAATGATGTAATTGTTGATGATGGTACAGATACAAGCAAACCATACAAGTTTACAACTCAAGATGGTAAAACTCTTGAATTTACAGGAACGGCTAAAGATGCTTATAATTTTGTAAAAGAACATTCTTCTGAAATTTATGGCAAAGAATGGGACAAAAAAGCTCCTCCAGCAGCTTATATGTCACAAAAAGGTTTTGAAACTGCTAAAAAATTGAACGAATTAGCTATAAAAGATGGCAAAGATAGTTTCATTACAAATGGTCAAATCGATGTTGCAAAAGCTCAAGCTTATGCTAGAGAAAAAGTTTCTATGGCAGGTGACAGAGGTGACCAAAATGAACTTAAAGCTCTTGCTGGAGAATTGAACGTAAAAACAAAAGACGTCAAAGCAATGTTGAGAGGTATCAATATTGACTACCAAAAAGACCGTAGATGGGTCGGTCACGTTGTTGGTGGCGCTCTAGGTGCTGGTGTTGCTGCCGCTGATTTGGCAACTGGTTTTATGGGTTCTCAAGTTGGTAAAACTGTTGAAAAAACAATTGATAATGGAAAAATTATAGAAACTGTTGTACAACCTGGAGTTACCAAAAAAGAAACAATAAAAATTGGACCAGATGGTAAAGAACAAAGATTTACTGAATACATAACTACTCCTGGTTCATCAACTTCAACATCTACTCCTGGTTCAGAATCAACAACAGAAACTCCAGGCAAGCGCAAGATTGGCACTGGTGATGTAATTAAAGACTTAGCTCTAGGTTATACAGTTTATCAAGGTGTTTCTACAGGTTTGAATAAAGTATTGATGCATGATCCAAATATTTTGAAAAAAGGTCATACATTAGCAGATGCTTTGGATAATCCAGATAAAAACTACTTGAGAAAGCCATCTAACAATGAAGTAATGAAACTTATTTCTAATGCAGAATTGAAAGGATATACTCCAGAAGAAGCAAGAGCAATCAAGTTGCAATTGTTAGAAAAATGTATGGGTGACAGTGGCGACAAGTTGAATAGACGTGAATTGTTAGGTGTTTATGCAACATTGAAGTCAATTCCTGCGAAGAAGGAAACTCCAGTTCCTCCAGAACCACCTACACAACCAACTACTTCTACACCTCCAACAACATCAACACCTCCGCAATTCGACCCATCAAAAGATGGTAAAAACTTCAAGTTCGGTGATAGATTCTGGAATGATGCTATGCCAAACAAAGATGATGCAGCTAAAAAAGGCGGTTGGGTAACCGATAAAGACGGCAACTATATAACTGAAATCTCTGGTGAAAGAGCTGATGAAATTGGTTCATTCGCAGTAGATAACAAAATCCTTGCTCGTCACAAAAACGACAAGCACAAACTTGAAAATGCTCCAATTCAGCAAGGTGTTGAACATGACAATGCTGCAAACGCAAATAAAGCAGGTGCAACAAGATATGAATATATCCATGGTTTGACAAATGGTAATACTAGAGCCGTTGCAGATGCTGAATATATTGCAGAAGTCGGAGCAGAAGAGGCTGCTAAAAATCCTCGTCAAGTTGAAATCCAAGACCCAACTCGTGGTAACAAATATGTATTAGAACGTCAAGAAAACGGTCAATACAAATTGGTTTCAGCTAAGAGAAAAGATGGTACAGACTTACCAAGAAATGATTCACAAATCTATAATATGACTGCAGTTAAGAAAGCAGACAAAAATACAACAAACAATGTTGAATCAGGTTATGAATATCAATTCTTCAATGCTGCTGGACAAGGCAACGGCGATGGTATCTCTGTATCAGATGATGTAACAGCTCAAATTCAATCTGATTATGCTAAAAAACATCCTGTTAAAAAAGGACAAAAAAGAAGATAATCTGAAAATGATTATTGAAATATGAAAATAGGCGGTGCAAGTTGTACAACTTGCACCGTTTGTTTTATTTTTACTTATTCCTCTCCTATGGAGAGGTTAGGAGAGGGTTCTTCATAGACCGCAAATCAACCCCTCTCCCTAGCCCTCCACCCTTGGGGAGGGAACGATGTTCTATTATCTTACAGTTCAGAATGACGTGACAAATATCTTCCTCTCCTTGGGGAGAGGATTGAGGTGAGGGGTTAAGCTGGACACAATAGCTAGAGATTCACAATTGCGTTTTGTTTTCCACATCATCCTAACTTTCCGCCTGAGGGGAGGGTAATTAATAATTCTGCCAGTGTTCCCGAAGAGAAGGCATTAAGGAACAGAACTAACAACTTTTTCCTCTCCATATTAAAATAATATAAAGGATTTTTCATATCTTTTTCGTTTGTACTATAATTGACGTTATGGAGATAGTAAGAAAGAGGGAAAATCATGATTGATAAAACTGCTATAATTCATCCTTCTGCTCAAATCGCAGATGATGCAATTATTGGACCATACGTTGTAATTGGTGAAGGTGTTAAAATTGGTAGTGGAACTAGAGTTATTTCTAACGCTCACATTGAACACGCTGAAATCGGTAAAAATTGTACAATTTCACCATTCGCAACTATTGGTTCTGAACCACAAGATTTAGGTTACAAAGGCGAAGATACAAAAGTTGTAATTGGTGATGAAACTATTATCAAGGAAAATGTTACTATTCACAGAGGAGCTGCTTGCGGAGATTTTACAACAAGAATTGGTAACAAATGTTTATTGATGGTTGGTTCTCACGTTGCTCACAACTGCGTACTTGCAGATCAAGTTATCTTGGCTAACCTTGTTACTTTGGGCGGGCATGTTCACGTAGGATTTGGCGCTTTTGTTGGTGGTATGAGTGTATTCCACCAAAATATCAGAATTGGTGATATGGCAATTATTAGCGGATTTTCTGCTTCTCGTCAAGATATTTTACCATATTCTAAAGGTGAAGGCAGACCTCCTGTTCCACGTGGAATTAACGTTATCGCTATGAAAAGACGTGGTGTTCCTTTGGAAATCAGAACTGCTACCAATGAAGCTTTTAAATTGTTGATTTCAGAAGATTACAATACTTCTCAAGCAATTGAAAAAATTAAAGCTGAAATTCCAATGAATGAATATATTGAAAAAATGATTGAATTTATTCAAACTTCAAAACGTGGTGTATTGCTAAAATCTCACAAATCTGGTCATGAATGTTTGGCAGATGAATAAGTTTTAATCATATAAAATTTATACTAAAAAGCGGGTGGTAAATTTATCACTCGCTTTTTGTTTCCCATTTGTTTCAATAAAAATCCCCGACTTAATTTATAAGCCGAGGATTTTATTTTTGTTTAAATTCTAATTATTTAGAAAGAGAATCTTCGTAGATTTTACGAACAACTTCTCTAGAATTTCCGCTAGGTCCGATGTTAATCAATCCTTCAAGAGATGGAGTTGTGAATACTAAATCTGTCAATTTATCAACATCTTCAGCTTTGAATCCCATATCTTCAAGTTTTTCTGGAACATCAACTGATTTCAACCAAGCATAAACTCCATCTGCTGCTTTATCAGCTTCTGAAGCTTCACCTTTCAAATCTGGAACGATTGGAGCAAGGATGTCAGCTAGAGTTGCAGCTTTATCTTTGTAGATAGTTTTAACAACTGCTGGTAACAAGATTGCTAATCCTAAACCGTGAGAAAGGTCTGGTTTTACAGCACTCAATGGGTGTTCAAGTGCGTGAGTATAGTGTAACAATCCGTTATCAAAGCTTACGCCACCCATCATAGCTGCGTAGCACAAGAAGTATCTAGCTTCTAAATCTTCTGGATTTGCAATTGCTTTTGGTAAGTATTTTGCAACCAATTCAACAACTTGTTTAGCAAGTGTGATTGAATATGGAGAAGCAACTGTTGAGGTTGCAGCTTCTACAACGTGGTTAACAGCATCAATTGAAACATATCTTGTTTGTTTTGGTGATAATTTTGTCATCAATTGAGGGTCATCGATTGCGTATGTTGGATAGATACAATCATAAGCAATTGCTGGCTTGAAGTTCTTTTCTAAGTTTGTTACAACAGCAAATCTGTTTGTTTCAGAACCTGTACCGTGAGTAAGGTTGATTGAAATAACTGGAGCAGCTTTTGTAGGTGTGAATCTAAATTCATAAATATCATCAGCTTCTTTGTCTGGATATTCAAGCAAAATTGCAACAGATTTACCTGCATCAGTAGGAGAACCTCCACCAATAGAAATAACTGCTTTTGCCCCAAATTCACGTGCCATTTTAGTTGCATCGTTTACGTGGTGAGTGTTAGGGTTTGGAGTAACTTGGTCAAAGTTAATATATCCAATACCATTTTCTTTCAATGCTGCTTCTACAACATCCCAAGCACCAGTTGATTTGTAAGCGTGTTTACCAGACATAACAATAACTTTATCAATGCCTTTAGATTTGATGTCTTTTGCTATGTCATGAATTTTTTGGATAGCTCCAACACCGAAGAATACACTGGTTCTTGTACGAATTTCTCTAACTTCGTGGATATTAATATCTTTTTCCCACATAATAAACTCTCCTTTCATCTACTAAAACCATCTTTTCACAGGAAAATTATATGTTGTAAAAAGTTTTTTTCAAGCAAATTTTATACAATTTGCTTACAAGAATAGAATATTGTTGTTTATGCAAATATAAGGATTAAATGTTGTTTATTTCCACGTTAAATTTTTAAAATAATCTGGATCTTTAGCTGCTTCATTTGCGCAAGTTAATCCATTCAATGGGTCATATTTATTTTGATTGCAATATTTAGTTGAATCTGTATATTCTGTTCCTTCTGCCCCTAGTGGTATAAATTCTGCATCATCCATCAATTGAAAGAAAAAGAGATCATATCCAGCTCTATTGGGAGGGGAATTATATCCATTTATATCAACGCTAACCCATATTCTTGTGCCTATTGGATATTGATTTTTGATAAAAAATATTGTCCCATTTGGTAGTAATATTGAGCCTTCGTTCATAAGAGAGTATATTGCACCATATTTTTTTTTTGTCATTGTTGTATAACTACCGTTAATATATTTTCCATAACATGTCATCCCTGAAATTCCACATGATGTTCCGTTTGTAAAATAGGTGCTAATTGTGTTAATAAAACTAAAGCGTGGAGGATACTCATTTGGGTCACCAGTAATCTCATCTGCTTGCATGAGTTTACTGATTTGTTTGAGGGTGGAATATGATTTGAGAAATTGTGAACGTAATTTTATTGCTTGGATTCTGTGTATCAATGTAGGTATTGTCATTGCTGCGACAACTCCAATTATCCCAAGAGTGATTAAGACTTCTGCAAGTGTAAATCCACAATATTTTTTTATTCCCAAAATTAATCCTCCTGTACTGTTTTATGTATGCAATACTTAATCTCATAATACACTATAGAATTGCATGTATGCAATACAAGAATGAGAAAAGTTTACAAATAATTAAAACTCTAGGGCTGATAATAAAAGATTATCGTGTGAAAAATTTAAATAAGAGTTTAAATACTTTTTCTTATGAATATGAATTGACCCCAGGGAACGTAAGTCGAATTGAAAATGGACAGATTGAGCCTAAAATTGTAATGCTATGGCGAATTTCAGAAGCTCTTGGTGTCCCATTATCAGATATAATAAAACGTTTAGAAGTTGAACTAGGAGAGGATTTTTCTCTTTCGGATAAATAGAATATTATTTTATATAAGAAATTTTACAAAATATTACCCGTGTGTATGATGTTTGGCATGTTTGTTTTATAATCCTTTTGAGAGGTTAGAATTGAAACATTCACGACTTACAGTATTGATATTTTTAGCACTTGTATTGGGTGTTTTATTTGGTCATTTTTGCCCCCACATTGCGGTAAAAATGCGCACATTTGCTGTAATCTTCTTACGTATGGTTAAGATGATTATTGCACCTTTGTTATTTGCAACTCTTGTTACTGGTATTGCTGGTCATGGAGATGTTAAACAACTCGGTAAAATTGGGATTAAAACAATTGTATATTTTGAAGTTGTTACAACATTAGCCTTGATTATAGGTTTGACAATGGGTAATATTTTTAACCCTGGGAAAGGCTTTATCTCTGGAACAGTTGCTAATCCAGAACTATTAAAAGAAGCGGGTTTGATGGCTGTAACTACTCCACATACATCAATTTCTGAAATGGTTATGAATATTTTTCCAACGAGTATTGTTCAATCCATGGCAGAAGGTAATTTGCTTCAAATAGTTGTATTTTCAATCTTTATGGCTATTGCTTGTTGTACTGTTGGTAAAAAAGCAAAACCAGTTATGGATGTGTTACATTCGGTTGCTCAAATTATGTTCAAGTTCACTGAATACGTAATGTATTTTGCTCCTTTAGGTATCTTTGGTGCAATTGCTTCTACTGTTGGGATGAACGGTTTGGCAATCCTTAAAAATTATGCAAAAATAATATTTTCTTTATACACAGCGCTTGCAGTATTTGTTATTTTGGTTCTATTTATTGCTTGTAAGTATGCAAGAATTTCCTTGCGCAATTTATTAAAAGCAATTCAAGAACCTGCAATTTTGGCATTTACTACTGCAAGTTCAGAAGCAGCTTTTCCTAAAGCTCTTGAAATTATGGAAAGATTTGGTGTTCCTCAAAACATCGTAAGTTTTGTTATGCCAACGGGTTATACTTTTAATTTAGACGGAAGTACATTATACCTTGCGATGGCTGTTATTTTTTCATCTCAAATTTGTGGAATCAATTTAGGTTTAAACCAACAAATTTTGATGATGTTAGCATTAATGCTTACAAGTAAAGGTGTTGCAGGAGTTCCAAGAGTTTCATTAGTTGTTTTGGCTGGAACATTAGCAAGTTTCAATATCCCGTTGATTGGGGTTGCAATTCTTCTTGGTATTGATCAAATCCTTGATATGGGTAGAACAACTGTTAACTTGGTTGGCAACTGTGTTGCAACTGTTGTTATTGCAAGATGGGAAAATGCTTTTGATTACAACAAAATGAAAAAATTTATTGCTGATTGTGATAAAGAAGATAAAGAATTAGAAATGATTTGTGAACAAGTGACTAATAAAATAGAGGGAAAATAATATGGCAGAAAGTACAAAGAAAGAGTACAAAAATACTCTAAATTTGCCTCAGACAACATTAGCGATGAGAGCAAATGCTACTGTTAGAGAGTTAGAAATTCAAAAATTTTGGGAAGAAAACAATATCTATGAAAAGATGATTGGCGAACGTGACAAAACAAATTCGTTTGTTTTGCATGATGGACCTCCATACTTGAGTTCTGAAAAAATTCACGTTGGTACAGCGTTGAATAAAATTTTGAAAGATATTCTTATTAAATATAAATCTCAAAAAGGATTCTATGCTCCTTATGTTCCTGGATATGACGGGCATGGTTTGCCAATTGAAAATGCTGTAGTTAAAAATATTAAAGGAGGCCGTCACGCAATTTCAGAAGTTGAACTTCGTGCAAAGTGTCGTGAATTTGCTCATAAAAACTTGAAAGGTCAAGAAAGTGAATTTAAACGTCTAGGTGTTTTGGGTAATTGGGAAAAGCCATATTTGACAATTGCACCAGAATATGAAGCTGAACAAGTTCGAGTTTTTGGCGAAATGTACAAAAAAGGTTATATTGAAAAAGGCTTGAAACCAGTTTATTGGTGCGCAGCTTGTGAAACAGCGTTGGCAGAAGCTGAAGTTGAATATGCTGACCATACTTCTACTTCAATTTATGTAAGATTTAAGTTTGATGATGATTCTGTTAAAAAAATCTCAAATATTTTAAATAATGCTAATGGTGACAAGGATGTATATGCAATTATTTGGACAACAACTCCTTGGACAATTCCTTCAAATATGGCAATTTCTATGCATCCTAGATTTGAATATACATTCTTTGAATATAAAAATGATGTATATGTTGTTGCTCAAGAATTGTTAGCATCATTCTTAAAAGATGTTGAATGGGATGAGGCTGATATTAAAGTTCTTGGAAGTTGCGTTGGTCAAGATTTAGAATTATTGACTACAAAACATCCGCTAGTTGATAGAAAATCTCCAATTATCTTGGGAGAACACGTTACACTAGATGCTGGTACTGGTTCAGTTCATACTGCTCCTGGTCATGGTTTGGAAGACTATGAAGTTGGTTGTAAGTATAATATTGATGTATTTTCACCATTAGATGGTCGTGGTGTTTGGACAGACTCTGTTGGTATTTCTGAACTTGTTGGAGTTCCTTATTACAAAGGAAATTCTATGGTTATTGAAATGCTTCAAAACTGTGGCGCATTGTTGCAACAACAAGATATTCAACACAGTTATCCTCATTGCTGGAGATGTAAAAAGCCTGTAATTTATAGAGCAACTCCACAATGGTTCGTTAAAGTTGACAAATTTAGAGATAAAGCCCTTGAAGCAATTCATGGTGTAAAATGGATTCCTGCAAGTGGCGAAAATAGAATTGGTAACATGGTTGAAAGTCGTACTGATTGGTGTATCTCAAGACAAAGAGCTTGGGGTGTTCCTATTCCAATTTTCTATTGTGAAGATTGTGGCGAAGTTATTTGTGACGATAAAACAATTGAAAATGTTGCTAAAATATTTGAGAAAGAAAGTTCTGATGCTTGGGTAAAATATTCAGCAGAAGAATTGTTGCCAAAAGGCTATGTATGTCCTAAATGTGGTAAAAAACATTTCAAAAAAGAAAAAGACATTATGGATGTATGGTTTGATTCGGGTGTTTCTTGGAGAGCAGTTGTTGAAAAAAGAAGCGATGAATTAGGTCATACTCCTGTTGATATGTACTTGGAAGGTTCTGACCAACACAGAGGTTGGTTCCAATCTTCATTGTTGACTTCAATTGCAACTCAAGGCAAAGCACCTTATAAACAAGTTCTAACTCACGGATTTGTATTTGGTGAGGATGGACGTAAGATGTCAAAATCTTTGGGTAACTTTATTAGACCAGATGATATTATTAAAAATTATGGTGCAGATATTTTGAGATTGTGGGCAGCATCAGTTGACTATAGAAATGATATTAAAATTGGTAATAATATTGTTGGTCAATTGGTTGAAATCTTTAAAAAGACAAGAAATACTGCAAGATTTTTAATTGGTAACTTGTTTGATTTTGACCCTAAGACTGATTATGTTGAATATGATGACCTTAAAAATATCGACAAATTTGCACTTCACAAATTGAACAAATTGATTGCAGAAGTAACAGAAGCATTTGAAAATTACGAATTTTACAAATACTTCCAATCATTGCAAAACTTTGCAGCGGTTGACTTAAGCTCATTCTATTTGGATATTGTGAAGGATAGATTATATACTGCGGGTAAAAAATCATTATCACGTCGAGCTTGTCAAACTGTATTGTTTGAAAACTTGATGGCATTAGTTAAGATTTTGGCTCCAGTAATGCCTCACCAAGCAGAAGATATTTGGCAAAATGTTCCAGAAGTTCAACGTGGCGGATTGATGAGTATTTTGCTTTCTGATTGGCCAGTAGTGAATGAAAAATGGAATAACCCAGAATTAGAAGCTGATTTCACAAAGATTTTGAAATCTCGTGAAGTTGTTTCTCGTGCAATTGAACCATTGAGAGCAGACAAAAAAGTTGGAAGTTCTTTAGAAGTTGCCGTAACGGTTAAGGCTGAAGAAGATACAGTATTGAAGGCAAATGAAAAAGATTTGGCTGATATTTATATTGTTTCTCAAGCAAGTCTTGCAAATGAAAAACCATCAGATGTATTGAATGAATACTCAGAAGACGGTTATACTGTTTGGGTAACAAAAGCTCACGGTGAAAAATGTACAAGATGTTGGAAATATCGTGAATTGAATGATGATGGTATTTGCCCAGATTGTGCAGATGCAATTGTGTAAGTTAAAATAAAAAGGATAAACATAATAATGAAGCGAGGTGAGATTATATCTCCCTCGCTTGTATTATGTCTTGAAAAATGGAAATACATAGGTTATAATAATAGATATTGTATGAATAGATTATTAATTATATTATTTCTTTTGGTTTCAGGATTAGTTGTTGATGCAGAAAATGTTTCGAACTTAATTCCGCCTCCAAAACCAATGTTGACAATTGAAAAGGCGGGTAAAAAGACTCCGCATCTTCCAGTAATAAATCCCCAACAAAAATTAGCAAAACAATTCTCAAAAGAATCTTATGAGTACGAACGTAAAGTTTATACAGATAGTTCAGATGCAATAATAGTGGGGGCTGTTAAAGAAATTGGTTGGTATCCTGCTAAATCTAAAAATATTGAAATTATTTATGAAGTAAAGTTAAACTGTTTTAATAAATTCAGTTATAAACGAACTATTTCAAACGCTTCTTTAGATGAAATTAATCTTACAGATAAACTAATGAAGCATGTAATTGTTGATTTAAAAAAATATAAATTGCCAAAGTCATCGCAATTTAAAATTTATTTTGTTCAAAAAAATATTCTTCATAATAATAATTCTAGTACAGAACCTATAGTTTCTTATAAGAATAAACCTATTATGTCCTCTTCTTCAGATTTTCTTCCACATCCAATACTCTCCTTTAATCGCTCTGAAGCAGAACTTAAAACTACATATAATGATACAAGTCTGGAATATTTTTATGTTCCTTCTGTGCAATCTAAAATTCAAGATTATGATTCCAATATAGATATGAATTTTGTTCAACCTTCAATTCATATTGAAAATATTGGTGGTAATTGTGATTATTGCTATTCGTTAGAGAATAAATTGTATGCAAATTGGGTTCCTTTAAATGATCATATTAGTCGAAATGTAGTTTTTATTGTTAGTTCTCCTGGGTTTTATGATCGCCTAAATTATAAATTAATATCTTCTTCTGATGATCCTAGTGTAGATAAGTCTGCTATTCTTGCGTTATACAATACCGTTGTTGATTATCCCTTAGATAATTATCGTGTCACTTTTCATTCTGGGGCTCCAGATATTCCAAACTTTGATGCTTATTTGACTCAAGTTTCTTTGGCATTAAAGCGTAATTGGAAGCCCTATGATAAAGGACATTCTGTTCCTGTAGAGGTTGAAATATGTGTCTCTGATACTGGGGAGATTTTTTCATGGCATATTGTTAAATCTTCTAAAAATCAAAAACAAGATGATGCTGTAATTAATTCTATTTTATTAGCTAATTCCCTTCCTCAATTCCCTAAATATTATCGAGGTAATTATCTCAAATTAAGAGTTACTTATAATGTTGATAAAATTAGTGAAATGGCAAGTGATAATATTGTTTCCATTCCAGATTATTTAAAATTGTATTATAAGAAAATATTTTCTATAATTTCAATGAATATTGAAATAAAGAAAATGTATGGTATCGTTTCAGCCCCATTAGAAACAAAGTTTTTTGTAAGGATTGATAGATCGGGACAAGTTTTGAACTCCCAAATAGTCAAATCTTCTGGAAATAAGATTTTTGATGATTTAGTATTAAAAGCTATATCTTCATCTTTTTTCCCTCCATTACCCAAAGAGTACAATGGTGATTTTATAGATGTAGTTTCTATTTCTAGGGTTGCTAAAAATTTATAAATCTGTTTTTAACAAAACTTCGTGACCAACGTTATGCATTAGGTCTAGGTATGCACCATAATATCTTTGCACTGCATCAATATAATCCCTTAATGTTTCTTGATGCATTGTTTCAACCTGCAACAAGTTTAACAATGTAGATTGTCCTTTTTCGTATCTTTTGGTGTGTTCATCCAAGATTGTTTGTGATTCTTTCAAAATTGAGCTATAGTATGCCACATTCTCTTTTGAATATTTAAATTTGTTATAATCTTCTTTCAATGCGTATTTCAAATGATTTTCAAAAGAATCTTTATCAATACTGCTTCTTTCCAGAGTTATTTTTGCTTTTTTTTCTTCAGGATTATAAAAGTAGAATAACGGAATATCTGCACTAACTCCAACATAAGCCCCTGGGAGTGCATCCCCACCTGTTTGGTGTGCTGTTTGGTATGCATATCCTCCTCCAACTGCGATGTCTGGAATACGTTTATGTTTTGCTTCTGTTATTTTTTGTTCGCTGCGTTGAATGTTGTCTTGCGCAATTGAAAGTGAGTAGCTATATTTCATTGCTGTATCCTCAATTTCTTGATAAGGCAACAAGTTTAAATCTAAAATTGACAAATTGTTTGCAAATAAAGATGTTTCAACCGTATCATACATAGTATTTGAGTTTTTGATATTCAAAGAATTGTTTAACTCAAATTGTGCAACTAAAAGATTCGCTTTTGCTCTGTTTAAGAATACAACTTGCTTTTGGTATTTGATTTTGGATTGAAGAACATCCAATTTGTAGTTTGGTGAATTTTGGGGGCGTTGTTCTGAGATAACTTGCATATTTTTGAAAAGTTTTTCTCTGTCTTGCAAGATTTTAACAACAGATTTTGCATAAATTACAGAAAAATAATTTCGCATAACCTCAATTTTTAAATCAAGTTCTTTTGCTCTAATTTCTTTTTGGACAATATCTAAATCCGTTTGAGCTATTTTTTTTCGGATTCCTCTCTTGCCGATTTCAACTGGAACATTCATCCCAAATTGGCTTGAGTTTCCTCTCGTTACTCTCCCCATTAAAAAGTTTGATTGGAATTGTGGGTTTTTCAATGCGTTTGCAATTTTTATATCTTGTTCAAGTTCTTCTGCTTGTTTGCGTTTAGATTTTAGGTCTAAGTTATTTTCGAGTGCTAAAGACACGGCTTGATCTAGCGTGATATGTTGAACATCACTATACGCAGGCAAACAAACCATAATAAATAGAATAAATGTAATAATTGCTTTTTTCATAATATCCCAACTTTTGTTGCAATAGAATTTTAGCATAAACATTCTCATATTATCAGTTGATGTAAAGAGATTTATAGGATGTTAGACTTTTTGTATATATATTAAAAGATGGAGAAGTTATGATTAAAAAGACTATATTAGCGTTATGTATAATGTCACTTGGTTTAAGCTGTTTGGCTGATGAAAATGATTATGCAACTGTAAGAGGTTTCCAAAACTTAGAGAAAATTCAAAAGCTGAATGTAATAAACCAGTTAAGTGCAATAGCTGATAATGATGGTGTTGAATTTTCTGAAAAATGGCCAGTTGAATATTTTAAAGATAATGGAAATAAAACATATATTTATTTGACAAAAAATGAGCCAGCAAGTTTGGATGTCTATAAGTTTGATGTTGAAAAAACTGGAGAAGATTGCTATACAAAGGATAATCCAGAATTTTGTATTCCTAAAATTATGCCAAATATCGAAACATATATTTATAATGAGCGCTTTTTGAATGAAACCACTCCAGATTTTATAGACAAACCTCAAGAAAGTAAAATTCAAGAAGTGTTGGTTCAAAATAGCAAATTTTATGATTCTATTCCAATAAAAACTATTAAAACTGAAGATAATTCTGATGAAATTTATAGAAAATGTGATTTTGAGTTTGAAAACCTTAAAGCTTGTCAAACATTGAAAAAAGATACTGATGAAGTTATCACAACAGAAGAGTTAGAGTTTAAAGATAATATTGTAGAAGATGAACCAGATTATATGGGAAAACTTTTCAAATATTTTAAATATGACGGTAATGGCAATAAAATTGAAGAGTATAATTTTTCAAGACATAAGCATACTTATTATGATGAAAAAGGTCGTGTTACTGGTTTAGAACAATTTACAAAAGACAATTTCAAATATTCAAATGCTAAAAATCCAGAGATTTATATTGATGTGGAATTTAAGTATGACTCTTATGATAGACTTGTTGAAGAATTTCATTATGACGAAAATCACAAGTTAATTAGACATTATACCGCAGAATATGATGGTGATAACATTTCAAAAATCTGGGTTGAAGATTGTTTGAATAATGCAACTTGGCAAATTGTTCCAATAAAAGTTAGAACGGGAAATGAACCATCTTTTGCTATTAGATATTAAGAGTTGTTAAGTTGAAGATTGCCAAAATAAAATTTTGTTGTACTATATACACTTGATAAAAGGTTTTAATTATGGCTCTTCAATCAGTAAACAATATAACAAGCCCAAATTTGGCGGGTTTTATGCCGACAAAGAAAAATATTTCTTACGGTTATATTGATATGAGCCAATCTGTAAAAGAAAATCAAATTCCAACAAAAGATAAAATTAGAGCTGGGATAGGTTCAACTATTGGTGCAATGTCTGTATTGGCATATTGTATGAAGCATCAAAGAGTAAAAAATCCTTTCAAAATCGAATATACAGTAAAAGAAATGCTTGCAATGGCTGCAGCTGGTAATATCGGTGGTATTACTATGGGTTCGATTGGAGAAAAAACTTCTGACATTAAGAAAAAATGGAAAGAAGGCGCATTCCAGATGGTGCTTACTGCTGCTCCAATGTTGCTTGTTGATGGCGCAATAAAGCTTTGCAACAAGTCAAAAAATCCTAAAATAAATAATAATTTTATGAAAATTGTTGGTTCTGCTATTGGTGTTGCTGTTGGTTCAAAGGCTGCAATTAAACTTTCTAATTTCTTGAGAAGCGATAAAGAGGCTAAGAAACCAGAAAGAAAATTGAAACTTATTGATATGATTGCAAATTTGGATGATTTAGTTGCAGTTCTAGTTCTAGCGAAAATCCCATTTGCAGATAAAATTCACATTGAAAGAGCTTTACCTGTAATTTATTCTTTCTGCGGTTATCGTTCTGGTACTGGAGATTCCAGACGCTAGATTTGTTCAAACCATTTTGTGCAATAGTTTATGAATTTGTCTGGATAATCTGTGTATAAATCTTCTGCGTGTCTTGCTTTTTCAAATAGAATAAAATCTTTTTTGCATTTTGCGTTTTCAAAAAGTTTTTGAGTGTGCCAAGGGCATACTGTTGGATCTTTTTCCCCTGCAATAAATAGTGTAGGCACGGTTATTTTTTCTACTAAATCAATAGGCTTTTCTTTATGTAGAAAAGGATTTCCTGCTCTAATTGTAAACCATCTTTGGGGTTCAAATTTTTGAAATAATGTTGGAATCCACGCATCTGGGGAATACATTTTATTCTCGATTTTGTAAAATTCTGTTGGGGCTGAAACTGCAATAATACCGTTGATGTTTTTATTTTTTGCCCCTGAGATTATAGATAAGGCTCCGCCAAGAGAAAATCCAATAACAAAAATTTTGTCATATTGCTTTTGTGCATACTCAATAATACAATTCAAATCTTGCTCTTCTTTCGCTGTAAAAGTATAAAATCCTTCACTTTTACCAGAACCTCTAAAATCCATTGTAATTATGTCAAAAGTTTTGAATAAATCTTCTGCCATCTTTTTAAAGATTTTTGAGTCTTTGGTCATAAACCATCCAGGAGCAATAATAATTACGCTATCTCTTGATTGCGAATAGTGGTTTATTGCGATTTTTAAGTTGTCTAAAGTTTTTAGAAAAACTTCTTGCATTATTTAGCATCACCTGTAGGCATTATAATTTGTGAAAATTGTTCCATAAGTTCTGATGTGTTAGGAATTTTACAAACATTTCCTGTCGTAATCATTTGTACAAGTTTTTCTTCTTCTGGTGTTAATTTTTGAAGAGCATCGCTATATTTTTTATTTGGTTTTTCTAACATTTGAGCAATTTGTGTTGTATTTCTTTCATTACGAGCTACAAAAGCATCTACCATTGTATTAAGTTCATCTTTAGAAAAATTACACTCAATAACAGGTTTGAATTTTGCGATTTGTTCATCTGTTACTGATTGGCTAATATTAAAAACTTCTCTTATGTCTTTTCCTAGTCCGCCAATATTTCCTGTCATATAGTAAGAACATTTGTTGTTAACCCATCCATTTATATCAACTTGGAAAGATATTTTTAGCCCGAAAATATCCATAGATTCTGTTAGGTGCAGTGGTTCACAAGTTCTGAAATTGTCTAAGTATTTTTTTGATAAAAGATCTATTTGCTTATCGATAGCCAAAAATTCATTTTTATCTGCCATTTCTTGCATTTGTTGTGCAGAATTTTTATTAACGGCTTGTTGTTCTTTTACAGCTTTTGTTTGCATTGCATTTGCTACTGTTGGAATAGATACCAAAAGTGCTGAAATTATAAGTAATGATTTTAATTTTTTCATTTTGTTAAATCCTTTTTATTCTAAAATCCCATAATTGATTGGAGCATGTTTCCTAAATCATTTGCATTTAAAATAGTGCAAGCTCTATCATTCATCAAGACATCCATTAGTCTTGCATCTGAAGCTGAAAATCCGTTAAATGAAATTTGGTTTGGATTTTTCAACATTCTTCCATCTCCACCATTTTTACGTGCTTCTTCTTGCAAAATAGAATCCCCAACATAAGCGAGTTGTTGCTTTGTGAAGTTACATCTTACTTTTGGTGCAAAGGTTGAAATTTGTGCTTGAGAAGCTGAAACTCCATAAATTTGTTCAAAACTTGAAGCAATTCCTTTTGTATCAGAGATAAAATCTAATCTGCATTTGTTGTTAATCCAACCTCCAATAGTTACTTTGAATGAAAAGTTTACCCCTCCCATATCAGAAACCATTGTTTCACTGTATGGGCGACAACTCTTTACGCTATCTGCTAGTCTGCTTCCTGTTGTGCGTTGTGTTGTTGTAGAAGGTTTGTTATATTGTTGTGTTGTAGGTGTTGTTTTATTTATTTTTCTTGTAGTTGTTACAACATCTGCTAAAACTTGAGAGCCAATAAATAACCCCGCTAATATTAAAACTGCATATATCTTTTTCATAAGCTTCTCCAGTGCTATTTTAAGTTTATTATATAATTATATCTTTAAAATGCAAATAAATCGTTTGAATGGTATTTTGTTAGAATTTATTGTATAATGAATTAGCAGTAATTGGGGAGAGTAAAATGGAAAAAAGAAATCCAAATGATTTACTTATTCTAGGTGGAACAATTTTATTATTGGGAATATTGCTAATGTCATATTCTATTTCCACATACCGAGAAACTAAAGCTCTTGAAGATAAAATTGATTTTGAAGAAATTGATAACAATAATTCAATGTCTTCTTCTGATAAGTATTTCAAATATCTCTCTATTGCAGATTTTTTAAATCAAAAATTGAAGAAAAACGAAGGTTTGTTGATGAAAAATGCAAGCTGTGCTTATCTTGATTATGCTCAACATAATGCACTTGCTCTTTATCGTTTGACTTATAACGGTATGGAAACAGATGAAGCAAGGAAGAGTGTTGCAGCTGGAAATATTAGAAATTTATATAGCCTGCTTGATAATTATAAAACTTGTAAACAATCAAATGACTTTAAAAAAGAGTTGGGCGATATTTTGACAGATATTCAAAAAACTGATGATTTGTATTCTCAAAGACAGGATAGAATGAGTAGTTTTATGAGCGATTATCGTCAAGATTCTACTCAACAACAACCATCTCAACCTCAACAACCAATGTATGAACAACCTATCCAAACTCCAACGACAACAACCTACCCAATGCAGAATGCTCAACCTGTGGTTGATGAGCAGCCAGTGTCTTCACAAAATTATTCAAATAATTCTGCTCCTCAAACGCAACAACCTTTCGAAATTCGTCATTAGAACTGCATAATAAGTGATATTTATACACTTATTATATAATTTTTCGTTCAATATTGACCGTATTTGAATAATTGTGTCTTCGTTTCCTAAAATAGACATAAAAAAAACCACTCACAAGTGAGTGGGTCGTTTTCTGCATCCTAATGGTCTCTTTTAGTGTTTATTATTTAGGAGTTTATATGTTTTTGGGGTTAATGAACTATTTATATTTAGTGTTTCGACTACACTTAAATCTTATACAATTATTATGCCACGAGAAAAAAATAAAGTCAACAATATTGTTTTATAAATCTTGAAGAAATCCTAAAAGCTAGTAATAGTGTACAATTTACACTTTACAAAAGTTAATAATTGCTACTTAGGAGCTGAAAAAATAATATTAGTAAACAATTTGTACGTTAACTTTTCTTGCTCGTGCTTTATTATCAAAATCAATTAAGACCACTTGTTGCCATTGCCCAAGTTGCAAAACTCCATCAATAAGTGGAATATGAGTTGAATTGCCAACAATTGATGCTCTTACGTGTGCATAGCCATTTCCATCGTGCCACATTTCGTCGTGGTGATAATTTGCATGTACTGGGGCAATTCTTTCTAATGCTTCTGGCAAATCAACTAGCAACCCTGGTTCAAACTCAATATTAGTAATTGATACGGTACTTCCTTGGGCATAAACATATACAACCGCATTTTGTAGCACGTGGTTATAAACAACATTACGTATCTGTGGAGTTATATCTATAATATCAGTATTCCCTTTAGTATGCACTGTGAAAACGTCATTAATAATTGTCATTTTATATACCCCCAGAGTCTTTTTATCTGCAAGTAAATTGTAGCATAAATAAAATTCTTTATGATGGGTAAGGTTTATCTTTTTTGAATAACAATTAAATTTCTTTCATGGTTTTCTTCAAGAGGTAGAGAATATTCTATAATATCAACAATTTTGGCATTGTATTTTTTTAAGGTAGAATTTGCTTCTTCAATTTCTTGAGGGGTTTTTCTTGATTTGTATGCTACAAAATATCCTCCCTTTTTTAGTTTAGGAAGAGCATATTCGCAAATGTTTTTTAATGATGATACGGCACGAGATGTTATCATATCAAATTTCCCATCAAGATTTTCTACTCTTGCACAAATCGGTTCAAGGTTTTCAATGTTTAATTTGTCTTTTAAATTTTGCACAGCTCTTATTTTCTTGGCAATACTATCTAGCGCTGTAACTTTTAATTTTGGATAAGTTAGTGCAATCGGAACGGATGGGAAACCTCCTCCTGTTCCAATATCTAGTAAGGTTTTAATTTTTGCGGTATCAAACTTATCAAAAAACTTCTCAATTGCTAGGGAATCAAAAACGTGTTTTTCCCACAAATATTTTTCATCATTTTTCGAAATTAGATTAACTTTAGAATTTTCTTCTAAAAACAGTTTCATATATTCTTCGTATTTAGTTTTGTTTTCCATATTCTTCCTGTAGTTTTATAAAATCTTGTTCTGTTATTCGTTTTTTTATGTCTTCAATTCTTGATTGGATTTTATTTAGGTTGTCTTTATTAAATGAATGTTTAGACATATTGTAAGCTTCAATTAAATATTTGTATGAATGAGAGAAATCTTTTCGTCTTGAGTAGAAATCTCCAAGTTCAGTTAATGCACTAATGATGTGATATGACTCATTCAATTTTTTAGCATAATACAGAGCTTGATTCAAGTATTCTAGAGCTTTTTCCGCATCTTTTGCTCCATAAATTTCTGCAAGATGTAGAGCAGAATAGTATAAACCGTTATAATTTTTTGTAGCTCGGTCTATTCTTATGCTTTCGTTATAATATTTTATTGCATGTTGCGGACTGCCTGCTTCATCATATAATTCTGCAAGGTTTGCTAATGCCATAGATAAATATTTATTGTGGTTTGGATTTGAATCTAGTTCAATACATTTTTTGTAATATAGGGCAGCCATTCTTGTATCGTTTTGTTCATCATAAGAACCTGCTGATTTATAGTATAATTCTGCCAATACATTTTTATTTGTATGAATATCAACAAGTTTTAGGGATTTTTCGTAGTATTCAAATTCTTTATCTGGATTATCTGTTAATCTTGCTAGAGCTAAATTAACTTTAATTTTCATTTCATTTGGCAAGTTTTGATGTTCTAGTTCTGATAATATATATCTTGCGTTATCGTGTTTGTAGATAATATAATATATATTTGCGATTTCAAGTTTTACTTGTGCAATTTTATCTGAATCAGTAACATTAAAATAAAAATCTTGCGCTTGTGTATAAGCTTCCAATGCTTCATACCATTGAGATAGGTGTTTATGAGCCTCTGCTAGTTTGATATAAATTGTTGGAAGGAATTGGTAAAAGGTTTCGTCATCTTTTTTTGTTAGTGCATTTTGGTATAACAATATTGCGTGTTTGTAGTTATACTTACTTTCTTCTTGTTTTGCCAAGTTCAAAAGTTGAGTCAAACTCATTCCATCGCTTTTTTCTTCAAGTTCATTTTGTTTGGTTTTATCATCCACAAAACCTTTTATTGAATCTGCAATGTTATCTAAGACAGATTCATCATCAATAATAAAGCTAATTTTATTGATTTTATCCTCTTTTGTTTCTTCTTGTGGTTGAGGAGCTGGGGTTGATTCTGTTGTAGAGGTTTCTTCTTTTTGTACTTCTACTGCAGGAGTATTTTTTGATGTTTCAACCATTGGATCAACAGTAATTAGTCGAACATCTTTCATATTTAACTCTGGCTTTTTAGGAATGAATAGTGAGTGATATTCAATTTCATTTCTCATTGTTTGACGAGAAAGCATCAAATCTCTTTCAAGTGGCTTTAATGGGAGTTGAGTATTGTATAAATCAACACAAGCAGAATGTAATTTAATCATTACATTTTCTGGAATTTGGTGTTCAATAATCTCCCTAAATGCTTCATCTAAGTATAAACATTCTCCATCTACTGAAAGAATTGAATTTGATACAAAGAAAAATACTCTTTCTTCATTGTATAAGTGCAAAGATTTTAACAAGTTTACATGAATAGGTATTCTCATAACTGTTAAAAGTCTAAACAAGTGAGCACTTACTGGGTCAACTAACGATAAGGCTTCTCTTGTAATAAATTCAGAAAAAGCCATAAAACTTTTTGAGTATCCTTCTAAAAATTGAACAAGGCTAAGCTGTCTAAGATTCATTATTTTAACGGAAAGGTTTACGTAGTTGTAATACCCTTTTGAATGTTTGTATAATTCATTTGAAAAAAGTCCAATATGTTTTATTCCATTATTTTTTAGAAATTTTTCAAATATAGGTTTTGTTAGCGCAAGGCAGGTTGTTTTTTCAAATTCTGTATTTTCAAAATCTTCTGGTTCTATTTTTCTTGTTGTTATTATAATTTTTACATTTGGGAGCTTCAAAAGATGTTTTATAAAACTCAAAATTTCAGATTTATTATTTTTTAAAATTTCTTCAAATGAATCTAGTATTATGACAATTGGAGAATGTATTGTGTTGAAATAAGAATTTATTTTTTGCGTAAAATTTTCTGTTTTAATTCTTGGTGGAACAATTTTTCCCATAAGAGTATAGTTCCGAAATGTTTCAAAAAATGACAATAACATATCATCTAGAATAGTTGTTTCAAAACAATTATATTTTAGAACTAATGTTTTTTCACTTAAGAAGGTAGAAACAAATTTAACTATAGAAGTTTTTCCAGTTCCTTTGAAACCATTAACCAAAAGTAGTTTATTATCAGATTGTAAAAACGAACAAATTTCACCAATTTGTTTTTCGCTATTTTCTATTAAGCAAGGTTCAAATGGGCTTTCTTTAGGAATATCTTTAATTGTAACTATTTTGTCTAAGAAATCTATATTCATAAGGTTTAGTTAACACGGTTTCTTCCGTTTTCTTTTGCGTGGTATAGTCTTTTGTCCGCAGATTCAATGATTTTTGCTGGAGTATTTCCATCTTCATCTCCAAATGTTGAAACTCCTAAGCTGATTGTCACATTGCTTTCTCTGCCGTTACTTAGTTTCATCTTTTTAGATGCAACCATTGTACAAAGTTTTTGTGCAATTGAGATAGCTTCTTCTTGTTTTGTATTAGGAAGAATAATACTCATTTCTTCCCCGCCATATCTACATACTATATCGGTCGCTCTTACATTTTTCTTTAATGTCATTGCAACTTGTCTTAACACTGCATCTCCAGATTGGTGACCATAGTTGTCATTGAACTTTTTAAAGAAGTCAATATCAATGATTATTAGTGAAAATGGTGTTTCATATCGCATTGCGTGAGAAACATATCTTTGCATTTGTTCTTGGAAATATCTGTGGTTATATAATTCTGTTAAGCCATCTGTTGTTGCTAGTTTGTATTGTGTATCAAAATCTCTTGATTTAATTAAATATTTGATAATTACTGCAATTATGAATGCAAATAGGGCAAAAGATAGTGGAGATACTATTTTTATCCAATAGTATTGATACCTCATTAGTTCATACGCTAAAACAACGTAAAATGCTGACATCGTCATTGACAACCCAAATGCAACAGGCATGGATTTTACTCTAAGTACAAAAATTACTGTCAGTAGTGCCAAAATTAACCCTGCAAGAATATTTATGGATTCTGGACATTTTTTGATTAAACTTCCGTCAATCAAGTTGTTTAAGTATGTTGTTTGAACTTCAACTCCTGGATAGACTTTATCAACAGGGATAGTTTTTATATCAAATAAACTTGCGGCTGTTGCTCCAAAATATACAACTTTGTTTTGGAAGTTGTAGTTTGCTTGTTTTTTCCCTTCTGCTGCTTTAAGAATTTTGTACATTGGGATATGCTCAAAAGTTCCAGAAGGTCCATACCAGTTTAAAATTACACTTGCTTCATCATCTGGTTGAATGTTTTTTAGATTGCCGTTTGTGTAATCAAGTCCAACTTTGTAGCCTAATTGAGGATAGTATTTGTCTTGATACTTTAAGTATAATGGCATTTTACGCAAAACACCATCATCAGAGCGAGAAACATTTATCATTCCAATATTTGATGTTGCATCTAAAATACCTTGCAAAATAACTCTACAATTTGAATATTCAATAGGGTTTAAGGATTTTGAATTTGAATTAATGCTTAATTTGTTTGGAATTTGTGGTGGAATCCTCAAATCATCCTGCTGGTTATCAAGGTTCATTGAGGTATAGACGTTATCATATTTTTTGAAAACATTTATTAATGCATTATCTGCTTGAACTCCACTTTTCATAGATTTTACAAACATTAAATCAAATACAATCATCTTTGGATGTTGAGCTTCAATATAATCAACCATTTGGGCATAGGCATCTCTTTGAAGAGGCCATTCCCCGTAGTTATCCAAGACGTATTCGTAACTTCCATCGTCAATTGCAACGATTACAATATCTTTGTTGTGATGTCTAACTCCAGAATTTGCAATCAAATTTTGACGAATATCAAAAGTTCGATTTTCCATTGAGTTTATAAAAGTCAAAAAGCTTCCATTTTTTATACTGAAAAATAGAAGCACCGCAAAAACTGAAATCCACAATGTATATAAAAATTTTTTTAGCATAAATCCAACCTTGTTACTTTACTTTTTCAGTATAATTTAACAAGGACATATTCGCAAGGATGTTTTTTACTACGAACTTTTGTTCAAGTATTTTGTTGTTTAGTTTTAAAATTTCTGTTGCGTAAGATAACTCGTCAGGGTGAGTTAAATATCGAAGTAAACATTGTTCGTGTAAGTTCATCTCTTCAAATCCTCTAAAGGTGATAACATTTTTATTATTTCAAATTTTGGTTAAAATTAAATCAACCTTTTATAGAGTTTGGGGAAATTTTTCTAATACGATTAGACGAATTTATAATTTTTAAGTAACTTTGCCAAAATAAAAAGCAGTTCAATTAAGAACTGCTTTAGCTTTTCTATATCATATTTTTACTTATTTTTGTACTACGTATGTTCCTTTTGAAAGGCTTTGAGCAACTTCAATTGCTTTTTTCAATTGGACATCATCTTTGTTTTTAATATTTTCATCTGTTAATTCAACAACAACGTCAGGAGTAATTCCTTTTTTGTGAATATCTGTCCCGTTTGGAGTCAAATACTTTTGAATTGTGATGTTGATACCAGAATTATTTGGAAGTTTGTTAATTTCTTGTACTAACCCTTTACCAAAAGATTGTGTACCAACTAAGACTGCTCGTTTGTTGTCTTTCATTGCTCCAGAGAAGATTTCACTTGCTGAAGCTGAACCTTTGTTGAGTAGAATAACTACTGGTTTAGTTGTCAAAACTCCTCTAGTCGCTTTTTGTGTTTCTTTATATCCATCACGGTCAACAGTACTTACGATTGCTCCCCCATCAAGGAACATGTCTGAGATATAAATTGCATTACTCAATAATCCTCCAGGGTTTGAACGCAAGTCAACAATGAACGCTTTTTTGTTTGGTGAATTTGATAAAATATCTGCAAATTCTTTTGCGGCATTTCTGCTGATGAAAGAACTTAGCCTAATATAACTGATGTCATTTGGCATTGTTACATTTTCTGGTACTTTTTGAGAAACAGATTTGATTTCTATTTCTGCACGAGTGATAGTGTATTCTTTAGGCTCAGCATCTTTACGTTTGATGAGTAAAGTTACTTGAGTTCCTTCTTCTCCTCGAATTTGGTCTGCAGCTTTATCAACCGTTATACCTTTTGTACTCTTGCCATCAATTGATAGAATTTCATCATCTGCTTTTAGTCCTGCTTTTTCTGCTGGAGTATCTTCAATTGGCGCAATAACCATCAACTTACCATCTTTTACTCCAATTTGAATCCCAATACCCTTTAAAGAACCTTTAATTGAGCCAGTTTCATCTGCAAATTCTTTAGGGTTTAAAAATTTTGTGTATGGGTCATTCAAACTTGCAACCATTGTATCGATTGCAACATAAGCATCTTCGTCTGTTCTAATTGCGTTATCGTATTTGTGGCGCCAAGCTGCCCAATTTTGTTCATTATTTGTTTGGTCAACATATTTGGTGTTAATTAATCTCCAAACATTGTCATACAATTCAACAGGGGTTGATGCTTGGACATTTGATTGTACTACCCAGCCAAACATTGCAAGAAACAATCCAAGAGTTATAACGCATTTTTTTGCAACTTTTCTCATTCTTATTAAAACCTCCAATAATTCCTTCTTATCACTAAGACGAAATAATTGATAAAAAGTTTCCGTCTTTTAGAATTATTACTACGCATATATTATCACATATAAAAAAAAATGTGAAATTTTACATTCCACATTCATTTGAATACTGTATAAATCTTATCTATGATCAAATTGCAAAAGCCTAAATCCTTTGTTCAATTCAGGGTGAGCATTTGGAAGCTCATAGCATTTGATACATCTTGCTTCGTATGTTTCATCTCCACCAATCATAATAAGCGGAGAATTTTTATCCGCTGGTTTTCCATCAATTAGCCTTTGAGTTCTTGTTGCATGCTCGCAACCACATTTCATACATACCGCATGAAGTTTATCGACTTGAGTTGCAATACACATCAACTCTGGCATTGAACCAAATGGTTCTGCTTTAAAATCTAGTTCTAAACCCGTACCGATAACTTTTTTGCCTTCATTCATCAATTGTGTGATTACTTTAACAATATTGGAATCGAAAAATTGTAATTCATCAATTGCTACAACTTCTGCATCTCTTACAAGGCTCAAAATTTGAACTGAATGCTTAACCTTGATTGCATCAAGCCAAAGCCCATTTCTAGATTCAATATAATCACCTTTTGAACGAGTATCAACATCTGGAGAGATAACTTTTACCTTGCGTTTTGCAATGATACATCTTCTAATTCTGCGCAATAATTCTTCTGTTTTCCCGCAACTCATTGGTCCAGTAATTATCTCGAAACTATATCCTTCCATCTGTTTTATCCCTTTTCTTCTCCCAAAATACATGTTCAATATACACTTTATTATAAATCTTAAAAGTGGAATTTAAAAGTAAATAATTATTAAAAAATAAGCATGCTCTAATGAATTTTATATATTGAATTTTTGGATAAAATTTTATCTTTAAGCTTTTTAAATCCAGCTCCATAGAAATATTTCAATTGTTCAGGGAATTGTTTATTTACATCTAAAAGATACATATCGTGAACAATAAATTCTTTTAACAAAAATGCAATATCTTCATTCTTTGTCCAGACAACTTGGTTTTCAATTCTTCCAAAAACACTTTCAATATCGTCAGATACAAGATAAATTAATCTGCTTCCAATTGAGTATTCAATTTCTTTTCCTCCATCATGAGAATATATCAACCCATACGGTGCAAAAAGATTATCATATCCAACAATTTTTATATCAACGCCTCTGTCATAAGCGTTAGAAAGTTCTGAATCTAGGTGTTTAAAGTCTTTTGACCAAACTTCTATATAAATAGAATGTTTGGCATTTTTGATAACTTCTTTTAGTTTGTTTAAAATCTTTTCATAATCTCCAACCATGTGGATTGGCTCGCTGTAATCTTCTCGAACATCAGGCAATTTTTTCTCTAGATATTCAATAGTTGAAGTCATTTTTCTTTTATATCGTTGAGTTAATTCTTTTGGAGATATGGGGGTGTATTTTTGAGGTTTTGAATCTGTTGAAAATGCAACTTTTGAAGCTACGAGTGATTTTAGGGCATCATAGGCTCTGGATTGTGGAATATCTGCGATTTGTGAAACTTCATAGCCTGTAGCTGGATATTTTTTCAAAAGCGCAATATAAACTTTAGCTTCATAAGAGTTGAAACCAAATTCTTTTAATTTTTCAACAATATCTTCCATAAAAGAATTTTATCAAATTTTTGGGATTGATACAAGAGCGAATTATATAACTTTAACTCCGTAGTTTATTGTTTCTAAATTATTTTTAACCCAATAATTAGGTTCTTCTTCAAAATGTTCTTCTAAAGAATAATAAGTTGAGCCAGATCCTGTCATTATTGATTTTGGGTATTTTGTTTTTATATGTTGCAATTCTGGATAATCATTTATTACAGCCCATTCTAGGTCATTAACAAAATTTTCTCTGCCCGTTTCCTTTTTTGCATTTTTTTCTGCAAATTTTGTATAGGCTTCTTTTGCTGAAATTCCCAAGTTTATTGGTTTAATTAAATTAACTTCAAAATGTTTATATTCTGAAGGTTCAAGGATTTCCCCTCTCCCTTTTGTCATCATACAGCCCCCAGCTAAACAAAAATTCAAGTCTGAACCTAATTGGGCGCATAGTTTGTGGAGTTCATGTTCAGATAATTTTTCATTGCAAAGTTTATTTAATCCAAAAAGCATGCCTGCAGCATTTGTGCTTCCTCCAGCAAGTCCCGCTGAAACAGGAATGTTTTTGTCTATATAAACAGTAATTTTTTTATTTTTTATTCCTGTATTTTCAAGGTAAAGTATCCCAGCTTTATAAACTAGATTTTTTTCATTATATGGGATTTCGTGGTTATTTCCACTTAGTAAAATTTGATTTTCTGAACTATCTTCAATTGAGATTGTCAAATAATCAAACAAGTTGATTGTTTGCATTATGCTTTCGATATTGTGAAATCCATCTTCTCTTTTGTTGATAACTTTTAAAGTTAAATTGATTTTAGCTGGACATTGAACTTTTATACTTTGCATAATTACCCTTTAGATACTTTTAGTAATTCTTCTGACAACTCTCCAAATTTTTCGATTGAAAGTTTTTCTCCTCGGATATTTTCATCTATTCCAAGATTAGAAAGAGCTTTTGAAATGTGTTCTTTTAAAAAGCCCCCATTAAGAAGGCAATTTTTAATATTTTTACGGCGTTGAGCAAATCCAGCTTTTATAACTCTTCTAAAATATGAATAATCAGATAGTTTTAATTTGGGTTCTGTTCTAACATCTAGTTTTACGAGTGCAGAATTTACCTTTGGAGCTGGATAGAAAGATTTTCTTCCAACGAGGCGCAAAATTTTTACATCTGCCCAGAATTGAGAAAGAATTGTTAATAGTCCATATTGTTTGCTTGCTGAATCTGGAGTCGCAACCATTCTTCTTGCTACTTCTTCTTGAACCATAAGAATAATGTCTTTAATTTTGTTTCTATTTTTGTTGTTCAAGTCATCAATTTCTCCCAACAGGTGGGCAATAATCGGGCTGGTAATATAATATGGAATATTTGCAACAACTTTGAATTTATCTTCTGTTAAAGATGATAAATCTGTTTTCAAAACGTCATTATGAATGATTTCTAAATTAGGTGCATCAAGTTTTTTCAACTCTTCAATCGCTTCTTCATCAAGCTCAATTACAATAACCTTTTTAGCATATTTAACAAGTTGTTCTGTTACAAATCCAACTCCAGGGCCAATTTCCACAATCGTATCCTCTGGTTTGATATTTGCAAAATCAATTATATCTTGAATGACTTCCCCATCTACAAGGAAGTTTTGTCCTAATCTTTTTTTAGTTCTAAAGTATCTTGCTCTATCGAAGTAATTCATCTTACTAATAATAATACCACACATGGATAAATGTTTACAAAGTTTTATTTGATATTTTAAATATTGTTATAATAAAATACTGAATGAAGGGGATAATATGGTCAAAGTTGAACAACAAAGATTGCAAAAAGAAGATATTTTAAAGCTTTATACTAAGGGTTATACCAAACCAGAAGATTTTAAAATTGGAATGGAGTATGAACGTTTACCGATTTCAGCCACTTCATTTAAGGCGGTTGATTATTGGAGTGAATATGGGGTAAAAAGTTTTTTAGAAGAATTTGCAAAAGAAGCAACTTGGGATTATATCTATGATGATAGAAATATTATCGGTTTGAAAAAAAATCATGACACAATTACTCTTGAACCAGGGTGTCAGGTGGAAATTAGTGCAGAACCCCAACTAAATATATTTCAATTGAAAACAAAAATTGAAAAAATAAATAGCGTAATAAATGAAATTTTAGAAGGTCGAAATACTTTACTGCTTAATTATGGTGTTTCTCCTTATTCAACTCATAAATCAATTAATCTTATTCCAAAGAAAAGATATAGAATTATGGCAAATTATCTTTGGGGTATTTTATCAGATGTAATGATGAGAGAAACCGCAGGTATTCAATGTTGTATTGATTTCAAGTCAGAAGAAGATGCTATGCGAAAATTTAAACTGGCTAATAAATTATCTCCATTCATGACAGCAATGTTTGCAAATTCTCCAATTCGTGGCGGAGTTGATACGGGATATAAAACATTCCGTGGTTTGAGTTGGATTAACACTGATAATGATAGATGTGGATTTGCGGGTAAAATTAGTGAAGAATTTTCTTTTGAAGAATATATAGATTGCATAATGAAAACTCCAATGATATTTATTCAGCGTAATGTTGGAGCAGTTGAGCTTAACGGTGATATTACTTTTGAAGAGTTTATGAGAACGGGTTTTATGGGTGAATATCCAACAATTGAGGATTATGAATTGCAAGCTAATCTCTATTTCCCAGAAGTTAGAATGCGTAATTTTATAGAAATTCGCAATCATGACTGTGTTTCTGGAGATTTGAAATATGCAATTTTAGCAATATATAAAGGTATTTTGTACGACAATATTGCAATGGATGAGTGCGAAGAATTATTAAAACATTTACAGTATAAAGATTTATCAGAACTTCGTTATAATGTTCCAAAACTCGCCCTCCAAGCTAATATTAAAAAATGTAAGGTTGTGGATTATGCAAAAGAAATTATAAATATTGCAGAAAAATCTTTAAAAAATTCTCAAACTGGAGAAGAGTTATTTCTTCAACCACTAAAAGAATTGACATTTAAAGGGTTATCTCCAGCAGATATAATCCAGAAGAAGTGGAACTCTTCTTGGAATAAAGATTTGAGAAAAATGGTTAAATATTTGATGTCTTTGGAGTAGTCAACGTATCTGGTTCTAAGTGGATACTAGATGTTACATCTCCAAGTTTTGCTTTCAATTCTTTTTCAATTGAATCGCAAATTGAATGACAATTGCAAATGGTCATATCTTTTGAAAATAACAATGTTACTTCAATGCTTTTTTGAGGTCCGAGTCTTCTTGCTCTTAAATCTTTATATCCTGTAATGCCTTTGACCTTGAACGCTTCAAGTATTTGGCGGATGATGTTTAAGTCGCATTCTGGTAATGAGCAATCAAGTAAATTATTCATTGTGCTTATTGATATTGCAAATCCCGCTTTGAAAATAATAATCGCAACAATTATTGCAATTATTGGGTCTAATAGATGTATTCCAGTAATTTTGATTAGTAATAAGCCTAAAAATACTCCAAGAGAAGAAAGAACATCTGTTCTCAAGTGTTCAGCATCGGCATGAAGAGATACCGAATCTGAATCTTTTGCGACCTTAAATAATACCGAACTAACAAGTATATTCGCAGCAACGGAAATTCCCATTACAATTAAACCAAGTGTAGTATCAACCGTTGTTGCTGACGGATTTATAATTTTCTTCAATGCTTCAACAACAATAAATCCCGCAGCGAAAATAATTAAGCCCCCTTCAATAAATCCTGACATGTCTTCATATTTGCCATGTCCAAAGGGGTGTTTTTTGTCTGCTGGCTCAGATGATTTCATAACAGAGAAAAAAGTCAAAACTGATGCCAAAAAGTCACTTAGAGAGTGAATTGCTTCTGAAATGATACTGATACTCCCAGAAATGTGACCAGCTATCAGTTTTAAAATAATTATTACAGAATTAGAAAATATTGATAATCCTGCGGCAAATTTTTTCTCAGTTTCTATTCTCATACCAGCTATTATAGCAGTATGAAAATAAATATCAACAAGTATCAGTATATTAAATATTAAAAATCGTCAAATGCTGTATCAATAGGGTTCTTGAATTTTGTAATATTGCCTTGGAATAACAATTTAACAGTTCCAACAGGACCGTTTCTGTGTTTTGCAATAATAATTTCTGATAATCCTTTTGAAGAAGCCTTAACGTTTTCTTCTTCTTCGGATTCACCCTTGTTATAGTAATCTTCACGATAAATAAACATTACAATATCGGCGTCTTGTTCGATAGAACCAGATTCACGCAAGTCTGAAAGCATTGGGCGTTTGTCGTTACGACCTTCAACTGCACGAGATAACTGTGACAATGTGATAATTGGAACATCAAGTTCTTTTGCTAGAATTTTCAAACCTCTTGAAATGGCTGAAATCTGTTGCAAACGGTCGTCTTTTCCTCCGCCTTCCATCAACTGCAAGTAGTCGATTACGATTAAGCCCAAGTCTTTTTGTTGAGTTTTTAATCTTCTACATTTTGTTCTAATATCAGTTAATGTACATCCGCTAGTATCATCAATATAGATTGGTGCTTGGCTGAAATCATTCATAGCCATTGCAAGTTTATCTAAATCTTGTTGTAACATATTTCCTGTTTTTAATCTTTGAGCATCAACTTCGGCATAAGAACACAACATTCTCTGTACCAACTGTGATGCTGACATTTCAAGAGAAAATATACAAACAGGAACTTGTTCTTTAATCGCAACGTTTTGCGCAATGTTTAGTGCGAATGCTGTTTTTCCCATCGCAGGACGAGCTGCCAAGATTATCAAGTCTGAACGGTGCAATCCACTCATCATGTTATCAAGTTCTGTAAAATCTGTTCTCAATCCTGATAATTCGTCTTTATGATTAAATCTGTATTCAATATTGTCCCAAGTATCAAGAACTAGGTCTTTTACGTGTTTCAAGTCTGTTGTAGCTTTGCTTGAACCAATATCAAAAATAAGTTTTTCTGCTTGCTCTAATGAACGGTCACTTGGTTCTAGGTCATAGCCCTTACTTACAATTTCAGAACCCGCATTGATTAAAGCTCTTTTAACGGCTTTTTCTTGAATAATTTTTGCGTAGTAAGCGATATTTGAAGTTGTAATAGTATTTTCAACTAAGTCGTTAATGTAAGCTCTTCCGCCTACAGATTCTAATTTCCCATTGTAGTTTAAAACATCTGAAACAGATACAATATCAATATTGTCGTTATTATTGAAAAGTTGAAGCATTGCTTCATAAATATATCTATGAGCTGGTTTATAAAAACTTTTAGGCAAAAGAGTATCAGAAACTTTTGCTAATGTTTCTGGATTTACTAATATTGCCCCAAGAACAGCTTCCTCTGCTTCCAAGTTTTGTGGAATTAGGGTTTCATCTACTTTTTTTCTGGTTTCTCTTGAAGTTACAGGCATAATTTTTCCTCTTTTATATAATTATATTACACAAAAGGAAAGTTCATTTCTTGTACATGTTAAAAATATTTAAGTTAACTTTCTTGAATAAGTCTTATCAAGTTGATTTTTTTTAGCTGCATATCAATATATTTTATACTTGCTTGATTTCGTTCAGGACTTTCAATTTTATCTCTAGAATAAATGTTTCTTGCAGAGAGTAATTTTCTTTCTGCTTGGTCGGGATGTTTTCTGCGGATAAGTTTTGCTAATTCGGTTTGAGTATTCGCAAGCATCAAGTAATAAGATTCTTTAGGTGCGGGTTTTCGTGATACAGAACGGAAAGTTGCAACGGCATTGTCATAATTATAGCAAAGCTCTTTTAAGCATCGTTCCTGTCCATATAAAACATCAATGTATTGCATCAATTTGTCGGGTTTATTTTTATATACGCAGTGCAAGTCATTTAATCTTGCCATCATGTGGATATAATCCCCGTTGCGTTCTGCGACTTGATAACCTTTTTGAGCAAAATATTCTAGTTGGCGAGGAAAACGTTCTGTCAATTTACACATTGCACTATAAATAATCCCAGGAAGTTCGGAATTTTTACCTCTTTCAAGGCATTTTGCCATCACATCTGCATCATGACAAAATGAGTCATAATATCTGTCGGCATATTTGCTTTGCATTGTTAAAAATTCCTGAGATAGGAATTTTGGAGAAATATGCTTATTGTTTTGGATAACATAGTCTGCAAGTCTTCCAACTTCTGGAATTTGTATTTTTCTCAATAATGCTGGTGTAATTGGCATTTTATTTTCCCCTTATATAATTAAAGGATTTTTAAGGGAAATAATTGCCTACATTTTAAAAATTGTGAATTATTATAAATAAAAACGAGTGGCTATATTATAACCACTCGTTTCATTATCTATAAAGACTGAAAAGATTTGATGTAATAATTTTTACATCATTCCTCCTCCCGTCTGGGCAACTTACGTTGCACGACGGCTTAGAACGGCTACAAAAAAGGAGAGAATATTCATTCTCCCCTTTTTCTAGCACACTTTCGAGTCATTCGTAAAAATTAACGGAAAACAAATTCCGTAGAAATTTTTACATCATTCCTCCCATGCCGCCCATGCCTGCCATAGCTGACATATCAGGAGCAGCTGGTTTTTCTTCTGGAATATCTACAACAGCAGCTTCAGTTGTTAATAACATTGAACCTACAGATGCAGCGTTAATCAATGCTGATCTAGTTACTTTTGCAGGGTCAACAACACCAGCTTGGAACATATCAACATATTTGCTGTTTAACGCATCGTAGCCATAAGCACCATCTTTTTCAAGAACGCAATCAACAACTACATCAGCTTTAGCACCTGCGTTGCGAGCAATTGCTCTAAGAGGTACATCCAATGCTGCAGTTAAGATTTTAAAACCAACTTTTTCATCATCTGATTCAAAATCCATTGAATCTAATTTAGAATTTAATTCTTGTTGAACTCTCAATAGAGCAACACCACCACCAGGAACAATACCTTCTTCGTTTGCAGCTCTAGTAGCATTCAACGCATCTTCAATTCTAAGTTTTCTTTCTTTTAATTCAACTTCAGAAGCAGCTCCAACTTCGATTACTGCAACACCACCAGATAACTTAGCAGCTCTTTCTTGTAATTTTTCTTTATCGTATTCAGAATCAGAAGCAGCAATTTGGTTCTTGATTAAGTGGATTCTTTCTTGAACAGCGGCTTTTGTTTCATCTCCAACTACGATAGTTGTTTCATCCTTAGAAACAGTAACACGTTTTGCTTTACCTAACATTTGAGTTGTAACATTTTCCAACTTAATGCCAAGTTCTTCAGTAAACATTTCGCCACCAGTCAAGATAGCAATATCTTCAAGCATAGCTTTTCTTCTATCACCAAATCCTGGAGCTTTAACAGCTACAGCTCTCAATACTTTTCTCATTGTGTTTACAACTAATGTTGCAAGAGCTTCACCTTCAACATCTTCTGCAATCAACAATAATGATTTGCCATCACGAGCAACTTGTTCTAGTAATGGAACTAAGTCTGAAATCAAGTTGATTTTCTTGTTGCAGCAGAATACATAAGCATCTTCTAATACAGCTTCCATTCTTTCTGGATCTGTTACGAAGTAAGGTGAAATGTAACCTTTGTCAAATTGCATACCTTCAACAACTTTTAAGTTAGTACCGAAAGATTTTGATTCTTCAACAGTGATAACACCATCGTGACCAACTTTTTCCATTGCTTCTGCAATAAGTTCACCGATTTCTTTGTTGTTACCAGCTGAAATAGCTGCAACTTGTGCAATTTCTGCTTTAGTATTAACAGGTCTAGACATAGCTTTGATTTTTTCAACAGCTGCATCAACAGCTCTATCAATACCACGTTTCATAGACATTGGGTTAGCACCTGCAGTTAAGTTTTTCAAACCTTCACGAACAATTGCTTGAGCCAAAACAGAAGCAGTTGTTGTACCATCACCTGCAACGTCATTTGTTTTAGATGAAACTTCTTTTAATAATTGTGCTCCAGAGTTTTCCAAAGCATCTTTCAATTCAATTTCTTTTGCAATAGTTACACCATCATTAACGATTTGAGGTGCGCCGAATTTTTTAGTCAAAATTACGTTTCTTCCTTTTGGTCCAAGTGTAACTTTAACGGCATCAGCTACTGCATCAATACCTTTAAGAAGAGCTTTTCTAGCTTCTTCGTCAAAAATAATACGTTTTGCCATTTTATATCTCCTTTTAAAAACTTTTTTATAATTATTCAATTACTGCTAAAGCATCTTTGATAGAAAGAATTTTATATTCAGTTCCATCAACTTTTACGTCAGTACCAGCGTACTTAGCATAAAGAATTGTATCTCCAACTTTAACGTCCATAGGTTCTCTTTCGCCTTTGTCGTTCATTTTACCAAGACCAACTGCAACAACTTCACCTTTTTGAGGTTTTTCTTTAGCGCTATCTGGAATAAAAATTCCACCAGAAGTTTGTTCAGTTTCTTCAACAACTTTAATAACAATTCTTTCGCCTAATGGTTTAATCATAATATCCTCTCCTTTACCTAACATCTATAACATTTACAATACATTTATATAACGGATTTTGTGAAAAATTAATAAAATTAAGGAAAAATTAATTATTGGATTAATAATTAATTATGTAGGGTTGACAAGGTGTAAAAAATCGTAAATAATATATGTGCAGGGTGAACTCCTAACAAGCTTAGCGGACTGTTAAGAGTTCTCTTCATACCCTACAATTGGTTTAATTTTAATGCTATTGCTAGTATTGATAACGCTAGTGATAGCATTATTAATTTGTCAATCATAGTTATTACCTCCTTTCTTGGTCAATTTCTTCATTAAATTGCGTGCCAAGTGGAAGTATCTGGTACTTTAACCCTGCAAAATGAATGTATCATAGTTCTGTAATAATTTATTCATCTAAAAAGTTTAAAAAATTTTTGTTAAATTTTCTATGGAAACACCTAAAATAGTGGCGATTTTGTATAAGATATAAATAGATGGAGCTTTTTCTCCTCGTTCAATGCACCCTATAAAGTTCCTTGCAGAATTGATTTTGAAAGCAAGCTCTTCTTGTGAGATTCCTTTTGCTTGACGGAATTGTCTAATTCTCTCTCCTAATAGCTTTAAATATTTATTCTTTTCTATAAAATCTTGCTCCATAGAAAATATTGTGTTATATATAATTCATATTCACTACCACCTATAGGTGGTATAACACGAGGAGATTTTATGAAGAAAAAAGCGTTCACTTTGGCAGAAGTTCTAATAACTTTAGGTATCATAGGGGTTGTAGCAGCTATAACAATTCCTTCTTTGATTACAAAATATCAGCAGAGAGAAACTGTTACTAAATTAAAAGATACTTATTCTATAATTGCCAATGCTGTTAGATTATCGGAAGAAGAGAATGGAGATTTGGGAAGTTGGGATATTTCTAATAGCCAAGAAGGTTTTGATAATTATATTGCCCCATATTTAAAAATAAGTTCTAAAAGATTAAATGGACACACTATTTCTTATTTGTATCCTGATGGTAAAAGAAAAGAAGTTCTTTTGTCTGTAATTGCATCTGGTGGTTATTCTTATACTTTGCTTTCTGGTGTTCAATTATTTGCTCCTTCTGGTATTAAGGGGCGTATAGATGTTCTTATTGATTTGAATGGTTACAATAGTCGCCCAAATCGTATGGGTCGAGATGCGTTTTATTTAATGATATATCCAGAATTTGGAGTTCAATTTAACCAGTATAATGATAGAGAATATGACAATGGCACTTTTACATTAAAGACTAGAGAAGAATTGAAAAACGGACCTGCTCAATATAATTATCAGTGTAATAAAGAAGGTAATGGTATGTGGTGTGGAGCATTAATTCAGAGAGATGGTTGGCAAATAAGTAAAGATTATCCGTGGTAAAAAATTTCTTTTTTATTTTTTTATCTTCATTGTATAATCAATCTATGAATAAAAAATTATTTGTAATTTCAGGATGTTCTGGTGTTGGAAAAGGCACCGTTTTAAAAGAATTTATGGCAAGAAATTCTAAAGACTTTATGCTGTCTGTTTCTTGTACAACAAGGAAACCTCGCCCTGGAGAAGTTGATGGGGTAAATTATTTTTTCTTAACTCCAGAAGATTTTCAAGATTGTATTAAAAAAGATAAGTTCTTAGAATATGCTCAGTTTGCGGGAAATTTCTATGGGACAAAGCAAAAATATATCAATCAAAAATTTGAAGAAGGTATGAATATTATTCTTGAGATTGAAACTCAAGGCGCATTACAAGTTAAGAAAAAAATGCCAGAGGCTGTTTTGATTTTTATTGCTCCGCCAAGTATTGAAGAATTAGAACATCGTTTGAGAGGTCGTCACACTGAAGACGAAGAAACGATTCAAAAAAGATTAAATCTTGTGAAAATGGAATTGGAACGTTCTAAGCAGTACGATTATGTTGTTGTGAATGATGATTTGGAACGAGCAATTGCAGAAGTTGAAAGTATTACAAGAAAAGAATTAGAAAAATAATTTTGTTTCCTTAACTCAAAAGAAAGAAGGAAATTGTGGAATTAAACAATAAAACAATTTTAATAGGTATAACTGGTGGAATTGCGGCATATAAAATTTGCGAACTTATAAGAAAGTTCAAAAAAAGTGGCGCAAATGTTAGAGTTGTTTGTACTCCTAATTCCTTAAATTTTGTAACAAAATTAACTCTGCAAAATTTAAGTCAAAATGAGGTTTATATAGAAGAATTTGATGTGAAAAATTGGAAGCCCGAGCATATTTCGTTAGCTGATGAAGCAGATATTATGGTTATAGCGCCAGCTACAGCAAATACAATTTCTAAAATTGCTCAAGGAATTGCTGATAATTTGTTAACATCCATAGCTTGTGCTTTTTCTAAAAAAATGATTATAGCTCCCGCTATGAATTGTAATATGTGGAATAATCCTACTATCCAAGACAATTTATTGAAACTTAAAGCAAGAGGGATTGAAATATTAGAGCCAGAAAGTGGTTTTTTGGCTTGTGGATACTTAGGCAAAGGTCGCCTTTGTTCTTTAGATAAAATTTTTAATGCAACGGTTGAAGGTTTAAGTTATTCTCAAAAATTAAAAGGTAAAAAAGTTGTAATAACTTCTGGGGGAACGATAGAAGATATTGACCCAGTTCGCTATATCTCAAATTATTCATCTGGCAAAATGGGAAAAGCGATTGCTGATTGTGCTCGAGATATGGGGGCAGAGGTTGTGTTGATTACAACAAAAGATTTTGAGACCCCTTATAAAATAGTTAAGGTTAAATCTGCAATTGATATGCAAAATGCTGTGAATAATGAATTTGATTCTGCGGATATTATTATTATGGCTGCTGCGGTAGCGGATTATCGAGTAAAAAATTATTCCGAACAAAAGATGAAAAAAGGTTCAGAGGATAGTATCACTCTTGAACTTGAAAAAAATCCTGATATTTTGCAAGGTTTATGCGAGAGAAAGGCAAAAGATTCTTCAACTTGTACAATTGTTGGTTTTTGTGCAGAGAGTGAAAATTTGTTAGAAAATGCGAAAGCAAAAATTGCTAAAAAAGGTTGTGATTTCTTGGTTGCTAATGATATTTCTCGCAAGGATATTGGTTTTTCTTCTGATGATAATGAGGTTACAATTTTGGATAAAAATGGCGGAATGAATAAAATTGAAAAGTCCTCAAAAAGAGTTATTGCAAGAAAAATTTTAGAATTTATAACAGAATAAAAGGTTTTTGACTAATGGATAAGTATGAAATTTCAAAACGAATAGAAAAATTTGCCCCCCTAGAAACAGCTGAAAGTTGGGATGCTTCTGGTTGGGTGATTGATAATTATTCGAAAAATGATGTTTCAAAACTTATGTTGTGTTTGACCCCTACTGAAGATGTTTTTCGCCAAGCATTGGATGAAGGTTGTGATATAGTTGTTTCTCATCATCCAATATTTTGTTTGCCATTTCCTACTTGTGTAGTGAATGAAAATTTTCAACCAAAATTGAATGTATATTCTGCTCATACAAATATGGATAAAGCAAATGGCGGAACAACTGACACGATTATAAGCACTTTAGGTTTAGAAGAATATAAAATTCCTATTGAGCATGAATTTTTGCGAATGGTTGAAATTCTTGATGGTATTTCAGTTGAAGATTTTTCAAAGAAATTATCTAAAATTTCTCCAAATGGAAGATTAGTAAACAATAAAAATATAAAAGTTCTTAAAAAGATTGCTTTTTGTGCTGGTAGTGGTTCAGAATTTATCAAAGATGCAAAAGAGCTTGGTGCAGATTGTCTTGTGACTGGAGATTTGAAATTCCATATGGCATTGGATAGTGAAATTGTTGTTTATGATATTGGACACTTTGAGTCAGAAATTTTAATCCTCCCCGTGTTTGAAAAACTAATCGGAGAGGATGTCGAAATTGTTTATGCAAAAGAGCATAGCCCTTTTTGTTTAATTAAATAATTTTACCAATTACTTCTTGTTAGGGTTTGTTTACCATTTTTGTCATACATCTTATCTTTGTACCAAATTCCTTGAAATTCTTTGTCTGGTCCAAACATGTATTGCATATCTTTTGACAAGAAATAGATTGCACTTTTTAATTGTCCTTTTCTATCGTATTGCATTGATGTATATGGATAGTTTGGATATTCTTTTGACATCAAGTCTGTATAGTATAATTTGCCAAATGCAGAATAGTAAAATGCATTTGTTGGATTATTTTTGTATTGAATTGCGTACATTACAAGAGTTCCCTTTTTGAAATAGAATGCGCAATATTTTGCATCTTCATCTTCTGTCACTCCGTTATTTGTTAGCATATAGTGATGTTTGAAATCTCTGTCTTTATAATATTTTGCAAACTCTTTTTTAAATTCGTCTTTACCAAAATAAATTTTGCTTGAATTATTTTCAAATAGAAGATTTTTATATTTTTCAATATTTTCATCTCTTTGGCTTTGGTCTAAAGTTAACCAATCAAAGGTGATTTCAGCTTGTAGAGGCGCAACTTTAGTTTCTGGTTCAACAGCTTCAATTTGTTTATCTGAAGTTTCATCTATTGTTGTAATATTCTCAAATGAAAATGCTTTTTGACCTAAGCCAAATGCTAATAATAAAAACAACGAAACAAAAATCTTTTTCATCTATTTCCCCTTTTTATAATGTGTTATTTAAAATTTTATACGCAGTTCTTAGTTTTACTGAAAATAAATTGTCTTCATTTTCAAATAATTGCTTTTCCGATACGGCATATTCTTCTGGTTCAATAATTCCGTTGATTTCAAACCCTAAGAAATTATTGTTTTCATCTCTTCTTGATTTTGTGGTAATTGCATAAACAAAAGCTGCCATATCTGATTTGTCAATAAGTCTGTCACCTGTTTGTTCTCCGTGTGCGGAAATTTTATCAAAAGCGGTTTTGAGTTGAGCTTTTACTTTTACCATATAATCAGGTCTATTCATGACGTTGTAGTGACCAAAACGATATTTCAACATAAATGTTTCATATTGGTTATAATCAAGTTTTCCTGTCAAATTTCTTGATTCTTTCGCCATGAATAATAAGTACGACTCAGCTAAGGATTGAATTTCTTCTTTTAGTGTTTCATCTAACTGTTTTATGTCTGCAGGTGTTTTGTTTTCTTTTGCCGCAAGCTTTCTCCACGAAGACGGAACAACCTCAAATGGTTCAGCTTTTGGATTTGTAATTCCGCTTTGCATAACCATATCATTTATAATTAGAGCAAATGCTTCTCCCAATTCAGCGTTTCCACCTGATAATTCAGTTAGAATAGATGTTCTCGCTGTATTAAATGAAGAAGCATTTTGCCCAAAATTTTGCATATAATTGAAATCCTTAGCTTATATCCCAACGTCCACAAGTTCCGCCCCAACGAGCGATGATATTGCCTTTTACATCTTTAATTTTTTCAACGTGTTGAACTTGATCCATTCCTTCAACAATTGTAATAACTTCACAATTGTTTGAGCATCCAGTACAAGCACAAGTTATTGAAGTAAAGTGCATATCGGCAACATTCCAACCTTTGAATTTAGTTGGTGTTTCTGTGTATTGGTGATTTTCCATTGCAAGAAGAGCTGCACCAATAGCCCCCATTGTTTGGTGGTTTTCTGGAACAACAATTTTAGTATTAAGTGCTTCTTCAAAAGCTTTAACCATACCAGTATTTGTTGCAACACCACCTTGGAATGATACTGTAGGAAGCAATTCTTTACCTAATGCTAAGTTACTTAAATAGTTTCTTACAAGAGCTTGGCAAAGACCATATAACAAATCTTCTACAGGATAACCAAGTTGTTGTTTGTGAATAAGGTCACTTTCTGCAAATACCCCGCAACGACCAGCAATTCTAGCTGGATTTGTTGAACGAAGAGCGGTTTCACCAAATTCTTCAATTGGAACATTTAATCTTTGTGCTTGGTGATCCAAGAAACTTCCTGTACCAGCTGCACAAACTGTATTCATTGCAAAATCTGTTACAATCCCATCTCTCAAGATAATAATTTTACTATCTTGACCACCGATTTCAAGGATTGTTTGTACTCCTGGGATATTTGTACTTGCGGCAACTGCGTGTGCTGTGATTTCATTTTTTACAACATCTGCGCCAACAAGTGAACCAGCTAAGGCTCTTCCTGAACCTGTTGTACCAACACCCATTACTTCGTATTCTGTTAATCTTTTAGAATACAAATTATTCAAACCTGTTTGAACTGCAAGTACTGGTTTACCAGCAGTTTTCAACATAACACTATCAACGTATTTACCTGTTTCATCAACAAGTGCAAGTTTTGTTGTTACTGAACCAACGTCTATCCCTAAATATACTGTTAAACTCATGTTTTCTTCCTTTTTCTATAACAGTACTATGATAGCATAAAAATCCAATATACAAAAATTTTGTTAAATATTACTTAACACGAAGTTAGTGCATTATATCGTTTTTATTCAATTCTCCGATGTAATTTACGGGGCTGTTATTAGGCATTTCTTCCAACCAATTAGAAAGCATGTTTTCTAATTTTGATAGTTTAAACATTTCAATAGTTGATTGAATTTTATATTCTAAACTTTGTGTGCTGTTTTGTAATGCTAATTCCATAATGTATATCCTCTTGTCTGTATATAATATATAAACCCGTTTTGAGGGTAAGAATTACACTATTTTAAGAAATATTAATAAATTTGTATCTCAGTTGTTTAAACTATTAAATTTTTAGAGTTTTTAAATTATACTGTTTGTTATGAAGAAGATTGTTTTGTTATTGATATTGGGAGCTTTAATTACTCCGTTTACAGTTTTGAAATCTGAGGCTTCTTTGATTTCGGACCGTTCATATAGAGCAGAAGTTAATAAGGAAAATCGCCAAGAACTTAAACAAATTAAAAATTTGTTTAAAATTCACGAGTCTTATGCGAATAGTCATGATATTAAAGGCTTGGAGTCTTTGTATTCTGATAAATACATGAATAGTGATGGCTTCGGGAAAGAAGTTTATTTTAAGAGCATAAAAGATACTTGGGATTCTTGCAATGATTTAACTTATCAAACAAAAATTATATCAACCAATATTTCTGGAGATTATGCTTCTATTAGTGTTGAAGAAACTGCGACAGGAACAATTACTGATACTTTGGATTCAAATCCTATCGCTGGAGAACTTCATTCAAAATCTACGGGGATATATTATCTTGAAAAAAATAGTGGGAAATGGTTCATTGTAGGGGAAACTGCTTTGACAGATGAATCTTCTTTACTTTATGGTGATGCAAGATTTATGAATATAGAAATTCAAGCACCTAATCAAGTATCAGCTGGAGATGTTTATACAACAACTGTTAAAGTTGATGGTGGCTCTGATATGTTTATTATCGGTGCAATTGATAGAGATCCTGTGACTTATCCTGCGAATGCCCCGAAAAGTGAATTGAGAGCATTGCCACAAACTCAAACTTTAGAAAGACTATTGAAGGCAAATACTGATAATTTGAATGAATATGCAGTCGCATCTTTAGCGATTTCAAAGGCTAAAAATGTTCAAGATAGTACATTTAGAGTCTATTTGGCAGGGCTTGCATGTGTGATGAAACGAGTAAATGTCATCCCAAAGAATAATTTTGTAAAAGTAGAGGAATAAGATGGATAAATCAATTGGTAAATATTTTTTCTTAGTATGTTGTTTTATATTTTGGTTATTTTTAGCTTTGTTTTCATCAAAGTTAATTGTTGATAACCTTACATCTGGACATCATTATTCAAATGCGGTTTTCCAATTACACTATTTGCGAAATGCTGGTGCTGCATTTAGTTTGCTTCAAAATGCAAGAGAATTTTTGATTATTATTTCAATTGTTGCAACTACAATGTTATTTTTATATGTTCATCATCATATTAAAAATATTCATTATATTTCAGTTTCATTTATTGCATTGCTTTGTGCTGGAATAATGAGTAATTGCCACGAAAGAATTGTGTTAGGATATGTTAGGGATTATATCCAATTGAATTTTATAAACTTCCCTATATTTAATGTTGCAGATATATTCATTACAATTGGCGTAATTGCTTTGATTGTAATTTTATTATTCTATAAAGGTAGATAATTAGATGTTACTTGTGATTGATGAAAATGCTGATAATTCCAGATTAGACGCTTATTTGGCGGAACTTTATGATGGTATTTCAAGGTCTAAAATTCAATCTGCAATAAAATCAGGAAAAGTTACTGTAAATGGGGTTGTAAAAAAAGCTTCTTATTCCTTAAAAGAAGGGGACAAGATAGAATTTGAAAATCTTGTAGAAGAAAAGGTTTTAACAATTGAGCCAGAAAATATTCCTTTGGAAGTTGTTTGGGAAGATGAAAATATGGCTGTAATCAACAAACCTTCTGGCATGTTGACTCATCCAACATTTATAGAAACTTCTGGAACATTGGTAAATGCTCTGCTTTATAAATATGGTCAAAATCTATCTGATGTTAATGGTGAATTTAGACGTGGGATTGTTCATCGATTGGATAGAAATACTTCTGGTTTGTTGATGATTCCTAAAAACAATAAAACCCATGAATATTTGGCAAATTTGATTAAAAATCATGATTTAACAAAAAAATATCATGCCGTTTTAGTTGGAAATTATCCAAGGGATAATGACGTGATTTCTGACCCGATTGGTAGAAATAATCTTAACCCTAAAAAAATGGCAGTTCGCCCTGATGGCAGACCAAGTGTCACTAAGTTGAAAGTAATTGAGCGATTTGGAAATGAAGCTACTTATGTTGAGTTGAATCTGATTACTGGCAGAACTCACCAAATCCGTGTTCATACGAGTTATAAAAAACATCCTGTATATAATGATACAATGTATGGTGCAGGACAGGGAAAAGTTAAAACTGAAGAACAAGTTTTGCAGTCTTATTATTTGAAGTTTGCAAAACCGTTTTCACAAGAGATAATAGAGTTGGAAATAGAACCTGATGAAAAATTGTCAAAGGTTTTGACATATTTCAGAAATAGGAGAGTTTAATATTATGAAAAGAATTTTTATTGCTTTGAGTGTAGTTGCGTTGATTGCAGTTGTTTATATTGCAATAATGAATCATAGCAATTATATAAACGTAAATTATATGTATAATACAATGCTTGATGTTCAATCAAAACTTGGTTTGTCTGATAATGGCGGAATGTTTTTTAGAACAATTAGATTATCAAGTTATACTATAATAATTCTTCTTTCAGGTTTGTTTGTAGGGGCAGGAACTGTTTATATGTTTCTTTCGGCTTCAAAAGACAAAGTTAAAGCTTATCAAAGAGAACTTGAAAGAACTTCAATTTCTGGTTCTGCCAATGCTTCTAAGGTTGAGGTATTAGAAGCCAAAATTAAAACTTTAGAAAAAGCTTTTTCTGCCGTTGTTGATGAACGTACAAAACTAGAAGTTCAAATCAAAAACTTGAATGCAGAAATTGATAATTTGAATAAGTAGTTGGGTGGCTGCTTTAAATCTCTTTTTGATAAGCTAGTCTTGTTGTGCCATCTTCTTTGTGGATAATTCCGCAATATGTAAATCCGTTTTTTAGGATTGTTTTTTGCATTGGAATATTATTTTTGTGGGTGTCTATTTTCATGTTTGGATGTTGTTTTAGTCCCCATTGAATACAAAAGGATGCAACTCCTTTATGATGTTCTCCAACTGCAATTCTATGGATAACTCCATAAGGTTTATTATTTAGCCATTCTCCTTCATAAATCTTTTGATAAGTTGGTTCTTCTCCAACAAAAAAGCAAAAAACTCCTAAAATTTGTTTTCCTTCTTCACATATATAACAAGTGCCTTCTTTAATATCTTGTTCAAGAAGTTCTTTTGTTGGGTAGCCATTTTTCCATTGCCCACCATTGCCAGATTGTTTCATAAATTCTCTGGCTTTATCATAAATGTTGATTATTGTGTTTAAATCTTGGTTTTTTGCTTTTCTTATTTCCATAACGATTTTCTACTATTTTGTAACTATTGATAAAATGTAATTGTCTGTGAAATATTTGTTGGCAACTTCAATAATATCAGAATCAGTTACACTGTTGATTAGTTTTTCGTAATTGTCTTTAAATTGGTAACCTCTTGTTGAAGCTTCATACCACCCGATGTTAGAAGCTTTATCAAGGTTTGTTTCAAGTCCAATTACATAGTTACCTAACAATTTTTCTTTTGCATCTTGAAGTTCTTTGTCACCTACGTATTCTGTTTTTAATTTTGTGATTTCTTCAAACAATCCAGATTTAGCTTTGTCTAAAGTTTGAGGGTTTGTGCCGATGTAGAGCAAAAAGCTCCCTCTCAATACATTTGGCGAATAGCCAGAACCTAATTGATATGCCAATCCTTCTTGTTCTCTCAAATCTTTAAATAATCTAGAACTCATGCCAGAACCTAGTAAAGAGTCAATTACTTGAAGGGTTGCATAGTCTTTTTCGTTCAATACCCCATTTGTTTGCCAGCCTAACAAAATCCAAGCTGTTTCTGTTGTTGGAACATTTTGAATTGTTTTTCTTGGAGCTGTTGCTGTTGGAATTTTTGAATTGTATTGAGTGTAATCAAAGTTTGTTGTGTTTTCTTTTGGTTTAAAGATATTGTTCAAATCTTTAATTGTTTTATCTTTATCAATGTTTCCGTTGATTGAGATAACCATATTTTCTGGAGTGAAAATGTTGTTGTAATAATTTACCATATCTTCTTTAGTTATATTTGGAATGTTTTTTTCTAAAGTCTTAGAAGAGATTGAGTATGGTGAATTTTTGTAGATTAAATCTCTATACTCTTCAATCGCTCGTTGAAGAGGAACATCTTTATTTCTTTTGATTGTGTTTAATTTTTCTGTTTTAACTTTGTCGATTTCGTAATCTTCAAATGTCGCATTATTAACTACTTCATTTAGAAGCTCTAAAGTTTTGTCGTATTCATCTTTTGTCGTTAGAACATTTATTGCAAAAGCGTCAGCACTTGCAGTTGGTTGAATTTTAATTCCGTTATCTTCTAATATCTGTGATAATTCAAGTGATGAATAATTTTTTGTTCCTCTCATCATTGCTGCTGCTGTAAGGTTTGCAGTTCCTGCTTTTTTCTCTACAAGTTGTCCGCCTTTAGCGTAAATACTTATTGCGATAATATCGTTTACATTATTGGGAGTGTAAAGCATTGTAGCGCCATCAGATAGCTTGTATTTTTGAGTTTGAGCGTTTTCACTGACAAGTTCTGCTGTTGCGGGAGTTTCTTGTGTTACAGAGGCTACTGGAACTTCTTTTGCACTTTTAGGCAATACGATAGAAACTGCACTCTTATTTATACCCAGATATTTTTCTGCAACTTTTTTCACATCCTCTTTTGATACATTTTGAATATTATCGAGATATGTATCATAGAACTTGATGTCATTTGTTAGAGCCATTGTGTAGCCAATTTCGGTTGCAATATTTGTTATTGACTCTCTTGAGTAATATGTGCTTCTTTCAATGATATTTTTTGCTAATTTTAGTTGGTCATCTGTAATGCCATTTTTTTGAATTTTTTCAATTTCATTGAATATTGTATCTTGAACTACTTTGCATTTTGCTGGTTCATAGTTTGCTGTTATATAGAAAATCCCATCATCTCGGAATGTAGAGTTCCCTGCATCAACAGAAAATGCAATTCGTTTTTTTTCTTTTAATACTTGGTTAAGAACTGATGACCTTCCATCTCCAAGAATAGTTGCAAGAACATCTAATGCGTAAGAATCTTTATCTTCAATTGGAGTTCCTCTAAACCCAATAACCATATATCCTGATTCTGTATCTAGATATTCAACTTTCTTTTGTTGTTTTGTTAGAGGAGCTTCTTTGGTATAAATTGTTTTTGTTTGTTTTTTGTATTCAGCGTTAAAAGCTTCTTTTGTTTTTTCAATTGCGTGATTTGTATCAACATCCCCAATAATTACTGTTACCATGTTAGATGGAGAATAGTTTTTGTTATAGAAATTCAAAACTTGGTCACGTGTGATTGTTTCTATGACATCACTTCTGCCGATAACTTTTCTTTTATAAGGGTGAGTTGTATATAACATTGAATTTAAGTTGTCTTGCATTATTTTTGTTGGAGAATTTAAATCTTTGCTAATTTCTTCTAGAACAACTTTTCTTTCTTTTTCCATTTCTTTTCTTGGGATGAGCGGGTGAAGAATCATATCTCCGTGCAAATCCATTGCCAAATCAAAATCTTTTGATGGAATAGTTATATAATAATGAGTAAAATCTTTACTTGTTGCAGCGTTTGTAATAGCACCTTTGGTTTCTAAAATTTTATCAAATTCTCCAGGTTCGTGCGTTTTGGTGCCTTTGAAGAATAAGTGTTCTAAAAAGTGTGCTACACCATTGTTAGAGTCATCTTCATCTACAGAACCAGTTTTAATCCATGTGTCAATTGTTACAATTGGATTATTTTTAACTTCTTGTACTACAACGGTTTGCCCGTTATCAAGTTTGTACATTTGAGCTTGAGATGCCCAAACTACATTCCCGCATACCAATATTGCTGCAACTATTATAAATTTTTTCATTGAAAACCATCCTTTTTGATAGTGATTATATACTAAAATTAAATAAAAAATATAACCTTGTCGGAGGAAATATTAAACAGGTTGAACATCTTGTAACATTTCTGTAGATTTGAATTTTCTTGGGGATTTTAACTCGATATATTCCTTCAAAACTTGGAATGATACAGTACAAACTTTTTCATTTGCTTTTGTTTCATATTCTCCTATTTCGTCAAAATCATTTATTGCCATTTGCTTGAAAAAGTCACGCAATTTATGTGGCATTTGTTTTTTTGCAGAATATAATTTTCCTGCGCATTCTTTGCATACAACCCCACCTGCTGTTGGAACAAAATACATTGTTTCTTCTCCAATGTCACATCTACAATGTAGGCATGTATCAAATTCAATTGAAAATCCAGATTCAATCATCATTTTTAGTTGGAATTTGATTACTGCGATAAGTATTTCAATTTTGTTTTGTGCTGTTGAAATGGTATTAAGTGCTTTATATAAAAGGTTATAAATAACCTCTGAACTAGGGTCATCTTCCAGTCCAAAATTATTAACTACTTCTGTTACGTACATTGAGTAGAAAATTTTATCAATATCTTGGCGAGTTTTGTTGAATGTGTTTAAAACTTCTGCTTGGCAAATAGTATCTAAATTTTTCCCTTTATGAAGCATGAGAGTATTTGCGACAAGCAAATCCATACGAGCGCCTAATTTGCTCTTTGGCTTTTTGACTCCCTTTGCTACTCCCCTAATTAGTCCTTTGTCTTTTGAATACATAACAATAATTTTGTCTGATTCGCTAAGATTGTAGGCTTTTAGATTAATTGCGTCTGTTACAAAACTATTTTGCATTATCCTTATTTGTTCATGCCTGTACCGTGGTAGATACCTCTCATCAACTGTTCTAGTTCTGGTTTGTTATCAGAATATGTAAGCGCAGTTTCTTTAGAGATTTTTTCTTCGGTGTACAGCTTGTACAATGACATATTCATTGTTGTCATATTGTTAAATGAACCGTTTTTAACAAGTTCATAAATTTGTTCCAATTCGTCTTTCTGGATAAAGTCTTTAACTGTTGGTGTAACAACCAAGATTTCTGTTGCAGGAAGACGTGTTCCTCCGTCAATTGCAGGAACAAGTTTTTGAGAAATAGTTCCTCTCAAAGTGTTTGCAATTTGGCTTCTGATGAAAGGTCTTTCGTTTGGTTCAAACAAGTTGATAATTCTGGCTACGGTTTGAACTGAATCGTTTGTGTGGATTGTTGATACAACAAGGTGACCAGTTTCAGCAGCTTTCAGTGCTGATTCAATAGTTTCTCTGTCACGAATTTCACCGATGAATATAACATCTGGGTCTTGACGTAAGGCATATTTAACACCATCTGAGAATGACGGAGTATCAATCAATAATTGTCTTTGAGAAACAATTGATTTCTTGTTTGAAAAAATAAATTCGACTGGGTCTTCGATTGTAACGATGTGTTTTGCAACGGATGCGTTAATGTAATCAATCAAAGAAGCGATTGTTGTTGATTTCCCTGAACCTGTAGGTCCTGTTACTAGAACAAGTCCGTTGTTGAATGTTGCAAATTCTTCTAATGTTTCAGGTAAGTATAATTCTTTAAATGTTTTGATATAGTAAGGAATCGCACGGATAACCATTGCTGTTTTCCCTAATTGTCTTGACATGTTCACACGGAAACGTGAACATCCTGGAATTTCGTATGAAAAGTCAATATCAAAAAATCTTGTGATTCTGTCTTTCAAGTGTTGAGGTGCAACTGTTCTTATAGTAAATTCCATATCTTCACTTGTTAAAGGAGGGAGGTTAATTCTCATAATTTGACCTGAAACTCTGATAGCTGGTCTTTCTCCTTCGCAAATGTGAGCATCTGATGCCCCTACGGAAACTGCTTGTCTTAAAAAGTCTTCAATATAAAAATCGTTGTTGCTCATATAGTCCTCTTCTTCATTCTACAGCATACCATATTTTTTATTTTTGCACAACTATATTCTCCATGTTATCATTTAGTTGTTGGAAATATGATAGATACTGATAATATTAGGGATTTGTTGCAGAATAAAAATTTTGTAATGTTTATTTCGTCAGTCGTTTTTATGACGGGAATTTTGGCTTGCTTTTATTCTCTTGCAATTCCTTTTTCTATCGCTATTACTTTGATTTTGATTCTTTTGCTGAATTTTAAAATATTTTCTGTAAGGCGAGTTATTCTACTTATTGGGATTTTTTATATTGGATTTTTCTTAACATTTTTTAAGATTAAAAATTATGATGAATTGCTTGCAAATGCTCCTTTGAATGATACTTTTACTGGGCGGATTGTTAGCGTTCCAAATTCGCCCGACAAAACCAAGTCAAAATTTTTCATGCAAGTTGATTCTGCAAATGATAAATCAATTAGCGGCAAAACACTTGTCACAATTTCTGCTTCAGAAGATGTTATCTCAAAACTCAATATTGGTGAAGAGATAAAATTGAAAGGGCATTTGAGAACACCATTTTCAGCGACAAATCCTTCTCAATTTGATTATAGTTCTTATTTGAGAAATTATAATGTTTTTACTGTCTTATATTCAGATGATGAAAATTTAAAAATTTTGGACTCTAAAATGAGTCTGCGATGGCAGTTTTTGAGAGGGCTAAACAATACAAGAAATAGAGTTCTTTCTTATCATGCAAAGTATTTAAAGAGCCCAAATCTAGAAATTTTAGGCGGAATAGTTTTCGGGGATGATGCGGTTGCTCCTCCAGATTATATCAAAAATTCTTTTATAAATTCTGGACTTCTTCATATTCTTGCTGCTTCTGGGATGAATGTTGCATTTATTTTTAGTTTTTGGTTTTTGATTTTGAAATTCTTACGTGTTCCATACAAACCTCGTGTTCTGTCTGGGATGTTGATGGTTATTCTTTATACTCTAATGACAGGGCTTGGCGCATCTGTTGTTCGTGCTGCTCTTATGATGTTATTTGTCTTGTGTGGGAAATTGATAGATAGAGATGCGCATAGTGTTTCGCTATTGTCATTTGTGGCGGTTTTGATGTTGATTTATAATCCTGCGTATATAAATGACGTGAGTTTTCAGTTATCGTTTCTTGTTACGTTTGGTTTAATTACAACGGCAAATATAATTTCTTCAAAGCTAGATAAAATCCCAGAATGGATTAAAGCGCCAATTCTTATTCCTGTGGTTGCGCAAATTTGGATTGCACCTATTCAAATGTTTTATTTTAACACTTTTAGTTTGTATTCAGTGTTTGCAAATATTTCAACTGTAACGTTGTTAAGTGTGATAAGTTTTGGCGGTTTTGTAAGTTCATTGCTTGCGGTAATTCCTCAAATTGCAGATATTGTTTGTCGAATTTTTGATTTCTTTTTGAATTATTTGTTGAATATCCTCGTTTGGATTTCGGATTTCTGGGGAAATCTTCCTCATAGCATGCTTGTAACAACTCACCCCGACTTATTTCAATTGAGTTTATACTATTTTGCATTGCTTTTAATAACGCTATTATTGAAGTTTGGGAAATATAAAAATGCTTGTTGGGTATTGGTTTGTTCAGTTTTGATAATTTTATCTACAACCTTCACTTCTGTTTCAAAAAATCTTGAAGTGATTGCATTTGATGTGGGCAATGCCGATTCTTTCTTGATTAAAACTCCAGAGAATAAGTATTTCTTTATTGATACTGGTAAAGCTCCTTATAAAAGTGGAAATTCACAAGCTAAAATCATCATGCTCAAATATTTGAAAGATAGGGGTATAAAAAATTTGGAAGGGATTATTGTCACTCACTTTGACAATGACCACTCTGGCGGAACTGTAGAATTTTTGAATAATACAAAAGTGAAAACGCTATATCTAAATTCTAAGGACAAAGAAACTCAAACGGCTAGAAATATTTTCAAATCAGTAAAAGCTCATCATCAGAAAATGAAAATTGTTCAAAATAATGAGGTAATTTATTCTGAACCTAATTTAGAGATTAAAACATTCAAAGCAAAGGCTTATGGAAAGACTAAAAGTAATGAATCTTCCACAATTACACTTTTGACTTATAAAAATTTTGATATGCTTTTTATGGGTGATGCTGGTGTAGAAGCTTTTGACAGGGTTAAATCTTATCTGCCGCATAATGTTGAAGTATTAAAAGTAGGTCATCATGGCGGTCCGAATGTTGTTGATTACGGAATGTTGGAATATTTGGGGGTAAAAACTTCCCTAATTTCAACGGGTTTAAATTATTTCGGGCATCCAAATCGTGGAACTTTGGATATTTTACGAAACACTGAAATTTTGAGGACAGATTTGCTAAATTCAATAAAATTTTCAAGCGATGGAAATTTTTATAAAATTTATTCTTATGACACCCATGATAAAAAATACGAATTAAGAGAAAAACTTTTCACAAAATAGAATAGAAATTTCTACCAAACTTGACAAAATTATCGTACTTTTTACACTAAATGTTAAGAATGTAAAATGCTTACTATGAGCGGTTTTTGGCTGTCAAAAATTCTAGAGATAACCCCATGGGGGTTGAAATTTTAAATTTTTGTAATATTATGGTTACATAATCATATTCAAAAAGACGAAAATCTTAGAAAAAAATAAGAACAAAAAGTAGTCTTGGAGAATTTTCAATTTACAACTAGAGGATTACATTTTGAAAAAATTATTACTATTCACTATTGCATTAGTGCTAATGTCGTTCGCACAAGTGCAAGCGGCCAATGTTAATACCGTAAAGGCAGCGATAGTAAAACATTCTATCGAAATGGGCGTAGATCCAGCAATTACACTAAGTATTGCGAAAACAGAATCAGGTTTTAGGCACGAAGCAAGAAGCTCACATGGTGCAGTAGGAGTATTCCAGCTTATGCCGTCAACCGCAAGAAGAATGGGCTTAAATCCGTATTCACTTGATGATAATATCAAAGGTGGCATTATGTACTACAAGTCTATGTACAAAATGTTCGGATCAATGGAATTGGCTTTAGCAGCCTACAATGCAGGTCCTGCAAACGTTAAAAAATATCGTGCAGTTCCTCCATTTGGCGAAACAAAAAGATTTGTTGCAAAAATTACTGCTGACTATAGACATTTCAAAGCTCATCCAGACCCTGCAATGATTGCTTATAAGGGCGGAAATGTGAAATCAATGGCAACAATTGCACAATCTGCTTCAAAAGCATCTCCTAAGACTCCAGCTGGTGCAGCTAAAATGGTCGCAAAATCAGCTCCGCTACCAGTATCAAGAATTGAAGAGTCTAGAAGACACAATGCAGAGCTAATCAAAGGATTGCCTGCTGAGGTTGAATTAAAATCTCAATCAGTTGCAATCTAGGGTTTAGGTTAAGAATTAAAAAAGAGTTTGGATTTTATTCCAGACTCTTTTTTTTATTGCTTATAATTTCCCAATTTTAATTATATTAAATAGCGAATATTGTTTTCGTTTTCCAATTTCTCTAATTTTGAATATTGTCAACCCAAATATCTTAAATCTGTAAGTTTTTGGTTCATGTGATGAAATATCAATGTTGTGTTCTTTGATAAATTCACTCGCTTTTTTATGTGCATAGATGCTATCGTTGTTTGCTTTTTCGCTTCGCTGTTTAACGGTTGAATTATTTCTCCTTAGATAATAGTAATATGTATTTGGTACAGTTACCATTTCCCCTAAATAGAATAGTGCTTGTGGGGTAAAAATACAATCTTCATAAAAGATTCCCTTTTCAAATTCTAGCTTAAATTCTTTAAGTTTATCTGTTTTGTAAATTTTATTCCAAACGTAAGATTTTTCTGGAACATCGCATAACTCGAATTTTAAATTTACGTCATCGGTTATTGTTTCTTTTTCAAATTTTAAGAATTTCTTCTTTTTAATCCCTGTTACCCTTATAATTCCACCAACTGCAATATCAGCATCATTTGCTTTTGCCGAATTATAAAGCTTTTCAAAGAAATCTAAATCAACCCAATCATCTGAATCAACAAAGCCAATATATTCACCCTTCGCTATTTCCATGCCAGAATTTCTTGCGACAGATAACCCTGCATTTTCTTGATTTATTACTACAATACGATTATCTTTATTTTTATATTCTTCTAAAATCTTAGGTGAATTGTCTTTTGAGCCATCATTTACACAAATAATTTCAATATCTGTTAGCGTTTGATTGATTAAGCTATCCAAGCATTTCCTCAAATATTTTTCAACATTGTAAACTGGAACAATTATTGATACTTTTGCCATATAATCTCCTTATTTCTCTGTAATAATTGTATTTTTGTGAATAAATTCATAGTAATACTTATATATTATACATGTATAGCTTTGAATATCAATATATTTTTACAAGTGTAGGTTTGTTATTAGTTCATTAAAAAGAATATAAAATTATTAAAAAGAGAGAATAAAAATGAACTTGAAAGAAAATTTAGGTAAGAATATTCAAAGGTATCGCAAGCTTAACAAACTAACACAAGAAAAACTTGCTGAAGCTGTTGATGTTGATATTAATAGTATAAGTTCTATTGAGCGGGGAAAATATTTTCCAACTCCAGATAATCTTGTCAAAATTTCTGAAGCCCTAAATGTTTCTCTTTCTGACCTGTTTACATTTCACCCTTTGAGAAGTTGTGAAGAATACGAAAATGAAATAAAAAATAACATAAATTTAATCCGTACAGATGTGGCAAAACTCTCTGCTGTCAATGCTTTTATCAAAAATATTTTGTAAAAATTATCTCAAAAATTTCTCAAAATTTCTTCTGTTAATAATTGTAAAATTATTCACCTGAATTAGTTAAATAGTATTATATTTTTTATCCATTTGTGGTATATATAATTTGTACATAAATGAATTATATTTATATATAGTTCAGTAGATTGGAGGAAATAATGGCAGTAGGTCAATTCGTTTTTATGTTACACAGTCACCTTCCATATTATAGAAAAGCAGGAATGTGGCCGTTCGGAGAAGAGAATCTTTATGAATGTATGGCAGAAACATACGTTCCGCTTCTTAATGCTATTTCAGAATTGTATGATGAAGGCATAAAAGCGAAACTAACCGTTGGTATTACTCCGATTTTGGCTGAACAATTAAATGATGAACATTTGAAAAATGGTTTTGTTGAGTATTTAGATTCAAGAATTAAAAGTGTTTCTAAGGATTTAGATAGATACCCAGATCCAGAAGTCCCACACTCTCAACATTTGAAATATCTAGCTAAATACTATTTTGATTGGTTCAATAATATTAAAGATTCGTTTGTAAATAAGTATCACATGGATTTGATTTCAGCATTCAAAAAATTCCAAGATTTAGGATGTATTGAAATTACAACATCTGGTGCTACTCACGGATTTTCTCCATTATTGGCTACTGATAATAACTTGAATGCTCAATTCAAAATTGGTTCAGACACTACAAAGAGATTGTTTGGTAAAAAAGCAAAAGGTTGCTGGTTACCAGAATGTGCTTATCGTCAAGGTTATGAATATATTGGTAAAGATGGTCAAAAACATTGGCGCCCAGCTATTGAAGTTACTCTTCAAAACAATGACATTGAATATTTCTTCACAGAATCTCATGTTATTGAAGGTGGTAATTCTATCGGAAGTCGTCGTGTAGTTGGTGTTTACGGTAATATTGAATATATTCCGCTTCCAGAAAGAGAACCAACTGGATATGACACATATTCAGCATATTGGTTACCAGATGCACAAGTTGCCGTAATGGGTAGAAATGATAGAGCTGGTTACCAAGTTTGGTCAGCTGCAGATGGTTATCCTGGAGATGGATGTTTCAGAGAATTCCACAAAAAAGATGATAAATCTGGTATGAATTATTGGAGAATTACATCTCCAAAGACTGATTTAGGCGACAAAATGCTTTATGACCCAGTATTAGCCTTGAATAAAATCAATGAAAATTCAGACCACTATACAACAATGATTTACCACTTGTTGAATGATTATAAAAATTCTCACAATGGTAAAGAAGGCTTGATTATGGTATCTTTTGATACTGAGTTATTTGGACACTGGTGGTTTGAAGGTATTGAATTTATTAAACAAGTAATTAAGAAATTCAATCAATATCTTCCTCAAGTTGAAAGAATGACAGCTGGAGAATACTTGCATGCTCATCCTCCAACAGAAGCAATTCAAATCCCAGAATCTTCATGGGGACAAGGTGGACACTTCTACGTATGGAATAACCACTTGACTGAATGGATGTGGCCAATTATTCACTCTTGCGAAAAACGTATAACATCAATTGCGGATAGATACCCAAATATTCCAGACAACAAGTTGTTGCATAGAGCGTTGAATCAGTTGGCAAGGGAGAATTTGTTGTTGCAAAGCTCAGATTGGCCGTTCTTGATTACGACATGGCAGGCTAAAGATTATGCAACAGACAGATTTAGAGAACATGTTGACAGATTTGAAGAAATTGCAGATATGATTGATTCTGGCGATATTGATGAATCCAAGTTGCAAAAAATTGAAAGTATCGATAATTGCTTCCCTGTAATTGATTATCGAGTTTATCAGTCAATTGAAGAAGGGCTAATCCCGCAACAATCAAAGAAATTAGCACCTTTGTATAAAGATTAATAATTAGGATAAATAATATTTTACAATTCATTTTACAAGCCTTAGTTGAAAGCTAAGGCTTTTTATTTGTCAAGAAATAAGTTAGAAATTTTTGAAAAAATGCTTGCAATTTTTTTTTCAGCATATATAATAAAGAAGTAACCGAAATAGATGGGAGCGTAGCTCAGTTTGGTTAGAGCGCATGCCTGTCACGCATGAGGTCGCGAGTTCGAGCCTCGTCGTTCCCGCCATTTTAAGAGGGTTTTAGGTACCCTCTTTTTTAATGCAATAAAAACGTTCCAAAAACATTCCATTTTGGAATATTTTAAGATAGTTAATAATAAAAAAGTTGCCTACATTGTGGCAACTTGGGCAGGTTATTTTAGTAATTCTTAGGTTGCAAAAACTCTATTAAGCTCTTGTTTTACAAAATCAGAAGTATTATCAATATCGATATAAATATCTTGTTCCATATTTATACGAACATTTTCACGATTTTTCCCTTCATTTTTAATATTAATTGCAGACAAAATATTAAAAGGATTGGGTAGTATCGTAATATCGTTTTTTAATGCACAATTCCAAATTGCCTTAGCCTTTTTCAAAGTATTATTGTACTATAATAAAATATCTTTAGAAAGTTCGCTGACGCGGATTTGTAGGTATGCTTAAGCGTTTCTACAATTAGAGTCTCAACCCTCATTAAAACTCGTGTGAGCAGTGGCAGAAAGAAATTATCTTTTTGTCACTTAAAAACTCGCAGAAATTAAAATTTAAACTCCGCGATTCTTGTAATAAAAATACCGCAAAATTACAAGTGCTTTATGAAAGTTTGCATTCTTGTAACTAATTCCACTCTATATTTTAAATGCTACTTCCATTTTATTAATCTCTGATTTTGATAAACCAAACTGTTTTGCAACTGTTTTCCAGTTTTTAATTTTATTTTTCATGTCCGAAATTATAGTTTTAGCATTTTCTATGCTTATTTCGAAATATTCACAAACTTCTAATGCCAAGTCTAAGGATTGAGAATTGTCGGTTTCTGTAATATATGTACTCAATACATTTTTGTTATCACAGCTTGGATTTACATCATATAACGGTGAAAGTTTCCAACCCGCTTCGTTTACATACAAAAAACCATGATTTCTTAAATGATCATCTGTATTTGATATAAGAATAGAAAACACCATTCTTTTCCATAATTCTTTTAAATCTTCTTTTGGAACAGCTCCGTTTTGTCTAATTGCATCTGCTATATCTAAATAACTATGTGTTTGAGAATCGTTATCAATTGCATTTAACATACTCATTGCTGATAAAAACGGAATTCTTGTATTTCCATTTCTGTCAAATCGCTTTAAAACAATTACGTTCTTCTTTCCGGCTTTATGCAACGACCACTCTTGAACATTTAATCCACAATTTTTTGCAAGAGTGATAGCAACAGCTTCCCATAAAACATTATTAGTGTAATCATCCTTTTTAGGAAATTTAGCAATGCAAAGATTGCCATCTTTATCAATAACACTAGCTTTAGGTCTTGCTCCTCCTAATGAAGAACCTGGAGCTAACAATAGTTGCAAATCGTTATTTCTTTCTTCAAAATCTACAACTTTTTCAGTTGCAGCAAGGAGTTTTGTCAAATTAACTAACGGAGGAATTGATTTTAAACTTCCGGGAAATAAAAAATCATTATTATCTTCCGTTCTAAAACGCAATGCTCCTTGTCTTGCATAATCATTCACATATAAAAGATAATCTATTTCATTAAGAGTTCTTGGGCTTCTATTTTCATCTTTTGCAATTTGAGCTTCATATCTTCTCATAAGAATTCTCCCCCAAGTGTCTGGAGCAGAATCCCCGAAAGAACCAAACAATGGAGTTTGTCTTGGGTTTACTTGTTTCCCTGCACCAAAGAATAAAGCAGGTTCTAAAGAAAATGCTTTTGGATTTTTTAGCCAATCTTTTGAATATTCAAAATCAGAAGTTTCCCTTCCTCTATTGAAATGTGACCATAGAGTTCCTACAAAATAATTTTCATTACTTAATGATATGTAAACTAGAATTTTCTTATCAGACATTACTTTTCTCTTCTCTTGTATAATAAACACGTTTAGGTAGATTTTCTTTATCGTACATTTTACCAACAACATCATTGTCCGGTTCTGCAAGATTATAAACATTATCAATCAGGCCTAATACAAACATTACTTTTGTATAAATACCGATAGATACACCGGCATTTCCTTTCTCAACTTTTGTTAATGTAACGTGAGTAATTCCGGCACGTTCCTCAACTAAAGCCATCGTAAGTCGCCTTTTGATTCTTGCTTCTTTTAAATCTGCACCAAGTTTTTGTAATGCTTTATTTACAGGTATTGGTAATTTTGTTTGCTTTTTCATAATTAAGATATACTATAATATACATTATATAACACTAAATACAGTATAATATATTTTATCCCCCAATTCAAGTGTATTTATATTTTTATTAAATAAAGATATAAACATTCCAAAAATAGTTCCATCGGCTCCTCAAACGTCAAATTTTCAAAAAGTATGGTTTCGGGAAAAGTGTTGTGTATACTGAGTTTTAGAAATTTGCCTTATGCCTAAAATAGACTCCAAAAGCCTCTTTTACAGCTGTCACGCATGAGGTCGCGAGTTCGAGCCTCGTCGTTCCCGCCATTTAAAGAGACTTTCAAGAGTCTCTTTTTTAGTGCCAATTTTCTGTGTGTAATGTGTGGGTAATATGCTATATTTAATTCTATTCTATGTATAATTAGAAGTTAAAAAATAGTACCTCTTTTTAACAAATCGGCTTTTGGCATTTGATATGTTCTTTGTGGAATACCGTTTTTTAGTATTGTAGTAATTACTTTTCCTGCTTTTTGTTGGTTGTCAGAAAACACAACACTCATTCCTTTTGGTCCAGGGTGAACAATTTCTGATTTAATTGGTATATCTTTAAGCAATTTTACGACAGCATTCCCATTTCTATTTGTAATTGACCATAATTTGTTAGGTGATAGTACTCCTAATAATTTATTCATTTTTTCTCCTATTTTCTGCCTATATTTGTATAAAGTATTTTCAAGGATTAAAACTGCTTATTTTTCGGATTTAGATATAGTTTTATTAAATAAATTGTTACAAATAATAATTTACAAATTCCTTAAGTAATTAAATGTCGCTCTTTTGAGCTAGGCGAGGCTTGTTTCCCAGCTGTCAAGTTCGTATTTTTACGTACGTAAAAGTACGAACTATCAATTTTCTACAAAATCTGTCATAATTGATTGAATGTAGAATAGAAAACTGAAAGGAAAATAACGATTATGAAAACTTAAGAAAAGAATATTGAACCCATAATTATTAATGGTGTAAATGCAGAGATAACTCCTATAATTTGAAGGAAGAGTATAATTTTAGATTTCAAAAATTTTTCATTTGAAATTCTAATGTTAAAAATTTGTTCAACAATATAAAGCCATATCGAGATGATGCAAGCAATTACAGATACAACAAATAATATAAATGTCATAAGGACAAGTATTTCTCCTCCTCCATTGTAATGCTCAATAAAAAAATCGTAACATAATTGGGCATAAATAAAACTAAAGTAGAGAAAAGAGAGTAGTCCCACAACGGCAAGGAAATTAAAACTGTATCTGCTTCTGAATTTTGCATTTAGGAGTTTATCTAGCATACGAATATTTTACAAGAAATTTGAAAGGAAAACAACGATTATGAAAACTTAAGGAAGTAAGACCCAAAGTAGAAATAATACAATAATTATTCCTGGGCTGATTATCGAAAGGACTCCTAAAATTTGGAGGAATAATATAACTTTAGATTTTAAAAATTTTTCGTTTGAAATTCTTTTTCTCAAAAAAAATTCAATACAAAAAATAATGATTGGGATTAGGCAAACTTTGCAAGAAATAAAAAATACGTCGAGCATTAAAAGGATTAGTGGAAACCCTAAACCTTGAAGTCCTTCGGAATGAGCAAGATATATAATCCCTATAAAAAGGTAAATTAGATAAAGCAAAAAGAGAAGTCCTAACACGGCAAGGAAATTAAAACTGTATCTACTTCTGAATTTTGCATTTAGGAGTTTGTTCAACATACAGGTATATTACAAGAAAACCGAAAGGAAAACAACAATGACAAGAAATTTGAAATTAAAACTGAATTGCAAAAATGGCACCTAAAGTTATCCCTGCAATTAAGGTAAAAATAAAATAAGAAATTCCGATATTTTGCAACATAATGGCATTTTTAGATTTAAGAAATTTTTTATTAGTTATTTTTTTATTAAATATTTCTTCAAAAATATAAATTAAAAAAGCGATGAATATAGCAAAAATTTCTATTACTGCAAGTTCTGTATGCAGCAATAGTATTCCTAAAAATGGAATTCCATTATTTCTTTGAGAGAAAAGGAATAATAAAACTGCAATAACTATCAAAAAAGAAGTTATTCCACAAATTGTTAGGAAATTAAAACTATATCTATTTCTAAAATTATCCAAAAACATACGAATATTTTACAAAAAAACTGAAAGGAAAACAACAATGACAAGAAATTTGAAATTTGACAATGAAATGAAACAATTATCTCTGGGTGTTTATCGTGGGAAAGAAAAATATATCCCTAAAGATTGGATTAAAATTGGGCAGCAAGATTCTCAAACTGGTTTTCATGGAGAAGCTTTTTATAAGAACGGAGTTGTTGTGCTTGCTTATCGAGGTACAGAATTATCTGGGATTCAAGATCTTATAAGCGATCGTCAAATGGCATTTAAAGAACTTCCAAATCAATATTTCGATGCTATTGATTTTTATAATAAGGTGAAATCTGATTTTCAAAATGAAAGAATAGTTTTTACTGGACATTCTTTAGGAGGTAGTCTGGCTCAACTTATGGGGAATTTGACGGGTAATGAAACGGTAACTTTTAATGCCTATGGAGTTGGAAATTTAATTCCAAAAGAAGATTTGCATAATGTTAATATCCGAAATTATGGAAATATTAATGATACTGTATTTAGGATAAATTTGAATAATCAGATAGGAGAAACATATATTATAAAAAAAGGACTTCATTCAGGTTTTGCAACCTATGACCCTAATTATAATAACTATGTAGGAGGAATGGATTTGATATTTCATCATTTTCTTGGAACAATGGGCAGTCTTGAAGATTCTGTTGAATATATTCCACCACAACCTTTAACAGGTGGGATTTCCTTGGATGTAAATGCTCGTGATGTTGATACTAAACGGGTTATGACACGTGAGGAAATTGCGCAGATGTCTGGTGAGGAATTTGAACAAAATGAACAATTTATAAACCAACTTCTTAATGCTGGAAATATTATGACAAAAGCTCAAGCGGATGAAGAAGTTTTGTCTGGAGAGTTAATTTGGGTCAATTCCTATACTCGTGAAGATGGTACTGAGGTTCGTGGATATTACCGCAGAAAATAGCCTTGACATTTGGGGGGAATTATTGTTCTATATCATTAGATGTTTTAGGAGAGTTTTGAAATTATGAAAAAGATGTATTTATCGATTGTAATGAGTTCTATCTTATTTCTTTCTTGTGGTTGTACGTATAAAGCGATGCCGATTGGTATGCCTAATCCTTGGTCTGAGTGTTCGGATAGTTATTCTTGTGCAGAAAAAATTGCAGGATTTAATATGCCACTTAAACTTTCTAACTATTCTGTTCGAGCAATGAAAGGTCTGGTTGAAGTTACTTATCCTTTGGATGATGTTAGAAATATTGTTGTTCGAAAATCTGTAGATGAATCTAATGGGATTGATAATAGTGGTGATTACAACAAATATGATGATTCTATTCTTACCCTTCCGAATGGTGTTCAAATAAATGTCCGTAAAAAAGATGGAAAAATAATAGTAATGTATTTTGCAGCTGAAAGTGGTTGCTATTCGGCTAGGTGCGAAGAAGGAATCTCTGAAAAAGAGGTCGAAGATATTTATAATGTAATTGCTGAAGTTGAAGCAGCCAAACTTCCTGCCGAAGCTTTTCAAGAATAAATATTGTTTAATACTAAAAGAAGGCGGAATGTTTAAATAAACATTCCGCCTTCTTTAATTTTATTTTCTAAATCTTACACGTGTAAGACGATTTCATTGCCTTCATTGGTTCTTTTTACATCGATTACTCTTTGGTTTGAACTTCCAACCCAATGGATGTTGTTGTCTTTTAGTTCTTCAACAAATTCACCTTCTGCAATTACGTCTATATCGTTAATTCCCTCAAGGTCTTTGATTTGTTCCCAAGTGTAACCTGTGTATAACCAAATTGTTTTTTGAGGAAGTTTATTTCTAATCTTTTTGATTAATCTAAAAACTTCACTTCTATTATTTGGGAATAAAGGATCTCCACCGCTGAATGTAATTCCGTCTATATGCGGTTTATCAAGAGCTTCAAACAACTCTTCTTCTGCTTTTTCATCGAATGGTAATCCGCCTTTTTCATCCCAAGTGATAGGGTTTTGGCAGTTTTTGCAATGGTGGTTACATCCAGAAACCCAAAGAACTACACGCAAACCATCTCCGTTTAGCATATCATCTTTTGTTATATTATGGTAATTCATCTTACATACTTACCCTATCTTTAATCTCTTCCATTTTTGCGGCATTCAAACGAGTATCGCCTTTTACTCTTGAATAAGACAAATAACCGTTCATTCTTTCAATTTTAGTAACGTTTTTGCTTCCGCATTTTGGACAAACTTCCATATTCAATTCTTGGTGTCCGCAATCATCGCAATATGCTAATGATAAGTTTACACCTTCATAGAATCCTTTGTCCATTGCACGTTCAATCAATGTTTCTACCGCTTTTGTATTGTATGAAATTGGGTATTTAACGTATTGAATTTTACCACCGTTTAACAATTCCCAGAATCTACCTTCTAAATCTTGTTTTTCGATAGGTCCGATGTTTTCTGTTACGTGGCAGTGGAAGCTGTTTGAAACATATCCTCTGTCAGAAACTTTATCAATTACACCATATTTTTTACGGAATTGTTGAACTTGTAATCCACAAAGATTTTCTGCTGGAGTACCATAAATTGCATAAAGGTAACCATCAGCTTCTTTGTATTCATCAACTTTTTTATTGATATAACGCATAACTTCTAGAGCAAATTCTCCATCTTCTGCTAAAGATTTTCCGTTATAAAGTTCTTGTAATTCATTCAAGGCTGTAATACCGAATGAAGCTGTTGATGATTTCAATATAGGTTTAATCTTATCATGAAGTCCTAAGTGACCACCATAGAATCCGCCTTCGCAGAATCCTAATGGGTTGATAGAAGCTCTCATTTCTCCAAGATAATCATAAGTTCTCTTGTGTAAGTTTCTAATCATTTCCATATAGTAATCAAGAACTTCGTAGAAATCTTTTCCTTCATGTTTAGCTTTTGCATAAATCATAGGAAGGTGAAGACTGATTGCACCAATGTTAAATCTACCTACGAATACAGGTTTATCATTTTTATCTGCAGGCTTCTTTCCACCTCTTTCATACCAAGGTGATAAGAATGCTCTGCAACCCATTGGAGAAATTACTCGTTTGTATTTTTTGTACATACTTGCGATGTAACCTTCACCTGTTAATGATAACCAGTCTGGGTACATTGTTTTTCTTGAACAATCAACACCAGCGTTGAATAAATCTTCTAATTCGCAGCCTTTTCCGTGTAAGTTTTTATCATATAAGAACACGATTTTAGGGAACAATACTGGACGTTTGCAACCTTTTTTACCTTGTCCGCCTTTTCTTACGTCAAGCATAATCAATGATGCAAGTTTTTCAAATCTGTTAGTGCCAAGTCCCATTGTCATTGTGATAAATGGATAATCACCACGGCTTGATGCTACTGTGTTGAATTTGTATTCCCAACCTTGGAAACCATCGTGGAAATCTTTTTCAACATCTTTAAGTGCTTCTTGTTCAGCTCTTTCTTTTGCTACACCCATTTCCATATATTTAGCAACTTTTTTGTCAAAAGTTTTTTGAGCGTATGGAGCAAGAATTTTATCAACTTCTGGAACTGTAAAACCACCATATTGTTGACTAGCTGCAGCCATTACAATATCACCAATAACATCAAAGGCAACTTCAAGAGTTTTTGGTTCATTGTACCAAATATTACCCATTTCAAATCCGCCTTTTAATACGTTAGCAACATCGAATAAACAGCAGTTCATAGTATCTCTTCTTGCAGACATATCGTGGATGTAAATATATCCATCACGGATGGCCTGTAATTCTGGAACAGTTAAGAAGAATTTTTTGTATAATTCTTTGTTTAACTGATTGAAAATTAGGGATCTTTTTGTAGAAACTAAAGCAGAATCAGAGTTTGAATTTTCTTTGTCGCCAATGTACATAATTTTTTGGCTTTCTTGATAAACTTTATCAAGCATGTTCACAAAGTCAATTTTATAATCTCTGTAGTTTCTGTAGCTTTTTGCAACTTTTGGATTCAAGTTTTCAAGAGCATTTTCAACGATGCAGTGCATTTTAAAAATTTCAATTTCTTGTTGTTTAGTTTCTAATACGCTTGAATTTACAAATCTGCAAATTTCATCTATTTCTTTATCTGAAAATTCAACAAGCATTCTTGCTGCTGATTTTTTAACCGCAGACACAACTTTTTGAATATTGTAATCTTCTTTTGTACCATCTTTTTTGATAATTTTAATACTATTTAAACTAGGTCTAGATGTGATACCTACTACTTTACTCATTGGATTAATAGAATCCATTGATTTTGGTTTAGAAACCATAGATCCCTCAAATTTCTTTTCTGAACTACTTGTTGAATTAAGATTTACTACTTTTCCACTACTAAGATTCTGCATAACTATCTCCTTTTATTATAAAAGGCAGAAATAGGATTATATCGGTAATATAATGACTATTTACTTCTCCCAAATTCCTGTCCTGAGGCTTTATTCCCCCAATTAAGTATTCCGACTATAACGGTTGCGGACCAGCGGATGAATTTCACATCCCTTTCCTTATATTGTCATGTATATTCTACTATAAATTTTTTAGTCATGGAAGAACTTTTAATAAAAGTTAAACCTTTTGATGGATAGATTTCTTAACAATTGTCACAATTCTTTCATAGCAAGGAATTGCGGGTTGTTACAATATTATACTATAATTGTAGTATCGTTGCTGTTTTGGGCGATTTTTAGTGCTGAAATTTTTATAAATTTTGACATTAAAAATGAGGTAAATTCCTAGATAATAAGGATGAGATAATGATTTAACTTCTTTCTTATAACTACGAAATAGAGTAGGAGATTCAAGCATGACAAAAATGTTTAAAATCCACTCTTTCTCACCTTTTTAATGGCATGCTAAAAATTATATGTCATCAATTCCCAAAATCCAAATTTTTCTCAAAAAAAATGACCCTTGCGGGTCTTTTTAAAATTTATCCTAATTCCTTAAATTAAAATGTTTCCTTTTTTCCTAAATTCCAACGATTCTTTAATTCGTTATTCCTAATTCCTTGTGTCCTATGCTATAAAATTTGTTCCAAATCTATTTGCACCGTGGAAGAAAGATTGTTTCATAATTTGTGCTAATGTCTTTTTAACAACTTTTCTATCGTTTAATTCAACTTCTTTTAATGCTGTTGAAGTATCTTTATATGCAGATGTAACGGCATCAGAAAATAATAACACAGTAGCCATATCTTTTATCCTCTCTTTAATCTTAAATCTTACTTAAACTTTTCTTTTTCTTTATTTATCTCTTACATATATATAAAAACTTCGTTTAAAAAATTATTGACTTTTTATATTCAAAATATATGTGTTTTGTTACATATCTTTACAAATAACTAAATTTATTAAAGTATTCACTTCTAAATGCCGATAAATAGAATAATTAAAAGTTATGAAAGGAACAAGTCGGCAATGGGAATGTCAGCATCACAAGGGCGTTTGTTATCAATAACAGCTCGATTGACATCAAATGAATATGAATCTCAACAGATTTCCAACGCTAAGATGAGATTGTCAACTCAATCAGAGGAAGCAAGCTCAGAATATATTGCAGCTTTAAATTCTCAACAGCTTCAATATGTGACTTACGATGCTAAGGGTAATCAAAATACTCAAAAATTGTCTGTTGGTGCAATGTATCAATATAGCGATATGAAAAATCAATATATTGTTTCAAATGCTGCTGGACAAGCTCTTATTTCTGGTGAAGATTCTGACAAGTTCCAAAATGCAAGTAATCTTGATGAATTTCTTCAATCTTACGGATTGAAAAAACAATGGAAATCTAAAACTTTAGAAGCAAACTACAATAAACTTCAAAGTGATGAATTTAAAGAAATCAAAGCTGCTTGGGATGCAGAAAAAGAAAAATACAGTGACGCTGTTTATGATAAATCAACAGGTTTTATGTATTCAGCATCTGAGTATGATCAAGATAAGAATATTATGTCTTATTTAGACAAAGACGGCAATAAGTATAGTTATTCTGGAAATGATAGTGATGGAAACAGATTATATACTTATAAAGATAAAACTATTAATGCAGGAAGCTTTATTTCTTCTGACCAACAATGGGCAAATGAAAAATCTTCAGCAAGTGATGCTTACGCAAAAGCAATGGCAGATTATAACGAAGCTCAAGAAAAATCTGCAAATGGTATAGATGTTGATATGAAATCTTATTTGACAACTGTATCAAATGCTAAAGCAAAATATACTACTTGTATTACAAAAGATAATTGGTTATCTTCTCGTGCATCTTATGGATACAACGGTTATGTTACAAATACTACAGAAGATGGCTCAACTGAAATGTCATATAGTTATGACTTCAACAAAGTTTCTCAAGTATGCGAAGATATGTCAAAATACGATACAGTAATTGCAGAATTTAATGCAGAAGCTGCTGATTACGGTACAAATATGGAAGATTTGTATGAATATGATGACCAAGCGAAAGCTCAATGGTACACAAATCTATGGTATAGATTAAACGGTTCTTCAACTGAAAAAACTAAACAAGGTCAACTTGGTCAAAACTATTCAAAAATAGATTCAAAATTGTTATCAAGTACAACTTGGTTGCAAGATGCTATTTTGCAAGGTGCGGTTACTGTTGAAATCGCTTCAACTGACAGCCCTTCATCAAAAATAAATTCAGCTGATCCAACAAAAACTGATTTAACTGGTATTAGCTGGAATTCAACAATCTATACTTCTTGCACAGATTTTACTCAAAGTGATGATGATCAAGCAATCTCAAGAGCTGAAGCTGAATATGAACGTAAAACTAAAGAAATTAGTGATAAAGACCAAAAATATCAAAACAAAATCAAGATTTTAGAAACAGAACATTCAGCTCTTCAAACAGAGTATGAATCAGTTCAGAACGCAATGAATAAGAATATTGAAAGATCATTCAAAGTATTCTCATAAACAAGTTTTTTCAAAACCTATATTATTTAATTTTTCCCCTACAATTTTTATTCCCTCCACTTTATAGTATAATCAAAGCTATCAAAATGGAGGTTTTTATTATGCACAGAATTACGTTAATTAATGGTGATGGGATTGGTCCAGAAATTTCTCAAAGTGTTATGGATATTATAAAAGCTTCTGGGCTGGAGATAGATTGGGATATTCAAACAGCTGGAGCAGATGTGATTGAAAAAGAGGGAACGCCATTACCAAAACGAGTTCTTGATTCTGTGCGAAAAAATAAAGTTGCCCTAAAAGCTCCTGTTACAACCCCAATTGGAAAAGGTTTTCGCTCTGTAAATGTCCAACTTAGAAAAGAATTGGATTTATTTGCAAATTTAAGACCTTGCAAAAATCTTCCAGCTGTTAAAACAAGATTTGAAGATGTTGATATTGTTGTTGTGAGAGAAAATACCGAAGATTTGTACGCAGGAGTGGAAGAACAAATCGACAATGATACAGCTCATAGTATAAAAATTATTACAAGAAAAGCTTCTGAAAGAATTTGTAAGTTTGCATTTGATTATGCCGTAAAAAATGACAGGCATGAGGTTTGTTGTGTTACTAAGGCAAATATTATGAAATTGTCGGATGGTTTATTTTTAGAGTCTTTTAGAAATGTTGCTAAAGATTATCCTCAAATCAAGCCTAGAGAAATTTTGGTTGATAATCTTTGTATGCAGTTAGTGCAAGACCCAACTAGGTTTGATGTTTTGGTTTTGCCAAATTTGTATGGTGATATAGTTTCAGATTTAACTGCTGGATTAATTGGTGGACTTGGAGTTGCGCAAGGTGCTAATATCGGAACAGATTCTGCTGTGTTTGAACCTGTTCACGGTTCCGCTCCAGATATTAAAGGTCAAAACAAGGCTAATCCAACAGCACTTCTTTTGTCCGCAATTGAAATGTTGAAATACATAGGTGAAAAAACTTATGCTGACCGCATAGAAAAAGCCTTATTCAAAACTCTTTCTGAAGGCTTTAAAACTCAAGACCTAGGAGGAAATCTTTCAACAACAGAATTTACACAAAAGGTTATTGAGAATTTGGAGATAAGTCGATAAGTCTATAAGTGGATAAGTCGATAAGTCGGTTACGGTATAAAGGAAATAAGGGAATAGGGAAAAAGTTCATTAACGTAATATTTACCTTCTCCCTTGGGAGAATGTTAGGATGAGGGGTTAATCTAAACTTGTTTGGTTAGAGATTCTTCGGGTAAATATGTAAATTATTATATTATTCGAATTGTAAATCCCTCAGAATGACGAATTTGTCTAGCTTTTCCCTCTCCGAGGGAGAGGGATTAAGGGAGAGGGGTTGATTCCAAAAGGTCTTGGTTGCAAAATAAGGAAATAACTCTAGCAAATCCAGTCATTCTGAGCGAAGCGAAGAATCCAGCTGATTTTTATTGATAGATTAACATTATAAAATTGTTCACTTTTTCTTTTTTATTTCGACGAAAAAAGAAAAAGTAGAACCGAAAAAGAAAAACACGAATGATAAAATGGCTCGAGTTATTAGGGGCTTTGCCCCCGAACCCCCTATTCAGATACGTCATGCTGAACTTGTTTCAGCATCTCTAGCTGGTGCGTTTTGCTAGAGATTCCGAAACTGTCTTGTGGCGGGTCGGCTGGCTCAACGCAACCCTCCCCTAAACGAGCTTCGCTCTTGCCAAAATCCGCAGTTCGGAATGACTGTACAGCTTACGTCATACTGAGTGAAGCACAAGCAATGTAGGTTGGGCTTACTAGCCCAACAAATAAAATATTCTTTAATAAAAAAGTAGGTCGGCTATACTTAATCCGACCTTAAATATGAGCCTACTTCCTCTTCCAAAGAGTATCTGGAATTGTCCAACTGTTTGATGCAATCATTTGTAAACAGAAATAGCCATCCCCTCTTAGGCAATTTGTGTTTACTTCTGCTTGAGTTTTATTATGCCCTGCTGGAACAAGTCCTTCTCCATCCCAAACCATAATGAAAATATCTTTTCCCATTCTGTTTGGCTTTTTGTCCCCATTTGCGTCAAAATAGAATGTTAATCCGTCACTATCTGTCGTAATTCCAAAAGATTCCATATCTTGTGCAGTATTACCGTCAATGTTGAACATTGAGCCATTTGCAATTCTGAATGTTACAATATTTCCCCCGATTCCGTTGTTGTTTTCATATTTTGGAGGTTGTCCTAAAAGATTTTTTACTTCTCCTGCTTTGTGCCAACAACCAGGTTTGTTGTAGCAAACTTGTTCAACTTTTAAGTGTGGGGTTAAATAAGTATCAAACCATTCTTTGATACTTGCATCATTTCCATCTTGGATAACCATGTCATAAGAAATATCATCCGCAAGAGAAGCTCTTACTGCTTGTTGAATAATTGCAAAGTCTGCTTTTACTTGAGTTTCAAGTTGTCTTCTTTGAATTTTAGTTGCTAATCCTGGGATTGTTATTGCAGCAACTACTCCAATTATTCCTAGTGTTATCAAAACTTCTGCAAGTGTGAATGCTTTAAACTTCTTATTCATAACTCCATAATACCATATTATAAAATAAAAGCCCCATCTAGTTAGTTGATGGAGCTTCTATTTTTTATCGTAATTTTTATCTTTCGCAAATTGTTCTAGCTACGTAAACACCAGAAGCAGAAGCTTGAAGTAATCCTCTTGTTACCCCTGCACCATCTCCAATTGTGAATAGATTCTTAACTCCTTCTGTTTCAAGTTCTTGAGTTAATTTTACTCTAGCTGAGTAGAATTTAACTTCAATACCATATAGAAGAGTATATCTAGAAGCTGTTCCTGGAGCAATTTTATCTAATGCTTGAAGCATTTCAATAATACTTGTCATCTGTCTATAAGGAATAACAAGGCTCAAATCCCCAGGAGTTGCGCAAGTAAGCGTTGGAGTGATAACGCTTGAAGCTATTCTTTCTGGAGTTGAACGTCTTCCTTCTAACAAATCTCCAAATCTTTGAACTAAAATTCCTCCGCCTAACATATTTGCAAGTCTTGCAATATGTTGACCATATTGAATAGGTTCTTTGAACGGTTCTGTAAATTTTTCACTTACTAAAAGTGCAAAGTTTGTGTTTGGTGTTTTGTAGTTTGCGTAACTGTGACCGTTTACAGTTGCAATTCCACTGTAATTTTCTTGAACAACTTCACCATTTGGATTCATACAGAATGTTCTAACTTCATCTCCAAATGTTGGTGAATGATATATTAATTTAGATTCGTACAATTTAGATGTTAGTGGTTCAAATACTGGCGCTGGAAGTTCTACTCTAACCCCAACGTCAACAGCGTTGTTAACCATACCAATTTTATGTTTTGCAAATTCGTGAGTTAACCAATCAGCTCCTTCTCTTCCTGGAGCAATAATTGTATATTCTGCTGAAATTGTTTCGCCATTATCAAGTTCAATTCCTTTAACTTGTTCGCATTCAACTATTAAAGATTTTGCAGAAACATTGTTTAGGATAGTAATTCTTTCATCCAAGTAATCTTGCATATTTTTAAGAACATCTAAACTTCTTTCTGTTCCAAGGTGTCTTACAGGAGAGTGAACAAGTTTCAATTCTGCTAAAACAGCTTGATGTTCAATTTCTTCAAAAACTTTTCTATCTGTTCCAAAAACTTCTTCAGTTGCACCGTATTTCAAATATAATTCATCAGCGTATCCGATTAAGTCTTCAGCTTGTTTTCTTGTCATGTAGTCAACAAGGTGTCCGCCAACATCTGGTGTAAGAGTTAATTTCCCATCAGAGAAAGCACCTGCTCCGCCCCATCCGCATAACAATCCACAACGTTTGCAGTTTACACATTTTGGAGAACCTTCACGAATTGGACATTTTCTTTTTTCAATACGTTGTCCTTTTTCGATTAGAACTACTTTCCAATCTGGTTTTAACTTCATAATTTCAAGGGCTGCAAAGATTCCAGCAGGACCAGCACCGATAATTGCTACATTGTACATAATCTTTTCTCCAGTTTTAATCACGCTCTTTCAATGTATATTAAACATGTTTAAAATTCAATCTGATTATAATGTTATGTAAAGAATTTGCTATATATAATTTGATGGTATAATGTAATGGTTTAGAATGGGAGAGTGTCATGTCAAGTTCGTACGAAAGATATAAAAGACAAAGAGCCGCAAGAGATATTGCAAGAGAAAATATTTCAAGAAAGAAAGAAAATAAATTTTTCAGCAACTTAAAAATGTTTGTGTTGTCAACGACAGCACTTTTGTTGGCTTGTCTTGTATCTTTGAACTTGTATTTGTCATCTTTACCTCCTATTGAAAATTTGGAAGATTTTAAGCCAAATATTGTTACTAAATTTTATTCTGAAGATGGCGAAGTTATCAAGACATTTACCGCATATACTTATGACAAAGTTGACTTGAAAGATGTTCCAGACCAGTTAAAGAATGCGTTAATTGCAACAGAAGATAAAAATTTCTACCAACACCACGGATACGACCTTTTAGGTATTGTTAGATCTTCAATTCAAAACGTAATTGCAAGACGTACTGTTCAAGGTGCTAGTACTTTAACTCAACAATTGTCTAGAATTTTGTTCTTGTCTAATGAAAGAACATTTACAAGAAAGATTAAAGAGTTAGAAATTTCAGCTAGAATTGAAAAAACAATTTCTAAAGACCAAATTTTAGAAATGTATTTGAATAATGTTTACTTGGGTTCTGGTGCTTATGGTGTTTCAGCTGCTTCAAAAATTTATTTCAATAAGAAATTGAGCCAATTGACTCTTCCAGAACTTGCAATGATTGCAGGTTTGCCACAAGCTCCATCTGTTTATAACCCTTATAACAATAAAGACTTAGCAATAAAAAGACGTAATCAAGTTCTTAAAAGAATGTTGACTATGAAATATATTACAGAAGATGAGTATAACAAAGCGATTGATGCTCCACTCCACTTGAGTTCTGTTCCACAACTTTATACAACGAATAAAGCTCCATATTTCAGTGATTACGTTATGAAAGAAATGGAAAAATTGGGCTTTGAAGAAACAGATATTATCCATGGCGGATATAAAGTTGTTACAACATTGGATTCAAAAGCTCAAGAAGCAGCAAATGAATCTATTTTGAAAAATATGAGAGCTTGGGGATTAACAAAAGTATCTCAACAAGCCGCAGTATTTTCATTCAGTCCAATTGATGGTAGAATTTTAGTTTTTGCGGGTGGTAAAAATTATGGCGAAACTCAATATGACCGTGTAACTCAATCTGTAAGAGCTCCAGGGTCTGCATTCAAACCAATTGTTTATGCTGCAGCAATGGAAAAAGGTATAACGCCGAATGATATAGTTGATGATAGCCCTATTACTATTGGTAATTGGTCACCACATAACTCTAGCCATAGATATAGAGGAAAAATTCCTGTATATAAAGCTTTGATGATTTCTTCAAACGTATGTGCTGCTAGAATGATTCAAGAAGTTGGTATTCGTTCAGTAATTCAATTAGCAAGAGTTTTAGGTATAACAACTCCGCTTGAATACGATTATACTATTTCGTTAGGTTCAAACGGTGTTAAAATGTTTGAATTTGTCAGAGCTTATGGTGCTTTTGCAAATGGTGGTTATATTGTTCAACCTTACGCAATTGAAAGAATTGAAGACTCAAGAGGAAGAGTTTTGTATAGAGCAACAAAAACAAAATCTTCTCACCAGTTGAGTTTGAAAACAGCTGCAGAAATGACTGCAATGTTAAAAACAGTTATCTTGTCTGGTACTGGTACGGCTGCTAATATTGGAAAACCTGCAGCAGGTAAAACTGGTACAACAGATGATAACAAAGATGCTTATTTCGTTGGCTATACTCCAGATATTGTTACTGGTGTTTGGGTTGGTGATGATAATAACAAAAAAATCAATGGCTTGTATGGTGGTACAATTCCAGCAAGAATTTGGAAAGATGTTATGACTGTTGCAACTCGTGATTATGGTGATAAAGATTTTGATTATCCAGTAATTGAACTTTCAAATTACAGTGCTTCATTTACAAAATCAAAAGTTATTGGGGATGATGAAAATCCGAAAAATGAAGGAAAATCTGTTGTAAATAATGAACCTGTTCAAGATGCAGAAACTCCTGCCGCTCCAGAAGTTCCTCAAAAAACTTTGAATGCTGCAAAAGAAGCTTCAACAGATACAAAACAATCAAAACCTCAATCAGCACCTGTTCCACAAGCAAAATCTTCTGGAACTAAGTCTGCTCCAATTCCAATGGCTGTTCCAGAAAGCTTGAGATAATTTTAGCAGAACTTTTGATTGTAAATTTCTTGATAAAATCCCGTTTTTGATATATCTTTGAGTTTGAAGAGGGAACTCATTGAGTAATAACGGTCTTGATTTTAATTTAATAGCGGAAAAATGTGGTTTAAATTCTAAAAACGACATTGATTTTGTGATTTCTAATATTGACCACTTAAAAGACGAGTATTCTCAAAAAGATTTGGTTTCAATTTATAATTATTTGTTGGCAAAGGCTCAAGAACCAGATGTTATAATGCACTTGATTAGATGTGTGGATATGTATAGAGATTCTTCTAGTTTAGAACCTCTTGTTGATATTTTGCTTTTCAAAAATGGTGATTCTTTAGACTTGAATCAAAAAGAAAAGTATAATAATGTCCGTGCAATGTGTGCAAAAGCTATTGCAAATCAAAAAAATACAAATGCTGTTTCATCTTTATTATATTGTTTGAATAATAAAAACGAAAATTACAAAGTCCGTTTGGCTTGTGCTGATGCTCTAGGCAGAATTGGGGATAAGTATGCGGTTGCTCCGCTTATTGATGTTATGAAAGACGAAGAAGAAAAATCTGTTTATCTTCGAGAATCTGCGGTTTCTGCTTTGGGGTTGTTAGGAGATGCTAGAGCTTTAGACCCAATTGTAAGTATTATTGAAACTAAGCAAGGTATAATGGATAAGTTTTCTTTCCTAAAAGAACGTGCAATAGAAGCACTTATGAAAATGGGTTTTGGTGGGAATGAAAGAGTGTTCAAAGCGTTAAAAAATTCTTTGTCAGATGAATCTGCTCAAGTTAGAATTAACGCAATTGAGGCGCTTATGGATTCAGATAATCCAAAGGCTTTTGATACGATTAAAGAAGTATTAGATAATGATTCGGATGAAGAAGTTAAGAAAAATGCACTAATTGCTCTTTATAATATGTCGGATAGAAGTATCTTGGATGCAGTTGTAAATTCTCCAAATTATTCAGACGCTTTGAAGATGGAAGCGGTTGAAATGATTGATGAATATGAAACAGAAGGTGAAACATAGATTATGGTAAAATCAGCAATTTTATTATCTGGAGGATTAGATTCTCTTGTTAGTTTAGGTTTGAAGAAAGAAGAATTGAATGTGGCTTTGGCTTTAACTTTCGATTATGGTCAAAAATCTTCAAAACAAGAAATCGAAACATCTCGCAAGATTTGTGAATATTATGGAATAGAACATAGGATAATAAAATTAGATTGGCTTTCTGAAATTACAAATACTGCATTGTGTTCAGATAATGATGTTCCAACAGGAAAAGAACTTGATAATCCAGAAAATTCCGCAAAGCTTGTTTGGGTTCCTAATAGAAATGGATTATTTTTAAATATTGCGGGAAGTTTTGCCGATTCTATGGATATAGATTATATTTTGATAGGTGCAAACAAAGAAGAAGGTCAAACTTTTCCAGATAATACTCAAGAATTTATTGAAGCTGTTAATAAAGAGTTTGAATATTCAACCCAAAAACATCCGAAAGTTGTTGCGCCCTTGATAAATTGTGACAAGAATGATATAGTCATGTTAGCCTTGAAGCATGGTGTTCCTTTAGAACTTGTAAGGAGCTGTTACCAAGGCGGAGAGAAACATTGCGGGATATGTGAGTCGTGTACAAGATTGAAGCATGCTCTTCTTGCAAATGGTGATACGCATTATATAAAAATATTATTTGGATAATAGGGATGATAAAAACATTATTTATTGATGACGAAATTAAATATATCGGTTCGCAATTAGCTCCACATTGGATTTATAAAAATTTCAAAATCCAAGGAGATGCAATTGTTGCTTTTTGTGGGGAATGCGAAGTTAAATTGACCGAGATGGTTGATATTGAAGACGTTATCAATAATGAGCCAATTTATAGCAAATATATGCTAAGTTTTATCACAGAGCAATTTAATGTAAACCTTGTAGAAGGGGTGCTAAGACAAAGATTGTTGGTTACTTGCATAAAAGAAGCTCTTGAAAAAAGAGGTTTCAAAGCACGTAGAAGTGGTGATGATATATTTGTGAATGATAAAAAATTGTCCGTTTCAATTGCGACAAAATCTCTAACATCTATTTTAATCCATACAGGAGTAAATATTTTATCAGATGGCGCACCAATCTCTGTTTCTGGATTAGAGAGTGATTTGGGCATAAAAGATATTAAAGAATTTGCAATTGAAGTAATGAAGAATTATAGTGAAGAACTTGATGATATTGTTTTGGCAAGTACAAAAGTCAGAGGTGTTTAATGTTAAAAGATACTGATAGATATGAAAACACATCACATTTTACCTATAGTGATTACAAAAGAAAGGTTAAAAAATCTCCAAATAAAGACTTAACAATTTTTGTTTCAGTTTTTATTGTTGGTGTGCTAATTATATTAGGCTTTGCTAAAATTTTATCTCCAAATGTCGATGTTGCAATTACAAATGAAAATGAGAATGCAGCAAGTTCTGCAATTTCTGATAGTGATGATGATGTAAATAGTTCTGTTGTGGATGATAGACTAAAACATATCAAAATGGAAGACGATGGTAAAAAAGTTGGAGATAACGATATGTTCTCTCCTGAATTAGATGAAAAAGTTGTCTTGCCAAATCACAAAAAGAAAACAACTGGGCAAATGGAAGCTGAAATGGCTGATTTTATGAATTCTCAAAAAGCTGAACAACAGCAAAAACAAGATACAAAAACTCAAACTGTAGATAATCACAAAACAGCAACTACAGCTCCAGCACCACAAGAAAAGAAAATTCAACCAACTCCACAACCAGCACAAGTAGTTAATGCAAAAGTTGTTGTTGGGTATTACGCAACAGAAAAACAAGCAGAAGTTGCAAAATCAATTATCCAAGATGCTGGTGTCGGTGTTTCTCCTGTTGTTAAAAATTTGGGTGGTTATTATACTTTGCAAGTTGGCTCATACTCTTCTCGAGAAAAAGCTCAACAAGCTGCAAATAACCTACTAAAAAATAACTTTCCCGCAAGAGTAATTGTTGATTAGGTTTAATATCCTGCAAATACACTTTTCCAATAAGAACTTTTAATCTGATAATTATCAAGAGTGAGAATATTTTGGACAATGTCGTCTGTTCTTGCGGAGGTAAGTGTTCTAAAGTCTAAATCAATTTTTTCTCCATTTTTCAAGTATAAAATTGGAGAAAATGTTGGAAAACTCCCTCTGCCTATATGGTCAATAATTTCATACGTATCAATTTCAGAAATTTTAAATGTTTTTTGTACTTTTCTTTTTCCTTGAAAATTTACAGAATAATAATAGCAAATATCATCTGCTTTAGAACAATATAACTCTGGTCTAGATAAAAATATTGAAGCTATACTTGCTAATATAAAACAAATGAAGATGTATTTTAATGGAATTTTTTTATTATACCATTTTTCTTTTTTCATAAATTTTGTTCCTTTAAATTTATAGGATTTTTCTTGATTGTTTAATATAAATCAAAGAAAGTTTTGAAAACATTTCCTTTCAGTTTATATTCAGGTTGAACCATTATATTTGTATAAATGTTTTCGGCAGCTTCTTCTGAACCCGTACCAAAAGGTAAAAATAAAATATCATCATCAACAAATTCTAAATGTAACTCGTAGTGCCAAAAATTGCCTCGCCCAGTTCCCTTAAAATGGTAAATGGAATGACTTTTTATATCTGTAATCCTAAAAGAATCCTGCAATTCTCGCTTAAAGCCTCTTATTTTATAGATATTACAGATGTTTTGAGCTTTTGAACATTCCATATCATTTGTTCCTACTGCAAATGTAATAAACGCTACAAAAAGCGCTATAAATGTTATTTCCAAATTGAAATCTTTCAAAATTTTTAAAATTTTATTTTTCATAAATTTAATTTTAACATCTTTGGTTGGAGGGTGCAATATTTTTAGTTCCCTTGTATTTTTGCTATATTTTTCATATAATTTGGGTATGATGGAAAATATTAAGAGAATTAAATTAAAGGATTTTGAAATCGGCTCAGATAAGCTTACTATCTTAGCTGGACCTTGTGCTATTGAAAGCCAAGAAATTTTAGATGAAACCGCTGCAGGTTTAAAAGAAATTACTCAAGAATTGGGTATAAATTATGTGTTCAAGTCATCTTTTGATAAGGCTAACCGTTCTTCTATAACTTCATTTAGAGGTCCAGGGTTAGATAAGGGGCTTGAAATGCTTCAAAACGTGAAAGATAAATATAATCTTCCGATTGTGACTGATATTCACACTCCAGACCAAGCTCACGTTGTAGCACAAGTTGCAGATATTTTGCAAATCCCAGCGTTTCTATGTCGTCAGACAGATTTGCTTGTTGCAGCTGCAAAAACTGGAAAAATTATCAATATCAAAAAAGGTCAATTCTTAGCACCTGACCAAATGAAGAGTTTGATTAAAAAAGTTGAAGATTCAGGTAATACAAATATTATGTTGACTGATAGAGGAACATCTTTCGGATATAACAATTTAGTTGTTGATTTCCGTGGCATTCCTATTATGCAATCATTTGGTTATCCAGTTGTATTTGATGCTACTCATAGTGTTCAGCTTCCAGGGGCAAATGGTACAAGTTCTGGTGGAGATAGAAGATTTGTTCCATATCTTGCAAAAGCTGCTATGGCAGTTGGTGCAAATGTTTTATTCTTTGAAGTTCACCCAGACCCAGATAAAGCCTTGTGCGACGGACCTAATATGGTTGCATTAAAAGATGCTAAAAAATTATTCTCAACTTGTAAGAAAATTTTTGAACTTGTGAAAGAATAAGGAGTAACAAGTTTATGATTTTGAAAACTTTTGTAGAAGGTCCAATTGATGCAAATAATTATCTGCTTATTGATGAAGAGTCTAAAGAAGCAGTAATGATTGATTGTTCTGATGCAAGAAAAGAACTTTTGGATGAAATAAAATCACAAGGTTTGAACTTGAAATATATTCTACTTACTCACGGTCATTTTGACCACATTATGGGTGTAGATGTTTTCAAAGAACAGTTTGGAGTTGATGCTTATGTTTCACAAGATGATTTGGAACAGGTTAAATTAACTCCGAATATGATTTTTATGTTCACAGGTTTGCATGCTCCAGAAATAAAAACTATAAACCATTTTGTGAAAAATGGTGATGAGTTTACCTTTGGAAATAATACAATTAAAGCAATTGCGACAGCTGGACATACAGAAGGTGGAATGAGTTATCTTGTAGGTGATAAACTTTTTTCTGGTGATACATTGTTTCAAAAAAGTGTTGGGCGTTCTGATTTACCTGGGGGTGATTTTAAAAAATTATCTCATAGTGTTAAAGATATATTGTTCGCACTTCCAGATGATACAAAGGTTTTCCCTGGGCATGGCGCATCAACTTCAATAGGTTTTGAAAAGAAATATAATGAAATTTTAAATATATAGAGGTATAAAGATGAAAGAACAATTAGAAAAAATATACGCTGAAGCTACAGCTGATATAGAAAAAGCTTCTAGCGTAAAAGACTTAGAAGATATTAAATTCAAATATTTGAGCCGTAAAGGTGAATTTAATGAAATCAAAAAAGGTTTGAAAGATTTATCTGTTGAAGATAAAAAAATTGTTGGTTCTTTGGCTAATGAAATTACTCAAAAGCTAGAATCTTCAATCAAAGATAAATTCAAATTGTTCTATGAAAAAGAATTGAACGAAAAATTACAAAAAGAAAAAATCGATGTAACGCTTCCTGGACAATATATTCCACGTGGTCACGTTCATCCATTGACTTCAACAACAAATGAAATCTGTTCAATTTTCCAAAGTTTAGGCTTTTCAGTTGTACCAGACGAGTTTGCTCCTGAAGTTGAAACTGAATATTATAACTTTGATATGTTGAATGTTCCAAAAGATCACCCAGCTCGTGATATGCAAGATACATTCTATACAAATATTGCCGAAAATGTAGTTCTTAGAAGTCAAACTTCTGGTGCTCAAATCCACGCAATGGAAGGTAAAAACCCTCCAATCAGAGTTATAGCTCCAGGTAGAGTTTATAGAAATGAAAATATTAACTCAAGAAAAAATAATTTCTTCCACCAAATCGAAGGCTTGTATGTTGATAAAAATATTACATTCGGCGATTTAAAAGGTGTTTTAAACGAATTTATTAGAATTTATTTTGGCGAAAGTCGCCCAACTCGTTTCAGAAGCAGTTTCTTCCCATTCACAGAACCATCAGCAGAAGTTGATGTTCAATGTATTATGTGCGGAGGAAAAGGTTGCAGAACTTGTTCTGGAACTGGTTGGTTAGAAGTTTTAGGTGCTGGCATGGTTGACCCTAACGTATTGCGTGGTGTTGGAATTGACCCTGATGTTTATTCTGGCTTCGCTTTCGGTATGGGTGTAGAAAGACTTGCAATGTTAAAATATGCTGTTGATGATATTAGATTATTCTTCAACAACGATGTCAGATTTTTAAAACAATTCAAATAATTATCTAGAGAAATCTCCTTAGGTGGGGGGATTTCTCTATTTTTTATAACTAAATTTATTGGAGAACTTTTTATGTCAATTATTATAATGATTTTACTCTTGAGTTTCTTGGTTTTGGTTCACGAAGCTGGGCACTTTTTTGCTGCAAGAATGTTTAAAATCAAAGTTTCAAAGTTTGGTTTTGGTTTGCCAATTGGTCCAACATTGTGGAGTAAACAAGTTGGAGATGTGGAAGTTTTAGTTCACGCATTTTTGCTTGGGGGTTATGTATCATTCCCAGATGATGAAAAGGACTCTAATTTGCCAGCAGATTCAGAAGATAGATTTATTAACAAACCTGTATGGCAAAGAATGGTTGTAATTTCAGCTGGTGTTATAGCAAATATTATCACTGCATTTTTCTTAGTATTTATAACCTCTTTAGTTTGGGGAAAATTACCATCTGAAAATTATCAAGTTTATGTAAATAAGATTGCAGCAGAAAAAGGTGCATCTGTTTGGGATAGCGGTATGCAAGCTGGCGATAGAATCATTAAAATCAATGGCTCTGATATAAAATCAAGCTATGCTCTTACTCTTTATGCTCAAAATAGCAAACCTTTTGATGGCAAAGTTGATGAAGAATTTGTTCAATCTAATTTATCTAAGTTAGAAAAATTAAATCCTAATTTAAAACCAGATGAAGCAATTAACTCTTCTACAACAGTTAAACTTCCTGCGGTAGAAAATGAATCTCAATTAAAAATTGATGATGAAACTTTAAAAGGTTATAAGTTATATAGAGATTCGCAAAAATCTTTAACAGAAAAACAAGTAAAACTTAGAGATTCTTTGAAAGGTCAAAATACTTACGTTGCAGATGGTGAAACAACATTAGAAGATGTTGCTTATGCAATTTCTGATAATTATAGACCCGTAAATATTACCGTTCTACGTGATGGTAAAAATATTGAATTAAAATCGATTTATCCAAGTGAAAAAGGGTTGATTGGTATTGCTCTAGAAGCTCGTCAAGTTCTTGTTCCTACAAAGAATTTTGGAACGGCTATAACTGGTAGTTTTCAATATATGTGGAATCAAACATATATTTTAGTTTATGGTTTGTGGCAATTATTCTCTGGCAAAATTCCTATGAAAGATTTGCACGGAATTGTTGTTATCACAAAAATTGGCGGAGATGTAATTTCAAATAGCGGATTTTTCTCTGGACTACTCTTAACAGCTATGATTTCACTTGATTTGGCTTTGGTTAACTTCTTGCCAATTCCTGCTCTTGATGGTGGACATTTTATGTTCTTGTTGATTGAGCAATTAAGAGGGAAACCTGTTGATGAAGAAACTATAAATAAAGTAAGTTCATTTTTCTTTATTCTTTTAATAATTTTTATGATTTTAGTTGTATTTAATGATGTATATGCGCTAATTATGCACAAAATATAGGAGAACAAAACATGAAGAAAGTTGCTTTTACTCTTGCGGAAGTCCTTATAACAATTGGTATCATTGGAGTTGTTGCGGCAATAACAATTCCAGGGTTAGTAACGAGCTATCAAAAGAATGCAACGGCAACGAAAGTCGAGAAGTTTTATTCAATGATAAATCAAGCGGTTCGTTTGTCTATGGTGGATAATGGCGAGCCAGAATCTTGGGATTTGCCAGAAAAAGCTTTTCACTATACTTCTAATGTTAATTATTTTAATCAATATTTTGCACCATATTTAAAAGCTAGTTCATATAAAAAAGTTTATATCCCAGCTCATGAAAACTCATTGGCTGTGGCTTTATCTGATGGTGGCGCATTGATGCTTTGCCGTCAAGAAACAACAGTTGCATTTTTCTATTTGACAAATTATTCAGATTTAGACAAACCTAATTTCTATAAAGATACTAAAAAATTCTTTGAATTTCAGATGGGAAAAATCAGTACTGTAGGGGATAAAAACTCTAGGTCTGATAAAAATTATATTGTGCCATTTACATACACTTGGAATGGTACTCGTAGTGATTTAATTAATAATAAAAAATACGGCTGTTCTAAAAAAGCTTCTAACCGTGTAGGATTTTGTACAAAATTGTTACAAGACAACAATTGGCGAGTTCCTCACGATTATCCTTGGTAGTCTTTGTTTATGCTATAATTAACTTGATTACAATGAAAAAGGAATTTTAGTATGTTAAATTTTATTCAGACTCACGGGATGTTAATTTCGGGACTAATTCTTTTGGTTTCGTATATTTTCATTGCGAGTGAAAAAATTCAAAAATCAGTAGTCGCTTTGGTTGGAGCATCTGTGACAATGCTTTTGGGGTTAATCCCGTTGTCATTGAACCTTCAGAGCAACGTAAAAGGGGTTTTTGAATATGTAGATTTTGAAGTTATTTTCTTGCTTATTGGCATGATGATTATTGTGAATATTGCAAGTAGAAGCGGTGTTTTCAAATGGATGGCATTGAATTTGTTGAAAGCGACAAAAGGGCATCCAAAAACAGTGTTGTTTGCACTTGCTGCATTTACCGCTGTAGCTTCTGCTTTCTTAGACAATGTGACAACTGTTGTTCTTATGATGCCTATAACATTTGTTATTGCAAAAGAATTTGATACAGACCCAGTTCCATTTTTGATTACAGAAGTTTTAGCTTCTAATATTGGAGGTACTGCTACTTTAATTGGCGACCCTCCAAATATCATTATTGGAACTCGTGCAGGTTTGAGTTTTATGAATTTTGTTGTTGAACTTACTCCAATTGTTGTTGTTATTTTCTTAATTTCAGTAAGTCTTTTGATTTTCTTGTTCCGCAAGGGATTGAAAGCAACTCCAGAAAAGATGGAACATGTTGCAAATTTGGATAACTCAAAAACTATTACAAATAAAGCTTTGATGATTAGATCTGTCGTAACTTTGGCTCTTGTTATCTTCGGCTTTGTAACTCATGATATAACACATATTTCCGCTTATGTTTTTGCTGTTGCGGGCGCATCATTCTTGTTGTTATTCGAAAAACCAAAAGAAATATATCGAGATGTTGAATGGTTAACAATCTTCTTCTTTGTTGGGTTATTCATCATTATTGGCGGATTTGAAGCTAATGGTGGTATCAAATATTTGGCAGACCAGTTGATTGTTTTAACTCACGGAAGTTTGAATGCTGCAACAATGATTATTCTTTGGGCTTCTGGTATTTTGTCTGGAATTATTGATAATATTCCATATACAGCAACTATGGCTCCATTGATTGAAGAACTTGTTAGCCCAACTAATCCAAACGCAATTACGGGTGCAACTCATGCCTTGTGGTGGGCACTGTCTTTGGGTGCTTGTTTAGGTGGAAATTTGACTATTATTGGCGCAGCTGCGAATGTGTTGGTTAGTGAAACCGCATCATCAAAAGGTCATAAGATTTCATTCTTGAGATTTATGAAGTATGGCGCATTAGTTACATTTATTTCACTTCTTTTGAGTTCATTCTATTTGTATTTCAAATATTTGCGATAGAGGATAGAAATAAAAGGTTTAAATTAGGCGGAATTATTTAATTCCGCCTGTTTTCTTATAAAATATAATTGTTCCCTCGTTCCTTCCCCTTGGGGGGAAGGTTAGGATGAGGGGTTAAGCCGAACGCATAGTACATTGTTCACTTTTTCTTTTTTATTTCGATGAAAAAAGAAAAAGTAGAACCGAAAAAGAAAAACACGAAAGATTAAATGGCTCGAGTCATCAGGGGCTTCGCCCCCGAACCCCTATTTAAATATAACTTAACGCATTCATCATGCTGAACTCGTTTCAGCATCTCTAGCTAGTGTGTTCAGATAGAGATTCCGAACTAAATTCGGAATGACTGTACGGGTTATGTCATACTGAGCGAAGCGAAGTATCTCTTTAAAATTATGTCCTCTCCTAGGGAGAGGATTTAGGAGAGGGGTGGACTTGTTTCTCCCCCTCCCAAGTAGAGAGAAAATATTACTTTATAGACCTATCCACTTATCCACTTATAGACTTTTGTCCAAATTCATTGACCGTGATTTTATTTGATGTCATAATCATTTTATGAATTATATTTTTTACGCATTGATAGTAATTTCAATAATAATCGGAGCAATAAATGGTAAACTCCAAGATGTAGTTAATTCAATTATGTCTGGGGCGGAATTATCTGTCAAAATTGCGTTCTCGCTTATTGGAATTATGGCTTTTTGGCTTGGAATTATGCGAATTGCCGAAAAATCTGGACTTATTAAAATTATTTCTAAAGTCCTAAAGCCAATTACAAAAATATTATTCGATGAACTCCCTCCAGAATCTCCTGCAATTGGTGATATTGCAATGAATTTTACTGCAAATGCGTTCGGGCTTGCAAATGCCGCAACTCCATTTGGGATAAAAGCAATGGAAGAATTAAAAAAAGAAAACCTTGGACAAAATACTGCATCAAATTCAATGTGTTTGTTCTTGGGTATGAATACAGCTGGATTTCAGCTCATCCCAACAACTGTTTTAGCTGTACTTGTTGGAATTGGGTACAAAAATCCAACCGAGATTATTGCCCCAACTTTTATTGTTACGTTGATTGCTTTCACATCTGCAATAATTATGGCAAAAATTGGCGCTAAAATTTCTAAGAAATTAGAAATGAAAGATAAGGAGGTTAAAAATGACTAAACTCCTTAATCTTATTTCCCTATGGGCTTTACCAGTAATTTTATTAACTGTTTTAACTTTCGGAATTTTTAAAAAAGTTCCATTATATGAAGAGTTTACAGAAGGCGCAAAAGATGGATTTAAAGTTTCCGTGAAAATTATCCCATATCTTGTTGCAATAATTGTTGCAATTTCAATGCTACGAGCAAGTGGCGCAATCGAAATGTTAGCCTCATTATTAGCGCCAATTCTTACAAAATTTAATATCCCAGCTGATACATTGCCGTTGATGATTGTTCGTTCGTTGTCTGGTTCTGGAGCGCTTGGAATTTTTTCTGATATTGCAAATCATTTAGGTCCAGATTCTTATGCTACAAAACTTTCAGCTGTTATGCTTGGAAGTAGCGAAACGACGTTCTACGTTTTGGCGGTTTATTTTGGTTCTGTTGGAATTTCTAAAATCAGATACGCTCTTGTAATCGGACTTCTTGCAGATTTAGTCGGAATTATTGCGGCAATTTCGGTATGTAACCTGATGTTTGGATAGCATCCATCCAACTTTGCGTATATTCAGAGATTTCATTTTTTACGATTTCTCTAACAAGTATTGCATAATTGATATTTATGCAATCAATTTTTTCAATCTCTTCAACGTGATATGCATGACTTCCGCAATTATGACAAAATCCTTCTTCTGGAACAACTTCGCCATCTCGAATTGTTGCACGTTGTTTAACCCCACAGCAAGAACATCTTGTGATATACCAGTGGTTTTCAATAAGCTCTCCACAATCTGGGCAGTAGCCAATATTATCTTCAATCGGAACTTTCGGATGTGTACATTTTTTGTTTAGATTAAATAACTCACTCCATCTCATACTATTTGTATAATTATGAGTCTCTAAAAGTCAATGAAATGTCTATAAGTCAATAAGTTCTTTAAAAGTCTATAAGGCAATAAGTGGATAAGTCTATAAGTTGTTAACGTTTTATTTTTTTTCTTCCTCTCCTAGGGGAGAGGATTGAGGTGAGGGGTTAATCCTAACGAGTACAGTTTGAGATTCTTCGGGTAAATTTGCAAAGTTTTACTTTTCCTTTCTTAGGTTTATCCCTCAGCAATGTAGGTTGGGCTTACTAGCCCAACAAATAAAATATTCTTTAATAAAAATGTAGGTCGCCTTTATTAAGCCGACAGAGAAACGGAGTATAAAATGTCTAACATCATTCCCTCCCCAAGGGCGGAGGGCTAGGGAGAGGGGTTGATTATTCTAATTGTTCACTTTTTTCTTTGAATAAAAAACGGGCGGAATTATTTAATTTCGCCCGCTTCAATTTGAAATATTTAAAACTTCAATTATGCTTCATCTAAAGCCGCAACACCTGGTAATACTTTACCTTCGATGAATTCTAATGAAGCACCACCACCTGTTGAAACGTGAGTGAAGTCTTCAGCTTTGCAGAATTTTTTAGCTGCTGAAACTGAATCACCACCACCGATAACAGATACTGCACCGTTTTTAGTAGCTTCAACAATTGCTTCAAGAACTGCTTTTGTTCCTTCAGCGAATTTAGGATTTTCAAAAGCACCTACAGGACCGTTCATCAAGATTGTTTTTGAAGCTTTGATAACTTCAGCGAAAGCTTTTCTTGAATCTGGACCAGCATCAACACCTTCAAATCCATCAGGAATTTCGTTGATTGCTGTGAATTTGTTTGTTCCGTTTCCAGAGAAATCGTCAGCTGCTAAAACATCTGTAGCCATTACAAGTTTAACACCTTTATCAGCAGCTTTCTTTTCAATAGTTTTAGCTGTATCAATTTGGTCGTCTTCACAAATTGAGTTACCAATTTTACCACCGTTAGCTTTAACGAATGTGTAAGCCATACCACCACCGATGATTAGGTTGTCAACTTTGTCGATTAAGTTTTCTAAAACACCAATTTTAGAAGAAACTTTAGCACCACCTACAACAGCTGTGAATGGGTGAGTTGGGTTATCAAGAGCTTGTGATAAGCATCTGATTTCTTTTTCCATCAATAAACCTGCAACAGCTGGTTTAAGGATGTGAGCAACTTTAGCAGTTGAAGTGTGTTTTCTGTGAGCTGCACCGAAAGCATCGTTAACGTAGAAATCGCCTAATTTAGCAAGTTCTTCAGCAAATGTCATATCATCATCTTTAGCTTCTTCAGCTTTGTAGAATCTGATGTTTTCTAACAATGCAACTTGACCTTCTTTAAGGTTAGCTAATTCTTTATCAGCACCTTCACCTACAGGTGATTTAACGAATAATACGTCTTCGCCTAAAACTTTAGCTAAATATTTAGCAACTGGTTCTAGAGAAAATTCCATATTCCATTCGCCTTTTGGTCTGCCTAAGTGAGCCATTAAAATAATTTTAGCTCCTTTATCTTTTAAGAATTTTACTGTAGGTAAAATTGCTTGGATTCTTGTGTCATCAGTAACATTTTTGTTTTCGTCTAATGGAACGTTAACGTCAACTCTTACTAACGCTCTTTTTCCCTTGATGTCACCAAGGTCTTTAATTGATTTTTTCATTAGTTCTCTCCTTTTTTCAAAAGTACTACATGGATATATTACAAAAAACATAAGCTTAAAACAATATAAAAATTATCTGTAAATAAATGTAAAAAGTGGCCTTTAACTTATAAAGATTTTTGAAATAATTCCGATAAAAAATAATGTTGACTTAGGCAAAATAATAATTAAATAAAAAGATGTAGAAAGGTGATTCAAAAAATGCCAATATCAGGAGTAACATCTTCGGTAAATAATAGCTTTTTCGGGTGCGTGTCTGGCTCTAATTTGAGTGAAGAAACAAAACGAAAACTTAGACAACTAGGAGTTGAACCGTCAACTGTAACTTCTGAAATGCAGGCTCAAGCTCTGATAACAAAACTTGAACAACAATTGGAACAGGTTCATAAAACCGCAAATTCCAACAATGCACAACAAGCAACATCAAGTGAGTCAGAAATGATAGCCAAAGCGAAATCACTTGCTAACCAAGTTGGTGTAAGTGTTTCTTCGTCAGAATCTCTTTCTGATATATTCAGTAAAATTTCTAAGAAATTAGAAACTATGACCAAAGGAGGTGATAATTTAAAAGAAGTCGAGAGTTACAAGTCGGAGTTATCTTCCTTGGAAGATGAATATTCTACAATTCAACAATCCCAAAATTCAATGTATAGTGCAATGAATTACACTGCAAATATGAATAAATACATGTTGGGCTTGAATTAGGAGTAGCACAAAGTTTAAAAATACTAAGAATAAAAATATAAAAAGACCTTGCAAATTAGCGAGGTCTTTTAGTTGTGATTGACAACTTTTTCTCAAAGTACTATCATTAGAGGTAAAGATTTTAAACAGAGAAGAAGAGGTTAATATGGAAGAAACAAAAGTATGTCAATTTTGTGGAGCGGAGATAAATTCTGATGCAAAAAAATGCAAATTCTGCGGAGAATGGGTTACAGAAGATTCAGATTCTTTGCCAAAAGAATTAAGACATTTCAACTGGGGCGCATTTTTACTCAATTGGATTTGGGGCATTATGCACAAAAAATACATCACTCTTTTGTATTTCCCTGCTTGTTTAATTCCTGTAATTGGACCTATAGGGATTTCAATTTGGTTTGGACTTATGGGGAACAAATGGGCTTGGCAATCAAAAGAATGGGAAAGCCCTGCAAAATTTAATGAAGTTCAACAAAATTGGGTAAGAATTTGGTTGATTTTGTTTATCCTAGGTCTAATTTTTGCAATCAAAGCTTTTGTATTTCTTTCAATTGTAGGAAGCGTTGAAAGCTAATTTTAGTTGATATAAAATACTTGTAAAAACTGCCGATATAGCTCAGATGGTAGAGCAACTGATTCGTAATCAGTAGGTCAGGGGTTCGATTCCCCTTATCGGCTGTTTTAAGGATTATAAGATGAATAGTAGAGAAAGTTCAACTTACAAATTTATAATGATAGCAGGTATGATATTTTGGGTGTTTATAATCGCACATGTTATACTAAAGCTAAATATATCTATTGGAGCTCCTGAACCGACATTAGGATATGCTATTCTATTTATAATTGGATTATCGCAACTACTTTTGTGGATAATTGGTAATTGTATTATTATTCCTCTCTCATATCTTATATTTTTTATATTGCTAATTGGTGATATAAGGAGAGCGAGAGTCAATAATTTTACAACTCTTCTAATTTCCAATAAACATCACTGGATTTATATAACGCTTGCTGTTTTAGGTTTTATATTAGGTGGAATCAGTTCTATATTGACAATATTATATTTATTTAATTAAATTTTGTTTCCCAAGGGTGTACAAACCAAGTTGCTGAGTTGTATTGAAGCGAGTGTGCATGTATGCATTTGAGGGGTTAATGGAGAGGACGAAAATCATGTTCCTTCTCCCTCGGGAGAAGGTTATGATGAGGGGTTAATCAGAACACATCAGTTAGAGATACTTCGCTCCGCTCAGTATGACATGCTTGTTTGTCTCTCTCTCCCTTGGAGAGAGCCTTTCAAGGTCTAGTTGAAACGAATGAAAATATGTAGTAACAACTAGTCAAAATATCAAATATGTAGGTTGGGCTTACTAGCCCAACACGTTACTTTTTTATTCCGCTCTAAAAATTATCTTGACAAATGGATGAAAATATCCTACTATATACCTATACCCCGTAGGGGTATAGGTATATACAAAAGGAGGCATAAAATGAAAAAATTATTTACTGGTTTATTTATCTTAGGCGCTTTATTTTTGACATCTAGTGCCGTTTTTGCTTGTGATTGCAACTGTGCAACAAGCGAAGCTCCAAAATGCAACTGTGCTCAAAACTGTGACTGCGGTTGTCAAAAAGGAGAAAAATGTAAGTGCGAAAATTGCAACAAAGAAGAAGTTGCAAAATGTGATTGTGCAACAAATTGCGATTGTGGCTGTAAAACTAAAAAGTTTAGATTTTTCAGAAAAAATAAATGCAACTGCGCAAAATAGTTATAATTTTGAGAAGTTGGGGCGAATTACCTCAGCTTCTCAATAATAAGAATTTTTAGGAGTAATTTATGCAGGCAGATAAAACAAAAGTAATTAGATTGTTAAAAACCGTGAAAGGTCAGATTGACGGACTTATCAAGATGGTTGAGGAAGATAGATATTGTATCGACATAAGCACTCAAGTTCTTGCGAGCCAATCTTTGTTGAAGCGAATTAATTTAGAGATATTAAAGGCGCATTTTACTCATTGTGTCAAAAATTCTTTAGAATCTGGTTCTGATTCGGATAAAGAAGCAAAGATTTCTGAAATGGTTGGAGTGTTGGATAAAATTTTGAAATAATTTTTGAAATTTCTAGCAAAAATATTTTTTACAAGGTTTACTCATGGTATGAGAATAAATCCTGTAATTAGTGTAAATAAAAACTTTGATCGTTTTGCATCAGAAACACTGCATTCAAGAATTAAAGATACTCATTTTTTCGCAAGAGAAATGAGTGGTTTCCAAAAACAGTATTCCAAAATCGGAATGTTAGAGGCTTTTAGTGCTAATTTAGCAGGCTTTGCTGAAAAATTGCAAGCTTCTGGCATGAGAGATTTTGCGGGTATTGTTTATAGCGGACTTGCAAAACTTCCAATAAATAAAGAAGTTAGAATTTCTATTTTAGAAAAAGCGATAGAAAATGCCGAATCTCAAGGCGATAAATTCCATGTTTTGGCACGTGTTGTTGATTTGAAGAAATTGTACAAAGCTGAATGGATGTCGAAAAAGTATGTAAAGACTCTTTTGAAGGAAGAAAAGACTTTGAAATCGATTGTCACTGATTTTGAAGAAGCAAAAAAGGGTTTTAAAACTATTAACAAAGGTACAGAATCAGAAGACGTTTATCGTTTGCGTTTGGCTTTTGCAAGGATTGATATTGCAAAAACTTGTATGAAACAAAATCCTGGGCTTGCAAAAACTAAAATTAAATCCGCAAAGAGAGTTTTTGTTGACCAAGGGCGCACAAAAGAAGCCGAATTTGCAGGCCAATTGATAAAACAAATTGAATTAAGACGAATGTAGGAATCCTCCCTATAGTTGTTATCTCAACGCTACTTTATTTGACGTTTCAATTCTTTTTTTACGTTAGAAAGTGGACCATTATTGGGATTTCTTACATTTCTGTAGTAGTGCTTGCAATAAACTACGGGATATTTTGGAATCCAAGATAATTTCATAAAGATTGAAACTGTGTCTGCACCTTTTGAGAGCATAAGTTCGTCAATTGTATCCTCGTGCGAAGGTGAAATTGAAGAGATAAGTTTGATTAAATAATCTGAAAAAGTTACGACTGAATAACTTGAAATTACACCCGTATTTACAACAATATTTTGCAATGATAAATCTTCTTGAGTTGCGAGGTTGTGCTCTGCATCTGCAGGAAGTGTAAGTGTATCAGCCTTTACTTGTTGAAGTTCATACCATTCTCCATTATAAGAAAGTCGCATAACGTTTGGTTTGGGCATATAAATATCATCAAATTTGTTTTCTAAAATTATTCGCCCATCGTAGCCAACAATTCCGTATTTGTAATTTTTATATGTCAAAAACATTTGTCCAAAGAGAATATCGATTTTTGAATATTCTGGTTTGACAATTGTTTTTCCAAATTCGTCATAAACTCCATAATCATTATCGTTCCCGAATTTTGCAAATTTGCTGACAATTCTATCTGCATTTCTATATTTTATAGGAACTAAAACATTTCCCTCTGAATCTATTAGTCCGAATTTGTTTTTTTTATTTTGTACAATCCAAGAGTGAGTTCCAACTCTAATCATTTTGCGATAGATTGGTTCAACTGTAATTTTGTCAGCTTTATCTTTTAGCCCCCATCTTTCGTTTTGGGTAAATAGTATAACATCATTTGTTGTCAAATTAGAACCTTCCGTATCTTGCGCAAATACAGGTGTTTCGAGTGCTAAAATTATTCCCAATAAAACCAACAATTTTTTCATAACTAAACTATAACATAAAATTTGTTATGGTATAATTTTTTCAGAAACAGGTGAGTTTTTATGATTAAGAAGAGTATTTTATTATCAATAAAACTTTTAGTCGGAACAATTGTTTTTGCAGGATTGATTCTTTCTGGTGCTGTATTATTTTATTTGAAGGGTATTCCATATCTTGCATCAAATGACAAAGTTGTGAATTATTTAGAAGATGTTGCGAGTAAATCTCTTGATGCTGAAATCGATATAAAACATCCCGTTGTTAAAACAGAATTATCCCCAAATATTTATGTTGGAGTTGATAATTTTGATATTTTAAAAGATAAAAAATCAATTGCAAAAGTTGAAAATTTTGGGATAAATTTATCTCTTTCTGAAATCTTAAAAAAGAATATAATTTTGAAGAGTGCAACATCTGATTATATCTTTGCAGATGTCAACAAAATCTTGGCTTTGCCGTGTTTTAAAACTCAAAAAAAATCACAAAAAGGTGATTGGAATTTTGATATTTTT
>CAVAPR010000003.1:0-113999 GCA_963590665.1 Candidatus Methanomethylophilaceae archaeon
CCCTGGGAAGATAACTAGTTGCCAGCTCCTAATTTAGAGAAATGAGAATTTAGATCAAGTATCTAGGTTCTCATTTTTTTTGTTTTTCTTCCTTTTTGATAAGCAATTGTTAATGGAAAGATACTTGTTCACTTTTTCTTTTTGATTTCGATGCAAAAAGAATTAAAACCCTCTCCTAACCTCAGCCATACGGCACGCAGTTTCACTCAACTCACTTCGTTTCGTTGGTTCAGCTAGTGTCCCTAGGAGAGGAACGATGAGCTGTTGTTCTCCCTTTAATTTTAAATTGTTAAGAACTTTCTCCAACGGCACAAAGAAAATCCCAAAATCTCTCTATCTACCCACAAATTATTAAGAAAAGTAAACTTAACTCCCAAATGGCGGAAAACCAGTTATAATGCCCTTTATGATATGATATGATATGATATGATATGATATGGCTAGTTTTCTCATTCATTGGATTGATTTATCCTATTTCGGCTTTAAAAACGCATAAAAAAGTGGTATAATAGATATTATGTATATCACTAGCATTGTTGTTGACCCCAAGAGTGCTTACAAGAAGAATTGAGGAATTAAGAATGAAGAGAAGAAATAGAACCTCTCGCTGTCGAGCTAGAAAAGTTGACAACTGTGCTATAAAAGCTTTATCTGTGGCAGCGGCTGCGGGTTTGGTTATTGTTGGTGGGGGTGCGCTTTCAGCACAGGCAACAACAATTAATGATATTGATATGTCTAAAAAGTCGATTGATACCCCGACTTTGGACTATTTACATAAAAACGATGTTAAGATGACCGATGAAAATGGGACAGAAACAGCAGTTTACCCAGAAAGTGGTTATAAATATACAAAAGTTGAAGCAAAAGAAGACGGTTCAAAACCAGATGGAGATAATATTGTAACCAAATACGAAGTTAGAGAAGTTACAAGATATTATGACAAAACGACAGGCGAGTTGGTTGAGAACCCAGTTGAAGGTTTTGAATATAAGCAGGTACAAGAGAAAGAACTTGTTCCTGTTTATTTTTCTGTGGATTTGAAACAAACGGAATACGGAAATAAAGACGCTACAAATCAAGAAGTAAAATACTATTCTTGGACAAAAGATAGTGATGGCAATAATACTTTAACAGAAGGAACAGAAGGCGCTCACGACATAACTTATTATGTAGATAAAGATAGATTATCTGAAAGAATTACTACTAATCAAAATGGTGCTGATATTGATAAAGATTTTGTTGGTAACTCTACTACTACTTCTACTTCTTCTTATGGTGGAGCAATTTATAATATAGCAAATGAAACAATTGGTGATATAACAGGAAATTTTATCGGGAACTATGCTTCTTCTTCTGCTGATTCTTCTTCTTCTGGCGGAGCAATTTATAATGCAGGGACAATAGGTGATATAACAGGTGATTTTATAGGTAACTATTCTAAATCTTTGGAAGGTAGTGCTTCTGGCGGAGCTATAAATAACAAAGGTACAATTGGAGATATTACTGGAGATTTTATTGGAAACTATAATACTATTAATTCTTGGGATTCTTATTATTCTGCTCAAGGAGGAGCAATTTCTAATACTGGTTCAATTGGAAACATAACAGGTGATTTCATCAGAAACTATGCAAATTCGGAGAATACAAATGCTCAAGGTGGTGCGATTTATAATACGGGCTCAATTGGCGATATAACAGGCGATTTTATCAAAAACTATGCAGAATCAAACTATGGAATTTCACAAGGCGGAGCCATTTATAATAAGAAGCAAAAATAGGTAATATAAGAGGAGATTTTATAGATAATTATGCAATGTCTGAGTGGTTTGATGCTGTGGGTGGTGCTATTTATAACCGTGGGGGTATAATTGATAATATTTTAGGTGATTTCATTGGGAACTATGCAAAATCTGAATCTTTTTGTTCTGCACAAGGTGGTGCGATTTATAATGAAGATAGTGGTTCAATAGGAAATATCACAGGTGCTTTTATTCGAAACTATGCTTCTGGCAGTGATTCTAAGGGTGGTGCGATTTATAATACGGAAAATGCTCAAATTGGAAATGTAATAGGAGATTTTATTGAGAACTATTTAAAATCGGAAAATAGTAGTTCTGCTGCAGGTGGAGCAATTTATAATGCTGGGAATGCATCAATTAAAGATATAACAGGTAATTTTATTAGAAACTATGTCTTTATTTCTAACACTATTTCTTCAGCGTCTTATTTTTCTAATTCGGATGGTGGAGCGATTTTTAATAGTGGTACAATTAGGGGGATTAGAGGTAATTTTATCGGCAACTATGTTTCTTCTACTGCAGGGGAGGTGTCTTCTGCAAATAGTTATTCTAGAGGTGGAGCGATTTATAATGGAAAAACAATTGGCAATATAATAGGAGATTTCAGCGGGAATTATTCCTCTGCTTCTGCTAATTATGATTCTACTTTTTATGATGTAGACTCTAGAGGCGGAGCGATTTATAATGCTGAAAATGCGGAAATTAGTGATATAAAAAGTAATTTTATTCGTAATTATTCTTCTGCTTCTAATGTAAACCAATCTTATTATAACCCTTTTAAAGCAGATTCTTATGGTGGTGCAATTTATAACGAGAGAGGAACAATTGGCAATATAACAGGTGATTTTATAGGTAACTATGCTTCTGCTATTGCTAGTTGTATTGATGTTGGGGATCCTGACGGAGATCCTATTGATTCTTATGCTGGTGGTGGAGCAATTTTTAACAATGGTACAATTAAAGATATAACAGGTAATTTTGTTGGTAACTATGTTTCATCAATTGATACTTCTAAGTATATATATACAGGTTTTACAGTTTCTTTTTCTAAGGGTGGCGCTATTTACAACGAAGAAAAATCTACAATTGGTAATATAACAGGTGATTTTATAGAAAATTATACTCTTTCTTCTTCTGCAGTCCCTTCTTCTTCTATTGGAGGAGCAATTTATAATGCAGGTACAATCGGTGATATATCAAGCAATTTTATAGGCAACTATGCAAAGTCTGAAAATGGAGAAGCAAAAGGCGGAGCTATATATTCTTCTGCAGATTTGAATTTTGTTGCAGATAATAGAACAAATACATTTAAAGATAACTATACCGAATCACAAGGCGTAAAAGATGACAACGCTATTTATGTAGATAACAATGCTACAATGAATTTTACTATGAAAAACAACGGTAAATTCTATATGGCAGATAATATAGATGGTACAGTTACAAAAGATGGTGATGGAAATATTACTGATACATATAGCGTAAATATCAAAGGTGACGACATTAACAACACAACTTTCTATATGTTGAACGACATTCGCAACGCAAATGTAACCTTTGACAACACAACAATTAACACTATCAATAATCAAGTTCATGTATATAATTTCAACACATTGACTGTTAATTCTGACACAAACTTCGTAGCAGATGTTGACCTAGCAAATGAGCAAATGGATAGATTTACTGCAAATAGTTATGGTTCACATAATGGCAACAAATTAAATGTTGTTGGTATGAATTTGTTATCTGATTCTACAAAAGATGTTACAGAAATCTTTTTTGCTGAACAAGGTTTGAAAAACAATGTTGTTAATGGAATGCCAAAGACTGGTGAATACAACTTGCCAAGCACGGCTCAAACAACATTCTACACCCCAATCTACAAATACAATGCCATCTATGATAACAGAGATGATGGTGGTTATTTCATGTTCGCAAAAGGTGATAAAATCCTAACCCCTGGAGGTGGAGTTACACCTAGCGGAAATCCATCCGATGCGTTCAACCCATCAGTATTATCTCCATCTGTTGCTTCTCAAGCTGGTGCTAATGCGACAATGAACCAAACATTCAATTACGCATTCCAAAACTCAGATAACTTTATGGCTATTCCGTACTTAGAACGTGTTTCTATGAAAAATGCGAATAGATACGCTCTATCTCCTACAGGTGATGCTACAGATGTTGGAACATTCTCTTCATTATATCCTATGAATGAAACATCTAGTGCTTGGGTAAAACCTTATGCTAGTTTTGAAAACATTCCACTTAAAAATGGTCCAAAAGTTTCTAACATTACTTATGGAACATTAGTTGGGTTTGATACTCCGCTAAAATCTATCAAAAATGGTTGGGACAGAACTTGGACTGGTTATATCGGTTACAACGGGGCAAGTCAAAGATATTCTGGCGTTGATGTAACTCAAAACGGTGGTTTACTTGGTGGAACATTAACTCTATACAAAGGTAATTTCTTCAACGCAACAACTGTTTCTACTGGTGCTATCGTTGGTGATGCTCGCACGATGTATGGAACAGACAATTACACAATGCTTATGGCTGGTGTTGGGAACAAAACTGGTTACAACTTTGAGTTTAAAGAAGGAAAACTAATTATCCAACCAAGTATGTTATTGAGTTATACATTTGTTAACACCTTTGACTACACAAACGCCGCTGGTGTTAGAATGAAAAATGACCCACTTCACGCAATACAAATTGCTCCAGGGGTGAAATTCATTGCAAATACCAAAAACGGTTGGCAACCATATATCGGGGTTAACATGGTTTGGAACTTGTTAGACAAATCAAAAGTTTCCGCAAACGATGTTCGACTTCCAGAAATGAGCATAAAACCATATATTCAATACGGTGTTGGTATTCAAAAACGATTCAAAGACAGATACATGGCTTTTGGTCAAGCAATGATTCAAAACGGAGGTCGTAACGGTATTTCACTAACAGCTGGTTTCCGTTGGGCAATCGGTAAAGAAGGCAAGCCACTTGAAAAAGTTCAAGGGGTAAATAATAAGACGGTTGGTTATTCTGGTGCTTCTCGTGTTGGCGCTGTTAAGACTGGTGAAATTAAGAGTGTTAGAACTGGTGCAGTTGCGCAAGCTCAACCAGAACGTAAAATAATCAAGCAAATGTCACAATCTCAACGTGAAACTATTGCTAAACGATACCAAAACACAACTCGCACAACAACTATTGGTACTTTGAAACAGTTGTAATTAGTCAGAGTTGAATATGTGAACAGATGTTAATACAAATCATCCCCTAGATTTTTCAAAAGGGGATGATTTTGTTGGTAAGGAGAACAACCCCTCTCCCTAGGAGAGGGAACAATATCCACTTCATACTAAACAAAATTTATAAAACCTACTCTACGTAATCTTTCATTACGTCAAGCATACATTCTCTTGCAACATCGGTTACAAAATCCATATCTTCTGGTTGAATAATCAAAGGAGGGTTGAAATAAATTACATCACCTAACGGACGAAGCAAGACGCCTTTTTTTAGCGCTTTTTTATAAATTTGATACCCAAGCCTTAAATTAGACGGATAAGCTTCTTTTGTGTTTTTATCCTTAACAATTTCAATTGCGTTAACCAATCCAATATGACGAATTTCCCCAACATAAGGTAAATCTATAAATTTCTCATTTATAATTTTATTAAAATATTTCGCATTTTCTACCGCATGTGGAATAATTTGCTCATCCCTCAAAATATCCAAGACCGCATTCGCAGCCGAACATGCCAAAGGATTTCCTGCGTAGGTGTGAGAATGCATAAAAGCTTTACCTTTGCCGTAATCATCATAAAAAGCATCATAAATATCATTTGTCGCAACACAAATTGACATTGGCATATAACCGCCTGTAAGCCCCTTTGAAAGACACATAATATCTGGCGAAACTCCAGCATGGTCAAATGCAAACATCTTTCCTGTTCTGCCATAACCTGTTGCAATTTCATCCGCTATCAAATGAACATTATATTTATCACACAAGGCCCTTAATTTGGTCAAATACAATGGAGGATAAATTTTCATTCCCGCAGAACCTTGTAATAATGGTTCAACAAGCATTGCACATGTTTCATCTCCGTATTTTTCAAAAGTTTTTTCAGCGTGTTCAAAACATTCACAATTGCAATTATCTCGACATTTTCCGTATGGACATCTGAAACAATCTGGACCTTCAACTCTCACTACATCCATCAAAATAGGTTTATAAATTTGAGAATACAAATCACAAGCACCAACGGACAATGCACCTATCGTTTCTCCGTGATAAGCATCAGTTAACGCCATAAATCTTTTCTTTTGAGGATTACCTGTTTGTTGATGATACTGAAAACTCATCTTCATTGCCATTTCGATAGAAGCAGAACCATTATCCGCAAAGTTAAACTTACCTAGCCCTTTACCTTTTGGCAAAACTTCCATCAATCTTTGACACAAAGTAATTGCAGGTTTATGAGTAAAATTAGCAAAAATTACATGTTCCAAAGTGTCTAATTGTTTTTTCATTGCTTCATTAATTTTTGGATTGCAATGACCTAACAAATTGCACCACCAAGAACTTACAACATCTTTATAGCAATTTCCATCAATATCATAAATATTTATACCCTTTGCGTGGTCAACAACAATTGGCGGTAATGTTTCATAATCCTTCATTTGAGAGCATGGGTGCCATATATATTTTAAATCTTCTTCTTGCCAATTCATTATTCTTCCTCCCAGATTTTTAACAAATCATCTATTGAAATATTCAAATCCTTATCACCTTTTTTAATCGTTGCAATAACCTTAATTCCAGTCAAACGTTCAATTTGTTTTTTATTATCAAGGTGCATAAAGTTCTTTTCGTCAAAATTATTTAAAATTAACCCTTTAATATTCAAACCTTGTTGTTTGGCATATTCAACAGTAAGCAAAACAGAATTAATTGTCCCTAGTCCTCCATCTGCAACAATCAAAATATCCAAATCCAAAGTTTTTATCACATCTGGCAAAAGTAAAACTTCTTCTTTCATATTGAATGGACAAGTTATCCCTCCAGCGCCTTCAACAACTAAATAATCATAATCTTTTTCTCTCTTTTGAAATTCAGATTTAATTAAGGATTTTTCAATTTTTACACCTTGTCTTTCTGCCGCCAAATGTGGAGATACAGCCTCTTCAAAGCAATATGTAACACAATCCATCGGTTTAACATCTAAACCAGAAGTTCTAACTACAAAATCACAGTCTCCTGGGAGCAAACTTCCATCTGCTTGCTTTATTGCTCCACTCAAAGCGGGTTTATAATACCCACAATTCAAACCAGCATCTCTAAACTTTTTAACCAACAAGCCAGAAACATAAGTTTTTCCAATATCTGTGCCTGTAGCTGTTACAAAAATTGATTTACAAACCATAATAAAATCTCCAATAAAATAGACGGTAGTTTGAAAACATACCGTCTATTATTATATACCAAAAATAATTTACAAATTACAATGATGTAGCAGAACCATCTAACAAGTAATCATAGTGTCTAATATCATCGTAGTTGTTAGGTCCATTATCCAACGGAGCAAGTTGTGGCTGCTGTGGAGCTGGTTGTGGTTGAGCTGGAGCAGGTTGAGCTTTTGTTGAACGTTTGCTTAACAATGAATCGAAATCTGGTTCAAGTGTTAATTCAAAGTGGAATCTACCCATGTGTCTATGTTGTTCATAAGCATTGTTAATCAATGGATAGCCCCAATATAAACGAGCACTCAAGTCACCTGGTAACTGAACTCTTAAGCCCATACCTACAGAAGCTAAGAAGTAACTTCCACCGTAAATATCTTCACCTACAAATGGGAACACACCAGCTGTATCAGCAAATACTGCACCTTTTAAGTAGTTTCCGATAAAGTTACGAGTTCTACCTTCTTTATTAGTAATTGTTCTAGGCATTAGAGGGAACATCAATTCACCACTGAAGAAGTAACCACTCTTACCAATCATTACACCTTCAGAATAACCTCTAACTGTTGCCAAACCACCTGTTTGGAATTGATCCAAATAAGGAATGTGTTTGTTGTTAGGAATAATTTGGTAACTACCTCTCAATTGACCGATTACACCGTGAGAGAAGTCATGCAATCTTAACAAACCGCCAGAATATTTGAAGTAACTTGAATCACTATCAAATATAGGGAATGCCATAGATGCGTTTTGGTTCAAATACCAAATACCGTATTTAGTATCTTTTCTCATATTCAAACCAATATCCCAACTTGTTACTTGGTCAACATCAGCAATTGGGTCAAAGTCTATACCAAGAATATTACCTAAGTTAGACCAGCTTCTTGCACGTTTGTAGTTCAAAGCTGTGAAAGTTTTTAATTCAAAACCTCTTGTTCTAACAATTGGTTGATCATAGTACAAGCTGTAAATATATGAATTACTTTTCAATCCCATCCAGCTATATGGTCCGTTCTTAACATTTGCGAAAGTTGAAGAATAAGAAAAACCAATTCGACCATCTTTCTTGTTAATTGGATAGCTATAATCAAAGAATGGGCTTATTGCACCTTTAGAGAAATATGTACCTAAAGACATTTGATCTCTATGGTGGAATAAACTATCTGCAACGATTGCTGGACCACCTCTCAATTGACCAGTACTTCTACGACCTGCGTTATCCATCATACCAATCAAGTGGAATGGGAATGTTTCAGCCGCTGTCAATTCAATATCAGTAGTTCCAGGAGTTTGACCTGCCTTCAAGTTAGCAGACAAGTTAACACCATCGTGGTATCTGTTGAAGTCTAATACATCTTTTTCTAAGTCAACAATATCAAACAATTCACCAGATTTTTCTGGCATACGTTTCAAGATATATTTATCAGTTGTGTATTTGTTGTTAACAACTGTAACTTCACCAATTTTACTTTCAATAAGTTCAATTCTGATATTACCATTAGAAACTGTTTGTTCTGGAAGATAAGCTCTAGCAGTAACATAACCACGTTCTGCATATAATTTATTCAAACCATTAACAGCACTTTGAATATCAGACATAAATACGTTACGCCCAACATATTGACCGATAACAGAGTTAATTTCTTCTTTAGTAAGGATTTCTGATGGAGAAACTTCAATAGAGTTTACATATACACCCTTTGAACCCATTTCATCAACGGTTGCTTTCATCGCATCAGGAATACTTGTTTCAGGAGTTGCATAATTTTTTACAGCGGAACCTCCTGTACCATAACGTTTTTGTTCATATTGATAATAATCGCTATTACTACGACGTTGGTTTTTATCGTATCTCATCATATCAGCATCGTGAATACTAGCACCACCAACTTCGTGCATAATTTGAACTTCTCTGGAATTATAACCAGGACCGTTTGGAATTAGACCAGCTTGAACGCCACCAGAAGCAAAATCAGCTGAAAATGCAGGAGTAGCAGTCAAAGCACAGAATGCAGTAGTGGCCAGCACTGCGTTCAATAATCGATTAGTTTGGTTAACCTTTTTCATTGTCTTTTTACACCTTCTATTATTAATTATTATATATCTAGTTATATATCTAAGTTTATATCTTTTAAGATTATTGTCCATCGACGATGTAGAAATAAAAACCTTTTTTTAATTTTTGTTACAATATTTTACAAAAAAGCGTTGTTATCCCATCGCAATATCATTATACTAAATTACGAAAATCATGTAAAGATGTAACAGAAAAAATAAACCAAATGGATTACTATACACATAAATAAAATTTGTGATAACATAAAAGTTGTTAAAAAGGAGAAATCAATATGAGAAAAAATTTAGGACTAATGGCAGCAGTAATAGCAGTTGCAGGATGTTTATCTTTTGGCTCAGCTGCAATGGCTAAGGATTTTTCAGTAGCTATAGTTGATGTTCCTCAAGTTGTGAACGCATCAGCTCAAGTTCAAGCTCTTAAAAAAGACCAACAAGCTAAAGCTGAAGAAATTGTTAAATTTGTAGAAAAAGCAAGAAAAGATGTAGCTTCAATTACAGATGCTAGCAAGAAAAAAGCAGCCGAAGAAAAATATAATAAAGAATTAATGGCTAAAAAAGAACAAATGGATAAAGATTACGCAAATAAGCTAAAAGCTCTTGATACTTCAATTTCTCAACAAATCAACACTAAAGCAAAAGCTGATGGTTACGATTTAGTTTTGAGCAAAGGCATTGTTCTATACGGAGGAAAAGATATTACCTCTGAAATCATCAAAATTGTTAAATAGTTAAAAATAACACAATATAGACCTCCGATTATTAATTAATATTAAATCGGAGGTTTTTATATATCAAAAAATAAAATTTTCAAACATTTACACTAGAGAAAAAGGAGAAACCCATGTCATTAAGTATCGGAAGAATAAAAGTTAGCGCATTTCAAGAATGCGGAAGAACAATCAACAAATTCAACAAACAACCAAGAACTCAAGTAATTAAACTTGCTAACACAAAAACAGCTAATCAACCAAACAAATTAGTTAGCTTTATTTCAAACATTGTGAACAAATTTTCTAAGTAAAATACCTATTTACTCTTAACACCAATCTTCTGACAATATTTAGAAATTGGACAGATTTCGCATTTTGGGTTTATAGGTTTGCAAACATTTTGCCCATGTGTAACAAGAAGAGTATTTATAGGAATCCAATATTTTATCGGAAGTTTTTCCCGAAGTGCAAATTCTGTTTCTTCGGGATTTTTCGTTTTGACATAACCAAGACGATTAAAAATTCTATGAACATGGACATCTACACAAATCGCAGGTTCACCAAAACCTAAAGTCATAACAAGATTTGCCGTTTTTCGCCCAACCCCACGGAATTTGCACAATTCATCAATACTATCTGGAACTTTACCATCATATTTTTCAACAATAATTTTAGAAAGTTCAATTATCTGTCCAGCTTTATTTTTGTAAAATCCGACAGGATAAATAGCCTTGGCTAAGTCATCAACATCAACATTCATCATCTCTTGAGGAGTTTTAGCAAGTTCTAACATCCTCAATGTTGCAGGGTAAGTCGTTCTATCGTTAGTCCGCAAACTCAATATACAAGCAATCAAAACAAGATATGGATTTTTGAAACTATCCATTAACTTTACAAAATCACTCTGAGGTTGCTTTGCTTCTTGCAAAATTTTAATAACTTCATCTATCATAGGACAATTATATAACAAAGGTTTTTACATATTTATAGGTCAAAATAATTTGTTCATCAGTCATTGAGTCAATAATTTTTGCCAAATCTTGTTTTACATCTTGAATTGGCGCAAGGTGAGAAAATTCAAACAAGGCTTTAGGTTCAATATTAAACACTTCTGCAAGTTTTGATATAGTAGAAGCTTGAGGCATGTTTTTCCCAAGTTCAATTCGACTCAAATGCTTATCATCAATCCCCAATTTTTCAGCCAATTCAAATTGTGTCATTCCGTATTTTTGTCGATATTCTCTAACCCGTTTTCCTAAAAGAACCTTTATATCCATAATTTTTACCTCTTTGAAATTAGGATAATTAATATTCCTATATTTTAATACTTTATAGAGTAAGAATATTTGACAATAATTCGCACTTAATATAGAATTATTACATATTATTTGAGAATTATTTAGATATTTTCTTATTTAATATAGAAAAGAGGGGTAAATGAAAAAGGAAAAAGGTTTTACACTAGCAGAAGTATTGATTACATTGGGAGTAATTGGTGTAGTTGCAGCAATGACAATTCCGACACTAATGACCAAAATTCAAGAAAAACAATATCAATCCCAATACAAAAAGATTTTCAGCGAACTAAACCAAGCTGTAAGATTACTTCAAGCTGACGATGAAAACCCATTAGCAGATTGTGAAACATTTGCCAATACTTGTTTTAGAGATGCCCTTGCCCCAAAATTAAAAGTTGTACACAAATGCGAAGGTTCTGCCCCTAATGCTTGCCAAGCAACATCAACTTTTCTAGATAAATCTAACAACCATGAAGGAGTATATGTTAATGCTAGTTGGCCAGCAATAACAACTCTTTCTGGATATTCAGTCAAATTCAGATACCATAGAGCAAACTGTGCATCAACAGCAGATGCTGAAACAGCTTGGGCTGGAGAAATCAACAACTGTGGCTGGGTTCAAGTAGATGTTAATGGAAAATCAAAACCTAATGTAGTTGGTAAAGATATTTTCTTTTTAGCCTTAATGCAAGATGGATTTATTCCTTTTCATGAAAGCGACAACAAAATTAACGATTGTAAAAAAGGTACAGGAATTTCATGCGCTTCACTTTATATAAATAATGGCGGACAATCATTCAATGGAGCTAAAGGATTAAATTAGCTCAACAATTCCTCTACATCCAATGTTGTTTTTAATTTAAGAGCATAAATATTATCTCTATCAAATCGAGCAAGCTTAACCGCATCTTTTTCCGTTGTAATTATACTTCCCGAAATATCCACAATATCAATCGGTGCATACTGATGATGATCATCAAAAGTTACAGTTTTAACAACTTCGTAATCAGATAAAAAATCATAGAACTGTTGAGGTTGTCCAATTGCACACATCGCAGTAACTGCCAAGCCTTCCATCAATCTTTGACCTGTTTTTATATTATAAACATAATCAGGTTCAGTATAACAAACACTGGTCGGAAGAGTTAATCGTTTGTGCATAATTCTTGCAACTCTTTCGGCAATTTTATGGTCACGATTTTTGCTAACGATTAGAAGTTTATCTATTCTATCAAGAGCTTCTGAACCTTCTCTCAATGGACCTGCAGGAAGAAGATGTTCATTCCCAAACCCCTTAACGCTATCCATCAAAACAATATCCAAATCTCTATGGAGTTTGCGATGTTGAAAACCATCATCTAAAATAATTTTCTCAATTCCAAACTTTTCAACAGCATATTTTGCCGCCAAATATCTATCTCTACAAGTGAAAACATAACACCCTGGGGTCATTTCAGAAAGCATATAAGGTTCATCCCCAGCCTGCACAGCATCAAAATATATTGTCTGCCCATCAGAAATCATATTAACATTTTTGTTGTTTAATTTCCCACCATAACCACGAGAAACAATAGCAACTCTTTCACCTTTTGCTACCAAGTATTTCGCAATTTCAGCAACAACGGGAGTTTTACCAACTCCACCAGTTGTCATATTTCCAACAGAAATAACATAAGCAGCAACTCTTTTAGGCTTTATAATTCCTTTGTCATATAAAAAGTTTTTTACCCTGCTACCTGCTCCATAAAAATAAGAACAGAATTTCAAAAGTTCAAACAAAATACCTTGAGGGTCACGTGTATAGTGAATTTGTGTAATTTTAGTTTTTAAATTTATCATATTAGAACAACAATCTGAACAATAAGAATCTCTTGTTCAATTTATCTGAGAATTTTCTTAGGTTAGAAGAAGTTACAACAGTATCATCAACAATTTTCTTCAAGTCAGATGCTTGATTTGGAGTTGTTGGATTTACACTGTTAACAGTTTCTAATGTTGTAGAAACTTCAACCATAGCTTTATTTACATTTGTAATTGCATTAGTAAGTTGATTTTTCAACTTATCATCTTTAGTCATTGAATTTACACTTGCACTAATTTGAGCAAGGTTATCAGCAATAATCTTCAAATTCTTACCAGTTTCTTCTGCATCAGCTGCATCCATAACTTTGTTCAAATTACGAGATAAGTGGTCAACTGAATCAGCTGTTGACATCAATTTAGTCTTAAATTCTTTATCGCCAATAATATTATTAACATTTGCAGAAAGTTTGTTGAAATCATCAGTTGCCTGTTGAGTCATTGCTAACAATTGTTCAATATCACCTTTTGATGAGTCTAACAAGTTGTCAACTTTATCAAGAGTAACACTTGAACGAGAAGTCAATGCATTCAAATTAGCAATTGTATATTTCAAATCCGCAATTGTATCATCTGAAAGAATATCATTAACTTTTTTATTAGTTTCAGTTAATGTTTCAGCTGCTTTGTACTGCCAATCCATAAAGTCTGATAATCTCATCGGTTCAACAATTGTATATGGAGATTTTTGAGTAGGATAATACAATGGAGTATCATCAAGAGAAACCAATCTCATTTTGTGACTGCCATTATAAGTTACAGCAGAACCTCTTAAAAATTCTGGTAATATTAATCCTGGAAGATTTACAAAGTAATCAACTTTGTAAGCATAATTTGTTTTGATATAGTTTCTGTAGCTAGGTGGAATTGAATCTTTTGCAACAACATCAACACCTTTAATCAAACCAATATCATAATATTTACCGCTCAACTTCATTTGAACAGCATCATTTTTATAAATCAAATTTCTATTAACCATTGGGATATAAATTGTTTTTGTCTTTGGAGGTGTAATTTCCAAAAACAATTCCCCAATCAAACCAGACTGCTGAATTGAAAAAGATGATGCTCTAGGAATTTGAACATTCGGATCAGTAATAACGAATTTAACATTAACAAAACTATTTTCACCATCTACAATAGGAGTAATTTCTTCAACCTGACCAACTTTCAAACCCATAATTTGAACGCCTGCTCCTGGTCTTAAACCATTAACATCCTTGAATTGAATTTCTATTCTCTTGGCAGATGAAAAAGCTCTACCTTTAACCTTCAAAACTGTACCAACCAATAGTACAAGCGCTACTAATGTTAATAAACCAACTTTGAATGATGATGAAAATTTCATTATCTACCTTTCTCTAATATCGATAATTCTATATTAACAGAAACATAAAAAAACTGTAAAGCTCTTTAATATTATAGCCATTTTAAAATCATTCAAACAGTTGATTTTTCTAAAATTCTCTATAGAAAAGTCCTCAAATGCCGTATAATTTTAATAGATTAATGTTGACTTATTAAAAATAATCATTATACCAAAAGTAGGTAGAAAAAATTTTATAATCAGAAGGAGATACCAATATGGGCATGGCCGCATCTCAAGCAAGATGGATAGCACTTGCAGCAAGAAAATCAAACGTTGAATATGAAGGACAACAAATTAACCAAGCAAGAACTGCTTTAGCTAATCAAAGCTCAGAGTTGTGGAACAAGCTTTATACAATGGAAGTTCCTACAGCTCCAAGTTCAAATGACTTCACAACAACACAATATTCATTTGATATTGGAGATAACAAACAATATATCTCTGATATTCAAACAGCAGATTACACAGATGCTGACGGAATAAATTACAATTCTTATGTAACATATTACGCAAAAGTATCTGAATACACAGGAATTAGAAACACAAATTCTAACCCACAAGTTCAATATGTTGCCCCAACAGACGAAAGCTCAAACGGCTATTATATGGTGGGAACAAAGAAATTAACTTGTTTAGGTGATGTTGATAGAAACGACACAAGTGAAAAAGGTACTTGGGGTACATATAGTGCAGAATTAGACCAAATCGCAAAAGATTGGCCAGACACCCAACTTGCAAAAGACTGGTTGAATTATAAAAACAACGGCTCAACAGATGCTCTTAATAACATCTACTTATGGACTGATAGCAATAGCCAAGTTAATTTTGCATCTGGTTCTGGCGGTTCAACTCAAGATACTTTAGAAGCTTGCAGACAAGATTCAACTGCTATACTTCACTCATATTACGCAGATTACCAAACAAAAAATCAAGAAATCTCAAAATATGGTGTGATTGAATATGATAGCAGCGGAAGAGCTACATCATTACAATTAGAAGGCTCAAGCGTTGTTTATAGTTTGGATACAACAAGTACAACTGACGACCAAGCTTATAATGATGCAATGAACCAATACAACTATGAAAAACAAGTTTACGAAAAACAAGTTCAAGACATCAACGCTAAAACAGAACAAATTCAAACAGAAGATAGAACTCTTGAATTACGTTTAAAAGCACTTGATACAGAACAAAATGCACTTCAAACAGAAATGGATGCCGTTCACAAAATCATTTCTAAAAACATTGAAAGTACATTCAAAACATTTGAAAGCTAATAAAATAATAAGAGGTTTAATAAAATGTCTTACAAAAATGATAGCAACTTAGTTATAGCAAATAGATTTGGAGATGCCAGTTCAGCTGCCAAAGCTCAATTGTGGGAAACTTATGACAGATTGAGAGATTTGACAGTATCTGGAAGCGGAACTGGAACTGGTTTTGAATCAGCTGGAGGCTTGTTATATAATTTGGCAAGCTTACTTGCACCTTCATCATTTGCAACAGTATTTGGAGGTTCTGAAACAATGAACATTTCAGGAACTTCATATTACTCAAAAACAAATACAAATTCTGCTTATGGAACAGATTCTCTATACAATTATTCAGGATTCCCATCTGGAGCAGCCTCAATTAGTTCAATTTATGGACTATCAACTGGGGGAGCTTCTTCAATCCTAAATGGTTGGGGAACAAATAGCGGATACATAACAGGTGGAGCATCAAGTATTGGTGGACTTGCAGACATTACAAGTGCAGCAGCATACGGAATTGGTACAGGTTCTGGGCTTGGCAAAATCGCTTCTAATGTTGTAATGCCTTTTGCTAGTTGTATCTCTGGTTTTGGCGGAATTTTAACAGCCGTTTCTCCATATTTAGGCGTTTATGGAGCTGGAACAACTGTTTTAGGAAACTTGATGCAAGGCACATCTTCTGCCGCACTCGCTGCTTATCAAAACATCAGCGGAAACATTACAAATAATGCAGATGTTATTTTATCTACTAAAGTTCGTAATATTGAAACAGTTTGCAAAATGCTTGATACTCAAGGCGATGTTGCGAAAAAGATGTTGAAAGAAGGCATTGATAGCGATAGTAAAGCTATTCAAAACTTATAATATTATTGGTATTTCTTTGAAATTTATTGTGGATAATGTAAACATTTACATTATCCATATTATTTATTAATATATTTATTAAAGATTTCAAAAATTTAACCGATAATAGTAGAAGAAAAAGATAAGAAAATTGACCCATATATTAAGAAATATTAAAAGAGAGCACGAAAAATATCAATTATTCAACACTCAATGTTTTTAAATATATGTAGGTCCAAAGTGTAAGGAGCAAAATGTTTCGCGAAACTCTGGATTTATACGTAAAAAGAATCTTGGATTTCTTGATTTATACAAAGAATTATTTTATCAGGAAAAATCCAATAGAAACAGCAATAAACTCTATAATTGAAGGAATCAAAGATTTTCTTACGGTAAAAAAGAAATTAAAGATGGCACAGTACAGATTAAACTATCACAGACACCAACTTCAAAAGATGGAACAGTTGATAGCTGAAAACAGCCAGCACAATTTCTTGAAAGGATCGCACTTAGATCAAAAAAGGTAGTAAAGGCAGGAAGCGCAATGGGTTTATTTATAGGTATAATTAGAAAAGTATATCTTAGGCAGATGAAATCAACCTTGCAATGGCAACTTCATCTTATCACCCAAGCAAAAATGACTGCAACAAAAGCAGCATCTAGCCTGTTGCAGGTTGGAACAGATTACGAATCAGATTCACTTATCGCTAAAAAGTTACAAGAACGACAGTACAAACTGAAACTTCTTGAAGAAAAACTTGATATGCAAAAGAGTGAATATGAAGAAAAAATCGAAATGATTAACAACGAATTGAAATCAAACGACGGCATGATTCAATCCGCAATTCAAGAGTCATTCTCTTATAAAGCAGCTTAAGACTGAATAAACAAGTTAATAATATCATTCATCACAGCAGACTGTCTTTTGTACTGCTGTGATTTTGCTTCCAAAATTCCAATTTGTTTTTTGTATTCTAGGATACTTGATTGACATTCTTTAGAATTTTCAATCAAAGTTCCTTGAACTTGTTTAGCTTCTTGGATAACCGCTTGCATAGAAATACCAAGAGCTTCCATAGTCTGTCTAATAATAGTTGCACCAGTTTGTTTTGAAACTCCAGCAGGAAGTTTTGCAATAAGCTGTCTTAAAACTGCAACATTAGCAGGATAGTCAAAATCATCTGGAACTTGAGCAAAAGAGTCATTATTTCCTAGATTTCTAGCTAAACTTTGTTGGAAAGCATTATCTATATATGAAGATTGGAATTGTGGCTGAACAGGTTCTTTCAATTGATTTTGAATTTTCATCTGAATATCAGAAGGCAAGTCTGTATTTGAAAAACTTTGCGATTCCAAATTGAAATCATCGTTCAAATCGTCATTTTCAAAAGAATTAGAAACCTCTTCGTTTGGAGTAGCACCAGAAAAATCTTCTGTTGCAGAAGAATCATCTTGAACATCTGTTGATTGCATTTTTAAAGCCTCTACAATTTTTCTCCCAACGCTATCATTCATCTTACTATCAGCCATCTTTCCCTCTTTTAGTTACTTTAAAACAACATGATTATATTAAAGACATGCCAAATTATCAAGATAAAAATATGAAACTTGTTCACATTGTTTAAGATATATTAACTTGATACTCCCTAAGCTTTGTGCTAACATCGTGACGATAGTGAGGGATATTATGGAAACGATTGAAATAAAAGATTTTAAAGATTTACCATCTGGTGAAAATTCTTATCAAACAGGAGCAATTGCCCCAATTGAAGAACAACTTGACTACGAAATTTTGAGCGAAAATAAAGATTTAGAATATATAGACTACTTAAATTTATCAGAAGCTGTAAAAGTTCTCGGAGAATTTTTTGATGTTCACGCAGCAGTATTTGCAAAAGAAGCATCTATTTGCGCTGTCGCATTAGGAAATTCATCTGAAACAGCTCTAGAAAAAGCTCTAGACTGTGACCCTGTTGCAATTTTTGAAGGAACAGCAGGTTTTAGCAAAGGAATTTCTATAGACATCGCAAAACAACTTTGCGCAATGAAAATCAGAAATATTTTAGCTCCAAAATTTGACAAAGAAGCTCTTACATACCTTTTGAACACTAATATCAACTTAGTGCAAGTTAATACTCCTTTGCAAGAATTATTAGGATTTTGTGCAAAAGATATTAAAGTAACTCCATTTGGAGCATTGGTAGAAGAACAAAATCTAAGCAAACTATCAAAAGAAACTTTTAAAGTTGTTACAAAAACAAAACCAACACAAGAACAAGCAGAAGATGCTGTTTTTGCGTGGAAAGTATCTAAATATTTAAAAAGCAAATCCGCTGTAATTGCCAAAGATTTAGCAACAAAAGCTATCATCCAAGGAAAATCAAATGGAATTATAACTTCGGAAATGGCAATGGATTATGCCTGTGAATCATCAAAAGAAGCAGTTTTAGCAGTAGATGGAGTTATTGAAAACGAAGAAACAATTAACGCTGCAATTCAAGGAAGAATTGGTTTAATCATTGAGGCTGGAAACGGAAGAAATTCAAACAAAATAATTAAACTTGCAGATAAATATAATTTATCAATGATTCACACAACAATTCAAAATAATAGATACTAAGAAATTAAGGACATAAAACTATGGAAATTAAACCGTGGGATGATTATTTTTTAGATTTAGCTAAAACTTGTGCAAGCAGATCAAATTGCTTAAGAGCGCAAGTTGGAGCTGTTATTGTTGGAGAAGATAAAAAAATCAAAGCAACAGGTTACAATGGAACTCCATCTAAAGTTCAATCTTGTGCAGAAAGAGGAGAATGTTACAGGATTAAGAATAATATTCAATCAGGCACAAAGTATGAAACCTGTCGTTCTATTCATGCAGAGCAAAACGCAATAATTCAAGCTGGACAAGATAGATGCAAAGATTCAACCATTTATATATGGGGACATGATTTTATTTGCATACTTTGCAAACGTTTCATTGTTCAATCAGGAATAAAAAATTGCGTTCTCAAAAAGAACGAAGAATCTCCAATTGTTAGAGTTTCAGTTGACGATATAAGAAAAGAATTAGAAAGTCAAAGATAGATTATTTTGTTTAAATTTTGAGGTTAGGGAATGAATAAAAAAGTTTTAGCAATTTCATTGATGGCTTTATTGCTTGGTTGTGGTGCACAGAATTTCACATTTGCGGACTCTGTAGAACTTCATCAACAAACAACAAACGGCACTATCGACACAAATCAAGAAACACAAGTTGAAGAACAAGTTATTTCTCCTAAATTAGAAAAAGAATTAAAAACAAATATTTCAAAAGTTTATGGAGAAGATAAAACCGATGAAATTTATAATAATTTAGTTGAAATTGCAAAGAAAGCAAAAGCTGAAAGACCTCAAAATCTAAAACAAGACGACCTAACACGCCCTAGCGATTGGTACAAAGATGAAATAATCTACATGTTTTATGTTGACCAGTTTGGAACAGTTACCCCTGAAAAACCAAACCAATTCAAAGATATAACTAAAATGCTTCCATATTTAAAAAGTTTAGGAGTAACAACATTATATATGCTGCCTTTTGCGGATTCTCCAATGGAAGATGCGGGGTTTGACGTCAAAAATCCTCAAAACGTAAGACAAGATTTAGGAGGAAAACCTCAATTTGAAGCATTTATCAAAGAAGCTAAAGCACAAGGTTTTAATATTAAAGCGGATTTAGTACTTAATCACTTTTCTGATCAACACGAATGGTTTCAACAAGCTCTTAAAGGAGATACCTCAAAACTTGATTACTTTATAACAAGAGAAACCATGCCAGAATACACCAAATATGTTGACCCAAAACTTGGAACCGTTGTTGAATATAAAGAAGATGATGGCTCAATAAGCAAAAGAAGACTAATTTTCCCAGAAAATACTGAAAATAACTACAGAAAAGTTACAATTAACGGAAAAGATTATTACTTATATCACACATTTTACCCATTCCAACTGGACATAAACTGGAAAAATCCAGATGTACTGTATTATAATCTTGGAACACTTAATTACTGGGCAAATTTAGGAGTTGATATATTTAGACTAGATGCTATTCCTTATCTGGATAAAGAAGCAGGAACAAATGCTGAAAACCGACCAACAACTCACGATATTATAAAAATTTTAAGCTTATACTTGCAAGCAGTCGCACCAAGAACAGTACTCCAAGCTGAAGCTTGCCAATTACCAAAAGATGTAATCCCATACTTCGGAACAGAAAAGAAATCCGAAACAATTGTTGATGGTCAAACTAGAGATTTCAAAAGAACAGATGAAGTACAAATTGCATATAACTTCCCATACATGCCAGCACTATGGGCAAGTTTTATAACTGAAGATAGTAAGTATTTTAAAGAAGCTTTAAAACAAACTCCAAGCATACCAGAATCTGCTAGTTGGGCAACATTCTTAAGAGTTCATGATGAATTAACTCTCGAAATGGTGACCCCAGAAATGAGAGAACTTATTTATAAGGCACTTGAACCTAAAGGCGCTCCTTTTAGAAAAGGTTTTGGAGTATCTGGGAGAATGGCAAACTTTTTAGATGAAGACCACGACCATATTGAAATGGCATTCTCCGTTTTACTTTCTATGCCAGGAATTCCAATTATATATTATGGTGATGAAATTGGTGCTAAGAACAATTTCGCAAATGCTAAAAAATCAGAAGATTTAAGAAAGAAAAAACAAGCAAAAAGTAAAATTAAACTGCTATCATTCTTTGATAGTAGAGATATAAATAGAGGTTCTCTTACTCAACAGGCATTTTTTGATGCAATGAATACTACAAAGACCTACAGCGGAAAAATTTTCCACAAAGTACAAAAAATGGTTGCGTTAAGAAAATCTATTCCAGCACTTTCACGAGGAAGCTTGACTATTTTAAAAACAAATTATCCACATATTTTGGCATACGTGAGAAGTTACAAGGGTGAAAAATACTTAATTGTAAATAACTTGTCTGACAAAAGATTAACTGCAGAAGTTGATTTGCCTACAGATATGCTAGTTAAAGCAATGAAAGCAAATGACCACTCTATTTCACTAACAAACATTTTAACTGATGAGCAATACAAACTCAAATTGTCACTTAAAGATAAAAAGACAAGACTACTTATGTATCCTTACGCTGTAGTTTGGTTGAAATTGCCATAGATAATTTTCTCCAAACAAATTGTTGAAAAACTCCAAAGTAAGTAGTAATTAACATTACAACAACAAAGTATAAATAAGTAGTTTGTACAGGGTCAAAGATTGAATAAATCTTATCACCTTTATCGCTTAATGGAGTACCTGTTATGTGGAATAAAACAAGCGTAATTAAATACATAAGAAGCAAATGGTTTGCCATTATGTGATAAGTAACCTTACCCATACTTTGTAAAAGTTTAACATCTTTCAAATATGGATACATAATTTTTACCGCAAATAACGAAATCCAAATTCCTGTTATAGAAGTTAAAATAGGAACTATGATTTGCTGATCAAATCTTCCCCAAACCAAAACAAAACTTAACCCAATTCCATGCACTGGGTCAAAATCTCTGTTAAATAGCCACAAAATAGATTGAAGCAAAATTATAGAGCCTAACCATTTCGGGGTAAAAATATTATGATTGTCTTTTATGTATTTAACGTAATAATGACCAATATACACAAAAAATAATGAAAACATTGTACGCATAACAACTAGAGCTAGAGGGGTATGATGAGGAATAAATTTCCAAAATGGGATTGCCGCAATTCCTAAAATCGTGAAAAATCCAAGTTCAACAAACTTATTTTCAACTCCTCTAAGCATTCTCATAAAAAATAAAAACACAATCAAAGTCATAAATAATTGTGGAACAAACCATAATGGGCAACATAAAAGTAATTGATGACCATTTAAAAATGGAGTTAAGAAAAATGATTTAAGAGAAATTGGATCTCCTAAAAATTCCCCAACAACTGGTACAAGAGCCAAGGTTATTAATAAATAAACTATTTCATATCCAAAATATGGGAGAAGTAGAGATTTAATTCTTCTTGTAAAGTAAGTTGAAACATCATCTAAATATTTATCCTTGAATAACATCCCAGAAATAAAGAAAAACAAAGACAATTGAAATGAATAAGGCGGGAACATCCCAAAGATTGAAAATTCTAAATGTCCAGACACAACAAGCATTATAGCTAAGGCTTTTAACAATGTAATTTCACCAGAAAAAGTTTTATCCATATATCCCTCACATTTTTCAAAATTATTATATCACGACGAGAAAATATTTAACCTTGATTTTTTCCAAAATATTATTAAATATGAAGAGTAGAAAGCCCCCAAAATAAAGACTTGTACTCCTTTTGATTGATTTTTTGATTAAAAGTTGAAATAAATAGGCAACATAAGGTAAGATAAAATAGAGAGGTAGTAATTATGAACAGCAATATTCCTAAATATGATTTAGCTTCAAGAATCCAACATTCTAAATTTGATTCTAGCTTTGGTATGCAGGGATTAAGAATGGAAAGAGTTGAAAAGCCAGAAACTCAAGACTTTAAACAAGTTATGAGCGGATTAGTAGAAAATCTTAATGCTGAAGTTAACGCTCCTGATAATATGATGAAAGATGTAATGTCTGGAAACAAAAACGTAGATATTCACGACGTTATGACCGCAATGGCAAAATCTGAAATCAGTATTAACGTAGCAACACAAATTACTGGTAAAGTTGTTAATGCTTACGATAGAATTATGCAAATTTCAGTATAATTAATTATTACCTTATATTCAGAAAATATAATTAACAGACGAACGGGACAAATATGGATTTTAGTAAATTATTAGAAAACAAGCCATTATTGTATGGAATAATCGGAGGGGTTGTTCTTGTACTTGCAGTAATAATTATAGGAATTTCTATTGCAGCAAGCAATGGAGGAGGAGAAGGCAAAACCGATTTAGGCGGAGAACCTTTAAAAGCTAATGTTGACCTTTTGACAACAGATAATGTTGGTAAAGCTCTTGAAATCCAAGCGTTATTAGCAAAGCAAGGTATTACGGTTGAAAGACAACTTGATGGTACAAAATCTAAACTTGTCCTAAATAAAGCAAATTGTTCAACATTAACAAAAAAATGTACTGTAACAGATAGAGATAATGCGATTATCACTATTGTTCAAAGTGGTTTAGTTGACCAAAATGTTGGACTTGAAATCTTTGATAAAGGTGATTTCACATCTACAAAAGAAGATAAAAGAATTAGACTTGCAAGAGCTATGAATGGAGAACTTGCAAGACTTATTAAACAAATTAAACCTATTCAAAACGCAACAGTATTTATCTCAATTCCAGAAGCTTCTACAATGTTTGAAGACCAAAAACCAAAGACAGCAACGGTTCAAATTGTAATGCCTGTTGGCGAAAAGTTAGACCAATTAAAAGTTAAAGCAATTACAAACCTTTTACTTGGCAGCGTATCTGGCTTAACAGCAGAAAACATTGCAATCACTGATACTAACGGCAATGTTTATCACAGCGTAATGAATGCTGAAGATGAAATGTTGCAAAGGTTAGAAGAAAACGATAAATACATGCAACAAAAAATTTCTAAACAGTTGGATAGATTGGTTGGGCCAGGGAATTATGTTGCAACAGTAAGTACATTCTTAAGACAAGCTCCAGTTGAAAAATTTTCAATTGAATATGACCCAAACAAAAAAGCTTCTGTTTCAGAACAATCATTCTCAGAAGGTTTAGGTGATAAAACACAAGACCAAAGCAGAGGAATTAACGCTGTAAGTACTTACCTTCCAAACGGATTACCGACAGGAGGTTCTGATTCAAGTCAAAATAGAAGTTATTCTAGACAAGCAACAGAAACTCAATACGGTGTAACTAAAACTCAAACAAACGAATATATCAAACCTGGAGTTATTGAAGATATTTCAATTGCCGTTACTTTAGATAGAAATAACTTGCCAAGCGATACAACAATTGAAGAATTGAAAGAATTAATTGCTCGTTCAGCAAGCCCAAAAGTTACAGCAGCTAATGTTTCAATCGCATTCACAAATTCAAATGACCCCTATTTAACACCAGAAAAACAACAAAACCTACCAAAAGTTGATGAATCTGGAAACCCATGGTGGTTAGCATTATTATTATCAGGTCTTGGACTTGTAATAATCTTCAAAGCAATTTCTTCAAAAGTTAAACGTATAAGAGAAGAAAATGAAGTTGAAGTAGAAGCATTAAGACAAAAGGCTCTAGAACAAGAAAGACAATTAAATGATATTAATTCTCGTGCAAGTCAATTGACCCAAAGACAATCAGAACTTGCTCAAGATTTGATTAACTCTCAACAACAAAAAGTTCAACTACCTCAATTTGACGAAAACTTGTTGATTGACTCTCTTGATAGCATTTCAAATGAAATCACAGAAGATGCAGCAGATAATATCAAGAGCTGGATTGAAGAAGGTTCTAATAAGGAATAGAAAATGGCTACACAAAACTTTGATTATGAAGCATTTGCACAAAACTTAGCCGCACAAGCTCAAGAGCTTGTACCTCAAGATTTTAATGACGTTCAAAAACAATACGTTATTAATACCCTTGGAAACTTTTCACTTCTTTCAGGGAAAGCGTTAGCAGAAGATCCAAACCTTAATTTTAATGAAGAACAAGCAGTTACTATCACTCAAATCATTGCAGAATGGTCATTCCACAAATCTGTAGATTTAATTCGTTCTGGTATTCCTCAACAATACTGGGATGGGGTTATGCAAAAAATTGCTTATACAATTTTTGAAATTGCAAAGCAAACATTCTCTCAAAATCTTCCGCATGACAAAATTCTTGAACTTATTGAACACCATGTAAAGAAAAGCTACAACGAAGCATTAGAAGAACTAAAAAATAAAGGTGCTATTGATGAAGGATTGATGGAGTTCGCAGAATCTCAATCCAATATGGACAGAATGGCTCAAGAAATGCAGCAACAGCAACAACAAGCCCAACAACAGGGAAATGCTAATGTTCCAGCTCAAGCACCACAAGCAGGAGCTCCAACAACCGCAGATTTTCCTAAAGTAGATTCTAAGGTCTTGAAACTTGCTACTGTTGCAATGCTTTTCAAAAAAATGAATCAAGACAAAGTTCAAGCCATTTTAAACAAATTCGATACAAATGATGCTGAAACAGTTATAAAATTTATGAGGATGCCTGATTTACCAGAAAGAGTTGGCGCTCATAATGCACTAAGATGCTTGCAAGAAATTAAAACAAACCTACCTCAAAATACAGACTTAACACCAAATAGAGTTGTTAGAAAACTTCAACTTTTGGGAGCGAAATATTCAAGTAAAGATTTAGATACAATCCTTGTTAGAGAAAGAATTGGTGTTAAACGCCTTGTATTTAACGCATTAGAAGGCAAATACTATGACAAAATGCCGCCTAAAGTTGCGAGTATTGTTGCCACACACTTGTCAAATAGTGTATAATAATGTTGTATCATGATTATCAAAAAACATAGAAAAAAATCAGCTGAGGAGGAAGCGGAACAGGTAGTTCCACAACAAAACCAAGAAGAAGTCGAAGTTCAGTCTTCCCAAGAAGAGGAAGAAAAGGAAATCGACTTATTTGACTTGGATAATATTGATTTCAAACAGCGCCAAGAAAGACGTCGTGGAGATAGACGCAGAGGCTTTAGAAGAATTGACGATAGAAACCTAATTTCTAGAGCGAAAGAAGAGGCGAACTCAATTAGAGAAGCTGCAGCAAAAGAGGGATATGAAGAAGGGATAAATGCTGCAAAACAAGATATTGAAAACCTTCGAGATTCAATGGAAGCTTTTTTCAATGCCAAACAAGATGTTTATGACGAAATAGCTCCAGATATTTTGGAAATCAGTCTTGATATAGCAAAAAAAATCATTAAAAAAGAAATGAAAGAAAGCCCAGAGATTCTACTAGATAATATCAAAGACATTTTAAAAGGATTATCAAAAGAAGAATCAAAAATAGTTTTAAAAGTTAATCCAGCACAAGTGGCAATGCTAAAACAAGAAATGCCAGAAGCCGTTTCTATGGCAGGATTAGAAGCAAAGGTTATCATTGTTCCTGATGAAAATACAATGGAAGGTGGTTGTATGGTTACAACAGACAATGGGGTAATTGATGCAACTATAGAAACACAATTAGCAATAATAAGTGAAGCATTGAAGGAAATTGAAACATAATGGCAGCTCCAGAAGGAAATAACGCAAATCCATTAAGTGAAATAGGTATGGCATTATTCGTGCTATTCCTATTAATCATTTTGCTTTGCGAACTTCCAAACTGGGTCATTAACATTTGTATATGTTTGAATATTACACTTGGAATTGTTCTTTTGATGTTCGCATTATATGTTCAAAAGACATTGGAATTATCTTCATTCCCATCAATCATTTTGATTGGTACAATGTTTCGACTTGTATTATCAATTGCCTCAACCCGTTTGATTTTGGCAAAAGGAGAGGCAGGAGAAGTAATTCACGCATTCGGCTCGTTCGTTACTGGTGGTAACATGATTGTAGGTGGTGTAATCTTCCTGATTATCACGGTTGTACAGTTCATGGTAATTACCAAAGGTGCTGAACGTATTGCTGAAGTTTCTGCCCGTTTCGCATTGGATGCCATGCCAGGTAAACAGATGACAATTGACGCAGACTTCAATGCTGGTTTAATTTCCCCAGAAGAAGCAACTAAAAAACGTGAGGACTTATCCAGAGAATCAAGTTTGATGGGTTCTATGGATGGTGCGATGAAGTTCGTAAAAGGGGATACAATTGCAGGTATTATTATCGTAATCATCAACATTGTTGGTGGTTTATGCGTTGGATGTTTGATGAACCAAATGGCAATTGGAGATGCGGTTTCAAAATACACAGTATTAACAATCGGTGATGGTTTGGCATCACAAGTTCCATCACTATTGATGTCAATTGCAGCAGGTATTTTCATGACACGTGCTTCTGCTGCAAGCCCATCATTGGGTTCTGATGTTACAGCCCAAATTACAAGCAAACCTTATGCTCTATTTTTTGCAGCTGGATTCTTGCTTTTGTTAGCATTCACTGGTCACTGGACAGGATTGCCTTGGCTTCCGTTCTTGCTATTTGCAGTTGGATTATTTGTTGCTGGTTTCCAAGTTTTAATCAATGCAGACGTTCAATCTCAATTGGGACAACTAGAAAATGTTAGACAAAACATGCAAGACTTGGTTAACCCTAACAGAATGTACGAACGTTTAGGGGTTGACATTTTGAGCTTGCAAGTAGGTTCTAATTTGCTTGTAATTGCTGACCCAGACCAAGAAGGTCAATTGTTAGCAAAAATTGCAGCTCTAAGACAGAGGGTTACGGATGAACTCGGTTATATTTTGCCAAACATCAGAATTATGGACTCATCCGCACTTGATGCGAATGAATACATGATTTCTATTCGTGGTAATACAGTTGCGACAGGATATGTTTATCCAGGGAAATTCATGGTAATTGCTGACCAATGGGATTCAATGAAAAAAGAAGTTCCAGAAGATGCAATTATCGGTATTGACCCAACATATCAAACTCAAGCGTACTGGATTTCTCAAGAAGATGCGAAATCTGCAAGGTTAGTTACCGCAGTAGATGCAACAGACGTTATTGTTACTCACTTGCAAGAATGTGTAAGAAAACACGTTGACGAAGTTATGACAAAAACCGATGTTCTTAAACTTATGGAACTTGTACGTTCTCAAGACCCTACACTTGTTAATGACCTTGTTCCAACAATCATTTCAACAAGTGATTTGAGAAAGATTTTTGTTAACTTGATTAGAGAAAAAGTTTCAATCAAAGATATTATCTTTGTATTTGAAAGACTTTGCGACTACGCAAGATTTTCTAAAGAACCAGATATTCTATCTGAAAGATTACGTGCGGCATTAGGTCGTCAAATATGTTTATCTAACGTTCAAGATGACAAAGTTTTATATGCCCTAACACTTTCTCCAGAATGGGAAAAAACACTTGATGACAGCTGTCAAAGAACAGAGTTAGGTACAATGTTTTTACTTAACCCTGTCCAAGTTCAAGAACTAATTGAAACAACAGCAACAACCTTAATGAGAGCGCACCAAACTTGTGGTAAACAACCTGTAGTTTTATGTTCGCCAAGAATAAGATTGCCACTATTCCAATTATTAGAAAGACATATTCCAACAATTGTTGTTATTTCTTATTCTGAATTGATTACAGATATTAAAGTTGAAGCAATTGATACTATTGGAGATGCTTACGCATCTGATTAATATATTATTTAATCGGTTTGCCAAAAATTATCCTAGCGCCTCCAAACTTTTGTTGAAGAGTCTTTTTAAGTCCGACAATAATGTCATTAACATTACAAACAACGAGTTGAACTGCATCAATAAGTACACTCAACTTTGGCACGAGAACAGAAAAATCTTGACTTGATTTATTAAAATTTCCAGAAATTGAAATAAAATTTTTAGACGAATTAGTAAGATTTGAGGTCAATTCTTCAATATTTTTCGTACTATTTTGAATATTTTGCTTTGTAATTCCGTCATTAACTTTTTCGGACATGGATTTAAAGTTTGCAGTTGTTTTTTCCAAATTCGCCATACCATTTTTTAAACTCGTTGTTGAAGAATGAATATTCTCTCTATTTTCTTCTAAAATATCTGTCACTAGATTAAACATTTCAGTCAATGAATCGGTTGTTTTCTTAGCCGAACTCAACAAATCTCCACCTTTTTCTGACAAATCGTCTAAGTGCGCTTGGTTAATATCTGAAATACCACTAAATGTAAACCCCGATTCACCTTTTATGGTATCACCAGTTGAAATATACTTTAGCATTGGAGAAGCAGGATAAATCAAATCAACATACTTTGTATCTTCGTTATAATTTTTAATTCTTGCGGTAATATTTTTAGGCAATTGAAGCCCACGTTGATTAAGCGTTATGTATAAATAAGTTGTTTTAAAATCTTTTGAAATCTTGAGTTTTCTTGTCGTTCCAAGTTTGTATCCCTTATAATAAACACCCATTCGAGATGGCATAGGGTCCATCTTGTTAAATTCTGCCCTAATATAAGTATGAGTGAAAAAACTCCACAACCCATATAATCCAAAAGAAATCAATATTAAAAATAATACAATTTTGCCCGTTGTAAGATTTGCCATAAAAGCATTATTAAAATAATGTTCATTTATGTAAATTCAACAGCAAGATTAGCCCATAATATTTTGAAAAGTTTTATGAATTTTAACGTTATGAACTCTGATATAATCTACTTTTTCATTCATCAAAATACTATCTAACGCAAGAGAATACATATCTTTTTCTTCATTTGTTGCATCTGGCATCCCAAGTAAACTCTTACGAGATAAACCAATCAAAACTGGACATCCAAGGGTTTTCAACTCTTTCCAACGTTTTAGAATTTCGAAATTGTGTTCTTTAGTTTTCCCAAAACCTATCCCAGGATCAAGAATTATATTTTCTTTTTTTATCCCTTTTGAAAGAGCAAAATCGACTTTATTTTTTAAATTTATAAAAATTTCATCCATCAAATTGTCATATTGAGGAGAATTTTGCATATTTTCGGGATTACCTTGAGAATGTTGAATAACAATCTTCACCTCTGGGTTATTTGAAATAACATCCACCATTTTTTCATCATAATCAAACCCAGAAACATCATTTATAATATCAGCACCCAACTCAATACATTTTTGAGCAACGATTGAGCTTCTTGTATCAATACTGATAGGAATTTCAACATTATTTGTTTTTATATATTCTAAAATTGGAATAAGTTTTTCTAATTGTACCTCGGCAGACACTGGTGAAGAATAAGGTTTTGTAGATTCTGCTCCAATATCAATCAAATCCGCACCATCATCAATCAATTCATGCAAATGCTTTATAGAATTTTCAAAATCATAAAACTCGCCGCCATCAGAAAAAGAGTTTGTTGTAACATTCAAAATTCCCATTATTTTAGTTTTAGAAGGATTTTTCACTTCTAAAACTTGTTGTTCCAGCATTTGTCCCAAAATTTTCAAACCAAAAGGTTGAGCTTGAAGCTTTTTAGAAATCTTTATTATTTGAGAATAACTTCCCCCTAAAATGCACGAAGAATTTTCAATTTTGCCAGTAATAACTTCTCTATGCGTACCGCAATCAGCTCCAACAGAAATTGCCGTTTGTTTCAAAATATTTGCTTGAGCTGGATTCAAATTAAAAATTTTAAAATTTTTATATTCAAATTTACTCTTCGCAAAATGAGTATAAGTTTTATCAAAACCTATATTTTTTAACTCTTGTTCTATATCCTCTGTTACAAGTTCTTTCAATAAAAAATCGTGCATATTTGAAGTTTAGCACGATTTTTTATATTTAACAATTCATATTTATCTTAGTGAGAATATTTGTTATATTGATTTTTCAAATCACTGAATGCCAATTCACCATTTTCAATAGCTCTATTTACACCAGAAATCAATACAAATATCGCAAGAATACCACCAAAGCCAGAGGCAATACCTTTAATTACAGGACTTTTTATAATTGGTCCAAGAATTTTGCTATCTTTCCATTTTGAAAAGAATTTTATAGCATCGCCTTTGAACATTTTATAATGTCTTTTGAAAGAAGATACCAGCCCTTTAGATTCTTTGATTGTACGGCTAGTACCTTGCATTACGTTTTGAGTTGTTTGCATCATTGATTGCAAAGTGCTTTCACCTTGTTGCAAACCTCTTCTGCCAGCCATTCTAGTAGCTTTAGCAGCAAATCCAGTACCACCAACAGCAGTAGCAACATCTTGTGCTTTTTCTTTTTTATCTCTATCAACTTGCGGTTGTTTTGGATGAGGATTAGATTTAAAACTTATAGCTTGAACACCAGACATAACTATACTTCCTCATCATTGTATTGGTCGTTTAAATAATCAGCTTCATCAGCATAATCATCTACAGAGGAATTGTTATTTGGCTTGTCACCACCTCTAGCAGCAGTGTAAGCTCCACCAATACCAGCAGCAACACCTAATGATTTTGAAGTCGCACCAGCAGCTTTGTCATAAGCGTCACCAGTTAATTTACCTGTGTATTTTAAGAATAAGTCTTTGGCATTGTCAGCAACATATTTAATGCCATTTGAAAGTTTTTTAACACCTTCAATTACAACATGACCAACTTTGTTTCCATCCATTTTTTCAACAAATTTAGATTTTGCTAAAATATCAATTTTTCCAGATACAAATTTGTCTAAAGATTTGAAACCTTTACCGATAGCTTCAAATACTGGAGTAGTCAATTTACCAAGCTTTGTAAAGAATTTCATAACCTTTGGAGATTTTAACATGCTTGCGCCCTTTGAAGCACCCCAAGCAACAGCCCATCCCTCAAGGATACCTTCTGATGCAACTTTACAAACTTTTGCACCTTTTTTCATTCCTTCTGGAATATTTTCATCGTCAAGAATTTCATTAAATTCTCGCTGTTTGTCTTGATAATATTTTTTCTTTTGCTCGTAAGTTTCTTGATCTACGAGATTCTTTTCCCCTCTGAATGCAGTATTTCTTGTGAAGTTTGGCTGAATTGTTAACATCCTATTTCTCCAATAATTAAATAAATTCCAATCGTATAATACGAGTGAATATTTTTTTTTGCTATCACACTAAAATTTCATTAACAAAATTTTACAAAACGTACCAGCTATATTATGTCATGTTTTGTTAGTTTTGTAAAGTGTTTTTCGCACCTTGGAAGGAATTTCTTCTGATTAATTCTCGGTCAATTTTGTTTAAACAATCAAGCTTTGCACCTAACCATCTTGGAGCAATCAAATTTTTCTTCAAGCCATTTCCTGCAAGCCTATGAATAGTAGTTTCTGGTGGTAAAATTTCAAGAAAATCACAAACAAGCTGAACATACTCATCTTCTGACATAAAATCTATTTCTTTATTTTCATAAAGTCTTGCAAGTTTTGTATCTTTTAATGCACAAAGCATGTGAATTTTAACCCCATCAACTTTCAATTCTGCAAGTTTTTCTGCAGTTTGCAAAATTTCATCTCTTGATTCCCAAAGTCCAAAAATTACATGAACACAAACATTTATTCCACGCTCCTTGGTTCGATGATACGCATCAAGGAAACCATCTAAATCATGACCTCTATTTATTTTTTGCAATGTCTTATTATGGATAGATTGCAGACCATATTCAACCCAAGTGTAATAATCTTTTGAAATATCAGAAATAAGATTTAATTTTTCATTCTCAACACAATCTGGGCGAGTTCCAATAGATAGACCGACAATATCTGGATGTTTTAGAGCAGATTTATAAATTTTTTCTAGTTCATTTACTGGTCTATAAGTATTTGTATAGGCTTGAAAATATGACATAAATTTTTCAGCCTTAAATCTGTCGTGAAGAGTTTTAGCCCCAACATTAACCTGTTCTTCAATAGATAAAAGGTTTGAATGAGCTTGCGAAAAACTTCCACCTTCATCACAAAAAATACAACCACCAGTAGATATTGTTCCATCCCTATTTGGACATGAAAATCCAGCATCAATAGTTATTTTATAAACTTTTGCACCGAATTTATTTTTCAAATATGCACTAAATTGGTTGTATCTTTTGTCTGTATTATTAAAAAACATTGTTATTTTTGTTCGTCTTCTTCGTTGTCATAAATTGGATAAACATAGTGTTCACCACAATTTGGGCATACAACTTCTTGTTGTTTTCCGTCTTCAAGTTTAGCAACTTCAAATAAGCATTTGCAACCTGATTGAACGCATCTAACAGCCCATGTTGGTCTAATAAGTCTTGCCATAATTTTTAACCCTCTTTTCTACTATACTCAACAATTTTATCATTTTTAAAAACTTCTTGCAAGTTATTTATAAACTTCATCGTCCCAATATTCAAGTTCTAACTTGCCAACTATGATTGTATCACCGTTTTGAACGCCTAAATGTTTCAATTCAGCCATTATACCCATACCAATCATAATATTTTGGAAACGAATAACTTGTTCAGTACTTCTTGGGTCTGTAACCTGAGAAATTCTTAAAATTCTGCCACCATCAACAAGGTAGGTATTTTTATTCAACTTATGAACTTCCCACCAACCATCATCATTATTTGTTGCTTCTAAATCTTCTTCAACAATAACATCAACTGGAGGTTTTTCTATAGTATCAACATCTTTTTCAAGTTCGTGTTTCAACATATCCAAGTTTTCACCTGTTACAGCTGAAATACAAAAGACATCAATGCCTAAGTCCTTGAATTGTTTTTTCAATTCTTCAAGTCTTTCTGGTTCTATTGAATCTATTTTGTTAATCGCAACAACTTGATGAAGTTTTGCTAATTTTTCAGAATATTTTTCAAGTTCTTTATTAATAATATTGAAGTTATTGATAGGATTTTCTTCTGTTCCATCTACAATATGTAGTAAAAATCTACATCTTTCTACGTGTCGCAAGAAATCATGACCTAAACCTACGCCTTCTGAAGCGCCTTCAATTAGCCCTGGAATATCCGCAATAACATAACCATCACCAGTTGATTTTCTCACAACACCTAGATTTGGAATAATTGTTGTGAATGGATAATCTGCAATTTTAGGTTTTGCAGCAGAAACTCGGCTAATGAATGTTGATTTTCCTGCATTTGGCATCCCTAAAAGTCCAACATCAGCTAATAATTTCAATTCTAATTGCAAATCTCTTTCAATTCCTGGTTCTCCAGGTTCACAATACTGCGGAGCTCTATTTTGAGGAGTACAGAAATGAGTATTGCCTCTTCCTCCTCGCCCACCTTTTGCAACAAGAACTTTTTGCTCATGATGAGTCAAATCTGCAATGACATTCCCCGTTTTTAAATCTTTTACAATTGTACCAACAGGAACTTTCAAGTATAAATCTTTTGCACTTTTACCGTGCATACTTTTCTTAAAGCCGTTTTCACCATTATCAGCCTTAAATATTGAGCGATAAGTGAAATCTAGCAAAGTAGAAAGACCTTCATCAGCGATTAGATATACACTTCCGCCATTTCCGCCATCTCCACCTGCTGGACCGCCCTTATCTACAAACTTTTCACGACGCCAAGCAACTACGCCATTTCCGCCTTTACCTGATGATATTTTAATTTTTGCTTTATCTATAAATTGCATAATATAAATCCTTTTTACCCCATAATACTATGAATATAATATTTTTGGAATATTTGGTTATGCTTTATTACAAAGCGAAAATAATTAAACATCCTCTGGGAGAAACATTACATTTTTACTCAAAATTTCTCTTGTATGTTCATAACAACAACTGTTTTTTGTCAATTGTTGATATTCTCTCACGATATTCAAAACATCATCAACTGACAACTTGATAATCCGACGTTCATTTTCAATAATCTTTGCCATAAAAAATACTTCCTTTCTTTTTTCAAAGTATCGGAAGTATTTTTAGGAGTCTTTAATTTATCATTTTAAAGGTGTAAAAATAAATTTTAAAATTTTAAATTATATTCAACTTACTGCTTTTATTATTTGATTTTACTACTTGGTTTTCTTCCATTTTGAAACATCTGCTTCGCCAACACCTTCATCTCCAGTGTGTTGGTTCAAACCAAAAGTGCCATTTGCATTTTTCTCTAATCTATACAATTGACCACTGCCATCTTTTGATTTGTACCAAACTGTACCATCTGCATCAACTTTAGCAAGGGTATAATTGTAGTTTCCAACTTTCATTTCTTTAGGATAACCACCTTGACCTTTTTCTGCTGAAACGGTAGTTTTGCCAGTAATTTCAGATTTTTCACCTAATTTTTCAAACAATTCATCATCGTGAACTGTAATATCTCCGCTAAAATCTTTCATTTCAACAGAACTTGGAATCTTTTTAGAATTATTATTTTCAACTTTTTTCTTATTATCATTTTCTTCATTTTCTGGTTCTTTAATTACTTGAGGCGTTTGAGAAAGTGATGGAGTTGCAGCTGCGGGAGTAGAAGTTGCAGGAGTACTTGTACCTTGTTTTTCTGGAGTTTTAACTTGGTTGCTTTGATTTGCAACTGGAGTTTGAGGTGTTGCAGCCGCTTTCTTTTTACCAAATAGACCGATAAAGAAATTAGCAATGCCCATACCAACATCCGCAAAATTCTTTATGGCGATAGACCAAAATGTAGCTTTTACTGCCGTTGGCATTTTAGGTTGCTCATATACGTAAACATTTTGTCTTTGATTGAAAACACTATTACAGTTACATCCAGTTTTCCAATTCACTCCTGAATGAAATTGGGTGGTCTTTCTGTAATATATTTGGGAATCCATTGGTGTTCCATTTACCATTCGAACCATAAGCTCATCCTCTTGTTAAATACTTTATATATATAAAGTATATATTATTAGAGAAATTGCCTTTTTATTTCTTTATTTGTAATATTTCGTTACAATTATGCGAAATTAGAGTGTAGGTGCGTCGAAACGCACCCACAAAACTTGTTACTATTTCATATATTTTGCAGCTGTACCAGCAGCACTTATCACAGTATTTCCTGTTTTTAGAAGATTTGACCATAAATTTCCAGAAGAAGAAGCTTTATAGGCATTACTGTTATAAGTATTTCCCGATGTTGCATTACTCATTGCAGCATTTGTAAAGTTCAAAATATTATTATTCATTGCAGAATTTAAGTCATTCAAGAATGAAATACTACTAATTCGATTACTCAATTCATTACTGTACAATTCATTTTGAGCGGAAAGTAATGTGTTACTCAAATCAGAAATTGCTTGGGATTTTTTATCAGTTATTTCGTTCAAATTATCCATAAAAACAGAATTATCAAGGTTGCCGAAACGATTTGCAATATCATTTCTCAAATTTGTTTCCATTGGAGTATAAATATCATTAATTTGCTGGACACCTTTACTTTTTAATGCATTTAACTGACTATCCCACGATTTTTTAGTTTCATCAGTTATATCAAACAATCCAGATAGAGAACTATACATATTGTTTTGAATAGAATCATAGATTTTCTTTTCTGCATCAGACATATTGTAGTTTGAACCTACAATATTATTATTTTTATCCCTAGTTGTGGATGCAACAGTTTTCCCATTTACTGAGATAGTTCCAGTTGAATATTCTGGATATTTGGATTTTTTACCCATAATAAATAATTCCTTTCATACTTCGGAAATATTTATTACTCAATTCTTGGCTAGAATAGGTATATTATACCATTTTTTCTGGATTTTGTAAAGTTAAGTCTTTACCTCATGCCAGCCCCCTCAAAAGCAATATTTCTTACTATTTGAAAATGATTTATTCTCGTATAATAATATAAGTATTATGGCAGATAAGATTAAAATAGTTGGAGCTAAAGAGCATAATTTAAAGAACGTATCACTAGAAATTCCGAAAAATGAATTAGTTGTATTTACAGGAGTTTCTGGGTCTGGAAAAAGTTCACTTGCATTTGATACAATTTTTGCAGAAGGTCAAAGACGTTATATTGAAAGTCTTTCAACTTATGCTAGACAATTCTTAGGACAAATGGATAAGCCTAATGTCGAATATATTGATGGGCTTTCTCCTGCGATTTCTATTGACCAAAAATCAAAAAGTAACAACCCACGTTCTACAGTTGGTACAATTACCGAAATTTATGACTATTTAAGACTTTTATATGCCAGAGTTGGAGTGCCATACTGTCCAGTTTGTGGAAAGAAAATTAAACCTCAAACATTAGATGAAATTGTTTCTAAAATTATTCAACTTGGAGAAGGAACAAAAATTCAAATTCTTGCCCCCATTGTTAGAGGTAAAAAAGGCGAATACTCCTCTCTATTTGAAGAATTAAGACAAGAAGGATTTGTTAGAGTAAAAGTTGATGGTGAAATCTATAACCTTGACGAAGATGAAATTGAACTGGCTAAAACTAAAAAACACGATATTAGCGTAGTTGTAGATAGAATTGTTGTAAAAGAATCCGCTCGTTCAAGAATCGCAGATAGTGTACAAATCGCCCTAAAAAAATCTGACGGAATTATGATAGTTGATGTCGTTGGAGATAAAGAGATTATCTTTAGTGAAAAATTAGCCTGTCCAGATTGTAACTTGAGCTTTGAAGAGTTAACACCAAGAATATTTTCATTCAATGCACCATACGGAGCGTGTGAAAGATGTGCAGGATTAGGGGCTGATTTTGTTGTTGACCCAGATTTAGTTGTTCCAGACAAAACAATTTCTCTTAACCAAGGTGCAATCTATGCTTGGGCAACAAGAAGTGCAACAACTTATTATCACGACTTATTGAGTTCTGTTTGCACAGCTTACAATATCGATATGGATGCGCCATTTGAAAAACTTTCTAAAAAAGAGCAAGACATAATTCTATACGGCTCAGATGAAGCCATTAAAATCAGAGTAAAACAATTTGGAACTAGCCGTTATCAAACAAACATTCAACCATTTGTAGGGGTAATTCCATTCCTAGAAAAAAGATACAATGACGCTGGAGGGGATTATTGGAGAGAAGAAATTGAAAAATTTATGGTTGCAAAACCTTGCCCTAAATGTGGTGGCGCTAGACTAAAACCATTCCCGCTTGCTGTCAAAATTAAAGATAAGAATATTTTTGAATTTACAAAAATGTCTATTGATGATGAGTTTCAATTCATTACAGATTTATACTTAGAACTCACAGAATACCAGTTAAAAATTGCAAAACAAATCCTAGATGAAATTAGAGCAAGATTAAAATTCTTGATTGATGTTGGATTACATTATCTAGATTTAGCCAGAATGGCTGGAACACTATCTGGTGGGGAATCTCAAAGAATTAGATTGGCTTCTCAAATTGGTAGTGGTTTGAGTGGAGTTTTGTATGTTCTTGATGAGCCTTCTATCGGACTTCATCAAAGAGATAACGATATGTTAATCAAAACGCTATTCAAATTGAGAAATCTCGGAAACACCTTGATTGTTGTTGAACACGATGAAGACACAATTAGAAGTGCTGATTATATCGTTGATATAGGTCCTCGAGCTGGTGTTGCTGGGGGAGAAATCATTGCCCAAGGTTCAGTTGATGATATTATCAAAGCAAAACACTCTATCACAGGGAAATACCTTAGCGGAGAAAAATATATTCCAGTTCCAGATAAAATCAGAGAAGGAAATGGGAAGTTCTTACAGGTTAAAAATGCTCATTTAAACAATCTAAAAAATGTTGATGTAGATATTCCATTAGGGAAAATCGTAATTCTAACAGGTGTTTCTGGAAGCGGGAAATCAACTCTTATGCAAGATTTAGTTTACGAATATGCAGTACACAAACTTAGAAAAAACAAACCAAAACCTCAAGGAGTTGATGAAATCCTTGGATTTGAAAATATTGATAAAATTATTGATATTGACCAATCTCCAATAGGTAGAACTCCTCGTTCTAACCCTGCAACATATACAGATGTATTTACACCAATCAGAGAACTTTTTGCAAAGACAAATGAATCTAAAGTACGAGGATACAAACCTGGCAGATTCAGCTTCAACGTAAAAGGCGGAAGATGTGAAGCTTGTAAGGGCGATGGCTTAGTTAAAATTGAAATGAACTTCCTTTCTGATGTATATGTAAAATGTGACGTCTGCAAAGGAAAACGATACAACAGAGAAACCCTTGAAGTTAAATATAAAGGGAAAACAATCTCTGATGTTTTAGATATGAGTGTTCACGAAGCTCTAGAATTTTTTGATAATATTCCAACAATCAAAAACAAACTTCAAACACTTAATGACGTTGGACTGGACTATATGAAACTTGGTCAAAGCGCAACAACACTATCTGGAGGAGAAGCACAGAGAATTAAATTAGCCTCAGAATTGAATAAACGTTCTACAGGTAAAACGTTATATCTTTTAGATGAACCTTCTGTAGGTTTACACTGGGCTGATTTAGACAAACTTGCTAAAATTCTCCAAGCCCTTGCAGACCAAGGAAATACAATCTTAATGATTGAGCACAACCTTGATTTAATCAAGATTGCAGACCATATCATTGACCTTGGACCAGAAGGCGGAATTGATGGAGGACAAATTGTTGCCACTGGAACGCCAGAAGATATTATGAATTGTAAAGAATCTTATACTGGAAAATATCTTAAAAAATACTTGAAAAAATCGTGATATTATTGAATATTTGATATTTTTCAAAAAATTTGTTATTATGTTTTCAAGTACAGGGTGATATTATGAAGCAAAAATTTTTTTATTTTGTTTTTTTAATATTAGTGTCAGGAATGTTTAACCAAACATTCGCACAGACAATTGCGGTCGAATCATTGTCGAATTTTTCAACAGTGAATCCTCCGACATCAATTACAATCAAATTATTAGAACCATTACCTTTAACAAGTGAGTTAACTATAACTTCTGGTGCGGTAATGAAGGGAGATTTAATTGATGTAACAAGCCCAAAGCGACTAAAACGTGATGCAAACTTCTCTTTTAAACCAAAAACTTATGTTGATGACAAAGGAGAACACCAAATCACACAAGATGTAACAGCATCTTATACAGAGCCAATTGATAAAGGAAACTTGGCAAAGAATGCAGCTCTAGGTGTTGGAAGTTTCTTTGTTAAAGGTTTATCAATCGGGTATGCAGCAGTCGAAGGCGCAGTAAAAAATGAAGAAGATAATAGGTTTAAATCCTCTATAACTTCAGCTTATGAATCCTCTCCATTTTCTTACGCAAACAAAGGTGAAGATTTAGAAATAAAGAAATCTCAATACTTTTATCTAAAATTTCCAAACGTTAAAGACGATAAAACGCAAAATTATACATATAATATAGAAAAGGAGTAATGAAAAAATGAAAAAATTAATTATGGCATTTGCAGGACTTGTTCTTTCTTTAGGATTGATGCAATCAGTTGATGCAAAAACAATCCAAGTTTCAGCATTAGAAGACTTTAGTACAACTAACCCACCAGCTGAAATACATGTTCAAATGAATGCTAATACTAGACTTGATTATGACTTAATGTTATTCCAAGGCTTCCAAGTTACAGGTAAAGTTGTTCCTCAAAACGGGGGATTCGTATTTATCCCAGTAAGTTACGTAAACTTCCAAGAAGAAAGCTTACCTATTACAAAAGAATTTCCAGCTGTTTATAAAGGAAGAGCTGGTGTTATCAGACAAAACCAACCATTCTTCTTGGTATTCCCAGAAAATGGTCCTGATACATTCCAATACTATGTTCCTAGCGTAAGCGATATGAATTAGTATTTGAACGACAAAACAAATTCTTAAGAGGCAATTCTAATATTAGAATTGCCTCTTTTTTAGTCTTAGTCTTTTTATATGATGTAAAAAGGGGCTAAAATGGTAGAATTGAAAAGGTTATAAGAATAAGAAAAAGAGGATTAAAATGAACCTTCATAAGTATTTTATCGGGTCATATTTTTTGACAATATTTGGTGTAATAGCTGCTTATCTATGGGGTGAACACGTTCACTCTGGAGCTGGATTAGTTTCAGTTTTTATCGTAATGATTCTTGCAGTTCTTGAAACAAGCTTATCATTTGATAACGCAGTAGTAAACGCAATGAAACTTGAACACATGTCAGAAGTTTGGCGACATAGATTTTTAACGTGGGGTATAGCAATTGCAGTTTTTGGAATGAGATTTTTATTCCCAATTTTAGTTGTCGCAATTTTTGCAAAGCTTGATATGCTTACAGTTACAAATATTGCACTGACAGACCCAGATAAATACGCACACTATCTGCATTTAACACACGCACCAATTGTAACTTTTGGTGGATTGTTCTTGATAATGTTATTCTTGAATTACTTTTTCAATCACGAAAAAGATGTTCATTGGATTACACCAATTGAAGCACCTCTTTCACACCTTGACCACATAAAAGGTATAGAAATAATTATATCTCTTGCAACTATTTTGATTTTACAATCATTCATGCCCGCAGAAATCAAACATTCTGTAACTCTTTCTGGTATTGCAGGAATAATTACATTTTTAGCAATTGATGGCGTGGCACATTATCTTGAAAAACACGAGGAAATGCGAGCTGCAAAATGTGCAACAAACGCTCTTAAATATACAGGATTGATTAGTTTTATTTATCTAGAACTTATTGATGCCTCATTTTCTTTGGATGGAGTTCTAGGAGCTTTTGCATTGAGTAACGATGTAATTATTATTACAATTGGTCTTGCGATAGGTGCAATGTTTGTTAGATCATTAACTATTATGCTTGTTGAAACAAAAACGCTTGCAAAATTCAAATACCTTGAACATGGTGCACATTGGGCAATTGGAGCTTTAGCCGTAATAATGCTTATTACAACAGTTAAAGAAATTCCAGAAGTCGTAACAGGGCTAATTGGATTAGTATTCATTATTGCAGCATTAATTTCTTCAATTATTGAAAATAAAAAAGAAGAACAACAAAATAAATAAACAAATTTAAAATAACAATAAAATATAAAAATAAATAACAGCCACTGAAATTTTTCAATGGCTGTATTTTTTCGGAGTTGAAATCTATATTTAGCGGATTATATTTTCCAGCTATTTAAGTACTCTTCTTGTTCTGGAGTTAAGGTATCAATTTCAATACCCATAGATTGAAGTTTCAATTCTGCAATCTTAACATCAACTTCATGAGGAAGAGTGTATAATTTCTTTTCAAGTTTACCTTGATTTTTAACAAGGAATTCAATACCCAATGCTTGGTTAGCAAAACTCATATCCATAACACTTGCTGGGTGACCTTCTGCTGCAACAAGGTTAACTAATCTACCTTCTGCTAATACATATAATGATTTGCCATTATCAAGAACATATTCTTCCAAGCTTGGTCTGATTTGTTTAATTTCTTTAGCATGTTTTTTCAAATCTGAAACATTAACTTCCCAATCAAAGTGACCAACGTTTCCTACAAAAGCGCCATCTTTCATTGAAAGTAAATGTTGAACATCAATTACGTGTTTATCCCCAGTAACAGTCAAGAATAAATCACCTTCTAATGCAGCTTTTTCTATAGGCATTACTCTATAACCTTCCATTGCAGCTTCCAAAGCTTTTAGAGGGTCAACTTCACAAACAATTACATTAGCACCTAATGCTTTTGCTCTTAATGCAACACCTTTACCACACCAGCCATAACCAGATACAACAACTGTTTTACCTGCAATCAAAATATTAGCAGCTCTTAAAACACCATCAAAAGAACTTTGACCAGTACCATAACGGTTATCGTATAAGTGTTTTGTCAAACTTGTATTAACACCAACTGCAGGGAAACCCAGAGTTCCTTCTGCTTCCATTGCTTGAAGTCTGATAATACCTGTTGTAGTTTCTTCTGTAGAACCGATAATTTTTCCTAATAAATCAGGTCTTTGAGCATGAATTGTAGAAACCATATCACAACCATCATCAATAATAATATCTGGATTATGATTTATAGCTTCTTGAATATGTTGTTTATATTGCTCAACTGTTTCACCAGCAACAGCAAAAACTGGAATATCATAATACTTAACCAAGGCTGCAGCAACATCATCTTGAGTTGAAAGAGGATTTGATGCAACTAAAACTGCATCAGCTCCACCAGCTTTCATAACAGTACAAAGTGCAGCTGTTTCTTTTGTTACGTGAACACAAGCAGATAATTTTAAACCTTTGAATGGTTGTTCTTTAATAAATCTTTCTCTAATCTTTTTCAATACAGGCATATCTTTGAAGGCCCAATCGATTTGATTTTTACCTTGTTCAGCCAAGTTAATATCTTTTATGTCACACTTCATTTCTGTCATTTGCATTCTTTTCTCCTTGATTTATACAATTAAAAATTTTTAATTGTAAGTATTACACTCCATATTATATTCAAAAAATGCCAAAGCTTATAGAAATATTAGTCACTTTGTAAAATTTTCTTAATAATGCCCGACACGGTAACAAAATTTTTTCTTTAGAATTGTTATAATTGAAACTAAGGAGTGTAGTGTGAAAGTATATTTTGATTTAAATCAGGACAAAATTAAAAACAACCGAAATGGGGTATCTTTTGGAGGCATCAAGCCTGTAAAATCTGAAGATGGTTTTAAAACTTATGAGTTTTCATATCCGTTTGATGAAGACCATCAGAAGTTATTCTTAGAAATTTATGCTGTTCATCAGGATAAAAACAATAACTATGCAATTGGGCAAAGAATATATCCGCAAAACAGTCATAACGGAGTTTATCAATTAAAAACAAGAAGCAACAAAATTGATTTAGCTCAAACATTTGGTATTGACGATAATCAAGCTTTTGCATACCACTATGTCGTTGAAAACAACCATACGGGTCAAAAAGACACCATGCTTGACCCAGGGGATATGGTTTTTGACAACCAAAAAGGAAAATTCAACTTAGAAATTCCAACAAAATCAAACCTTTCTAGAGGTGGATCTATGAAGTTAATCAACATAGATTCTCAAAAAGTTGGAAAAGTTTATAACGACAAGAACATGATTGTCGATGATGTAAATCTATTACGCAGAGCGCAAAAAGGTATCAAAACCTTAAACAATAAATTTGGCGGAACAATGGCAGGCTTGCAAGATGCGGTTAGAAAAGGGGAATACGACATGTATGGAAGAGTTATTTCCTTACCAGTATTCACCGATGATGACTTCACAGCACATGCTTATTGGAACAAAAACTGTATGCAAATTGCAAGTTCTCTTGGAAATATTAATAACTACGCTTCACTCCAAAGAGATATGTTTGCGCATGGTTTAAACTTCGTTTCTGATGGAGCTTTCGTTAATGAAGGTTTGCAAGGGGTTCACTTCAAACACATGTTAAAATGGGGTGAAAATTCTCCATATTTCAACTGGTTCAAAGCCTCTGGCTTAAAAAACAGTCCACTTAATATGGGTGTTTTTGTTAAAAATAAAGCAAATATTTCTCACAAAATAGTAAACTCTCCATACACATACACTCAAAAACAAAATGGAAAAGTTTCTATTGGCACAAACAAAAACTACGACCCTAAACGCCCTACATATATTCAATTCTTTGACAAGCGACTTGTGACAGATGAAGAAAAAAATGATACAACACATTTGATTAAAACTTACTCAATAATGAATCCAGAAAATGTGTATTCAATTCATACTCACAATGATTCTGCTTATCCTTATTCATTTGAAATTGATCCAAAAATTTACAACGAAAATATTGAACGATTAAATGAATACAATTCAACTAAAAAAGATGGTAAGAAAATCAGTCTATCTTCACCATTAGCAGCAAGAATTGTTTCTAAATTCCCAACATTTGATGTTGAAGCTAAATACGAAAGCGGATTTGAAACTTGGGATGCAAACCCAGATATTGCAAAGTTAAGCTTTGTATATTCTCACGCTGACACAAAAGACTTAAAAAATATGCCAAAAGATGCACGGAAAAAAGAAATTGAAAAACGTCTAAGTGCAAATTATCAAGTTCAAGATTACACAGTAACTTCTGGACAATACTGGACTCAAAAAACAGATGATATTTTAAGATTATCAATTGCTCAACAGTTGAAAAACATTGATAATGAAAATCCATCTTTGACATACAAAAACATCAAATTGAAAGCTGATGGACATGTATTTCCAAAAGTTTTACCTCAAGAAATCACTCAAGAAGAGGTAAGTAATGTTATTGACGGCTTCTATAATAATACAAGAAAACTTTCAACAGGGGATACAAAATCTCAAGTTTTGGAAGGTTTAATGAATACTCCACTTGATTCTTTTGAATTTGGGGACAATTTAGTATCCGTTCTTGCATCTCCTCTAATTTCAAAAAGAGCTACAAACCCAAAAGACGTAGGAGTTTCACGATATGATTTATACAAACAAGGCAATAAAAATCTTCAACCTCAATACAAAGAAACATACGAAAAAATGGACAATTTGTACAAAAACGAAATGTCTGATTACGCAATGAAGGTTTTAGAAACAGTTCAACAAAATAGCAATATCAAATTATTTGAAGGTGATAAAGTAACTGAACTTGGTCAATACACGTTGCCTTTAATTCTACCAGAGATTGCGAAATATGCAGTTGTAGAAGCATTAGCACCAAAAGTTGGTGTTACAGTAGATGATAACTCTGGAGAAATTGCTTATGACTACAAAGCATTAAAAAATGTCCACTTACAAACTCTTGGAATAACAAATCCTTCTTCTCCTGTAGATGAAGCAGATATGGTTATTTCAAAAATGAAAAAAAGTATTAACAAATTATCTGCAACTCCAGATAGTCCAATTGTTAAATCTATTGAAAAGAGTTTGAATGGAACAAGTGCTAATAGCTTTAAACTTGCAGATTTAATCATTGATAAAACTCAATCTGGTTTAGATTGGAGAATTGATGCAACAAAAGATATTGCAGATATTGAAGCACTAAGAAATGGAAATAACAATTTTGATTACACATGGCAAAGTGTTATCAACTTCTGGAAAACCTTCAATCAAGGAGTTTTATCAAAAAATCCTAACGCATATACAGTTGCAGAAATCACAGATGAAGGAGATTTACATAGAATCGGACTAGGTCATTGGTCAGACAAATTCAATTCACAAAATGATATTATCCAAAAATTCCAACGTGAAACAGGTATAACTTCAACAGCAATGTACTCATATTTCTTTAGTGATTTACAACAAATGTTTGCGAACAAATTTGAAGATGGGGACATGGAACCAGATGGAAACCCTGGAATGGGCGATAAAATGTACGGAATCATGGATAGTTTCTTAAAACACTCTTCACTTGATTCTATCAATTTTGCATACACATTCATCGGAAACCACGATAAACCAAGAGCAATCCATTGCGCTTCTATGGATATGAAAATGTTCTATGCAGATTTAACAAACCCAGATGAAAAAGAAAAAAGATACAATGCTTATAAAATGATTAAAGATAGATTCTTTGGCTACATCGACCCAAGAGAAATTGAAGAATATGACTTCTCAGCAGTTTCGCCAAAAGCAGTTGCAATGGGTTATGCAGTTAGAACTCCAGCAATTCAAACCCTTGAAAAATACAGAAATGAGGGAAGAATATCTGAAGAACAATTTAACCAAGCATTTGCCTCTATCAGCAAATCAATTTCAGATTTAGTTAACGGCAAATATGATGGAACAAGATTTGACCCAGACGCATTTGGGGTAAAACCTTTTGATGTAACAATCAAAATGATTATCAAACAAGCACAAAAACGTCACAATCTAAATCTTCCACAACAAGTTCTACACGATTTTGAGAATGACACATTCCAACAAGCAATCGAACCAGGGATTACAAGACTTCTTGGGATGATGAAATACCTAGTTGCACTTCCTGGCATGCCAACATTGTATGATGGAGATGACATGGGTGCGACTGGTTATGATACAAAAACAAAGAATATGTATCTTCAAGGTCGTCAAAGAGTTCACGATGAATGGGCTCAAGAAGGAAGCGATTTATACAAAGCTTTCATTCAAAAACACAAAAAAGAATTTGATAACATTATGGCTGTAAGAAGAAAGCCAGAATGTAATGCATTGAATAACGGAACACCATTCATGCTTCCAAAACAAATTACCACCGATAAACAAGTCTGCCCTGCAATTTTACGCCAAAGCCCTGATGGAAGAATGGCTATTTCTATATTCAATCCAACAGGTTTTGTAAACGATACAGACAAGGATTACAGCCCTCAACCTGTTAGAATCAATTCTATCAATCTAAACTGTGAAGAAGGCTCTTCAACGAAACACAACGGCTCATTAGGTCGTGGAATCCAAGGCTTAAAACAAGGAACAAAATTTGTTAATGCCAACAATCCAGATGATGTTTACTACGTTAGAGAAAATTATGGAACATACTACCTAAAACGTCTTGTAGATGGTCAAGATTCACCAATAGATTTTTCTGACTCAACACTAATCTTATATAGCGTTCCAGAAAATAAACCATTATCATTCACTGGTAAAATAGATGTAAAACTACCATTCAAATTCATTGCACGCAATTATGACAACAAATGCAAAGATGAAAATGGAAAGAATTTAACACTTTATAAATAAGCAAATAAACATAGAGTGATATAAGAAAAGCCCTAGAGATATTATTCTTTAGGGCTTTAAACTTATAAAATTATTAATTAATATATATAATTCCTAAACTGCAAATCTGAAGTGAACCAAATCTCCATCTTGAATTACATAATCTTTACCTTCAAGACGAGTTACACCTTTTTCTTTACATGCATTATATGAACCAAGTTCCGCAAACTCTTTATATGGAGTGATTTCGGCTCTGATAAATCCTTTTTCAAAATCCGTATGGATTACACCAGCAGCTTGAGGAGCTTTTGTTCCAGCAGTAATAGTCCAAGCTCGAACTTCTTTTTCTCCAGCAGTAATGAATGTTCTCAATTTCAAAAGATTATAGACAGATTTAATCATTCTGTTGATACCACTATCTTCAATACCCAAATCCTTCAAATATTCTTGAGCTTCATCTTTGCCAAGTTCTGCTAATTCTTCTTCAATTTTTGCAGAGATAATAACCATTTCAGCTCCGTGTTCTTTAGCATATTCACCAACACGTTTTGTATAATCATTACCATCTTTCAAATCAAATTCAGATACGTTAGCACAATAAATTACAGGTTTTGTTGATAATAAGTTCAACATTTTTACTACAGGCAATTCATCTTCGTCAAAATGTTTAGTTACATCAATAAATGTACATTCAGAAAGAAGTTCTGACAACTTTTTCAATACCTTATCTTCTAAAACCGCATCTTTATCACCAGATTTTACGACTTTAGCAATTCTTGCTTGACGTCTTTCGACAGAAGCCATATCAGCCAAAGCCAATTCTGTGTTAATAGTTTCTATATCGCTAATTGGGTCAACTTTTCCTTCGACGTGAATTGTATTTTCATCATCAAAACATCTTACAACTTGAATAATAGCATCAACTTCTCTGATGTTTTGCAAGAATTGGTTACCTAAACCTTCACCTTTACTTGCCCCTTTTACCAAACCTGCAATATCAACAAACTCAATCGCAGTTGGGATGATAGTTTCAGTCTTGCACAATTTAGCAAGAATAGGTAATCTTTCATCTGGAACTTCAACAACTCCGATATTTGGCTCAATTGTACAGAATGGATAATTTGCACTCTGAGCATTACGTGTACTTGTTAGGGCATTAAACAATGTTGATTTCCCTACATTTGGTAATCCGACAATTCCTGTTCTTAACATTTTATTTTAAATCCTTTTCTTATCTCTTTCTATCCTATCTTGATTTTACCCCAAACCAGAGCTAATATACAGTTTTTTCTCCGAAAATTATAGATAATTAACAGAATTGTAAAGATATATTACAATTATCTAAAAATTATATACGATTTACGCAATTTTTAAAAAGCAAAATACTTTATATAAATGTAAGGGATATTTAAAAAAGGGAAAAATGATTATGATGATTGATGAAATGATTACAGTTAAAGATTATGTTAAATCACTAAGAGAAGATAAAGAAAACTATTTTTATACAGCTGAAGATTACGCAAACGAATTGAAAAACGAATCTTTGAAAAGCCAAACTTCAGCATTCATTACAGTTCAAGACTATGTTAATTCATTATACAATCCAGAATACTTGAACGAAACAGAAGAAGAAATTGCAGCAAGAATTGAAAAATCTATCAAATCTGCAAAATCTGAAAAAGAAGCTCAAAAATTAGAATCATTACTTGCATAATCACTCTCTTTTCTTATAAGCAAAAATTTAACGGGGCAGAATTAATTTTCTGCCCGTTTTCTTTTTATAGAGAGGATTTCAAACCTATAAAATATTGTAAAGTTATATTACAATTATATACTTTTTGAGTAAAAAATAGCAATTTTTGAATTAAAAAATACTTTATATATATGTAAGGGAAATACAAAAGGGAAAATTAAAGGAGAAAATATGGCCAGAGTATTAATTTCAATGCCTGAAAAATTTTTAGATGAAATCGATTCAGTAGCAAGCTATGAAAACCGTACACGTTCAGAATTGATTCGTGAAGCACTTAGAACTTATATGTACAGAAACCAAGTTAGAAACAGCAAGAAAGCAACAACAAACGCTGAAATCTTAGATGCTCTGCTTGGATAAAAACTTTAATTTTGAATAGGGAAAAAGAAAATTTTGTGGGGAAAAAATGAAACAAGAATATCAAATGGTCACTGTATATGACTATCTAAAAATGTTGGACAAAGACGTTAAATACGTAAACAACGACGCAAAAACAATCAAAGAAAATGTTGAAAAGTATTTGTTAAATATGCGTCGGGCACAAACAAACGCTAAGTTGTTAGAAGTTTTGTTGGCATAAACGACAAAAGACTTAGAGGACTTCGTTGGTTATAATTTTTATTAATTCTTAGGTAAAATGGTTATGGAAAGTAAATAAAAAGGACTTGATAATTAAATCAAGCCCTTTTTAAATTGTGTTATATTGTTATAAAATTATTATTCAACAATTTTATCAACAACACCAGCACCAACTGTTCTACCACCTTCACGGATAGCAAATCTCATACCTTCTTCGATAGCTACTGGAGCGATTAATTCAACTTCCATAACTACGTTATCACCAGGCATTACCATTTGACCTTCGAATTTGATTGAACCAGTAACGTCTGTAGTTCTGATGTAGAATTGAGGACGGTATCCTGGGAAGAATGGAGTGTGACGTCCACCTTCATCTTTAGTCAATACGTAAACGTTTGCTGTGAATTTAGTGTGTGGGTGAATTGAACCTGGTTTAGCAAGAACTTGACCACGTTCGATTTCAGTTTTATCAACACCACGAAGTAAAGCACCGATGTTATCACCTGCTTGACCTTGGTCAAGAGATTTTCTGAACATTTCAACACCAGTAACTGTAGTTTTCTTAGTAGGTTTGATACCAACTAATTCAACTTCGTCACCAACTTTAACGATACCACGTTCAACACGGCCAGTAGCAACTGTACCACGACCAGTAATTGAGAAGATGTCTTCGATTGGCATCAAGAATGGTTTGTCTAAATCACGAACTGGTTCTGGGAAGTAAGAATCTAAAGCATCCATCAATTCCCAAATTTTATCAACCCATTTATCTTCGCCACGTTTAATGCTTGGGTTAGCTTGAACAGCTTCCAAAGCTTTTAAAGCAGAACCGTGGATGAATGGAATGTTGTCACCATCGAATTCGTAAGAAGAAAGAAGTTCTCTAACTTCCATTTCTACTAATTCTAATAATTCTGGATCATCAACCATATCACATTTGTTCAAGAATACAACGATGTTAGGAACACCAACTTGTTTTGCTAACAAGATGTGTTCACGAGTTTGAGGCATTGCACCATCTGTAGCTGCTACAACAAGGATAGCTCCATCCATTTGAGCTGCACCTGTAATCATGTTTTTAACATAGTCAGCGTGGCCTGGGCAGTCAACGTGTGCATAGTGTCTGTGTTCTGTTTCGTATTCTACGTGAGCTGTAGAGATGGTAATACCTCTAGCTCTTTCTTCTGGAGCAGCATCGATTTCATCGAATTTTCTAGCTGCTGCTTGACCAGCTGCTGCTAAAACGCCAGTGATAGCTGCTGTTAATGTAGTTTTACCGTGGTCAACGTGGCCGATTGTACCTACGTTCACGTGCGGTTTTTTACGTTCATACTTTTCACGTGCCATGAGATTAATCTCCTTCTTTTCTGTCTACTATATACTACTATAAATTTAGTATTCTACGATACTTCTAATTCTAACCGCTCATAAATTTTTGTCAAGGTTATAAGAGGAAATTGAAACATTGGTAATATATTTATATTTAATTAAGTTTTGTAACAATATTTTTGATTTTCTGCAATTCGGTCATTAAAAAATACTTTATATAAGTAAGAAAAGATTATGACACATGGAGGATGAAACTATGAGCGAACCAATCGGTGGAATCGGCAAAAAAACATACAGCGTTGCTAGTGATATATATAAAGACATCAAAACTGGTGATTTTTCAATCAAAAAAGAATTGAAAAAAATTGGTTATTTGTCAAACGGACAGCCAAACTGTGTATTTGATGGGAATTTAAGATCCCACACTTCAGCAGCTAGTGCGCAATAATTCTAACATTTATTAGAATTTTGCATAAAAACTATGTTTGTAATAGACTTGTTCTCAGATATGTGAGGACAAGTTTATTATGCTATTAACAGCTGATATTGGAAATACAAATATTACCCTAGGATTATACAAAGAAGACAAGTACGTCAACGAATTTAGACTTGCTTCTGATAGAGATTTATCTGGAGAAGAGTACGAAATTCTTCTAAAATCATTATTCAAAGATTACATAATCGACGGATGCGTTATTGCTTCTGTTGTTGAAGAACTAAATATCAAATTCAAACGAGCAGTTGATAATGTATTCAATATCAAATCTGTTTTTGTCGCATCAGACATAAATCTAGGAATAAAAGTTGCAACAGACAATCCAAGAGAAGTTGGAGCAGATAGAATCGCAAATGCGGTAGCAGCATCAAAATTATATAATGGAGCGGTAATCGTTATCGATTTTGGAACAGCAACTTCTTTCGACATAATCAATTCAAAAGGCGAATTTTTAGGCGGAGTTATTGCCCCTGGAATAAATACACAGATGAAATGCTTAAAAAATGCAACATCAAAACTCCCTAAAATTGACGTTTCAATTTCGCAAAACGCAATTGGTCACAACACAACAGATGCAATCCTTTCTGGCGTAATCAGAGGAACTGCTTGCATGGTTGATGGACTTGTTGCTCAATGCGAGAAAGAATTAGGAGAAAAAGCAACAATTGTCGCAACTGGTGGATATTGCGGATTAATTGCAAACTACTTGACCAGACCATTTGATGACGTTAACCCAACTCTTACACTTGAAGGGCTTCGTCATATATATAATATGAATACTGCAAAAACTAAAATTTCTGTTTAATCTGGTTTATATTCAATAATATCTTTTAAATCACACTTAAAATAATTGCAAAGCTTGTTTATGGTGCTTAATTTTACATCAATATTTTCACCTTGCACCAATTTAGAAATTGTCGCTTTGCTCAAATCTGTTGCCTCGGCTACTTGATAGCCTTTAACTTTGTGCTGCCAGATTAACTCATGTAATTTAACTGTAATCATTCCTCAATTATATTATTGAGCAAATCATTTGACTAAAAATTAAACTAGAGTATAATATATTATAGTTTAGTTGAATATAATTTAATATATTTTAAAGGAGCTTGTATGAAAAAGAGAGGTTTCACCTTAGCAGAAGTACTGATTACACTAGGAATTATCGGAGTTGTTGCAGCAATTACAATTCCATCACTGATTACCAAATACCATCGAAGAGAAGTTGAAACTAAACTCAAAAAGTTTTATTCAACAATGAACCAAGCAATGAGAATGTCTATAGCTGAAAATGGGGAATTTCCATCACTTGATACTACGAACTTAGAAAACAATGCAAATGTAGGTCTTCTTGAAGAATATTATACAAACAATATATTAAGATACATGCAAGGCATCCACTACGAAATAACTTCTGGAGGCGGTCAATATATTAAAGTATCACTAAACGACGGTTCTGGGTTTTCTAGCTACTTGCAAAAAGCAAGCACTGGCGGAACTTTATGGGTTATGTATTGCTTAAATGCAGATGAAAAGCACTGTCAACACGAAAATTATGACGGGAAAAACCAATTTTTATTCTATATCAACACAGATGAAGGTCAAATGAAGACAGTAGATGGCTCTTCACAATACTGGAAAAGCTCTTGCCTTAACAAAGATCCTCACTATAGACACGGTTGCGCCGCATGGATAAAATCAAACGGCTGGGAAATTCCTAAAGATTATCCTTGGATAAAATAATACAATCCCAAAAGCCTTTTAAATTAAGATTCCCAGCTATCCAGTATTGTATTTCATTCAAATATATGATATAATATGTATATATAATACAAGTATTTTTATGATTAAGAGAAATGAAATATATTAAAGGAGTTCAGATGGACATGAAAAGATTTTGCGCTGATGTAAAAAGCCAAACTAAAAAGAGAAAAGGCTTTTCATTAGTAGAAATGATGGTTGTAATGCTGTTGATTGCAGTTGTTCTAGCAGCTTCTGCACCAATGATAACTCGAAAAGTATCAAGAGAACGTTCAGATAAAATTTTTGATATGTTAAGTACTGACCCAACCAACGCAGTTGAATACGTGAAAGGTCGTAACCAACGTATATTTATGAATGGCAGAACTGATGGTTATGTCGGAATTGTAGAAACTGGTGTTAATATTCCAGCGAACTCTGTATTATTTGGTAAAAACACTTTTGAAAAATGGGGCGAAACTCCAGCAGAAAAATTTGTTGGGATTGGTTTTGGAACTACAAATTATCCTAACTCCGTTGCTATTGGTTACAAAGCTTCTGCAAATTATGATTCTGTTGCTATTGGAAATTCAGCAACTAATATTAGCAAAAATAGTATTGCTATTGGCTCTGAGGCTAGTACAAGAAAATCCAATGCAATAAGTATAGGCTATCAAGCGAATGCAAGAGCCACAAATTCAATTGCTATTGGAACGGGAGCGATTGTTAGTCAAAGCTCTTCGGGAATGAAAAAATATTTCGTTGGAAACAATTCTGTAGCTATCGGGTACAATGCTAAGGCAGTAGGCGCAAATTCTGTAGCTATTGGAGTTAACGCACAGGCAGATGCGATGAACAATATTGTACTTGGGACAGAAAGTGACACTGTATATATCCCAGGGAACTTAATTGTTGACAAAATCTCTGTTTTAGGAGGTCAACAAGGAGGTTATGCAATATTAAGAGAAAATGGTGCTTTGGCTGGTAAAAGTCAATACCAAAGACTATTATTCCCAGTCTGGTCACATGCTGGTTTTGAAACAGATAAATTGCATAAAGATAATGAAGAATCATGGAACAGACACGATAGAAGCATTTATTTTGGCTTAGTTGACGATTCAAGTATCACTCTTGGCGGACATACAATTAAAACTCAAGATGGATGGACTAGAGGTAAAAAATACTATGATGCCTACAAAACAGGATTATCTGATAGAAGATTAAAAAATGTCGGAGAAGCTTATACTGCGGGATTAAATGAACTAGAAAAGTTGAATTTTTATCACTTTACATTTAAAAATGATGAAAAGAAAATCCCTCAAGTTGGTGTAATGGCTCAAGATTTGCAAAAAGTATTCCCTCAAGCTGTAACCCCAAATGAAGAGGGTTGGTTGACAATCCGTTGGGATGAAATGTTCTACGCTGCAATCAATGCAATTAAAGAACTTAATGCTAAAGTTTGCGCAATCACAAAAGACGTAACAAAATTGCAAGAAACAACAGATGAACATACAAAAACTCTTCAAGCTCAAGCTCAAACAATTGAACAACAACAAGTTGAAATTAAAGAGCTAACAGCAAGAATTGAAAAATTAGAACAAAAAAGAAAATAAATAAGGATATTATAATGAAAAAAAAGGCTTTTACATTAAGTGAAATGATGGTATGCCTAACAGTTATGGCTGCTTTGGTCGCATTGTTTCTTTCAACAATCAGAGTTAAACCTAACTCAAATATGGTAATGTTCCGCAAGGCATACAATATAACATCAACCACCATTTATGAAATATTGCAAAATTCTGTATATTATGAAAGCGGTTCATTTGGAGTTCTAGATCCAACATCTGAAACTATTAATAATGAAAAACCTAGTGGAAATACAAAATTCTGCAAAGTATTCGCAAGTTTTGTTAATACCGCAGATGAACCAGATTGCTCTTCTGGTTCTGGCGAAAGCTTTTCAACTATGGATGGCATAACTTGGTATCTACCACCAAAAACAACTTCTGGCTCATTCTCAGGACAAGAAGTTATTAAGGTTGATGTAAACGGAAAAGACAACAAACCAAATTGCGAAGAAGGCGCTGAAAACTGTAAAGAACCAGACATATTCAAAATTTATGTTTCTGAAGCTGGCAAACTTTACATCAAAGACCCAATCGCAAAACAATATTTGCAAAATTCAAGAAAAATTTCAAAATAGAGGATTTATAAATTGAGAAAAGCGTTCACTTTGGCAGAAGTTATATTTTGTTTAATCATTGCTGGCATACTTATAGCAATAACTTTTACAACTACCAAGCCAAAACAATATCTTGACCAAAAATCAATCAAAACAAAGTATGCAACAGTATATGATGCATTGAATTTGGCAACTTACGATTTAGTTGAAAAAGACGAAACAAATCCATTTGTAATTACTTCCGAAGACAACGCAGCAGGATTAAATGACCCATACAAGAAACTTTGTAAGGGGTTAGCATCTTATATCAATACAGATGAAGTTTCATGTAACATTCCCGCTCTATCTAATAATGTTACATACCTAAAACACGAAGATATAGACTTCACAAAACTTACACCAAACTTGGAATCTCTAACTGGTGTTAAGTTCTATATTTCAGAAATAATAAGGGATGATAAATCACCAGAAACGGCAAGAAGTTACTATAACGCAGAAACTCCGCACTTTACAATGCAATTTTTCATGGTGTACGTGGATTTGAACGGAACAGAATATCCAAACAGACCACATACTATTAAAGTTGACCCAACAGGTAAAAAGATGCCAGATGTTTTTGCCTTCGCAATTATTCCAACTGGAGAGGCAATTCCTATGGGTGTTGCAGAATATGACAGCAAGTTTTTCTCAACAAGAATTTCTTATACAGAAAACAAAGCTAAATATTACTCTCCATACTATTCATACCGTCAAGCAAAACACATTGCTTGGGGATGGTATTCTCCAGGGGCTGGAAATATCCAATTCAAAAAAACACTTTCATATACCTATAATGATTACATAAAAGAAATTTTGAAAAGACACGATACACAATTATACGACTTCAACAAAAATAACTTGTACCCAGAAACCTATAGCGAAGCGCTATTTGCAAAATGTAATCCTCCAGCTGGCACATTACTAACTAGATTTGATATGTGTGGGCTAGCTGTAGATACTCCTAAATTTGGAGCTTCTCACTAAGGTTTGCGCAGATTAAATATTATAAGTGAATTGCAAGAAATTACCCATCAAGTTTTCGTTCCAAACTTGAACATCTTCTGGCACGTCTAAAACTGTTGGGGTAAAATTCCAGATGTACTTTATATTTGCGCTAACCAAATATTCTGCCGTAGATTGAGCAAATTTCCCTGGAACAGTTAAAATTGCAATATCAACATCATTTTCTTTTGTATATTTCGGCAATTCTTTAATATTTATAATACTTTTGTTATTTACAGATTTGCCAATTTTGGATTCATCATTATCAAAAAGGTTAATTATATTCAAGCCGTAACTTGTAAAATTGTCATACTTTGCAAGCGCCATTCCCAAATTCCCTGCACCAATGATATAAGCATTCTTTGTTTTTGCAAAACCAAGAGTTGTTTCTATCGATTTTTTTAATTCTTTGACTATATATCCAACACGAGATTTGCCAGAATTGTTTAATAAATTAATATCCTTGCGCACTTGGGAATCATCAATTCTCAAAAGTGTTGCAATTTGTTTACTTGAAATATATTCAATCTTTTTATCAATAAAATCCTGTAAAATACAATGATACAAAGTTAAACGGTTTATAACTTTTTCTGAAATTTTTTTATCCATATATTTATTATACATAAAAATTTAATTTTAATGGTATAATTGCACTATGAAACATATATTTGAACAAAAGGTTTTTTATTCTGACACCGACGCTTACGGTGTTGTTTGGCACGGTTCTTACTTAAGATGGCTTGAAATGGGTCGAGTAGGAATTTGTGAAATGCTTGGACACAATTTAATCGACCTTAAAGAAAAAGATATTGTGCTTCCAGTTGTTAATTTAAACGTAAAGTATAAAATGTCTGCAAAACTAAATGATGTAGTAGTTACAGAAACAGAAATTTCAGAATTTAACGGATTTACAGTTAAATTTAAGCAAATTATTCGTTCAAAAGAAACTGGCAAAGTTTGCATTGATGCAGATGTATCTATTGTTGCAATAGATAATAACGGCAAATTATATAGAAAAATGCCAGAAATTTTAGCAAAATCTTTTGAAGAGGTGTTGAAATGCAAGGAACTCGTTTAAACAAATACATTGCATCTTCTGGATTGTGTTCAAGAAGAAAAGCGGATGAACTTATCGAAAGCGGAGTTGTTACAGTTAACGGCAAAAGAATCACTGAATTAGGATTCTCTGTTCAAAAAAAAGATAAAGTCTTTGTGAATGGGAAAATGATTCACCCTGTAAAACACGAATATTATCGTTTTTACAAACCAGCTGGATACATCACAACGTCAGAAGATGAAAAAGGGCGCAAAACGATTTATGATTTAATTCCCGAAAAGCTTCATCACCTAAAACCCGTAGGACGACTAGATAGAGAATCAACAGGACTAATCATTCTTACCAATGATGGCGATTTGATAAACGAACTTACCCATCCATCTGTTAAAGTTCCCAAGTTGTACAGAGTATCAATCAACGGAAAAATTTCGCAAAATGATATTGACACAATGTACAAAGGGATTGAAATTGAGCCTAACAAAATGGCTTATGCAGAAGTGGATGTTCTAGAAGTTGATGACAAACATACTGTAATGGAAGTTATGTTATATCAAGGCTTAAACCGCCAAATAAGAAAAATGTTTGAACATCTTGGCTTTGAAGTTTTGACATTGAAAAGAATCCAACATGCAACACTAAACCTTGACGGGTTGAAACGTGGAGATTTAAAACCAATTAAACCTCAACAAATTAAAGAATTAAGAAACTTTTTAAATAGATTGGCTTCTAAACAATGATAAAAATTGCTCTTGTCGGAAATATTGCAAGCGGAAAGTCAACAGTAGAAAAGACTCTTCAAGAATTAGATTTCCCTGTTCTTGATACAGATGTTGTTGCGCACGAATTGTTAGAAAATAATGCCGAAATCATTGAAGCATTTAAAGACTATGACATTTTAACCGATGGAAATATTTCAAGAGAAAAACTTGGCAAACTTGTATTTTCAAACGACAAGTTAAAACAAAAACTTGAATCCATTTTGCATCCGCAGATTAGAGAAAAGATTGGGATATTTTTCAAAGCTCATACAAGCGAAACAATGGCATTTGTTTCTATTCCACTGTTATTTGAAGCAAGTATGGAAGATATTTTTGACAAAATTATTTTTATTTATACAAATGACGATATTAGACTTCAACGACTAATAAAACGAAACAATTACGCAAAAGAGTACGCTCTTCGCAGAATGAATGCACAAATTAGCCAAGATGAAAAAATTCAAAAAGCAGATTGGGTGATTTATAACAATTCCACTGTTGAAGATTTAAAACAAAATGTGATTAAGTTAGTTGAACAAATCCACTAATTTCGTGATAATTAGGGCTATATCTAACTCTGCAAACTTTGTCGTTTCTGTTACCTTCTATTGTTTCAAAAACACCATCGGGATATACTTTTGTGACAAATCCAGTATGAGATGCACCATCTTCTCGAAGAATTAAGATGTCACCAATTTTGACATTTTCAGCAACTAATTTACCTTTGTTCTTTTTATTAGCTATTGAGAAATATTTACCATTATCTATGCCCCATTGCTTCAATTCTTCAACTCTATGGTGAGGTTGTCCCGCAGGAAGCGCCTTTTCCAATCCTTTCGGAACTTGTTTGCCTTGCTCTTTATAAGTTTCATCTATAACATAGTAGATAAAATCTGCGCACCACTCTTTGCTGTTAGAAATCTTTCGCCAAGAACCGTCTGCTTCATTTAATTTTCTATATTTAAAGGCATCTTTCACCATCTTTTCGCCAATAGTTGTGTTTTTATTTGCGTGAGAAGAAGTTTTTACCTCTTGAGAAGAATGAGCTTGAGATGGTTTGCTATCTTCTTTTACTGGTTTAGTTGTACTAGATTTTGATGCTTTGCTAGCTTCTGAAGCTGAAGATTTTTCAGAAGTCGGACTTACAGATGGAGTTGAAGGAGTTGAAGAGATGGAACTAGATTTTCCATGCCAGTTGCACCACTCTTGGTTTGAGAATAAACTCTTATAACCAAATCCGTCACCATATTGTGGGAAAGTGGTATAAGGATTTATATTAAATAAAGAATTATTATTAGTTCCTCCCTGCCAATTGCACCAATTGTTATCACCAGAGAAAATATTATTGTTATAAGTGAAATTATTCACCCCTGGGCGAGCATAACCATTGCCAAAAGTATATAGAAATTCCTCCGAAAAATTATTACTCCAATTTCCACCAATACCAGAGCCGTAAGTTGCCCCACCTGTCAAATAATTTAAGCAAACTGAATTGATGTCAGTGTTATATGTAATTGGACTAAACATGTCGAAACTCAATTTAATTTACCTCGTACTTTCAGATTTCCCCTATATTTATATAAAGTATTTTTGAGATAAAAAATTGCCTAATTTTTGTAAATATTTTTAAAATTATTCAAAAAAAATCCGTTGCGTTAATTGCAACGGATTTTTCTTATAATCTAAACTTCTTGAGATTTGAATTGCATTTCGTATAAATGTCTATAATTGCCCTCTGGAATTGCCATCAATTCTTCGTGTGTTCCGAGTTCAACCAAATGTCCTTCGTTTATTACCGCAATTCTATCGGCATTATTGATTGTTGATAATCTATGAGCAATTACAAAAACTGTCTTATTCTGCATCAAGTTATCTAACGCTTTTTGTACAATTGCTTCTGATTCATTATCTAGCGCAGATGTTGCTTCATCAAGGATTACGATTGGAGCGTTTTTAATCATTGCTCTTGCAATAGCAACACGCTGTCTTTGTCCACCAGATAAAGAAGCTCCTCTTTCTCCAACTGGAGTATCAATACCCTTTTCTAAAGTACTCAAAAATTCGTCAAGGTGAGCCATTTTAACAACATTTTGGATTTCATCTTCTGTTGCATCTTCCTTACCCATCAAAATATTTTCTCTAATCGTTCCAGAGAACAAGAAATTATCTTGGAATACAAAGGAAATATTATTTCTCAATGAATCAATTTCATAATCTCGAATATCAATACCATCAAACTTAATACTTCCAGATTTTACATCATAAAAACGAGGAAGAAGATTTACAGTTGTACTCTTACCGCCACCAGAGTTACCAACAAGCGCAATTGTTTCCCCCTTATTGATATGTAAGCTGAAATTATTAAGAACAGGAACATTTTCTTCATATTCAAAAACAACATGTTCATAATCAATAGAAGAATTTAGTCCAGTCATTTTGATTGCGTTTTCTTTGTTTTTAATATGAGGAACTAAATCAAACAACTCAAATACACGCCCTAATGCAACAAAAGTAGTTTGTAAATCAGTCAACGTTCCACCTAAATTTTTAACTGGCTTGTAAAGTAATAATAATGAAGTTACAAATGATGCAAAACTACCAGCGGTCATTTGTCCCGTAATAATCAAATGGTTACCATAAAACATAACCAAAGCAATACCTATTGAACAAACAAAATACATAATAGGTGACATCCAACCAACTCTTTTGGTCAAAGACATCGTAAGTTCAAACTGTTGCTTAATTTGATTATCAAATTTCTTGTTTTGAATTTCTTGCAAATTATAAGCTGTCATTATTTTGTTGCCAGCAAAGGTTTCGTTGAAATTAGTTGTCATATCTCCGCCAACAACCATTGTTGCGTTAGAAACTTTTTTAATTCTTTTTCTAATTAGGGTAACAGGAGTAATAGCAATTGCCATAATAGTCACCCCAATAATCGCTAACTTCCAAGAGTTATATAATAAAACGCCAACAAGTCCAACGATACCAAAACTTGTCATGATAAAGTTTTTAATACTATTGATAATATTCTTTGAAGCAGTATCAGGGTCAGTTAAAAATCTAGTTAAAACTAAACCTGAAGAATTTATATCATAAAATTTAGGGTCTAAAGAGGTCAATTTTCTAAACAATTCCACCTTTAAAGCATTAGAAATTTTATTACCAGTCCAATCTGTCAAATAGTTATTTGAATATTTTAATAACCCTTGAACAACAGCAAATAACACAATCCCAAATGGAATAACTAAAGCTAAAGTATTTTGTTCAACAGTCAAACCACCCATTGACCAAGTTTTTCCGTTAATTACACAATCCATATAAGGTTTTAGTGCAAAAGCTACAACACCATCTAACAAACCTAATGGCACAGCCAAAATCATATTCAAAACAATTCTACCTGTATGAGGCTTGATAAACGGTAGAACTTTGTTAACTAAATATCCATATCTAAAAGCATCTTTAGACGAAGTTTCTTTCAATTTGTAATCCATAACATATCCCTTAAAGTTCTCTAAATCTTATGTTTCAAGTATGACATAAACGTAAGAGATTTACAAATTTTAGAGGAAATCAAACTTTTAACTTGACAATCGAGAGAACTTATTATACAGTAGTATTACTGTCGGGCACTCGGCAAGACAGAGTTGACAACTGAATATGGGCATGTGGTACTCTGCCGAGGAAACAATTGAGTATTGTTTCCGAGAGGTGGTAGACACGCCTCAAGTCGAAAGACTTGATTTTGACAATTGAATATGGGCATGTGGTGGAATGGTAGACACGCTAGTCTTAGGAACTAGTGCTAACGCGTGGGAGTTCGAGTCTCTTCATGCCCACCATTTAAAAAGAACCTTGTAAGAGGTTCTTTTTTTGTTGCATAAATTTGGGGCTGAATCGACTCGATTGTAATTTGTTTTTGTAACTTTCTTCTATACTAAATACTTACACATCCTTATAAAGGGTATGAGAATTCTCACTTATAGGTTTATACCCATTTTGCAAGTAAAAAGACTTCGCACTAACAGCTGGATTAATTTCAATTCGTCGCCCAATATTTATTCCCTCAATTAAATTTAGCATAGCTGTACCAATTCGTTTGAGAGCTGGTTGTAATTTATTCAAAAATTCTGGATTTGTTTGTAAATAATCTAAAGACAAAATTTTTCCAAATGTTGTTTGTGTTTCAAAAAGTCCAAGAATATCCCTTGGCTGTAACTTTTCAAAACTATCTTTTTGCTTCGTTATTGCATAAAATGAAGGTCTATACTCTTCATAATAATCATTCACATAACGAGCATCCTCATAAATTTCTCCAGCATAGGAATCTTTTCCCCATAAGTCTTTTATTGCTTCTAATGATTTTAAATCATTTTTATTTTTTGCAGATAATTCGACAGCATTAACTGACGTTGGAATATATTCGCCACCTGCTGCAAGTTTCTTAACAGTAACAGGTGAAATAAATTTTGCGGTAAATGATATATTATTCTTCATCTAACATGCCTCTCAAAATTTAAAACCTCTAAATAAAAATTTTTGCTAGTCATTTTACTAATAAGTAACAAATTTTAAATTTAGGAATAGTCCTATCAATATACCATTTTTTTTAGAATATAATTGATATTTTTCCGAAAAGATTGTATAATAAGCACATCAAATAGTTTATAGTAAGAAGAATTAAGAGGATAAATTAAAATGAAGCTTCACATGCAGATTCTTATTGCATTAGGTCTTGGAATCAAACGTAATTGGCACATCTTTTTTGGGATTATTGCAGGTATTTTTGTTGGGATTTTCTTATACGCTCATCCTAACGCTTTAGTTGCAAACATTTTGACTTTTGTTGGTCAAATGTTTATTAGACTAATCCAAATGGTTGTAATTCCACTTGTTGTATCGGCAATCATTATCGGAATTACGAGTGTTGGAGATAACAAACAACTTGGCAAATTCGGTTCTAAAATGGTTTTGTACTACGGAATTTTAACAACTATTGCTGTAACTATTGGTACAACTTTAGCACTAATCGTTAAACCTGGTGCTGGTGCGGCTCATTACATTGCATCAAATATTGCAACTGATGTCCAAGCTTCTGTAGCAACTGCAATGCAGCAACAACAAGGAAATATATTGAACTTGTTTTTAGGTTTTATCCCAAACAATCCAGTTGAAGCTTTTGCTACAGGAAATATGGTTCCAATTATTTTGTTTGTAGTATTATTCGCTCTTGCACTCGCAAAAGTTGGAGATGTAAATAGACCTATCGTTTCATTTTTTGAATCTGTATTTGCTGCAACTATGAAAATTACTGATTGGATTATGCTTTTCGCAGCTCCTGGTGTTTTTGCTCTTACTGCTAGTGCTGTTTCAAGCTTTGGTATCGACATTTTCGCAACTATTTCAAAATACTTGCTTGTTTTGATGGTAGGTTTTGGTGTTCAAATGTTTGTAATTTATCCAGTATTTTTGAAATGTTTCTCAAAAGTTTCAGCACCAATGTTATTTTCTGCAATTGCAGAAGCAATAATGGTTGCATTCGGAACAGCAAGTTCTTCAGCTACATTGCCGCTAACAATTGCTTGTTGCGAAAAACGAGGAATTTCTCATAAAATTTCAAGCTTTGTATTACCACTTGGAGCAACTTTGAACTTTGATGGAACAGCTTTATTGCAAACAGTTGCAGTAATTTTCTTAGCTCAAGCATACCAAGTTCACTTGACTCCATTCTTGGTTATCCAAATTGCACTTTTAGCAATCATTGCATCAAGTACTTGCGCAGGAATCCCAGGAGGCGGCTTGATTACAATCGCTCTTATCTTGAACGGAATGGGATTGAGCCCAGAACAATTGGTTGCAGGTTTTGCATTCTTATTCACAATCGAAAGAGTTACTGATATGTTCAGAACAACATTGAACGTTGCATCTGATGCAGTTGTAGCTGCAACAATTGCAGATAACGAAAACGAAATTAACTACGATTTACTTAATAACCCAGCAGCTTACGAAGAAATCGCATAAGAAAAATTAAAACATTGAAAGCAAAGGAGCGTTGGACAATTCATCGCTCCTTTATTTTTTAGAAAGAGGAATTAAGAAATAATGAACAATAGAGAATTTGGGAATAAAGGCGAAGACTTGGCTTGTGAATACTTAATCAAAAACGGGTACGAAATACTTGAACGCAACAAACATTTTTCCAAACTTTGCGAAATCGATATTATTGCTAAATTGAAAAACAAAATTATATTTGTAGAAGTCAAAACAAGAAAATCAAATGCCTACGGTTCACCAATGGAAGCAATTACTAAAACGAAGTACAATAACATCAAAACAGGAGCATTAAGTTACGCTCAAGAGAATAATATAAAAGATTTTCAAATCGACGTAATCGGTATTACACTAGAACCAAGTCTAAAAATTGAACACCTTCGGAATATATAAATTTGAGGTAAAATAGATTTAGAGGTCTTGAGATGAAACAAATTTTGTTAGGATTAATAAAAATTTACCAATATTTTTCAAAATTCACCCCAAAAGTATGCCGATTTTACCCAACGTGTTCTGAATACACAAAACAAGCAATTGAGAAGTACGGCATACTAAAAGGTGGATGGCTTGGAATCAAAAGAATTTGTAGATGTCACCCAGGAAACCCTGGAGGCTACGACCCCGTACCATAACTATATTTTTATAAGTAAAAATAAACTATCTTTCAAAGCTAGAACCTTGTGTTCAGTATCTTTTTTGAACATAAGAATTTCACCTTTGTCTATTTTAAATTTTTGAGCATCAAAGTGAATCTCAATTTCACCATCAACAACATAAACAGCAGCATCACTAATTGATGTATGAGTATCAATTATTTCATTTTTCTTAATTGCAACCGCAGAAAGACTGCTATTGTCATGCTCCATTAAGACTTTACGAGTAAAAGAATTTTCTTTTGATTCAATAATATCTTTGACTTTTTGAACATTGTAAAACATTAAATATCTCCTTTCGTTGATATGCTAATTAATCAATAGAAAAGCCAAAACCACATTCCCCAATAGAGGAATCATGCATATCGTCATTTTTCCACAAAATAACGTAACAGCTCTCTCCAAGAGAGAGAGAGAAATTGTCTTTGAGCTAGCAGCGAAAAGAAACAATTTCGAGAGAGGGTTATACTTCATCAACCCTCTCCCTTAATCCTTAACCTCTCACAAAACAATTCACTGGATTGTTTTGCTCGGCAGAGTCCTTGGAGAGGGAAACTAACACGCACATTGTCATACTGAGCGAATTAATTACATAAAGAACTCAGTGCCTTAGTGCCATAGAGCCTTAAAGCCTTTCTTAACAAACTTACTCCCCTATTCCCTTATTCCTTTTCCCTTGTAAACGACTTATCAACTTATTAACTTATCCACTTATAGACTTATCCTATAAACAAACCTAAATCTCGTGGCGACCTTCGATTGCTTTTGCAATAGTAATTTCATCTGCATACTCTAAATCCGCACCAACAGGCAATCCAAAAGCAATTCTTGAAACCTTTATCCCAAAAGGTTTAATTAGTTTTGTCAAATATAAACTTGTCGCTTCACCTTCAACTGACGGGCTTAATGCCAAAATCACTTCTTTAACTTCATCATTTGTCAATCGGTTCAACAACTCTTTAATTCTAATATCATCCGCTCCAATACCATCCATTGGAGAAATTAATCCTTGCAAGACGTGATACAGACCTTTAAATTCATTTGTTTTTTCAATAGCAATTAAATCTTTTGTTTCTGCAACAACACAAATTGTTGATCTGTCACGCTGAGAAGAAGAACATATTTCACAAGGACTGGTAGCAGAAAGGTTAAAACAAATCTCGCATGTATGAGTATTTTGTTTTGCTTCAATAACAGCCTTGGCAAAATTTTCCACCTCTGGCATTGGCATTCTCAACAAATGAAAAGCCATCCTTTGAGCCGACTTTGGTCCAACAGATGGGAATTTTTGAAACTGTTCTATTAATGCTGCTATTGATTTAGGATAAATCATAATAAAAATAAACCTCTTCTCAAAAACTTAAAAATATGTCCTCCCATAAAGGAAGGACATATCTCAATTAAAAACTATTTGAATAGTCCAGGAATTTTCAATCCGCCAGTCAATTGTGACATTCTTGATTCCATTTCAGCAGAAGCTCTTTGGCTTGCTTGTTGCATAGCTTGAGTAATAACATCTTCAAGCATTTCAACGGTTTCTGAATCAACTGAAGAAGGATTTTCAGGATTGATTGCTTCTGGTTTAAGTGAAATTGATTTGAATTTACCTTGACCATCAAAAAGAACTTTTACAGCACCACCAGCAGATTCGCCAGTAATTTCAAGATTAGCTAGTTCTTCTTGCATAGCGCCAGCTTTTTTCTGAACATTTTGAACTTGTTTCATGATATTCATTAAATCCATACCCATAATTTCTTTCTCCTTAAGTCTGTTATAATCTAACTTTTTTTCTCGTACCTTTTATTATACAATAAAAATATGGAGAAGAAAACATATTTACAAGAATCTGTAAAAAATGGGCGACTAATGCGGTGGAATATTATGCCGCTAAAGGTTTACATTGCGCCTATGAAATTCTACTCAAAACAAGGGCAGGACTTGAAATACCGCCAATATGTAAAAAAGGCACTAGATGAATGGCACAAAGTTTCAAACGGTAAAGTTTCATTTATTGTTGTAGATAATTTAATGAGCTCTAATATAAATGTAGATTGGAAAAGAGTAGAAAGACAAGCTCTTGGGCATTGCTATTTTCAATATGACAAAGCAAATCGATTATTTAGCGCAGAAGTAGCAATTGGTTTGACAGAAGGACTTGTCCATGCAGATTATATGGACGAAGAAGAGGTTTATCATACAATTCTCCACGAAATAGGTCATGCCGTAGGTTTAGGTCATAGCCCATTTAAAAAAGATATTATGTACACCCCTCACCAAAAAGGAATCATGCACGTAGGAGAGGGAGATAGACTTTCCGTAAATTGGCTCTACACATTCCCTCAAGGCAAAACAGTTGCAGAAATAGCATCTAAATATGGAGTTTCTGGAAGTGATATTGATGAAGTTGTTGCAAGGATAATCTCCAAACAAGCAAAAACGGATTTTGAAAAAGTTAAAGATAATATTGCACCGCAAGAGCAAAGAAATTTGTTGGAAGAATCTGAAAATATTGCAAATTTGAGGAAATATCACATGGCACTTCAAAACATCAAAATTTCAGGCGACCTTCAAGAACAAATCCGCAAACATTATAGGGATATGAATACGTAATTATCCCATTGGATTTCGGTTTCCAAAAATCGAACCTTGACGGCTCATTGGGTCACTAGACTTATTTAACAAATTGTTTGAACTTAACGCTGTGTCTTTTTTATTCAGAACTGCATTTTCTCGTGAAATCAAATCCTTAAATTTAGAAATAGCATTTTGTGCTTGATTTTTCATTTCACTAAGTGCCGATTGCTGTTGCTGTGGAGTTTTTGCATTGGCAAAATTTGTACTATAGGCTGTACTGGCTAATTGATGATGTTCTGGAGTAAAAATAGAAGAATTTTTTAAATCTCCGCTATTATGTATCGCAACAATATTTACTGTGGACTGCTGAACATATTTCCCCACTTCTCCAGAAATTGTTTGCGCCTCTGCATTATTTTTTACAAGTTGTGCATCATTATTATCATCCGATTTTTTTGTTTTGTCAGATGAATTTTGACCATCAACTTTGGATGGCGGGCTCTGTACTCCTGTATATTTTGTAGGGTCAAAATTTATACTCATATTAGCTCTCTATAAATAATAAAAAATTCTAGCAATCAATATTTCAAAAACCAGAAGAACTTTAATAAATATTTACATATTTTACTAAAATTGCCAGCTTTATTTTTTTGTGTATAATTGAGAAGTAAGTAAAATTAGATTTTTTATTTATAGGGATATAGGAAAAGGAAATTTATATATGACAGTTCAAGATTGGTTTGAAAAGCGTAAAGAAGCTCAAATTCAACGTAGAGCTTTGGAAGCAAGAGTAGAAATTGAAGCAAACCCTGATTTATGGACTAAATGTGTTCATTGCGATGCTCAATTACTAAAGAAGGATATTGAAGATAACAATATGGTATGCCCTGTTTGTGATTATCACTTCAGAGTTAATGCAAGAACCAGAATTAAACAGTTATTTGATGAAGGCTCTTTTGAGGAATTATTTACAGATATAAAACCAACTGACCCATTAGATTTTGTGGATACAGAAAGCTATAAAGATAGACTTGAAGCTGCACAGAAAAAAACTGGACTTAATGATGCGGTTGTGACAGGGATAGGAACAATTGATGGTCATAAAGTTTCTTGCGCAGTAATGGATTTTGACTTTATGGGCGGTTCAATGGGTAGTGTTGTAGGGGAAAAAGTTACCCGTGCAATGGAAAAAGCAATTGAATTAAAACTTCCAGTTTTAGTTATAACTTCATCTGGTGGAGCAAGAATGCAAGAAAGCGCATTGAGTTTAATGCAAATGGCAAAAACAGCTTGTGCTTGTGCAAAACTTGATGAAGCTGGATTGTTATATATCAATTTAATTACAGATCCGACATTTGGTGGGGTTACTGCCAGCTTCGGAACATTAGGCGATATTATCGTAGCAGAACAAGGTGCAAGAGTAGGTTTTGCAGGTCGAAGAGTTATTGAACAAACAATCAGACAAAAATTACCAGCAGATTTCCAAACTGCGGAATACTTGATGAAGTATGGTCAAGTTGATGTTGTTTCATCTAGAAAAGACTTGAAAGCCACATTAGCAAATATTTTGGCTATGCACGAATAAGGAGAATTATTGATGGCTACAGCTTTAGATTTTGAAAAACCAATATTGGAAATTCAAGAAAAAATTGAGGAACTAAAAAAAATGAGTTTGGAATCTGGTATGGATTTAAATAAAGATATAGAAACATTGGAACAAGAAGCAGAAGATTTCAAAAAAGAACTTTTTGCAAACCTTGACCCTACACAAAAAATGCAGATTGCTAGACATCCAGAACGCCCAAAATTTTTGGATTACGTAAATTTAATGTGTACTGATTTCGTAGAACTTCACGGAGATCACGTTGGCACAGACGATAGAGCAATTGTTGGGGGCTTGGCAAAACTTGACGGAAAGCCTGTAATGATTATTGGTACAATGAAAGGTAAATCTACAAAAGAAAACCTTGAATATAACTTTGGGATGCCACAACCAGAAGGTTATAGAAAGGCACTAAGATTATTCAAACATGCCAATAAATTTAATATTCCAATCGTTACAATCATTGATACCCCAGGAGCTTACCCAGGGATTAGTGCAGAAGAACATGCTCAAGGTGCTGCAATTGCAATGAACCTTAGAGAAATGGCAAAATTGAGTGTTCCAATTGTTGCAATCATCACAGGTGAAGGCTGCTCAGGTGGCGCATTAGGTTTAGCAGTTGCAAATAAGGTTTACTTACTTGAACACGCATATTATACAGTAATTTCACCAGAAGGTTGTGCTTCTATTTTATGGAGAGATGCTTCTAAAAACTTGGAAGCTGCAACAGCACTAAAAATTACTGCTCCGCACTTATTAAAATTCGGAATTATTGATGGAGCAATTAAAGAACCAACTCGTGGAGCTCATACAGACTACGAAATGATGGCTGCAGAAATGAAGAAAACAATCTTGGAAGCACTTGACGAATTGTCTGGCATGTCTGGTGAAGAGTTAAGAACTCAACGTTATGACAAATACAGAAAAATGGGTGCATTCATAGAAGGCTAATTACACAAAATTAAATACAAGATAATAATTAAAGGCGGAATATTTGTTCCGCCTAAATTATATAAAAGGAAAGATATGGACAAAAATTATTTTGAATTAAGACTAAAAATTAATCCAGATATGGAAGATTTAATCTCTGAAATTTTCTTTGATAACTTCGATTGCGAAGGAGTTGTTCTAGCGGAAGAAACCTACAAAGACCTTGAAATGATTTCAACTACAGAAGGGACTCTAAAAATCTTTCTAAAAGATGACGACTCAACAACTTACGAAGACATGAAATATGATATTGAAAATGTCTTAGATTTATATAGAGAAGAATTTCAGTCTAGAGGGCTTACAGATGAAGAACTTGGAAGCTGGGATTTTGAACTTGAAGAAAAAAAGACCGAAGATTGGTCGCAAAAATGGAAAGAAAAATGGGATGTAACCCATGTTACAGATAAAATCGCAGTTGTTCCAGATTGGATAGAATACAAGCCTAAAGAAAATGAAGTTATTATTAAACTTGAACCAGGGTGTGCATTTGGAACGGGAACTCACCAAACAACTCAACTTTGTATGAAAGCTCTTGAAAAATATATGAATAAGGGCGACAGGGTAGCTGATATTGGCATGGGCTCTGGAATTTTATCAATTTTGGCTAAAAAACTTGGCGCATCTTATGTTTATGGATGCGATACAGATGATACAGTTATTGAAGTTGCAAAAGAAAATGCAAAGAAAAACGGAATAAAAGTATTAGATTTACAAGATTCTAACCCTCCCCTTGAGGGAGGGTCGAAATTTTTAATTTCGGGGTGGGGTGCTAAACATAAGTATCCTGCACAAAATATTCAACTTGCAAAAAATTTAAGAAATAACTCTACAAAACCAGAGCAAATATTGTGGCAATATTTAAGAAATTCGCAACTTGAAGGTGTAAAATTTCGCAGACAACAACCAATTGGTTCTTATATTGTAGATTTTATGGCTGCTCAAGAAAAAATTATTATAGAGTTAGATGGTGGACAGCATAATGAGAATTCAAATATTCAAATGGATGAAATTAGGGATGAATATTTAGTTGCACAAGGTTATACGGTTATAAGATTTTGGAACAATGATATTTATAACAATATTGAAGGAGTATTGTTGAATATTAAAAATATAATAAATAACCCCACCCGAAAATCAAAGATTTTCACCCTCCCTCAAGGGGAGGGTAGTATTCCTCTTAATACTCCCGTTGATGGAGTTTATTTTGAACTTGGGACAGCTGACAAAGTTAATGACAAATTCGATTTTGTATGCGCAAACATCTTACACTTTGTCCTCGCTGAAATTATGCCAGACCTCAAAAACCTTATGAAAACAGGTGCAGTAATGTCACTGAGCGGAATTTTAGATGAGAAAAAACAAATGGTTATTGATGCTTACGAAAAAGCAAACTTAGAACTTGTTGAGGAAATTCACCAAGACCAATGGACTTCATTTGTTGTAAAAAGAGTTGATTAATTTATAAATATAGGAGAGAAATAGAAATGTCAAAAACAGCAATAATTATACCAGCTAGATATGGTTCTTCAAGATTAGAAGGCAAACCACTATTAAAAGTTGCAGGCAAATCCGTAATCCAATGGGTTTATGAGAAGGCTAAACAGTCAAAATTGGCAGATATGATTATTGTTGCAACTGATGACCAAAGAATTTTTGATGAAGTGAAATCATTTGGTGGCGAAGTTGAAATGACATCTGTCAACCACAAATGCGGTTCAGATAGAATTATGGAAGTTGTTTCAAGACACCCAGAAATCTCTTATATCTGCAATCTTCAAGGAGATGAACCTCTTATCAAACCAGAAAGCATTGATGAAGTTATCAAAAACGTAAAAGAAGATGACTTGGCGGATATTTCAACATTGGTGAGAGTTTTGACAGATGAGGAAGAAATTAATAACCCAAATCTTGTCAAGTGCGTAAGAGATATTAATGGTTTTGCATTGTATTTTTCTCGTTCAAAAATCCCTTATGAAAGAAATACGGGCATTGCAACTTTCTACGGACACTTAGGCATTTATGGCTATAAAAGAAAAGCCCTAGAAGCAATGACAACTCTTTCTCAAACTCCACTAGAAAAAACCGAAAGCCTTGAACAATTAAGGGCTTTAGAAAACGGAATGAAAATTAAAACTTCCGTTGTTGATTTTGTTCCAGTCGGTATTGATACAAAAGAAGACCTTGAAAAATTTAAACAAATTGTAGAAGCAAGACTCTAATCTTTAGTAAAAAAATATGAAGGTTCTATATTATAAAGAAAACTAAGTTTTAAAAGCATTTTAAGACTTGGTTTTTCTTTTAGATTTTCCATTCTGCTAACAAATTCTCGTGAGCAGTTGATTTGTTCTGCAAACTTTTCTTGGGATAAATTCCGACTTTTACGGAGTTTTTTGATATTTTCCGCAATAATTATGTGATACATTACTTCATATTCTTGCATAGAATTATGGTCGCATATTATAATGTGCATGCTATGAAGTAATACATCACATAATAGAGGAAAGAGGAAATATGAAACACAAACACGGATTTACACTTGCGGAAGTTTTAATAACAATTGGAATTATTGGAGTTGTTGCAGCAATTACCATCCCCTCTCTTATATCTGCATACCAAAAACGCTCAACAGAATCTCGCCTAAAACAAGCATATTCCGTGTTAGTCAATGCACAAAGAATGTCAACTACTGACCCCGATTTTGACTTTGAAGTTCCTGCTGGGAATGGAGAATCTGATTTATATGAAAATGATAAGTATGGAATTTTTAAAGCATATTTCGTTCCTTATTTACAGGGAGTTTCAACTATTGAAAAAAATAAGAATCTTTGGATAGCAAAAACCCCAGAAGGGAAAGAAACATTTGCAGCTAATTTTAAAAATGGGTGTTACTGCATAAATAATGGTATGTGTTTTAGAATGATTAGTTATGGTAGAGCATACTATTATATAGTTGTTGATTTGAATGGAGCATCACGCCCAAATGTTGTAGGGAAAGATGTTTTCTATTTTGCATTACATTTTAAAGACAACGGACCAGAAATAGACGGAAAAGTTTATGCGGTATCAGCAAACACCACGAATGCATATTTACGTCAGAGATGCACTAGCGGAGGCCATGGCTGGGATGTAGGAGAAACTTGCCTTGAGCTAATAATTAGAAATGGGTGGAAAATCCCGAACGATTATCCAATTAAATTTTAATAGATTTTCCTAAAAATCGCCCTTGCTTTTTTTTGTAAATTAGTGTAACATAATGTTATAAAAATACAAAAAAATATATAAAATTTAATATTTTTTATTTTTTTGAAGTAAGAATTGGTGTAAGATTTTGTAAAGTAAGGAAAAGACTATGTCAGAAAATATGGAAATGTCTAATGAAACAGAAGATCGTCAACGCATCCTTTTAGCAGATGACGAATCTAGTATAAGACGTATTTTGGAAACTCGTTTAAAAATGGCTGGTTATGATGTTTATACAGCTCAAGACGGGGAAGAAGCTGTTGCAGCTTTCAATAAATACAATCCTGATTTGGTTGTTTTAGATGTAATGATGCCAAAAATGGATGGTTACGGTGTAACAAGAGAAATCAGAAGATCATCAGATGTTCCAATTATCATTTTGACAGCCTTAGGCGATGTATCAGAAAGAATTACAGGCTTAGAACTTGGTGCTGACGATTATGTAATCAAACCTTTCAGCCCTAAAGAATTGGAAGCTAGAGTTAAGGCAGTTCTAAGACGTACAAATAACAGAGAAATGGTTACTCCATCTGGTAAAGTAACTAAAAACGTTATCACAACAGGTAATATCAAAATTGATACAGCTCGTCGTCAAGTTTATAGAAAGAACGAAAGAATTAGACTTACTGGAATGGAATTTAGCTTGTTAGAATTACTTGTTAATAACTCTGGTCAAGCATTCTCTAGAAACGAAATCTTGCAACACGTATGGGCATATCCGCCAGATCATCGCATTGATACACGTGTAGTTGATGTTCATATCTCAAGATTACGTTCTAAGTTGGAAACAGATCCAGCAAATCCAGAACTTATCCTTACCGCAAGAGGTATCGGATATATGTTCCAAAGAATTAACTAGAATTTATAAAAAGGCTCTTAATTGAGCCTTTTTAACTAATGTAACTTATTAGACTTTAAATAACTTATAAATACCTATTGATTTTGAAACTGTTTTTGATAAAATAAAGTTATACGAGATGGCGGAAGTCGTCAAGCGGTTAAGACCTCGGATTGTGGTTCCGATATGCGTGGGTTCGAATCCCATCTTCCGCCCCATAAAAAAGACTTTAACTTTGGTTAAGGTCTTTTTTATTTGAGCAGCTATGGTGTATTGAAGAACCCAACTGAGTCTGGGTTCGAGCGACCGGTGAGCAGAGTGCGAAGGACTTTTCTTGAAAGAAAAGAATTTTCTGAAAAGAAAATCCGTAGTCACGTTTAATGCGAACAGGTCAAGACAATCCCATCTTCCGCCCCATTTTTAAAAATAGCGAATTTGAAGAGTGCAGTAAAGGCACTCTTTATTGTTATATCTACATTTGAGCCATCATAAAAAAGGTTCGGACATCATAGGGAGGTTGCAATAGATTTATTAGATGTTGCATGCAAATAAATCATATTGCTTTTGTTAAATCCTCATGGTTGAAAAATTGTTTAATATAGTTTATAATAAGAATATAAGGGAGTTGGCTAAACTCCGCTTAAGTTTAACCAACTTGTCGTTCCCTTATATGAATCTAGAAATAATTTGTAAAAGGTGTCCTAGTAGGAATAGGGCATCTTTTATTATTTTCCGTTTCATATTCTCACCTCCTTTCACCCTTGAACTCGTTCTGTTTGTGATGGTGCTTGGGAGGTACTGGAACTACCCTTATATTTTGTTTTCAACGTGCAATGGAATAATAATTATTTAATACTGATTTTCAAGCCCTGGAAATGAAAAATAGGAGTAACCACACTACATTATTTCAATAAGCCTATAAATAATTTGCAATTCTTTCAAACTTAAATTATCAAGTTTTTCTTTAATTTCTTGTTTTATATTATCTTCACTGAGTTTTAGATAGTTGAAATCAAACAACTTTATTTTAACTTTGGATTTGGAAGCCCGTAGTAAGTTACGGGAACAAAATATTTATCCTCTTTAGGATTTGAAAAGACCTTATTCTCCATCACTCCGACTACACTTGATGGGAGCATCTTAGGTTCTGTTACATCTTTACGTACCAGCCCCCAACCTATACCACCAGTCATTTTTAATCCATAGCCATATTCTATTTTAGACCCTACAACAACTTCTGGATTCCTAAAACTAGCCCTTTTTTGGATAGTTTTGGCAATTTTTTGATTGTTTAATTCACTATTAGAGATTTCTAGAGTGTCTATTGCAAATTCTTTGAGTGAATCTACAAACATCTTATTTGCATCTGATTTTGCAAAAGAGTCAACTCTTTCGATAATTGGGTGCAGATTTCTATTCGTAATTTGGTGTAGAGGTTCTTTTTTTATACATGATACAGGTGTTAATGCAATTGCACCCGCCATAATTTTTGATACAAAATTTCTACTCATCGTCTTAACCTTAAAATCCTTTTATTAACATATAGAATACTAGTGAATCTAAAATTTTGCTATTTCTTTAATATTTTGTTACTTATAAATTGTGCAAAAAATATCTTTAGCGGTTTTAGAATTATAAAAAGGAGAAAAGATGAAAATTTTAAATAATCAAACAAATATAAATTTTAACGGCGCATTCAAAATTAAACCAAGCGAACTCAAAGCGCAAACAGAAATTCCTGCACTATTTACGCAAGGAATGCAAAAATTTACCAATATTCAAGAAAAAGGCGATATGTTCATTGTTGTTCGTGACAATTATGACAAAAGAATTGGTAAATATTTGAGTGAAAATCCAGTTAAGGGCGTAGAATATTATCCAACAATTAATACAAAATCTGGATTGGATGATGAAAAACCAGAGGGATTACTAGCACTATTAAAAGACAAATCACTTGATGTTAAAACAGAATTGGATGATATTTTCGAAGCAATTTCAAAACAAAAAAGAACTCCTAGAAAACCCAAATTACGCACAGCACAAAGCGAATTAACCAAAATCTCTAATATTTTAAGATTAAATATTGAAAGCCCAGAAATTGTAACGAGCAAAAACGTTACAAGAATAAGAGATTCACACAAAAATAGAACAATTGAACTTATTAGCCCAAATAATGCGACAACTTATGTTTACGTGAAACCAGATTCGTTGAATGAAGATTCAATCAAATGTATCATTGATGGGAAAGGAAACATTGCAAAAATTGCAACCACTCCAAACGATATTCACAAGTTTATGAAAACATTCTCCAAATTGAAACAAGAAGGGGTAAATCAACTCGTATAGAGAATTGGGAATAATCCACAACAATTTTTAAAACAAGATATAAAACAGAATTAAACGGTTGAACCAAAACTGATTCAACCGTTATTTTGTTATTAAATTGTTTATTTTCCTTAAATCTCTTCTGATTCAGTTACATCTTTTGGAGCTTCTTTTGCCTTAGATGCTAAGATGTCAGCGTTTTTAGCTGCTGTTTTATTTGAATAGTTATCAGCAATAGCACCGAGAGCTAGACCGCCGAGAGCATAATTTACCAATTTATCAATAAGGATTTCACAATCTACCTTAGTAACTTTAGAACCCTTCGCCCTTGCAAATGCGAGAATAAACAAGCTTGGAACAACTACTCCTGCCACACCTAACAAAGAACCCCATTTTTTCCCTTCGTCTGATTTGCAATATACATTGCCAGCCTTTGTCTTTCTAGCTTTATCATTTTCTTCCAGTGTCGCTTTTTCACCTTTTGTAGCTAATTCATCCGCAAATTTGGCACGATTACCATTATTTAATTTATCAACTAAAGCTCCACAACCTAAAGCAATTGCAATATTTATAGGCAAACCAAGCAAAATGGCTTTTGAAAATGAACGAAACTTCGTTGCAAGCTCCAATAATTTTTGAGCCTTTTGGGAACTTTGAAACGAATTATTGGCAGAACGTTGTATCTTAGAGGTTGCCCAAGAGGCAATCCCAAGCAAACCTAATGAAAACGAAGTTCTAACCCCAGACCAAGCAGCACCAGTTTTTAACCCTGCATGAGATTTCGTAGGGTTGGAAGAATTTGTATTTTCTCTCATTTGTGCTTTAAACGCTACATTTTGATAATTTGCGCTATAATTTTGAATTGAAACCATGTTTTTACGACCTACTCTTTCAATCTTGTTACCCACTTTATATCAAACACTAAAACAAAAAATAATTTAATATAACAAAAGAGTAACTGTAACAATTTGCAACAATTACTCTTTTTGAAATCTATATTAAATTCTTGAATTAAGCTTTTTCAGATTCTTTTGTATCATCAGATTCTTTTGCTTCTGCTGTAGCTTCTTTTGGTTCTTGAGATTGAGAAGCTAATTTGTTAGCTTTTTTTGCTGCTGTTTTATTTGAATAACTATCAGCGATAGCACCTAGAGCTAAACCGCCAAGAGCTCCAAATATTGCATCTTGGGCAAGTGTTGCAACTTGGAATGCCTTAGAAACTTTAACACCCTTCACGCTTGTAAAAGCTGTTGAAAGCAAGTTTGGAACAACTAGACCAACCATACCTAATAATGCGCCCCATTTTTTACCTTCGCCAGATTTGCAATATACATTGCCAGATCTTGTTTTTTCAGCATTATCATTTTCTTCTAATATAGCTTTTTCACCTTTGGTCGCTAATTCTTCAGCAAACTTAGCTCGGTTAGCATTATTCAATTTATCAACCAAAGCACCACAGCCTAAAGCAATTGCAATATTTATAGGAAGAGAAACCCAAGCCGCTTTTGATGACAAATTAGCTTTCTTTGCCATATTCAAAAATTGCTGAGCATCTTTAGCATTGAAATATTGATGAGCGTTCTTGGCAACATCTTGATTAAGAGAATTTGCCCAAGAGTTCAATCCAATCACACCTAATGAAACGGGAGTTGCAATAGCAGACCAAACAGCACCCGTTTTTAACCCAGCATGAGATTGAGTTGGATTTGAAGAATTTGCTTTTTCGTTCATTTTTGCTCTAAAAGCTACATTTTGAGAGTTTGCACTATAATTTTGAATTGAAACCATGTTTTTACTACCTACACTTTTTTAAATTGTTACTTGTATTATACCCAAAACACCTAAAGCAAATAATTTGACAAAATAAAAGAGGAACTGTAACAAATTGCAACAATCAAACTTAAAAATAAAGTTTTTTGTACCATTTGATATAATTTTTCATAAATTTAAGATTTATCAATCCGATTGCATCTGCAGTGCGAAGAGTATCTTTTATACCATCACCCATAACTTTGTGACAAGTCTTATTCGCAATTTTCAAGACTTTTCTATTATGGATTGCATATTTTATCATATAAGCGGGAACGGGCATTATAAACATTTGGGGTAAACCTTTCTTATATATTTATAATATCCTAAATAAAAAATTTTGCTAAAACATGCCTGCAAAATGTAAATTTATCTCCTCTACCCTATTTGTAGTATTATAAATTAGGAAATAAAAGGGCAGAATTATGTGGATTTTATACGCAATTGGAAGCGCATTATTTGCAGCTTTAACAGCAATTACAGGGAAAATAGGAATTACAAATGTTGATTCAAACCTCGGCACAGCTATTAGAACTTTAGTAATTTTGGTTATTACAATTGGAATCGTACTCTGCCAAAAGACTTATCAACAAATCCCAACACTTAATTCTAAAACTTGGCTATTTCTTATAATTTCTGGTATTATGACTGGACTCTCTTGGCTATGCTATTTCAAAGCCTTACAACTTGGGGAAACCTCAAAAGTAGTAACAATCGACAAATTTAGCCTAATCTTTGTACTAATCTTATCTGCAATCATCTTGAAAGAACACGTTACAATGAAAATGTTTATTGCTGGTATTCTAATAACTGTTGGAACATTATTGATGGTTGTTTAATCTTAACCCTACCCCCATTTTTAAATTTAAGAAATATTAACTGGAACAAGTGAAAATATTTTCTTTTCACTTTGTTTGAGTTAACCTTTTTTATGAACAATACAACAAAATAAGAAAAATGTTGTACATATTCAAGAATGTATGGGATAGAAAGCTAAAAATTTATAGCTTTAGAAGATTATTATACTATAAGAGAGGTTTAGTTGGCAAAGGTTTCAATAATAGTTCCTGTCTATAACGTGGAGGAATATCTTTCCAAATGTTTGACAAGTATTACAAATCAAACACTGAAAGATATAGAGATTATCTGCGTAAACGATGGTTCAACAGACAATTCACTAGCTATCCTAAACGAATTTGCGAAAAAAGATTCCCGAATTAAAGTTATTAACGAAACTAACAATGGAGTTGCAAAAACGAGAAATATCGGTATCGAAAAGGCAACTGGAGAATATATTGGATTTGTTGATAGTGACGATTATATAGACTTAGACTATTTTGAAAAATTGTACTCTTCTGCAACTCAAAACAATTCAGATATAGCAATTGCAAGTATTCTCAAGCACAAAAGATTCTTTAACCGATACAATGCAAAATACACAAAAGAAGAGATTGCAGTTGATATTCAAGATAAAATAAAACTTTGCGGAGATAAGAAGCATTTCTTCTTTTATGCTTGGAATAAAATTTATAAATCTAGCCTAATCAAAGAAAATAATATTAAATTTAGCGAAGGTCAAATTTACGAAGACGTAATGTTTGCAATAAAAGCCCTTTATTATTCAAACAAAATTATTTCAGTTGCAGGAACTAAATACCATTATGTAGAACATAAAAACTCTTTGACAAAATCAAAAGATATTACAGGAGAAAAGGAAAAGGATTTAAGCCAAGCATATTCAGAACTCCAAGAATTTTGCAATTCAAAAGGGATTGAAGTTCCAGAAAGATTAAATTATTATTCTAAGAAAAATTTCGGATTTCTATTCACTATCTACAAAGGTAAATATCAAAGCAAAATTCAACTATTTAACCTTTTCACTGTTGCTACGATTAGTGATTTCTCAGAAACCAGAAATTTGATAAACATTTTTGGCATAAAAATTAAACTTGCGAAAAAAGAAATAGCACAAGCAAGAAAAGAAAATCCTTTTTATGAATATAAAAAGAATAACATTGATATTACTCAAGTGCCAAAAGCGCAAGGACCACTAAGAGAAATCCAATTAGCAAATTTAGCACTATTAAAAGAGCTTGATTTTGTATGCAAAGAAAACAACTTACAATATATACTAGATGCGGGAACTTTACTCGGAGCGATAAGACATAAAGGTTTTATTCCTTGGGATGATGATATTGATATTTTGATGTTTCGAGAGGATTACGAAAAACTTATTTCTGCTTTTCAAACGAGCTCAAGAAATGACGATATTTTCGCAAATTTTTACCGAGATAAAGATACAAACTCTCAATATTTTATAAAAATTCAACATAAAAAATGCCCATTTCTCGGAGTGGATATTTTTCCACTTGATACTTATGGAAAGCATTTAACACACAGCGAACAATTAAAACAAACAAAAGAAATTTATAAAATCTTAAAAGACCTTAAAAAGGAAATCACACCAGACATCTCAAATGAAGATGTAAAATCTCTATTGCACAAAACAATGAATGAACAAATTCTAACATTTGAAAATGATGAAAACAGTGATTTTGTTTATGGAATAGACTTTGCGCATAGAATCAAAAACTGGTTCTTGGATAAAGATATTGTTTTGCCATTACAAAAAATTCAGTTTGAAGGATTTGAATTTACAACGGTGAATAAACCAAAAGAATTTTTAGAAAACATCTATGGTGATTATATGAAATACCCAAATAAAGTAAAGATTTTGCACTATTCATACAAAAATTTAACCAAGGAGCAAATTGAAATTATCCAGTCACTAGGAGGGAATGCTTAAATGACAGAATTAAGCCTATTAGAAAAAATCTTTTCAGTAACAAATAGCGAAATCTATAAAGTTATCACTATCTTTGGCATTTCCATAAAAATTGACCAAACTAAAAAATATAAAAAGATTTGTGCAAATCTTCCAATAGATAAAAATAAAATTGTATTTGAAAACTTTAAGGGTAGCAGTTACGGCTGTAACCCTAAATATATAACAGAAGAAATTATCAAAAGAAAACTTCCTTACGAATTAGTTTGGATAGTAAAAAGTGTTACGCAAGAAGAAGAAAACGGGAATTTTCCTCCTCAAGTACGATTAGTTAGCAGAGGACGTATCGATTCTCTAAAAGAACTTGCATCTGCAAAATTGTGGATTGATAACCAACGCAAAATTTATTATCTAAGACGAGGATTAGAGAAAAAGCCGTCGCAATATTATATCCAAACTTGGCACGGAAGTTTAGGGATTAAAAAAATCGGACTTGATTCTCAATTATCACAAGTTGAAAATGAATGGATTCCTTTTGGAATTAAAGATGCAGAAATGACTGACTATATAATTTCAAATAGCGATTTTGAAACAAATGTATTCAAGTCAAACTTCTTTGGCAAAGGGAATATCAAACCGTGGGGACACGCTAGGAATGATATTTTCTTTAAAGACAATCAAACAATTGAAAAACTTAAAAGCAAAATAAAAGCAGAATTTAACATTCCACAAGATAAAAAAATTATGCTCTATATTCCATCATTCAGAGATGATTTTGACCTTAAATGTTTTCAGATTGATACTGAAATGTTAAAAAGCGCATTGAATAAAAAATTTGGTGGAGATTGGGTTATTGCAGTGAGAATGCACCCACACTTAAAAAATTATTCATCTGAATTATTCAATTTTTCAGAAACAGTAGTTGACGCAAGTTTTTATCCAGACATTCAAGAATTATTAGTGGCAAGTGATGGAGCTATCACAGATTATTCAAGCTGTATTTTTGACTTTATGTTATCTAGAAAACCAGCATTTATTTTTGCAACAGATATAGAAAAATACAACACAGATAGAGGATTTTATTATCCACTTGAGTCAACTCCATTCCCTGTTGCAATTAACAACGAACAGTTAGAACAAAATATTTTGAATTTTGATAATGAAAAATATCAAAAAGATGTTGAATTATTTTTACAAGACAAAGGCTGCATTGAAGATGGGCACGCAGCAGAAAGAATTGTAGATTTGATTGAAAAAATTATGAAGGATGAAGTGTAGAAATGAATATTGCGATTATTTTTGCTGGAGGAACAGGACAGAGATTGAATAATGGAGAGAATACTCTACCTAAACAGTTTTTGAAAATCAACGATAAGCCTATTATTATCCGCACACTTGACCTTTTTCAAAATCATAAAGATATAGACAAAATTTATATCTCAATCCACCCAGATTATTATGAATATATGCAGGATTTAGTAAAATACTATTACATAACTAAAACTGCTGGAATTGTAAAAGGCGGTGCAACAGGTCAAGACTCTATCTATAATGCACTAAAATTAGCGCAAAAAGAAAATCCCGAAGATTCAATTGTTTTGATACACGATGGAGTTCGCCCAAATATTACAGAAGAAGTTATTACAAATAATATTGAATGCGCAAAGAAAAATGGAAACGCAATTACTTGCACTTCTTGTTTTGAAACTATTCTAATTTCTGATAATGGCATGAATCCAGAACACGTTCCATATAGAAAAAATACTTATGCAGCACAAGCGCCACAAAGTTTCAAACTAGGTGAAGTTATTGAAGCTCACGAAATCACACGCAAAACAAACCCTCATTATACAGATATTGTTGACACTTGCACTCTATTTAAGTCTTTAAATAAAAAAACTTTTATGGTTAAAGGAAATAGAGGCAACATCAAAATTACAACAATTGAAGATTTGTACATTTTGCGAGCTCTCATTCGTTATAAAGAAGATTTAGAAGCCTTTGGAGAACAAGTTTAATGAACAGCACTATATTTGAAGAAGATATAAAAAATATTATAAAAGACTTTGATATGTCAATTTTTGACGGGAAAACAATCCTTGTAACAGGAGCAACAGGTTTAATCGGAAAACTCTGCGTAAAAAGCCTGTTAAATTCTGGATTTAATACACAAGTTATCGCACTTGTTAGAGATGAAGAAAAAGCGAAAAACCTTTTTGGGGAATCAAAAAGATTAACTTACTTGGTTCAAGATATAAATCAAAGAATTAATTCAACAAGAAGAGTTGATTATATCATCCACGCAGCGAGTACAACTTCGTCAAAAGATTTTGTGGAAAAACCAGTTGAAACAATCTATACCGCCATAAATGGATCTAGAAATGTTTTAGAATTTGCCAAAAATAAACGTCTTGAGGGAATGGTTTATTTATCATCACTTGAGGTCTATGGAGTAAATGAAAAAGAAAATATTGACGAAAATTCATACGGCTATATTGATATTCTGAACCCAAGAAGCAGCTACTCAGAAAGCAAAAAAATGGTTGAAACAATGTGCATTTCTTATGGAACAGAATACGGAGTTCCAGTAAAAATAGCAAGACTTGCCCAAACTTTTGGCGCAGGAGTTTCACTCTCTGATAATAGAGTTTTTGCACAATTTGCAAAAGCTATAATCAATAAAGAAAATATCGTTCTTCATACCAAAGGAGAAACAAAGCGAAATTATTGCTACACAACAGATGCAGTGCGTGGAATTTTCACAATATTAACCAAAGGTGAAAACAATAACGCTTATAATATTGCAAATAAAAATACATACTGCTCAATTGCAGAAATAGCACACCTTTTGGAGAACGAAAATACAAAAGTTGAATACAAAATAGATGACATAAATAGGGGATATAATCCGACAGTTAAAATCGCATTGAACACAGAAAAACTAAACGCTCTCGGCTGGGAAGCAAAAGTTGATTTGAAAGAAATGTTTGATAGATTAATTGCGAATTTAGAAAAACAAAATGGGAAGAATTAAATGAGTAATATATTTCATAATATAAAAATCAAAATGGATGAAAAATTTGGAGATAATGAAAATTATCACAGTTTAGCTACAATTTTGCCATATTTTAAACCGTATCTTTTCAGAACTATTTTGGCTCTAGGTTTAGCAATCCCTATTGGTTCTTTGGATGCAGTTATCGCCTTGGCACTAAAACCTTATATGGATATTGTAATGCTTGATAAACAAATGCAATCACCATTATACATTCCATTTTTGATTGTCATTTTTACGAGTATTCAAGGAACATTAAATTACCTTGCGACTTATATGAATGACTGGGTTGGAGGAAGAGTTACTAACGACCTAAAAATAGATTTGTATAAAAAATTGATGCACCAATCCTCAAGCTTTTTTGACAAACAAACTTCGGGAAAAGTCCTAAAAGCTTATAATAACGATGCAGACAAATCTTGCGGAGGACTTTTAACAAACATAAAAACCTGTATTTCTAGATTATTTTCATCCCTTTCGTTGATTGGAGTTTTGTTTTATAACTCTTGGATGCTTGCAATCATTGCAGTATTTGCGCTGACTTGTGCAATGGTTCCTCTAATGAAAATGAAATCAGCAATCAAAGGCGTATATAACAAATCAGAAGGTGAAAATGCAAAAGTTCTCACAACGTATAACGAAGCATTTGCAGGGAATAAAATTATAGCAGCATACAACCTTTACGACTTAAAAACAACTCAATTCGAAAAACTAATAAAAACAGTATTTGGACTAAAAATCAAAATTACTCAACACGTTGGCTGGTTATCACCATTGATGCACATTATTGTATCTTGCGGAATCGGTGCAGTTATTGGCTTAGGCAGCTTTATGATTGTTCAAGGCAAACTTACAGCTGGACAGTTTGTTTCATTCATTACCGCTCTAATTATGCTTTACACACCGATTAAAGGCTTAGGGAATAACGCAAAAAGTATGACAACCTGCTTATGTGCAATGGAAAGAGTTGTATCAAAACTTGACAAAAAATCTGGAATTAAAGATAAACCAGATGCAGTTAATTTCCCTAATTTCAATGATAAAATCGAATTTGAGAATGTTAATTTTGAATATAAAAAAGACAAACCTGTACTAAAAAATATTTCATTTGAAGTTGCAAAAGGTGAAACAATTGCACTTGTAGGAAATTCTGGGGGAGGAAAAACCACTATTGTTAACCTTCTTCCACGTTTTTACAACCTAAAAAATGGAACTATCAAAATCGATGGAGTTTCAATCAATGATATTAAATTGAATGACTTAAGAGCGCATATTTCCATAGTATTTCAAGATAATTTTCTGTTTGCAGGAACAATTAGAGAAAATATTATGCTCGGAAACTTAAATGCAACAGAAGAAGAGCTTAACGAGGCAATAAAAAATTCTTACCTAGAAGATTTTATAAATTCACTCGAAAAAGGATTGGATACTCAAATTGGAGAACGAGGAGTGCTACTATCTGGCGGACAGAAACAGCGAATTGGAATAGCTAGAGCATTCTTGAAAAACGCACCTATTTTGATACTTGATGAAGCCACCTCTGCCCTTGATAATCAAGCAGAACATATTGTCCAACAAGCAATAGATAACTTGATGAAAGATAGAACAGTATTTGTAATTGCGCATAGACTTTCAACAATTCAAAATGCAAATCGAATTGCAGTAATAAACCAAGGATATTTGACCGAACTCGGCACACACGAAGAATTATTACAAATTCCAAATGGCGATTACTACAAATTGTACAATATGCAATTCAACCTTGAAACAGAAGAGGGAAAGGTTGTCTAAATCCACTCAATCAAGGTCAATGTTCCTTCTCCTAAAGGAGAAGGTTAGGATGAGGGGGGGGGAAACCAAGTACATAGGCTTGAGAGACTTCGGTATAACAATGTGTGTATTATAATCCCTCTCCAAGGGAGAGGGATTATAGGAGAGTGGTTGATATATAAAAAGATGTCCCATCTTAAAAATATAACTTTTCGCAAATTTGTCAGACTGAACTATGGAATGACTGTACGAGTTGCGCCAGTTCAAGCCACACTAAATACTACAAGGCGGAATTGATAAATCAATTCCGCCTGATTTGTTATAGTTTTGTGCTTCTAAAAATTGTAAAAGAGTATGAGATATGAGTGATTATGAGTGCGTTGATTTAAATTGTGTTTTTTTTAATTTTGCGATGTGAATAGTTTTAATTGTTATTCTAAGTTAAGCGAAGAATTTCAATATTTTCTATATCTTAAATCTTTTTTATTAAGCTAAAAGAGCTTCAACGATTTTAGCGTTAGTTTCAGATCTTTTTTGGCTTAAGATGTATTTTTCAACTTGTAAAGCGATTTCAACTTCAGAAGCTGATAAGCATTTTACGTTGTCTAATTCGTTTACATAATCATTAACTGTAATCATTTCATAATCGTTTCTCATAATCTGTTCCCCTTTATTTTGTTTATCTCATTTCCCTTACATTAATATAAAGTATTTTCAGATTTAAAAATTGCCTAAATCGTATTTATTTTTTATATATTCTTTACATTTCGTTACAATTAAATCTTATTCCTCCCCTGGAGAGGAGCTATGTTCTACATATTACAAATTCGTCATTCAGAGCGGAGCAAAGAATCTCTATAAAATATCTTCCTCTCCTCGGGGAGAGGATTGAGGTGAGGGGTTAAACTAAACGTATAGGATTGAGATTCTTCGGGTAAATTTGTAATATTATTTTCACAATTCAGCTGTTTATCCCTCAGAATGACGAATGCTAGTGCGATTTTCCCTCTCCTAGGGAGAGGGATTAAGGGAGAGGAGTTGATTGGGATTTTTTAAACCAAACATTTTATTATTTTAATGTTCACTTTTTCTTTTTGATTTCGATGCAAAAAGAAAAAGCAGAACCGAAAAAGAAAAACACGAATGATTAAATGGCTCGAGTCATCAGGGGCAAAAGCCCCCGAACCCCTTTCGCACGGAAAAAACTTATTGCCATATAAACTTTTTCAATCAACCCCTCTCCCAACCTCTCCCTTGGAGAGGAGTTATGTTCTACATATTAATTACATAAAGAACTCAGTGCCTTAGTGTCTTAAAACCGTTGAAGAACTTATAGACTTAGCCACTTATTGACTTATAGACTTATCAACTCCTGTCATCATCTTTAGGGTGGAGGAGGAATAGAAGAAAATACTCTGATTAAATTATTAAAAAGTTGACATTGGAATTTATCAACCATGCGGCGAAATCATGGTGTAGAGCATGATTGAGGGATTTTCTAAACCTTTAGATTTAGATACAAGCTTCAACCTTGCCAATATCAATTATCAATCACTGCATGGATTAAAATACCCTCTAAAAAGATTAGTATATAAAGTGTAGAAGGTAAGCAAAAATTAATAAATACGGGGGAATAACGATGAGAGATTTTAACAGAAAACTAAGAGTAGTTTTGATTGATGATAACGCAAACCATTTGAGAGGTATTAAAGAACTAATCAATTTGGAAAGCAGCTATGACGTAGTTGGAACTACTACAAGTGCAAATCTCGGAATCAACTTAATCAAAAAATATCATCCAGACGTTGTTTTGATGGATATTAATATGCCAGAAAAAGACGGTTTACAAGCTATTCAAACAATCAATAAGTTGAATCTTCAAACTAAAGTTATTGCCTTGAGCGGATATGATGATTCAGACTTAATCTACAGAGCTATGAAATTAGGCGCTAGAGGTTATGTATTGAAAACTATGGCTTCTGTTAAACTTATCGACGCTATTGAAGAAGTTGCATCTGGAAAAATTTATCTTCCTTCTGTACTTTCAACTAGATTCTTTGAATATTTTCAAACCACCGCAAAAGAAGAAGCAAAAGCTACAGAAGAAGAAAACTTGCTATCTAGTTTAACTATGAGAGAAAATGAAGTGCTTGAACTTTTAACCGAAGGTATTAACTACAAGAGTATTGCAGGAAAACTAATTATATCTGAAACTACTGTTAAAACACACGTTAACAATATTTTCCAAAAATTACAAGTTAATGACAGAACTAATGCAGTTTTATATGCACTTAGCCACGGTTTCAAAACAAGTAAAACATCTGCTATGACTACAGTGTAAGATTCTGACACACACATAAACAACAAGGGTTCTGCAAAATTGTAAGAACCCTTTATTTTTTAATATTCAAAAAGAGGAAAAATGAGCGAAATAATTACAGATGAAAACCTTAAACTCCAAATAAGATGCGTATCTCACGAAATCAGAAACCATCTTTCTATTTGCGATATGTACTCTCAAATCATTAGAAAAAACTTAGAAAAATCAAAGATTGAAAACCCTTCAATTGAAAACGCTCTAGATTGCATTCAAAAATCAATCCAAATTATCGGCACAAATTTACTTGATTTAAAATCCCTAAACAACACAGCAGAAAGAATTTACGACTTCAAAACTATTGTTGAAAAGGGAGTAGAATTATCTAAAGCTTACACGAGCGAAGATAAAAATATTGAGTTTGATGTTTTTATCAAAAATTCAGCAGATATAAAAATTGACGAAAATCGTTTTCTTTCCTGCATTGTAAATATTATCAAAAACGGAATTGAATCAATCGAAATTAAAGGCAGAATTGAAATCATCGCAGAAGTAAAAAATAACTTCGGAATAATTAAAATTTCTAACGACGGAAAACCAATCCCAAAAGACAAACAACAAACCATCTTTAACGAAGGATATACAACTAAAAAAACTGGTTGCGGATTAGGCTTATGCATTTGCAAAAAATATTTAAAAGCGCAAAACTCAACTCTTGAACTCGTTAAATCTGTAAAAGGTCAAACTCAGTTTGAAATCAAAGTTCCAATTATAGCTTAAAAATTAGAACTCAAAAAGCGAAATAACTAATTTTCTTCTTTTTTAGCTTTTCCGCTAAGTTGACCACAAGCAGCATCAATATCTGCACCTCGTTCAAGTCTTACTGTAACTTTCTTTCCAGAATGTTCCATCAGTGCTTTGAATTTCATAATTGAATTATTATCTGGGCGTTTGTAATCGTTTTTTGCGGTCGGGTTATAAGGAATTAAATTTATATTGCACTTAATATCTTTCAAATAAGCCGCTAACTGCTTAGCAGAGGCAATTGTATCGTTCAACCCCTTAATTAGCAAATATTCTATTGTAATTCTTCTACCAGTTTTATCAACATAATATTTCAATGCACTATGAAGTTCATCCATCGGATATTTATTTTCAATTTGCATCAACTGTTTTCTTATTTCGTGATTTGGAGCGTGAAGTGAAAGTGCTAGTGTAGATTGCATATCAAGTTCTGCTAACTGCTTAATCTGAGGAATAATCCCAGAAGTTGAAACAGTCAATCTTCTAGCCCCAATTTGGAAGCTTTCGTTCAACATTTCCATCGCTTTTAAAACATTGTCAAGATTCAATAAAGGTTCGCCTTGTCCCATAAACACAACATTTGTAACCTTCAAACCTGTATCACGTTGAATTGTCAAAACTTGCTCTATAATTTCTTTATAGCTCAAGTTTCTAATAAAACCACGTTTGCCAGTAGCACAGAAAGAACAATTTACTGCACATCCGACTTGAGAACTTACGCACGCAGTTAAATTCGCACGATTATCAAAACGCATCAAAACAGTTTCAACACATTCTCCATCAGGATATTCAAGTAAATATTTTATTGTTCCATCTGAGCTTACTTGCTTGACTTTTATTTTTATATCCGTAACGGTTGCAACCTTTTTTAGTTCTTCACGGAATTTTTTTGACAAGTCTGTCATTTCGTCAATTTCTTTGACTGATTTGAGATAAATCCAATTATGGATTTGTCTAGCCCTGAATTTTGTCGCACCGAGAGAATCTGTAATTTTCTCGATTTCCTTTAAATTTAATCCTGATAAAGTTTCCATAGAACAATTATTCCATGCTGAAAAATTTTGTACAATCTAAATTACATTTTCCAGATTATTTTTATAATAATTTAGAATTTCAGCCATTGCATTAAGTTTTAACATAATAGGTTCAGACTGCTTTTTCCAATCCTTATACCCACAAGTTAAAGGCAAAAACGCAATAGGATTATCAGGGAAATCACGGCATATTTTCGGACGATTAGCGTATTCAGGGCAACGATTATCGTCGGTCACTTTTGGACAGTGATATACAAAATAACCAGATTTCTTCTTAAATTTAAGCATCTCAACGTATTCAGGAAACACCTTTTGAGCCTCTTCTATTGAAGAATAAGGAACAAAGGTATTTATGAATTGAAGAGCAAGAGAATCCCCGTTATTGGCTTTTTGTGAAAGTTCTTCTGGTGAAAATTCACTAACCGCAAACCGACAGCACATCCCGCATCCAACACAATGACAAGATTCTCTTCCTGTTGCCACCATATTGAGATTGGATGCAATTTCAGTGTTAAGCTTTTGTTTGATTAGATTTAAAACCTTATTCTGCCAATTCTTACCAGCAGAATGAATTTCATACAAATCAAATATTTCACCTTGGCAATCCTTAGGTTTTATAGAATAAACCTCATCTTGTATAGACTTAGCATATTCCAAAAATATTTGTCGATATTGGTTTTTCAATAAATCTAATTGGTCGGACAAATTTTCCATAAATGAATTCCTTTTAGGAAGTTTGTCTTCCCATCACTTAACTATTTACATATCTAATATACCATTTTTTTGAAAAGTCGTAAACCTAGTATTTTTACGTACGTAAAAATACGACTAGCCACTTGGGTTAGTTTGACTCTTGACATCCTTGAGGGATAAGGGTTTGGGGAGGAAAGTTTTTTGGAAGAGAATTGGAAGTTTGGCTTTCTTATTTAAACTCTCTCCAAGGGAGAGAGAGAAATTGTCTTTGAGCCTTTGGCGAAAAGTAACAATTTCGAGAGAGGGTTCTTATTTTTTTTATCAACCACTCTCCCTTTATCCCTCCTCCCCTGGGGAGGGAACGATGTTCAACACTTTTCAAGTTGCTTGGTAATAGGTACTGAGCGAAGCGAAGAATCCAGCTGATTTTAATTCGTTAATTGGCGCAAAAAATATTTTTTTGACACCTTTATACATATATGAAGGCTATTGACTTAAAATACATGCTCGGCTATCAAAAAATTTCCAAAGTAGATAACAGGCTATCTCGTGGAAGTGCGGTTTTTACACCTGTTCGTGCTGCAAGATTGAAATTAAACGGAGTTGAGCAAATAATAGATTTGCGAGGAGGGACTAAGGCTGGCTCATCTTTGGTTAAAACCTTAGAAAAATTTTATTGTAAAATTTTCAAGATAAAATATGTCAATATTCCTCTTGCTTTTAGCAGTAAATCAATACCTTCTCAAAACAGCTTCAAAAATGTAGTTTTTACCTTAAATGAAAATAATTTGAAAACATACATTCATTGTCACTACGGAAGACACAGAACTGGGGAATGTATTGCACTTTATCAAAAATCAAACAACCAGAATGAAACAAAGATTATCAACGACTTGTTAGATAATGGATGGAATAAGAAAAAAGATTTTGCAGAAAACAGCTACCAATCACTATTGTTATTTTTGCAAAAATATTTTCCAAATAAAAAGAATCTTGATACCGTTGAAAAATATCGTAGCAGGTTTAGTTGATATTTGTTGGAATGCGAAACTTATATTGCTTATGTGTCCAGTTTAACCCCTCACCCTAACCCTCTCCCATTGGGCGAGGGAAAATTTTATAGAGATTCTTCGCTCTGCTCAGTATGACGTACCCCCGTGCTGTCATTCCGAACTGCGAATTTTGGCAAGAGCGAAGCTCGTCATGGGGAGAGTTGCGTTGAGCCAGCCGACCCGCCAATAATCCAAGACAGTTTCGGAATCTCTAGCCAAACGCGCCAGTTAGAGATACTGAAACAAGTTCAGCATGACAAAATTATTTTGAGGGTTCGGGGGCGAAGCCCCTGATGACTCGAGCCATTTTATCATTCGTGTTTTTCTTTTTCGGTTCTGCTTTTTCTTTTTTCGTCGAAATAAAAAAGAAAAAGTGAACATTGATATTAATAAATCGACCCCTCTCCTAACCTCTCCCTCGGAGAGGAATGATGTTCGACATTTTACAAGTTGCTTAGTTTTTCTGTCAGCTTAGTAAAGCCGACCTACAATTTCATTTGAGGTTGAAATAAAAATTAGCTAGATTCTTCGCTTCGCTCAGAATGACGAATTAATTGCGTAATGAACTTATTTCCTTTTCCATTATTGCCACAATCCAACCCTCTCCCAACCTCTCCCTAGGAGAGGAGTAAGTAAAATGAAACCAACTTATCCACTTATTGACTTATCAACTTATAGACTTTTAAATATGTCTTTCTACAGGGTTTAGCAACAAGTCAGCAAGTCTATCTGCTCCCATAAATCCACGTTCTGTCATAATTTTTGCAGCAGTTTGATTATCATAATCTACAAATCTATGGCGAATTTCAAATGACCCTTGTGAAAAATCGATTACCGCATAACAAGCTTTTGGCTGTTCTGTCATTGGACGTCCAACACTACCTACATTTACGACTGTTTGATTTGTATTAGTTTGATAACCACAAGGGATATGAGTATGTCCGCAAAGAATAAGGTTTTCTGTTGTTCCAGAGATAATTTCTTCAACTTCTTCTAATGGCATTTCGGGCAAAATGTCCTCATTATTAGCTCTTGGAGAACCGTGAACTAATAACACACTGCAACCTTCTACATCTAAACTCAATTGAGGAGCTAAACCTTCTAAATATGCTCTATGAGAATCATCTAGCAAATTTACATCATCGGCAATTGCATTTGCCATAACTGGATATTGAGCTTCTAAAAAGTCAACTACTTCTGGACCATATTGAGCAATCATTTTATCAGTATTACCTTGAATTACTGTCCAAGCGCTTTGGCTCATTACATAATCCATAACTTCTTTTGGTTGAGGACCAGCTAATGCTAAATCACCCAAGCAAAATACATGCTCACATTGTTGATTAACTATGTCATTCATAACTGCTTCTAGAGCTTGTACGTTTGCGTGAATATCTGATAATACTGCAATTCTCATATTTATTAACCCTCTCGATTTTGTTGTGCTACAATTATTCTATGATAAAAAGAAGAAAATCAAAAGAAATTTCAATTGGAAATGTAAAAATCGGTAATAATAACCCGATTAGTGTTCAGTCAATGTGCAATACTGACACTCGAGATGTTGAAGTTACTTCACGTCAAATTAGAGAACTTGCTGATGCAGGATGCGAATTAGTTAGACTTGCAGTTTTAAATAAAGATGCAGCAGAAGCAATAAAAGAATTGGTTAAAATTTCACCAGTTCCGTTGATTGCAGATATTCATTTTGATTATCGTTTAGCGATTCAATGTATTAATAACGGTATTTCTGCCCTAAGACTTAACCCTGGGAATATTGGTAAGCGTGAAAATGTTGAAAAAGTTGTAACCCTTGCCAAACAGCAAAATATTCCAATACGAATTGGAGTTAATGCTGGTTCTTTAGAAAAAGATTTGTTAGACAAAGATATTCCATTACACGAAAAAATGGTTGAAAGTGCAATGAAGCATATTCAAATCCTTGAAGATTTGGATTTTGACAAAATCAAAGTTTCACTAAAATCATCTGACGTTTTAACTACAATTGAGGCTTATCGATTGATGGCTCAAAGAGTTGAATATCCGCTTCACCTCGGAGTTACAGAAGCAGGAACATTAAAAGGCGGTTTAATTAAATCTTCTGTTGGCTTAGGAACTTTATTAGCAGAAGGTATTGGAGATACAATTAGAGTTTCTCTTACTGAAAATCCTGTTGAAGAAGTTTTTGCAGGATACGAAATTCTAAAGAGCTTAAAGTTAAGACAACGAGGAGTTAATTTCGTTTCTTGTCCAACTTGTGGAAGAACCCAAATTGACTTAATTGGATTAGCTAAAAAAGTTGAAGCAAGATTTAGAAACCTTGATAAAAACATAACTATTGCAACAATGGGTTGTGCCGTAAACGGCCCTGGAGAAGCAAGACACGCTGATTTTGGGATTGCTGGAGGTATAAATGAAGGCTATGTTTTCAAAAAAGGTGAAATCGTTGCAAGAGTACCAGAAGCGGAACTTTTAGACAAACTTGAAGAAGTTATAAATAATTCGTTATAAACAAATGAGGGCACTTTTTATGGTGTCCTTATTTTTTGAGAAAAATCCTACAAATAATATAGGATTTTTTTTTGTAAATAAATTATAATAATATTGCAACATCCTTGAGAAATTATTATAATGTTACAAAAAGAGGTGACTATGAAAACTAAATTATTATTAATTGCAGCAGTTGCAGTAATGATTCCGTTACAAGCTCATGCCGCAGTATCAGTTGATACTACTACAGATGCTACATACATCAAAAACCAAGGTTATTCTGCTCAAACAGCTGATATGATTAACATTACTAAAGCTAGAGCTGCTGGTGAAGAATATTACACTAAAGATGAACAAGCGTTCAAAAACCAAAATAAATTCGTAAGATTCTGGAGAAAGTTATATGTTTACACAGATCCAGCTGCGGAAGATTATTCATTCTATCATCACGATACTCAAGAAGTTCCAAAATATTATGATTTATAATAAGTTTTTATTGATAATAAGTGCTTTCATTATTCTTGGAAGCACTTGTATCAATAATCGAGCTTTTGCAATAGAGTTTGGGGAGATTAAGTACAATAATGCACCAATCGATTACTCAAAAATCAATAAAGAGTCAACATTAAAGTTGGCAGATTTTTATTTTAATAGTGCATTAGCTTCAAAAAACGCAGAAGAAAGAAAACAATATTTGCAAAAAGCAAGTGGTGAATATTTTATTCTGTCAAAAACAAACCCTGGAGAGCTTTATCCTATAGTTCAACTTGCTAGGGTATATGATTGGGAAGGCAAAGATAGGTATTCTAAAGCGTATTTCTTCCAAGCTTTGAAAATTGATAAAAATAACCCCTCTACAAATTTTTATTTTGGCGATTTCTATTTATATAGAAAGGATTATACAAAAGCAGTATATTTTTACAACAAAGCTTTTGATAACGGATTTAAGGAAAATTATGATGTCATTTTAAAAATGGCAAATATTTATGAAAAACTTGGAGATTTGCTCCGAGCAAATCAATATTACAAAAAGGCATTTTTACTCAGACCAGACAATACTCGATTACCAGACAAAATTAGAGAAATAGAGAGTTTAAAATACCAAAATACGGGATATTATAAAAGGACAACTAAATAACAATGAATTTCAAACGCATAATAACAACAGTAATAGGACTATGTTTAACAATGATGAGTGTAAACGCCGAAGAAACAACTTTCGGAGCTCCTAGCGGTGTTGCGTTTGAACCTTTAATGCTAAATCAATCAGAAGTTGTCTTTAAACAAGCTTCAACAAGAGTGGATGCCGTTGACCCTGTTTTAACAGCTTCTTATTACCCAGGAGGGAGAGGAGCAAACAAATTAATTATTTATACTCCTAATTTTGGGATTCATACAGGAACAAATGAATTTGGAACAGAAGCCATTGTCACAGGCAATATCGTTACATCATTAAGTGGTGCTGATTCAACAATTCCAACAAATGGACTTGTCATAAGTGGTCACGGAATTGCAAAAAACTGGATTACTCAAAATGTTACTGTTGGTTCAAAGGTTTATGTAGATACGGAGAACAATAGAATTACTGTTTACACAACATCTGATAGTTTTTCTTATGAAGCAAAATCAAAAATCTTTGAAGCTCAATCAATGATTGATTATTACAAAAGCAGAATGCTAAATTATAACCCGAAACTTGCAGAAAATCATATTCAAATTGCTGAAAACTATTTAAAAATAGCTGAAAATGAAACAAAAAATAGTGTTGTTTTAAAACAATATACCCAAGAAGCAATTGATGAAGCAAATATGGCAATAAAGACAAGCCTACCATATATTGATAACGAGTTAAAAGGGGTTTGGATTAGACCAACAGAAACAAGCAAAGAACAAATCATTTCAACACTTGATAACTTGAAAGCAAACGGATTCAACAGTGTATTTCTCGAAACATATTTCCATGGAAAAACAATTTTTCCAAGCCAAGTTATGAACAAATATGGCTTTACAGTTCAGAACGAAATTTTTGAAGGGTTTGACCCACTTGATGTTTGGATAAAAGAAGCACATAAAAGAGGAATAAAAGTTCACACATGGTTTCAATCTTTCTATGTTGGAAACCAACCTCCAGAATCAAATTCTTCAAGCATTCTTGCCGTTCGACCTGATTGGGGAAATAAAACAAAACAAGGCTCAAGTTCAACTCGCCCAACAAAATCATTATCAGAACACAATGGATATTTCTTAGACCCTGCAAATCCAGAAGTGCAAGAATTTTTAGAAGAATTAGTAAAAGAAATAATCACAACCTATAGACCAGATGGGATAAATCTTGATTACATCAGATACCCAAATGCAACAGCTGGCAACGATATGGGCGCTTGGGGCTTTACAGATTATGCAAGAAATGAATTTAAACAAATGTATGGCGTTGACCCTAAAGACCTTACTGTTTCTGATGTTCAGTGGTACGACTGGAATCAATACAGAAGAAATAATGTAACAAACTTTGTTCAAAAAATTGGAAAATTAGGAAAACAAGAACACGTCTATATTAGTGCGGTTATTTTCCCAGATATAGCATCTGCCCTTGCTTCTAAACAACAAGACTGGAGAACTTGGTCATCAAATGACTATATTGATGGGTTTACACCACTATTTTTAACTTATGATTCAAAAATGTTAGCATCAATGATGAATGATGTAATGAGAGTAAAATCACCAAGAACAGACCTTTATGCAGGATTGTTTGTAACATTTATGGGTGGAGCTTCTGAAGACCTTATTAGACAAATTTACGAAACAAGAAAAATGAATGCCAATGGAGTTATTATCTTTGATTATGCCCATACAACCCCAGTTTACACTTCAACTTTGATGGCTAGTGCATTCAACTCAATGAAAGAAAATAAAAATCAAATTGCACAAACTCAAAAAAAAAAGAGGTTCTTCCGCAAAAAGAAAAACCAAAAAGCTCAACAAGAAAAGTCATAACAACGACTAATAGCAAAGGTCTTTGGGTTTTCACAAAACAGGATTAGAAGATTTTCAAACTAAACTTTTTTAGGTAAAAATTTTTCAATAAGATTTAAAAGTCTTTTTGCCATTGGAGTTGAACCATTTTGGGTAATTCCACTTCCATTTGGCATAATCATTTCATCAACAACAGCAGAGTGAACTTTGCCATCTGTCATTGAGGCACAAATATTATCGCCATTACTTTTATGGATTAAGAAATCTCGAACTCTGTTATTTTCAAGAATAATTGTTGTAGATGGAACAAATTCATCCCCATCTTTTGAAAATCTAGTAACTAAAGCCCCACCATTAGGAAGAATATCGTATGATTTTTGCAATACGGGAGTTTCTACTCCGTTTTGATGTTTAACAAGCGACAAAACTGAAGAATCATCATACTTTGTTCTTTTCAAACTCAATTTACAATTATGTTTTGCACTATAAAGACTTTTTAAGATTTCTGTTTTCATAAATAAAAATTAACTCCTATAAATACTGATGTTTTATTTAAAATACGTAAATTTTAAAATTTGCTAGTTCCTTTGAGGAGGAATAAGGAAAAAGGAAATAATTTCAATAAATAAAGAGGATAAGTCTATAAGCTCTTTACGGTTACGTCATTCTGAGGGATTTGTAATTGGCAAAATTAATTACAAATTTGCCCGAAGAATCTCCTTAATATTAGCGAGGGGAAGGTTAAGAGGTTAAGATGCGTGGTTAAACCTAATGAGTACGGATTGAGATACTTCGCTTTGCTCAGTATGACGAATGCGTAAGATATTGTGCATAATTCCTCTCCGAGGGAGAGGCTAGAAGAGGGGTTGATAAAAAAGAAGAACCCTCTCTCGAAATTGTAACTTTTCGCCTAAGGCTCAAAGACAATTTCGCTCTCTCCCTTAGAGAGAGTCGTGCGTTACATTATTCTGAAAAACATCAAAATAAAAAAAAGCGAACATTGTAATACCCTTACTTCCAAGGATAAGAACTATCAATTTTCCAACCAGCACGTTTAATTTTTTCGGCACAAAAGTCGCCAGAACCTGTTTTTGAGCAATCTTTATTAATTGTGGAATCAAGATATTTTTGCCCCTTTGGTTGAACACCACCACTACCTCTTTCTAACAAAAATACATCTCTACCATAACGATTTGGGCGACCTGCACCATTTATATCAACATATATACTATCATTGGGAACTTGTCCCCCAGTAGAGCCAGAACTGGTAAATATTACATATAAAATTCCATCATCGGTATAAAAAGTTGTTCTTTCAGGTGCCCATACTGCGGCAGTATTTGATTTTTTCCCAGATGCAGTTACCCATGGTGCAGTAGAGGTATATCCGCACTGCTTGTAATCTGTACATATTATTGACGTTTTAATATACGGTTGCCAATAGGTCTTAAAATATTCCTCTGGTCCCATGTCAAACATTTCTTGTGCAGTGGAATCGCCATTATCATCATAAGACAACTTATATGCTTGGCTCAGTACAGAAATTGCTTTCTGCAATTTTGTTACAGTAACATGTTTTTGATAACTCGTAATTAAACCAGGAATAGTAATTGCGGCGACAACTCCGATTATTCCTAGTGTAATAAGTACTTCTGCAAGTGTAAATCCATTAAATTTATTCATATCAACCTCAACTATATCTTATTAGCTATATACAATACGCTATAACTAATATAACATATCGGACTAGAATTATCAACATGAAGACTATCGAGCAAGACAATTCTAGAAAAAAGATTTTATTAGATGCTATAGGACAAGTTGTCAGAGAAAAACGACTAGCTCTTGGCAAGGGAATTTTGCTCTTTAGTTATGAATATGACATCCCAAACACTTCTTTGGCTCAACTTGAAAAAGGGAATAGAGATGTTCAAATATCTACTTTGTGGAAATTAGTTGAAGCGTTGGGAATGACTTTCCCAGAGTTTATTGCAGAAGTTGAACAACGTCTGCCTGAAAAGTTTAAATTTATTGATGATTAAACCCTTCTCCCTTAATAAGGTATCCACATTTGCCGAGATTGAGATACTTCGCTTCGCTCAGTATGACGCATGCGTAAGATATTGTATATAATTCCTCTCCGAGGGAGAGGCTAGGAGAGGGGTTGATAAAAAAGAAGAACCCTCTCTCGAAATTGTAACTTTTCGCCTAAGGCTCAAAGACAATTTCTCTCTCTTCCCTTGGAGAGAGTTGTGTGCTCAAGTATTCGGGGAAAGGGGGTCGGGGGCTGAAGCCCCTGATGACTCGAGCCATTTAATCATTCGTGTTTTTCTTTTTCGGTTCTACTTTTTCTTTTTTCATCGAAATAAAAAAGAAAAAGTGAACAATTAGAATTATAATTGTAGTTTCAAATCAACCCCTCTCCCTAACCCTCCACCCTTGGGGAGGGAATGATGTTCGACATTTTACAAGTCGCTTAGTTTTTCTGTCGGCTTAGTAAAGCCGACCTACTAATTAAAATCAGCAGGCTACTTCGCTCCGCTCAGAATGACATAGTAATTGCATAATGAACTTATCGCCGTATAGACTTATAGACTTTTATTCAATCAACCCCTCTCCCTTAATCCCTCTCCCTAGGAGAGGAAAACAAATAAATATACTTTACATCAATCTTTGCTTTTTATATAATTTTCGTAAGGATATAAGAGAAAATAAGGATATAAAATGAGCAAATATTTATTAGAAGTTGGAACAGAAGAATTACCATATAAGTTTATCCCTAGTGCAATTGACCAATTACACAAAGGGTTTTCTACTTTTTTAAATGATAACAAAGTTAAATTTTCAGATGTAAAAGTTTATGCAACTCCTCGTCGTTTAGCTGTTATTGTTGAAGGTTTGGAAAATAAAACAGACGACGAAGAAAAAATAATCAAAGGACCAATTGCCAAAGTTGCTTTTGATGAAAATGGTAATCTTACTAAGGCTGGAGAAGGTTTTGCGAGAAAAAATAATCTTTCTAAAGATGATTTATATATTGAAGATAATTATGTTCACGCAAAAATTGTTATCAAAGGCAAACCAATTTCAGAACTTTTACAAGAAAATGTTCCTACTATCTTTATGAAACTTCAAGGTTCTCACTTTATGAGATGGGGTTACAATGACGAAAAATTTTCTCGTCCTATCAAATGGATTGTTTCAATCTTGGATGAAAATGAAGTTAAAATTAAAATTATTGACAAAGAATCTTCTAACCACTCTAGAGGTCACAGATTCTCTACTCAAGATATTCTAATCAAACACCCAGACAATTACATTGAAGAAATGAGAAAAGCTTATGTAATTGTTGACCAAGAAGAAAGAAAACAAATTATCGTTGAAAAAGCGAAAGAAGAAGCAGCAAAACTTGGTGCTGTACCTTATTACACAGATGATTTGTTAGAAGAAGTTACATTTATTACTGAGTATCCAGTTCCTGCTGTTTGTGAATTTGACCCAGTATATTTAGATATTCCAGAAGAAGTTACAGTAACAGTTATGGCTGTTCATCAAAGATATTTTGCTCTCCATAAAGACGGTAAATTAATCAACAAATTTATCACAATGACAAATTACATCGGAGATGAATTTAAAAACATCAAAGCTGGTAACGTTAGAGTAATCAAAGCTAGACTTGATGATGCTGTATTCTTCTTCAAAGAAGATACTAAAAAACCTTTGGTTGATTATGTTGAAGCTCTTAAAGGTGTAACGTTCCAAAAAGGTATGGGCTCAATGTTTGACAAAACTCAAAGACTTATCAAATTATCAAACGCTATAGCTGGAGATTTGAATGTTCCAACTAAAGATGTTGAAAGAACAGCTTTATTATGTAAGGCTGATTTGACAACAAACTTGGTATTTGAATTTACAGAACTTCAAGGATTTATCGGTGCGGATTACGCAAGAGTTTCTGGAGAAGACGCAAAAGTTGTTCAAGGTATCAAAGAACACTACTTCCCATTGAATGCAGAAAGCGAAACAGCAAAAGGTATTGAAGGACAAATTGTTGGTATTGCAGACAAGATTGATACTGTTTGTGCAGTATTTGCTGCAGGTAAAAAACCTACAGGTTCTTCTGACCCATTGGGTGTTCGTCGTGCAGCTCTTGGAGTTATAAAAACAATTCTAGATGGTAATCTAAAAATTGATGTTGATAAGTACGTAAAAGAAGCATTGAAACTTTTACCTGTTCAAAGAGATTGCGCAGAAGAAGTTAATGAGTTCTTTGTTCAAAGAATGATTATTTTCTTGGCTGATAAATATAGCAAAAATATTTTAGAAGCATGCTCTAAGAAAAACCCATTGAAAGATATTGCTGATTATGTTCAAAGAGTTCAAGTTGTAAGCGCTATGGATTCTCCTCAACTCGTTGAAAATGCAAACAGAGTTATCAGAATCTTGAAAGATGCAACAGGTGAAAGTGTTAACGAAAAATACTTTGTTGAACCAATTGAAAAAACATTGTATAATGCCATAAATGACATTAAAGAAAATGTTGACTACAAAACATATTTAGAAGAATTAGAAGGTTTAAATACAAATGTTTCAAAATTCTTTGAAGATGTTCTTGTAATGGACAAGGATGAAAATGTTAAAAACAACAGAATCGCCTTGTTATCATTGTTAAAAGGCAAATACGAACACTTAACAGACTTTAGCAAAATCTAGTTAATTGTAAACATTTGTAAATAACAATAAGAAAAAAGTCAATTATTTTTCTTGAGGATATTTTGAAATAGTGCAAGAAGGTAAAAGTAAAGAGGTAACGCAATGTTTGACCGAATTAAAAACTTAAAATTAGTAAAACAATTAAAAGAAAATGTAAGTCCAAGATTGCGTTGGCTTTCATTTTCAAATAAAAATAAATTAGACAAAAGCACCACAGATTATTTAGAAGCTATAAGTGGTGTGGATAATCTAAAATCACTTTCTGACGAACAAGAGCTAGAAGCAATGGTCAGAACCCAACTCAAAGAAGAATTTCCAAACATTGAAAGTATGAAATCTTATGAGTTATTAGTTGATGCTGTAATGCACAACATCAAGAAAAAACAGCTTCAAGCCACAGACAACCTTGATATAGAATAAGTTGTCACAAACTATTTAAACTAAAAGATAGTACCCGATAAGGGTATTATTTTTTTTGCTATTTTTTACAAAGACTTTTCGTCAAATTATACACTAACTCCAACTTTTCAGAATTGTCGCTAATTTGGGCAATATTCTGGTTAATCATTTGCAATAACTCGGTACAATCTTTCAGATGATTTGTAGCAAACAATTCTTCTGCAGTAATATCAAACGCTTCAAGAATCTTATCTAATGTTTCAGCTTTGACAAAATTTTCACCAGTTTCAATACTACTTAGGGCTTTTTGAGATACGTCTATCAACTCAGAAAGCTTTTCTTGAGTATAACCCTTTTCAATTCTCATTCGTTTTATTTTTTTACCAAGTTCTTTTTTTATGCCCATAATTACAATTTAAAATTCTTTATCAAATAACTTTACTGCCTATAAGTATTATATGTAAAGTTATGTAAACCTCGAACCACTTGTTAATTCTATATTTCAAGAATTTACTATTTTAAATTCTTATTTTTCTGCAATTCTAAAGAAGCAAATGTTTTTATATAAATGTAAGTGATGTGCATTTTTCACGAGAGATAAGATTACAAAAAGAGGAGATTTAAACATGAAAATCGGAGAATTTGAAACATTAATGAGTCAGTTAAACTCAATTAAATTAAATGGGAATGAAGATTTAAAACTTCAATCAAAACGCAGCCCACTTAAATTGACAACGATTGGAGGAAAAGCAACAAAACAAGTTACATCAGAAGATGTTGAAAATTTTTTGAACGAACCTCGCCCAAGTAAAGCTGCAAAAGGATTATTAGAAAAAAGCCCCATCGGTTTAGGAACAGAACCTTCAAAAGAAGATATTAAAAAGATGGGATACGAATTTGCAGGAACATCATATCACAAAGGAGCACCTACAACCTATAAATCAGCTGACGGAGGCACAATCACAGTATATAACGGTAATGGAACAGCAGAAATGGGTGAAGATAAAAGAAAAATTGTATATCAAAAAGGAAATTTGATACAAGAAATGTATTATGATGATAATGGAAATCTTAAGGAAGGAAAAATCCTAATAAAAGACAATATTGCAGGATTTGAAGAAAGAAAAATCAGTTTCGTGACTGAAAACGGAAAAACAAGTTATATTGAATAAAACAAAAGCTCATACAAACTACAAAAAGCGATTCGGAATCGAATCGCTTTTTTATTCTAAATTAGCAAACTAGGGAATTATATTTTATCTAAATATATTTTACAAATTAGATATGACAACAATTATTGGTATTCCACTAGAAAATAGAATAGAAGAGTCTATAAAATTACAAGAAATTTTGTCCAAATACGGATGCTCTATAAAAACAAGAATTGGGCTTCATGATATGGGTGATTACAAATGTTTGAATTATGGAGTTGTTTTGATAGAAATTGTAAACAATATCAATGAAATTTATGATGCGCTTTCAAAGCATTGGAAAATTCAAATGATGAAGTTTTAAAATTTGTAAACAATTTCCAACCAAACTATCAAAAAAAATCTTGACGTGTTTTCATGCTAAAGGGATACTCAAGATGATAAACTCAATTGACAGACCAACGAATAATGTGAAGACAAGCATCTTCTACATTAATGATTTTCATGGGAAGTCAATCAATATGGAAAGAACTGTTACAGCAGCAAATGCGTTTGATGCTCGTAACAAGAATAAGCCTGATGTCGATACACTAAAGCTCTCTTCTGGCGACATTATGATTGGAGAAGATTTTAAGACCAACGAATTAGCCGTAATGTTCCAGAAAAAAGTAGGAATTACCTCATCTGCTATCGGAAATCACGAATTTGACATGCAGGACAAAATTGGAACGATTTTACCCCAAATAAACTACAACCTACTTTCCACAAACGTAAAAATCAACCCAACAAGCCCTTGGTACAACAAAGTTACATCTTCATCTATAGAAGAACATAATGGGCATAAATACGGAATTATAGGCACAACTCCGATTGATTTATTCAAAAGATCAAAAGAAGGTGCACTTCAAAAAGAAATTTCTGTTGACAAAGTAAAAGAAACAATTGAAGATATTCAAAATGAAGCCGACAAATTGCAAGCGCAGGGGATAAACAAAATTATCCTGCTTTCTCACCTTGGTTACACTGTTGATAAAATTGTAGCAAACCAAACCCAAGGAATTGACGTAATTTTGGGCGGACACTCTCACGATTTATTATTTGATGTTAAAGAAGGAGAAAATCTTTTCTATTCAAAAACAGGAGAACCAGTAATTATCACCCAAGCAGGCAGAGATGGAAAGAATTTCGGAATATTAAATCTTGAATTTGACCCAAACGGAATAATTAAAAAAGTTCAAAATAATATTGGAAACACACGAGATTTCAAAAGATATGCACCAATAAAATATTTGTTTGACAAAGTTTTTGGAGCGAGAACAACCTACGGCTATGTTAATGATGCGCCACCTCCATTAACTCATGACCTTATTGAGCCAAATCCGCATGGTTACTTTATTGCCGATTGTATTAGAAAAGATTTAGACACAGATATTGCAATTCTTCCTTCTTCAAATGTCAGAGGATATTTTGAAAAAGGAAAAGTTGATACAAGAATTTTAGCAGATATTTTACCTTTCAAAAATAAATTATACGAAGTTAAATACTCTGAAAAAGAACTCGTTGACGCATTCAAGCTTGCATCTAAATCCTTCACAAATATTGCAAACAAACCAGGGATTTTCTACGCTTCTGGGTTAAAATACAGTGTTTCTAAAAACGGACACTTAAAATCAATGTCCCATGTAGATAAAAATGGGAAAGAAACTCCAATAGACATAAACAACCCAAGACCAGACAAATTCTACAACACCGTAATAAATGACTACTGCGCAATGGGAAATGATGGTTTTAAGGTACTTTACCATCCAGATAGAATTATCAAAAAATACGATTTTGATGCAACAAAATGTATAAAAGATGTGCTTTCAAAATCAGACAAACCTGTTGATATTAAAGACGATAACAGAATTCAAATAGTCTAAATATCAGATAATTTGTCTTTTACGATTTCAACAAGCCCTCGAGTATAAACAAGCTTCGCAACCATCATTAAGTAGGTTGCAAAACATAAGATTATCAAGTTTACAGAGAACATTAATGTTTGCTGTGAAATTTTAGCGCTATATTTAAACATTAAATAAACCAAACCAGCTGGAATAATCATTAACAATAACATCTGAAAAGCTAAATTTATTACAGCGCCTAAAGTTTGATTTAAAACTTTAAACAATGTCAAAAATGAAAACAAATCTGAACGAAGTTTAAAATCTTTAGCAAATGCGATACTGATTAAATTTATAAACGGCAAAACACATATCAAAACAGAATAATAAATATAAAACAAATGGCGAGTTGCAGGAATTGCAACAAATCCAATCAATACTAAAAATGCTTCATAAATACCCCAGCTAATCATTACAGGCAAAGTTCTGACAAATGCAGAATAAGATGATAGTGACAATTCTGGGAGATTTGTTATTCCTTGAAAAACCTTATTTGCAAAAGAATAAATATATCCGCAAAAGAAAAATATTGTCATCAACGCAAACACAAGCGAAATATAAGCCTGTTGAGGAGGGATTGAAGTAAGCCCACTATATATATTAGCGAACGCATAGGCCAAAAATCCAACAGTTGAAATTGTACAAATTCCAACCAACGCAAATAGTGAAATATGATTAAAAATAAAATTTTCTTTTGTATATAAATCTTTTAAATATGATAAAACATTCATCAAGTAAAAATCTCTCTTCTTTCTAATTATAGCAATACTAAAGCTAATTGCAAGTAAGAAATTTTTATAATAAAATTCAAATATGGAAACAGAATTGAAACAAGAAATTAACACAATAAAACCACGACTTGAAAAAATCAAGGAGTGTCTTTGACCCTAAAAAAATAAAACAAGATTTGGAAGAACTTGAAAATCAAATGCAAGACCCAAATATTTGGGCTGATACAGCAAAAGTTACTAAAATTGGGCAAGATATAAAAGAAAAAAAAGAAATTTTAGAAAAACTTTCTAAATGGTCACAAACAATTGAAGATGCACAAACCTCAATTGAACTTGGCGATAAAGACTTAATTAACATTAGCTATGAAGAAGTTCAAAATCTAAAAAAAGAGTTAGAAAAATTTGAACTTCAACAGATGTTATCTGGAGAATACGACAGCGCTGATGCGATTTTAACAATCAATTCTGGGGCAGGAGGAACAGATGCCCAAGACTGGGCTAGTATGCTCCTTAGGATGTATATGCGCTGGGCAGAATCAAGAGGTTGGAAAGTTGAACTCTTAGACAAACTTGATGGAGAAGAAGCGGGAATTAAATCTGCTACAATCAAAATTTCGGGAAAATATGCTTTTGGCTACTCAAAAGCCGAAAAAGGAGTTCATCGTTTAGTTAGAATTTCACCGTTCAATGCAAATGGGAAACGACAAACAAGCTTTGCCTCTGTTGAAGTTACCCCAATAATTGAAGATTTTGAAAAAACTATAAACATTCCTCCAGAAGATTTGGAAGTTACAACAATGAGGTCTGGCGGAGCAGGTGGGCAAAACGTAAACAAAGTTGAAACCGCCGTAAGAATTTTGCACAAACCATCTGGAATTGTTGTTAAATGCCAGCAAGAACGTTCTCAACTTCAAAACAAAGAATACGCAATGCAAATCCTTGTATCAAAACTCCTTGCGATAAAAGAAGCTGAACACGAAAAAAAATTATCAGATATTAAAGGAGAAACCGCAGATATTAATTTCGGATCTCAAATTCGTTCTTATGTATTCCACCCATATAAAATGGTAAAAGACCACCGAACAGGTTGCGAAACAGGAAATGTTGACGCTGTGATGAACGGTGATCTTGATGAATTTGTTGAAAGCTATTTAAGACAAAAGCAAAATTAATTTGCGATTATCTTGCTGTTCTTGGAGTATGTAAAATTTTATCCTCTTCTGAACCAACCGCAGGTTCTGCAGAAGTTGGATACATCAAAACATTAAATCTATCAGAAATTTTTGAACTTGTAGAGAATTTATTTGGAGCTTTGTCAAAACCATTAACGTCAATAGTTAAGATAGCACACGCAGTAGATTCACTCGCATTTTTAGATAAATTATCTTTGCAAGATTCTCTTATTTTTTCATATTTGATTTCTACACCATTAGAAAGTCTAATACCATCTGGAATATCTACAACTCCAGCAATATTTTCTTTAATACCTTTATTCCAAATGTCATCAGAATTAGTAAATTCTTCATCATTCATAGCTTGACTCAACAATTGAGCTTGGTTTAATGACGAAATAGTTCGTAAATATTTACTTCTGAATTGAGAACTATCTGTATCACTCATAAAAACTGGTAAAGTCATTGCTAAAATTACACCTAAAATGCCTAACGCAAAAGGAATAATAGTAAATATAATGGCAACAACAATTAGAACAATTGCCCAAGTTGGCAAACCGTTCACCTTTGCACCACATTTAGGACATTTTTTGATACTTTTATCTGTTACTTCAAATCCGCATTTCTTACAAAACATTCTTTTCTCCTTTATAATAAACTGACAGGATTTATTATATCATTTTATTTCATATTTCACAAGGAAAACAAACCATGATATAATTCTTATAACGTTTTATTTTATAAAAGAGGGGAATATATGGAAGAGAATATAAAAGTTGAAGTTACAGACAAAGATGTCTATAGACACTATTTTTCATCAATTTTTATCTATGGATTAACATTTTTAGCACTAGCATTTTGTCCAGCATTAAATGAACAAATAGAACACGATTTTTGCAATTATATTGTTGTTCTTGGAGTTTATTATCTTGGTTATGTGGCATTGGCATTGCCGATATTTTTATTTTTCCGTCCAGAATCAATTTTAAAATCTCGCAGTGTTGCAATTCTTGATTATATAAAAAGACAATTCAAATTTGGATTAACAGTTGAAGAAAGAATTAAAAACATTGAGCCAAAAGAGAATGAAAAACAAGCTTTGGTAATTTTATTTGTGAAAGCATTCTTTGGATACTATTGCGTTAACCTTTTGTGCAACAAATACATCCTTTCAATGGGTTACAACATCGACTTTTTGAAAGAATTTTTTAACCAAGCGGTACAATATGGAACAGCTAACGGAACATCATTCGGAATTGCGCAATACATAGACGATACCTTTGATATGTGGCGTCAATTAATTGTGATGGTAATTACGTTTGTTTTAGGATTCAGTTATCTCACAGAACTTGATTTATTCAAAAACAAAATCAAAACCGTTGATACAACACCACTAGGAATACTTAGCTGTATTAGCTGTTATTCCCCATTCTTAATTCTTACAGATAAACTTATTCCAAGATTTCAAGAACAAACAATTCCCGTTGATAATTTTACATTGAGAATATTATTAAATGTATTTGTAGTACTAGCACATTTAGGAATGATGCTTGCAATCCTTAGACTAGGAACAAAAGCTGGGAACTTAACAAATAGAGGAATTGTAACAGGTTTCCCTTATAACATCGTAAGACACCCAGAATACTCAATGTATATGGTTTATATTATTTTAACAACAATTCCAGTATTGCTATTAGGAGAAATTTCAATATTTGGTAAAATCGTTTTTACTTGTGGAATTGTAATTTGGTTATACGTGTATTATTTGAGAGCAGTTACGGAAGAACGAAACTTGCTTCAAGATTCTGAATATCAAGAGTACGCAAAGAAAGTTACAAAACGATTTATACCTAAAGTATTTTAAAATCAAATAAAAAGACCTCCCCACGAGGTCTTTTTATATATCTTAATAATATAATCATTTCACTATCAAAATTATTTATGTTCATGAGTTAATATGGTAAATATAATGAGGAAATTTGAGAAGTTTATTATGCAGATAAATAGAGTTTCTAACATAAATTTTACTGCGGGGTATGATATTCACACCCATACAGGACATTGGTGGATTTCATCTCCTCAAAAAACAAATGGAGCAATTGAAATCTCTTCTGGGAATTATGCATATCTAAAAGATTATTCATCAATTGATACTCTCGAAATTGCCAACAAACATTTGCCTAATCCAAACGACAAGATAGAAAAAATGTTTGTATCAAATCTTGATTGTATGGTTCGAAATCACCCAGATATGACAAAAAGTTCTATAACTTCTAACGGAACACCATTCTTATCTGATGAAATCAAGGGAAATTTAGACCTATACAACAAATACAAATCCAATCCGAATTACGTTCTATATGCGACATGCCAGCCAAGTTTCGGCAATCCACAAAATATTGAACAAGTTTTGAAAAACGCACCAGACAAATTCAAAGGTCTGAAATTTCATCCAAAACAACTTGATTTAAGAGCAGACGACCCAAGTTATAATGGATATTTAGAACTTGCAAGAAAATACAAATTGCCGTGCTTATTCCATTCTCAAGTTAATTTAGATTACTCAGGAGGAATTGAAAAAGTTGTTCAAGATGTTTCTAAATTTGATAAATCTGATCCAGAGTTTATTTACAATTTAGCCAAAAGACATCCAACAGTACCAATTATAATGGCACATACTGGCGCAGGAGGAAAACTTGCACATCAAAAAGCAATTGATATTCTATTGAAATCAATTGATAATAAAGATGCAAAATTATATTGCGATATTTCGTGGGTTGATTTTGAAAATGATTTGCCTGTAAAAACGCCGACTACAATTATCAATCTAATTAAAAAACTTAAAGATAAAAATGCCTTAGACAGAGTTCTTTTTGGGACTGACACCCCTCTTGGCTGTTATGGTGGGAATCCAAAAATCTCACCAGAAGATGCTTATAAAATTACCGTTGAAAATCTAAAGACATCAATTAAAGAAAACTTTGGAACAGAATCCGAGTCGATTATAAACAAAATCTTTTACGAAAACGCTCACAAACTATTCTTTGAAAATTCTGAATCAATAAAAAAATCTTCAAAATATAACAAAGCTATAGCAATTATTCTATCTGGAATAATTACGCTAGGAGCTGTTTTTAGCGCAAACGGTTTTATCAAAAAGCCAAATAACATCACTTCTACGAGTCAAGAAAATATTGCAACAACTAAATAATCTCTTATAGAGTCCAAATTAAATCAACAACTTCTTGCATTGAATAGATATTTTTTTGCACAAAGAAGTTTTTGCCCGATTGTTCTTTTACATAGGTCAAGTTATGCCCATCAAGAAAATCTTCAGTATAAGGTCTTAGCATAACAGTTGGAATCACCACAACATCACAATCAACATCTTTTACCGTACGAATCAAATCATCACTCGTGATAAGTCCCGCAACAGTAATATCTTGCCCCCAGTAGTTTGATTTAACGGGGCAAACTTCAACTGTCAAATTCTCTATCTTATTAAGTTTTTTCGCAACCTCTTGGAGCATATTTTTTGCAGCATAAGAACATCCAAAAGCCATTTTATAAGGTTTTGAAATAGATTTAGGGAGTTCTCTTTTTTTGAAATCATCCAATGTAATTCTCAATGAACCAACACCATCATCCAATTGGCAAAAATTTCCATAATATTTTGCTGGAGGGATAGGTTTATCTGCAAGCAAAAAGAACTCATCTGAGCAACAAACTCTTTTATATTTTGAAGAGATTTCTATAACTTCTTGCGCACATTTTTTATCAACACGCTTTAGAACATTATCCTCTCTGAATTGTGTAATTCCAACAGGCACAATCGCTGTAGAAAGAACGGTTGTTTTCAATTTTGCCAAGTCCGATAACGTTCTATCAAGTTCCGCACCATCATTCAACCCTGGACATAAAACAATTTGGGCGTGAAATGGAATTTTGTTTTTTCTGAACCATTGCAAATTCTCTAGAGCCTTTCCTGCATTTGGATTACGAAGCATTTTTACTCTTAACTCTGGATTTGTTGTATGTACCGAAATATAAAAAGGTCCAAGGTGCATTCTTTTTATTCGGTCTTTATCAGCTTCTTTTAGGTTTGTAAGTGTGATATAAGTACCCTGCAAATATGACAATCTATAATCGTCATCCTTAATATATAAAGTATTTCTCAAACCTTCTGGCTGCTGGTCAACAAAGCAAAACAAGCAATGATTTAAGCAAGGTTTAATTCTATCAAAAATTGCACTCTCAAAAACTATACCCAAATCATCATCATAGTCTTTTTCAATTTCAATTTCTTCAATTTCGCCATTAGTTTTTTTTATTTCAACAGTGATGAGTTCAGATTTCATATAAAAGTTATAATCAATCATATCCTGCATTTTACAGCCATCTATTGAAAGAATTTCATCACCTTTTTCAATTTCTAGTTCTTGAGCAATAGAATCTTCAAGAACACTATCTACTATTGCTGGCATTACCTTTTTCAAACCCCTCAATCATTGAGATAAAATTGTTATATTCACAAATTGTATTATCTAAAACTATTCTTTGGTAAAAATCTATTGGATTATATTCATCAGACATTGTTTTTTCAGCGTTAAGCTTATGCAAAGTCGCATTAGATTTAACTTCTTCAAACAACTCTTGAGCTTCATCAGAACTTAAAAACGAAGCGCAAGACAATTTAATCTTTGCATCAGACAAAAATTGTAGCGGATTGGATGAAAACGGTTTTAACAAAAGATTTTTCAATTCTTTCAAACCATCTTTTGTAATGGTATAAAATACCGATAATTTCCCACCATCAGACATAATTTTTGCAGAACGGATACATCCTCGCTTTTCAAGCCTAACAAGCGCTGGTTTTATCGCACCAAAACTTGGATTAGTAAATGCTTGAAAATTTTCTAAAATCCTTTTATGAATTGCATACATCGTCAAATCGTGCTTTAGCAAAGAATATAAAATCAGTAATTCAATCATACGATTATGGTAACATTAATTATTTATTTTAACAATTCTAGCAAAAATTTTGATGTGCGAATTTATAAAAAATATGATTTACATAAACAAACTTTCCCCAACTATTAAATTACCATTCAAAAAGGTTCAAGGTTCGGTCAATTTTAGACAGACTAAAGCATGCGATATGGTTAATAAGTTTTATAGAGAAGTTTTTCCTGCATTCAACGATAAAGGAGAAATAACTTTTTCTCAAATTCAAAAAGCTTTGAAAAGCGTTTTGAAGGGGCAAATAAATCTTTCAGTGAGAAATAATGGATATTCTAAAATGTATGATGGAGGAAGTGACATTTTATATTCTGATTTCACGGGGCAGATTTCTAAAACCACTATTGACATTAATACTATTAAGAATAGAATTAATCGTGAAGGACTTGGTACATTGTTACATGAATTTCAGCATGTGACAGATCAAATTTTTCACCCCAAATACCTCACCCGAAACCAGAAAATGGCAAATATCGGGTTATACACAAAGAAGTATGACAGGCTATATGAAGATTTGATATACAATAGGGAATTTCCAGAAGGGAAAAAAGATAAAAGGGATATTCTAAAACATCTTCATCACAAAATCTCAAAATTTTTACGAGGTTTTGAAATTGAAGATAAAATAGATTATTTGCAAGACATGCGCTACTCTTTAATTTCAGAAAAGCATGCATACAAAACCCAATTAAAATACGCTAAAAAGCTCAATAAAAAGCATTTCCAAATAAACAAAGAAGATTTAGTAAACGAAAATAAAATCTTCATGTTTGATGAAAAAATTAAACTTATTAAAGATTTAGCATTTGAAATAATTCAAAAAGAGCGCCTAAAACACGCACTCTCATTAGAGAAACAAACAAAGTTAAGAAATGTAAATCAAAAATAAAAAATTAGGCAATTTTAAATATTCACAGAAGTTAAGTAAAACGAAAACCAAACTATAAAAAAAAAAAAA
>CAVAPR010000003.1:114033-119288 GCA_963590665.1 Candidatus Methanomethylophilaceae archaeon
CAGTACAACAACAAGCCCCAATTAAACCGTTCACAACAATTAGTTATAAAACTAAAGACGGAGAAAACGTTACAGCAACAAAAAATAATGGAATAGTAACTCTATCTGGAGATAAAAATGGTGTTCGCCAAATGCCAATTGATGATTTCATGAAAAATGAATTACCAAAAATTGCTCCATTAGAAAAAACTCCAGCAAAAGATACCGTAGAAATTTCAACAAAGAAACCAGAAGCAGAAGCTAAAGCTGACAAGGCTGAAAAAACAGATAAAGCCGACAAAGCTGAAGCTCCAAAAGAAGCTAAACCAGCAGACAAAACTGACAAAGCTCCAGCAGAAGAAGCAAAAGTTGATGCAAAAGCAGATTCAAAAGAACCTGTTGTAGGTAAAAAATTAGACGTAGCTGCATAATTACAACTACTGAATAGATATTAAAAAGCGGAATTTGAAAAAAAATTTCAAATTCCGCTTTTACTTATACTTAATAAACAGGTCTGCATAGTTTTTTATAAACAGCAGATACTGCCGTACCTTGAACTATCGGTTGAAATTCTGCATACTTGTTATAATCTCCAGATATAAAGTTGTCATGATACCCATAAGAATCAATCACACCAATTTTATAAGTTGATTTTCCACAATCTAGAGTATATTGACTCAAAGTATATTGGATTTTGTTCCCATTTACTGGTTCGTATTGCCCTTTATTATAAGATTTCAGTAAAAAAGTAAAGCCATACATATCTTCTGTTCCAACAATGCCATCTTCAAAAATATAATTATTTTCCGCAACCCATTTCCACATATCATCGACAGTAGAATCATTTGCAAGGACAAATTGAATAGATGATATGCAAAGCACGAGAAATAACAAGTATTTTATTATCTTTTTCACACTTTTATTATACGGATTTTCCGAGATTAATCTACCTCTAATTAGATTATTTAACTTTTTGATATAAGAAAAACGTATAATTATCTTGTCTGAATGTTTTTACTGGAACGAAATCCATATTTAGCATTACACTAACATCACACAAGAATTTTTTGAACATTATTTCTAACTTTCTTGCAGGGACATCATAATCACCAGAAATAGATCTTCTTAGAGTTTGAATATCTGTGATATTATCAGCATCTGAACCGTATAATGCGATTAGGACATATCTACCCTTTGGAACAGTTGCATTAACATTTTTTGAAAAATAATCAAAGAAATTACGACTGAAAACTTTATTCGACATAACTGCATCATAAATAGTAAGAGCAGGGCGAGCAATCATATCTTTTTGTTGTTTTTCATCGTAATAGTGGTCATTATAAGGATTTCTTAATTCCTTATGCAAATCAAAATCAAAAACTCTTGGAGAATACAAATCTCTAAAGTAATAAGGTGCATCAGCGCCAAATGGCATAATAATAACATCATCAACACCAAGGTTAAGTTTATCTGCTTCAATTCGTACAGTCTTAAATGCCAAAGTCTTTAAAACCTTGAAATCCCTTGCGTTTATGTAATTAAATACTCCACAAGCAATAACAAATAAAATCAAAAATCTTTCCACATGTTTTTCTGGTAATGTTTTGAATAAACCAATTATTGCCAAAATAAACATTGGAATAACTAAATATAAAATATAACGAACAGTGAATATATTTACTTCAAACAATGAAAAAATTACGGATAAACCAAAACTTGATAAGAATAATTTATACAAAACGCTCAAAAAGCCATCAGATTTTTTCAAACCTTGGATATAACCATAACAAAAATAAACACAAGGAACTGCCACAAGAATTGTGAATAAGAATGTTATCTGATATGGGTCAAAAGACGGCCAATAGATATTTTTAACTATTGTAGCCCCAAAGAAATTCCTTATGACATCTACAACATTGAAAAACGACAAAGCTCCTTCATGAGAGATTACAAAAATACTTCTCATTTTTGCATAATAAGAAATCAATATGAAATAAGGAATTAACCCAACAATTTCAACACCCAACGCTTTCAAATATTTGAAAAAATCTTTTTTATTTTGAGAATACAAATAATTAGAATAAGTTCCCCAAAGAGCAATGTTATACAAAATGCCACCAACTAAAGTGTATGGAATTAATAAATTCGCAATAACCAATTTCACAAGGGATTTTGTTGTTCTTGTTTGTTCAAAATCTATTAAATAATTCAATGATAGAATTACCCAAAATACCACCATTGGATACATTCTTACTTCTGTTGAAAATAAAACGAGTAATGGAGATACAGACGCTACTGCAAGAGAAAACAATGCAGTTTTATTATCCGTCGTTAATTTCTTAGTTGCAACATATACTAAAGGCAAAGTTCCGACCCCAAAGAGCAAAGACAATACTCGCATTGCAACTTCACTATCTCCAAACAATTGCATCCAAAAATGCAACAAGAAGAAATATAGAGGAGTATGTTGTAAATCAAGATGCAACAAGTTATCCATTATTCCCATAGGGAAAAGTTGTTTTGCGCTAAACCAAGAGCAGGCTTCATCATACCAAATATCCGTATGCAAATACAACAATCTAAATACAATTCCAGCAATCAAAATCACTGCCATTATAGAAATGTTTATAATCTTCTTCTTATCCATAACTAAATATATCCCCCTTTTCTGATGATAACATAAATCATCGAAAATAAGAACGGATTATTATTGAATAGATAAAGATTTTATAATCTCTAGTGTTGGAATACCATCAATAAAATAGCTCTCAACGCAACTCTAGCTAAACCCTTCATTCCTTCAAATTTCACAGCTTTCAATTGTTTAATTTTATCAAAATCTAGATTTTCGCCATAATTATACTTGATTAGCATATCTCCAAACCCTTGAACAGATTGCAATTCCTTTGATTTTGCATAATATGCTCTCAATGAATTTTTCTTTTCTGGTTTAAACTCTGGGGAAGAAGCAATATTGTCACATAACATACTGCGCAAGTTCATCTTTTTGCCACTTTCGACATGGTGAACGGAATGTTCTCTATGAAATTTTGAAACAAACGATTTTGGAAATCCTAGAAGATACAAAATCATTTTATCCGCATCATGAGTATAACTATCGATTGAATTTTTTCCATACAACTCTTTTTCAATCAACGCAAATACGATTTTGTGATCGTAAGTATGTTTGATATTTTTCTTGTATGATTTTCCATAATCTGCTACAGAATGAACAACATTTGCCAACTTCATTCTTATACCAGAAAGACCAGACGCACTTTTAGCCGCATCTGGTCTTTTCACAAAAATATCTTCATTTTTATCCGCTTCAATCCTCGGTTTAACCTGCAAAGTTCGCTGTGAACCTTTGAACACACAAGATTGGGGAGTTCGTCTTTTTGACGCATAATAATTGTTTAAATTACACTTTATATCCATAATTCATTCTCGCATAAAAAAGAATTATTGCAAGGAGTATTTTTCAATTATTTTTTCAAGGTATAATATTTCCATAAAATTATTTAGGAGCAATAGTATGGAAAAAGAGATTGAAGAATTTAGAGATGGAATATTTGCACTAAGAACTCGACGTTTTGGTTCAGTTGCAGAAATAATGATTAAAAAACTATACAAATTAGAAGATTCTGATTCAATAGCTTATGATAAACGTAATAAATTAACAAATGAACGAGTTGAAATTAAATTTTCAACGGTAATGAAAAAGAATGAAGATACAATAAAAGAAAATAATATAATTGAACAATGTATAAAAGCAAACCTCGCAAATCGAGCAATGAAATCCGACGAAAAATATAATTATGATTGCAATATTCAACAAATTAAATGTAATGAATTTGAGGTTTTATACTACGGATTATTCTTCTCTGACAAAATTGAAATCTACAAAATGACAAATAAAGAAGTCTTATCCTGTGACGAATATTCAAATAAGCAACATCGAGGAAATGAAGGAGAAGGTCAATTCCATATCAACCAAGATAGCATAGAATATCACCGTAAAAATTATCTTGAACGAACTTTGACCTATGAAGAGTTATATGATTTATTTAAACAATAGATTTTTCAACTAATTCATATTCATCTTTTGAAAGGTTATATAAATTAGCAACACACAAATCAATTCTGTCACAAAGCATTTTATATGTATTATCATCTGTTGTTTTTAATAATTCATCAACATAACTGATTATCTGTTGTTGAAACAAAGCATCGCAAACTGGAATTGGAATACTTTCAATATGAGAGCGTAAAACCTTTATAGAATTAAACTGTTTTTGGAAGATAAATTGTGCAACACTTGAATTTAAAACAGCCATAATATATTTAATATTCAAATCTTTAAATGTCGGAATCAATATATTACAACTATTCAACGACAACGTTTGATTATTGTCATAGGCAAAAATCAATTTGTTACTGATAAATTTATAGAAAAGTTTTTCTTTCGCTCTATAATTTTCAACAGGCGCAACTTGTTGAAAATTTTCGGGTTTAAATTCAATATAATTTGAAACTACTTGTTTAATTTTGTATTTTGAAATATCAGAACCCTTTAATATTGGTTCATTTGCTTCAGTTTTAATATCAGAAATGAAATCTTTGTTATTTCCAGTCACAATTCCAAGTGCAAAAATTCCATTATCTTTTAAGAATACTTTATTTTTTATATTCAAAATCTTCTTATATATACCGTATTCTTTATCATTCATATTAAAATTAAAAATTTCACTAGAAACATCTCTATCAGTATTTATCACAAATTCATTATCTTTTGTTTTGACCCTCATGCCAGCACAAGAAAAGTTTTTTTGAGATTTTTTTAATTTTAGAATTACACTTGGGCATTGAACTTTATCAAACATATTTCCCAAATATTCCAAATATTCAATAGAAGAGTTATCTAGAATAATTTGACGTATAGTTTTATGAGTTTTTACATTCAAAATTGCCTCTGGAAGGACAAAAAACAATATGCCATCTTTTTCTAAACAAGACAAAGATTTTTCAACAAACACATCATAAGATTCAACATTTTTTGTATCCGCAGATTTAAACATTGTTTTCAATTCTGGGAGTTCTTCTTTTGAAAAATCATATCCCCAAGGCGGATTTCCAATTATATATTGAAACTTCTCTCCAGAATTATTTTTTAGGAAATCACTCGTTGTAAAATTTTTGTATAAAATATCTAAATTCTTTGGCTCATATTTCAAATACATATTTATTCTGGTTAGTTCAATACTTGTTTGGTCAAT
>CAVAPR010000004.1:0-107863 GCA_963590665.1 Candidatus Methanomethylophilaceae archaeon
TGAACTTGAAACGGAAAAATCATACAATTTATCTGTTTCTTCATTACCAGAAGATGACCAGCCCGAAGTTATTACAGAATACATTATTCCATCAAGAGTTACAAATGGAACACGATTTGCAAAATTAAAACCAGTATAAACAGCTTCACTATCCCAAGGATTAGCTTTTTTGTAGCCGCATTTTTCAGCCGTATCACACCAAGTCACAATTTTTAAATATGGAGAAAAATACTGTTCAACATAAGGTTTAGGAGCTAATGAAGAATCCCATCCATCATATTCACCGTTATCGTGAATTGACATTCTCATAGCTTGGTTAATAATAGAAATGGATTTTTGAAGCTTTGCAATTTTAGCATTATGCTCCATTTTAGTTAACAGATTTGGAATAGTCATTGCCGCAACAACACCAATTATTCCAAGTGTAATAAGAACTTCCGCAAGTGTAAATGCTCTGTTTTTCAAAATCTTCATAAGTAAATTATAAAGATTTTATTACTCGGTGTACACTGTCCCTCACATCATATCATATCATATCATATAGGGCATTATAAGTGGGTTTCAGCCATTTGCATAGATGATTTACATTTTGTTACAATTCTATGAAAAATAGGTTTCATTTTACAAATCAAACCCTCTCCCTAGCCCTCCGCCCTTGGGGAGGGAATGATGTTCTATCATCTTACAAATTCGTCATACTGAGCGAAGCGAAGTATCACTACAATTCACCCCTCTCCCTAACCCTCTCCCTCAAGGGGCGAGGGAAACAAACGTCATACTGAACTGCGAATTTTGGCAAGAGCGAAGCTCGTCATGGGGAGGGTTGCATTGAGCCAGCCGACCCACCAGCAATCCAAGACCGTTTCAGCATCTCTAACTTATGCGTTGGGATAGAGATTCCGAAACAAGTTCGGAATGACAGCACAGATATAATACCTTGCGTTCTGCTAGAGATTCTTCGGGTAAATTTGCAAAATAATATTACATATTCTACAATTTATCCCTCAGAATGACGTAACCGTATAGAAGTTTCCTTATTTCCCTGTTCCTTTTCCCAATGTGAGATTTATATATTCAACTTCTCAACAATTGCAACGACGTCTTTGTGAACTTCTTCAATTGTTCTTGTAGAGTCAATTACCTTAACTCTATCTGGTTCGGATTTTGCAATCTCTAAATAACCATTGCGCACTTTGTTAAAAAACTCTTTACCAGCGCTTTCCATTCTATCCTTTTCATTCCCAACTCGTTGCATAGAAGTTTCAATATCAACATCAAAAACCAACGTAATATCTGGTTTTTTACCCCCCGTCGCCAAGTTATTCAACATATAAATTTCATCAAGGTTTAATCCTCTTCCATAACCTTGATAAGCAACCGTACTATCTGTATGTCTATCGCAAAGAACTATTTTACCTTCTTCAAGAGCTGGTTTTACAATTACATCAACATTTTGCGCTCTATCTGCTAAAAACAAAAATGATTCACATCTATCCGATACAACACCGTCATAATTTAACAAAATTTCTCGGACTTTTTCTCCCAAGCCTTTCCCACCAGGTTCACGAGTAAGAAGAACTTCCTTTCCCTTTTCTTCAAGATATTTTTTTAACAAGTTTATTTGTGTTGTTTTCCCACAACCATCAGCGCCTTCAAACGTTATAAATAATCCTTTAGCCATTATTTCCTCATTTCAAAAAACTATCTAATATTCATCAACTACAAACTGTTGTTCAGAATATGATGGTTCATATTTATCAATTTCATAAATATCAATTCCAGAAGCTGCAAAATCACCATCTGCGCCAAGGGTATCACCCAAGCGTTTTTTAGTAAATCCACGTTCGGCATACAAAGATTTTAATTCTTCCCCGAACTGTTTTTTATTTGCTTCACCATAACTAATCAAGACATCATAATTAGCTAAAGCATTCTCATAATCCTTCATCAAGTATAAAATATACGCTTTGTCACTTGTAATATAAAAACGATTTTTCATATCCTTAGGACTTAAAGACTCCAATAGTGAATCATAATCCGCAACAATAGAATCTGGCATATTATTTTCAATACTGAAAATTGATTTTATCCAAAGCATCTTAGATTGTTCTAAGACAGACATATCTTTTCTTGTTGCATAATCATCAAAAAGAACAATCGCATCTTCTGGAGAACTAATTTTTTTCTCCAAAAATAACAAATTCGCAAACTTGATTAAATCTTTTTGATTAAAATGTTTCCCAGTCATTTCTATAGAAGTTTTAAATGCTTCTAATGAACCTTTATAATCACGTTTTGCATATTTTACATAACCTATCAAGTCATAACTTTCAGGAGTTTTTGGATAAAAAGCGTTATAAATTTCAGAAATAGTCATTGCAACTTTTGCATGTTTTTTATGAGATGTTGAACACAATTTTAAGCCATATTGCAATGCAAATGCTGGTGCAAAAAACAACGCTAAAACTATACAAATCAAAATAATTTTGTTATAAAAATCTTTTCTATAAAATTGCCATTTTTCTTTTGGTAAATGAGGAACAAATTCAACAACTTTATACATTCCAAAATTTTTAATCAAATAATCACTATAAACAAAAGCGCAAACTCCACGTAGCACCCCAATAATAGCAACCCAGAAAAATTCTGCAACTAACAAATTCCAAAAAGAAAATCTTACATGAATAAAAATTAAGTAAATAATTATTGGAACAAGCCAATATGCCATCTTCAAATATTTTTCAATATCAAAGCGATATTCAAGCACTTTTCCAACTTCAATTTTTGACAATTGCAAATCATAAGAACATCCACAATTTCCAAACCAATTAAAGTTTCTAAAAACAGCATGACCTTCTTTATCAGCATAAAATAAAATCGGATTACTCAATGTTGTAATTATTTTTTCAAACATAGCGATATAAAATTCAGAAAAAATGACTAGTCTAAATCAGATTTTCCGATAAGTTCCCTTTCAAAATTATAAACGTCAGTCGAGATATTTAAGTTATCTTTAATATCAATAACATCCAAACCTCTAAAATTGTAAATAACACGGATTTTATTCGGATTTTGAACCTTTTCTTTCATAAGCAATGCGCCCAAAATAGCTTCCAAATGTGACATTGGCATCATATTTGAAGGCAAATCCTCAAAACCCCATTCATTTCTTAATGCTTGTTGCAAAAACTTACAATCCGCAGGAGAACGGTCTTTATAACAAGAATTCAAATGTAAACTTTGACGTGTCATATAAACATCAAAACGATTGACTTCAATTCCTCGTTCTGTTAATTCTCTAAAATATTCAGAACCACGATTAGAATGTCTTTGAGTCCAGTTATCACGATTCGGAATATTTTTGTTGCTAGAAACGAGTTGATAAGGTTTAGACAAAATTCTCCACTTACCTTCCAGCATCGTTCTATCAAAAGGTACTGAAACGCAAATTTTAGAATTTTTTAAAGATGAAAAATTTTCAAAAAAGAAAATTATATCATTCATCTTGTACAGTTTATCAAGAAGAATAATTTTGTTATCTTCATCTATCACTGCAACCCCAGAATCCATTGTAGAACCAGAAGCCAGTGATACACCAACATAATAATTCATCTAAATCTCCTGATTTAAGGTTGTTGTAATAATTGGACCATCATCAGTTGCGATTACAGTATGTTCAAAGTGAGCAGAAGGTTTTCCGTCTTTTGTACTTACAGTCCAACCATCTTCTTCATTCACAACAACATCATCGCCACCTAAATTCAACATTGGTTCAATTGCAATAGCCATATTAGATTTGATTAAAGTATTATCACCTACACTATAATTAAACAAGAACGGATCTTCGTGCATTTCGTGACCAACACCATGACCACCATATTGACGAACAATACCATAACCTTCTCGAACAGCAACAGCTTCAACTGCTTTTGAAATATCATCCAAAACATTTCCTGGTCGCATTTGTTCAATACCAGCATACAAAGATTCTTCTGTTGTTTTCATCAACTTGTCAACTTCTGGTGAAACATTACCAACTCGATATGACCAAGCACTATCACCAACCATACCGCCATAAGTAGCACCAACATCAATAGCGATAATATCGCCTTCTTTTAATATAGCTTTTTCAGATGGAATGCCATGTACAACTTGTTCATTGATTGAAGTACAAATGCAAGCAGGAAAACCACAGTATCCCAAGAATGTTGGAATAGCACGATTTTCTTTGATAATTTTCATAGCAATTTCATCTAATTCTTTTGTAGAAATTCCAGGAACAACAACTTCCTTCATTTTTTGGTGAACAAGGGCTACAATATAGCCAGCATGTTTCATTCTTTTAATTTCATCCCGTGATTTTCTGTGTATCATAATTTTTCCCTACCTCTTAAGTGCATACTAGCACAAAATTGAAACTAAAATCAAATTGTTAAATATAAAGTCGATAAACAATCAAGCGACATTGAAAATTCAATGTCGCTTGGTAATAAATAAAGTAGCCCGTAAGCCGTGTTCTGTTTTAGATAATCATCTGTCTGGTATTAGGATTGCTCCTAATCTCTAGCGATTCTTTCCGAAGATGGCGAACAACCTTAACCTTCGACTCAATCTTGCATCCGACTGGGGTTTACCTAGCCGATACCTTCCAGTATCGCTGGTGAAGCTCTTAACTCACCGTTGCACCATCGCCTGTGATAGAAATTCTATCCATCGGCAGTCATCTTTTCTGTGGCACTATCCGCCGACTCACATCGCCCAGAGTTTCTCTGGCAGCCTGTTCTGGGATGCACGGACTTTCCTCACTCGAAATAATTTCAAGCGCGATTATCCGACTACTTTAATTCTATTATAATTTGTTATCGTTATCATTTGATGTGCCATCACCTGTGATATTTCTATCAACTTGAACAGCATTTATTGCCCATGTATCATTTGAATTGATTTTTATTTTACCGTCTGCATATACAGCCATAGTAAATCTATCAAAACCCTTTGTTCTACCATCACAAGATCCCGCATTAGCAATCTTGCTAGAATATGTACCTATTTGGTCACAGTTTGGAGAATTTTTACCATTTGTATCAACTGTAATCAATGCTAAAGCATTCTTATTATTTTTTGAGCTATATCCCATTGTGTGAATTGCCCATTGAAGTCCATCTCTTGTTGCAAATGTCGTATTATCGGCACTTACACTTACCCCTGTCATACCAAGTTTATCAAGGAAAAGAACTTTGAATTTTTTATTCGCATCACCCTCGGCAGAAACAGTTCCAGGATAATCAACACCGCCCCAAGGAGAACAGTTTGGATACCCAAAACCATCATCAAACCCAACTCTTTTTTCTGTATCAGAAGCACTTGTCAAATCTGGATAACAAGCTTCATCATTTATCAAGTCCGAAACAATAGTTTGGACTGTATAATATGCTCTTTTTGCCATAATTGTATTTTGGTTTGGCATTACGTTAAAAATAATTGGTAATAAAATCGCACAAAGTACACCAATTACACCAAGAGCAACCAATAATTCTGTCAAAGTGAATGCTTTATTTAATCTTTTCATCCTCAAAAATCCTCAATTACTAAATGCTGTTATATCATTCATTATATCATGTATTCTTGTTTTTTTCAATATAATGTGTTATAATGGTAGTAGTTTAAACCGTTTAAATAGAGAGAATTAAAATATTTCAAATTGTAAAATTTTGTTTACATAGTAGCAAAATAATCCATTTAGACGAGTTAATAACATATCACGCAATTTATAATGTGTAGATGAACACGAAGAATATTTGAGGAAACTCAAGTAACACAAGGTAAAAGGTGAGAAACAATGGTCGATAACAGATCTGCGGGTTTCTTTGGAATTGGTGGCTCTTTCAACTTTAAGAGCGGAGATATTTCAGGAACAGCAGCAAAACTCTCAGATGATAAAATGGGACAAGGCGGAGAATACTTTTCTCAACGTGGCGGAGAAGAAGAACCACCTGCTCCTAGTTCACAATATACAGACCAAAGTGCCGTACTTCGAGCAACATTAAATTCTCTTGCGATGATGAATGTTGCAAATGTTCTAAATGCTAAAAAAAGAAAAGCCGTTTTAGACGAAGAAGACAAAATTACAGAAGATTTGAAAGAAATTTTGAGAGTTAAAAAGTTAAAAAATCATTACGCTCAAAACCCTCAAAATAAAGATAAAGACGAAAACAAGATAGAATAAAATAGAGAAAAAGAGCTTTTGAACTATTGTAGAAAATAGAATTTAATGCTAATATACAGGTTGGTAGAAGAGGCGAAAAAGAGCTTTGCAAAGAAATTTTTTAGAACAGTTTTTAACTAAAGTATCACATTTCCCTAACTGGGTTAAAGAAATTATTTACGTGAAGTTGTCTGAAGATATTGATAAAGAAGACGACATCGCATATATTTTTGCAACATATAAACCAGTATTAACATACAAAGGCAAATGCGAACTTGATTATAAAAAGTCAAACTTTGATGCAAATATTTATAACATTTTGAATTATGCAGACACAGATTCAAGCATTTCTGACATCGTTTTGAATACATATATGTCAATGGAAGAAATTGCTAATTACTTTCTATTCTGTGTGGATGAAGGTTATATGCAAATTCCAGATGATTCTAGAATTTTGAACATTGCAGGATTACTTGCAGGAAAATATTCAACTGGAGAGTATTTTGTAAATAATGGAACAATTTCTACAGAACAATTGAATAACGCTGTAGGAAATTTTAAAAACGAAAAAACTCCGAAAAAATTTGGTCAATTCCTTGTAGATTTAGGTTTAATTTCTCAAAAGCAATTTGATAGAATTCTATCCTTAAAAGAAGAAGCAAAAAAACGCTTTGTCCTAGACCATAATGAAGTTCCAAAAATCAACCAAGAATATGCAAAAATTACAGATAAATATGAAAAACAAATAGAAGATTTGAAAAAAGAAAATTTAAGATTGAAAAACAAATTAAATCAATTGTTGACAATGGTGAAAAATAATGAAGATTTACAATAAAACAAATACAGAACCCTCAAAATTAGTTATTTACAATAGAGATGGACTAATTGAACAAGAACATTTTGGCTACGTTGTTCGCACAAATAAAGACAGAGTTATAGAAAAAATTGGAGAAGATAAAGATTATCCATTTTACCTTCGTTCTTGTGCAAAACCATTACAAGCCGCACTTCTTATAGATTATGGTTTGGATGAAAAATTCGGACTAACAGAAGAAGAAATTGCAATTTGTTCAGCTTCACATGCGGGGGAAAAAGTTCACGTTGACATTGTAAAGGGAATTTTGGATAAATTTGAAATTTCACCATCAAAATTGAAATGTGGAAATCATGAACCAATCTCTAGAACTGCGCAAGATGAACTACTTTTGCATGGAGAACATGCAACAGCACTACACAACAACTGTTCTGGAAAACACGCAATGATGCTTGGTTTGTGTAAACTCAATGACTGGGATATGGGGAATTATGACAACATAAATCACCCACTACAAAAAGAAATCAAAAAAAGAATTTATGAACTTTGCGAAATCAAAACAGACTATCCTGTAACAAAAGATGGTTGTGGAGTTCCAATATTCTCAATGCCATTAAAAAACATGGTGAAAGGATATTTGAATTTGTTCTGCAACCCTAAATATGAAAAAATTAAAAACGCATTTTTAAAACACGCATACACAATTGGCGGAGAAAACAGAACAGATACAAAAATCATTGCAAACTCTAAAAATTTAGTTGCAAAAGTTGGTGCAGGCGGACTTTGTATTGTGGTTAATACAGAACTCGAAGAAGGTTTTGTAGTAAAAATTTGCGATTCAAATATGGAAGCAAGAGAAATTGTTGCAATAGATTTAATCAACAATCTTCGCTGGGGCAAAATCGAAGTTTCTCACGACATTAAGACACTTCATGGCGACAAAGTAGGCGACATAATTACTTTGTTATCAGTTTAATTTTAACCTTATTCCCAAAGTAGCCTTGAACATCTTTATTATACCCAGCAAGTTGAGCATTGAAATCTTTTCCAGTTGCTTTACATTCAGCACGAAGAAGTTCAATTCCTCGGTTATAGACATTTTGAGCGGTATTGATATTGCTTTGCGGAACTTTACCGTGATAAATTTTCACCGCTGTAGAAATATCAAACAGCCTACGTTTTGAAAGTCCACTCATTTCCTTACCAGTTGTAGTGGATTTGTTGTAAGTCATTTTGTTAATCGCAGCTTCATATTTGCCAACTTTCAAGGTATAAAGTAGCCCTGGAGTCTTTTCAAGTATTGCTGGACCTTTATTAAAAGCCATATCAAGAAGTGCTTCTTTCATTCCTTGTGGAAGTCTATCGTAAACTTTTTGACCTCCTAACATTGCAGAAATAGTTTGCTCAACTTTCAACAAATCTTTCGCACACAATTCACAAACTTGAGCATTTGAAAGTTTTCGAGGTTCACCTTTTTTCACAACGTGACCAATGCCAATTGTTTCAACACCAGCAGCATCTCGATATGGAGTATTATGAAATTTATTATCTGGAAGGTTTGCACTGTCTTCCATACGTTTTAGTCGTTTTACAAAATCAACACTCACACCCATTGATTTTGCAACATCATTTATTGAATGAACATTTTTTACAACTTTTTTATTTGGAATTTTCAACACTTGACCAAGGTGAATACTTTTTGCAGTATTGGGATTTAAGCCATTTTGGGCAATCAATGTAGCTTCATCAACTCCAAAACGTTGAGCAATTTTGCCAATCGTATCACCAGATTGAACTTTGTATGGCGGATTTTTTACTTGTTGAATATATCTTGCTCTTGCTTGATTGGCTTGAATTTGTTCGTCAGACAAATCCTTTGACATTTGGATTTCACCCTGCCGTGGAGTAGTTTTCTTTCCATTAAACAAGGGTTTTGATTTTTGAGCAGAAGAAGTTTGAGATGTACCAGCAGAAGATACACCCAAGGATGTTTTTATTGTATTCCATATTTTGGTTAGCCAATCCATTGTTATACAAATCCTTTATTATTTTTTAAAATACTCATTTAAACTAGCGACAACTTTATTGGTATATCTAGTTCTATAATCTCTAGAGTCAAGATTTTGGCTCTTGTTTCCATTTACATATTCAACCTCAAGAAGAACAGAAGGATTTTGCTCTGATTGGTGAAGAACTTGAATACCTTTTTCACCCCAGCGTCTTTCAGATGGAGTTGCTTTAATCCAACTATCTTGATTTAGATGTTTATTCAAACATGCCTGTAACTTGGTATCATCTGCAAATTTTGAATCATAACAAATTCCAGAACCAGAAGCCCCTGCTTGAGAATCTGCATGGAGTGAAATCATAACAATATCAGATTTTGAATATTTTTGACCACCTTTTTGACCAGAGTTCAATTTTGAAATAACATTCTTAATCGTATTTTGGTCAGACATAGTTTGAGCGTGACCTCCTGTAATTACGACAGCATAACCTTGAGCTCGCAATTTTTCAGTCAAATCATCTGAATATTCTTTCATTTTTGCATACTCTAATAATGGAGCATATTTACCATTACCTTTTTTGATAAAACTATATGAGCCTGGGTCAAAACAACCATTTCTTGAACTATATCCGCCATGCCCAGGGTTAAGTACAACAACTTTTCCATTCGGTTTTGATGTTGGGCGAAGAAGTGCAGTTTCAGCTGAAACAACTTTGCCATTTTTAACCACAGGAGCTGGATACCTTTCAATTGGCGCTAAATCCAACATATTTTCATCAAATTTTATATTATTTGCTTTACAGTATTTTTCAAAGTTTTCTAAAGCTTCCTTTTTACCCGAAGCAATAGCTCCTTTCTGCAAATCAGAAATTGTAAATGTTTTTCCTGTTTTTGTCAACGTTACTTGAGTTCCGTTATATGGAACTTTAGCTGTAGAAGTTTTAGAAGTTGAAGAAGTTTTGGTAGTTTGGGCAGAATTTACAGATGGTTTTGCAACCATTGCGTTAATAGTTTTATCCATCTGGCTGGTATTAACCATTCCAACCCATTTGTCAAACTCTTTATCTAAATTAGCTTTAAATTTTGCTCTTTCGCCACGAGGGATATTTTTCTCTTTTGCTAAAGAGTCATAAATATACATAACAGCATTTTTTCTCGCATCTTTACCACTACGAACTTCACTCGTTATGGTATTAATCAAAGATTCATTCGGGCTAATCTTTTTATATGCTTTTATTACAGCAGAAGCATTTTTAGGATTGATTTGTTTCAACATTTCTTGAAAATCCGCTTTTTCAACAGCGCCCCAATGGTCTTTTGCAGATTTGTTCAAACCTTGTGCAATTTCATCTGGAGTATAACCCGAACCCCATCTAACAACATTTGATACAACTTTAGCCCCAGCCGCCGCTGTATCGTGAAGAACTTTTTCACTTTCTGTCATTTGAGCTTGAGGTTTTGGTTTGGCTGTTTTATGAGGAGTTTGAGCAACCCGTTTTGGTTTAACTTGAGCAGGTTTTGCGGGTGCAGGTTTTGGAGTTGTTTTTGTAGGAGAAGGTTTATCTGCTGTTGATTGGGTCTTATTCGTAGATTGAGGTTTGTTAGCAGATTTGCCAAGTCCATTTATGATATAAAACTTTTCACCTTTCTTCGGATTATATTCTCTATATGGAGCTGGAATTTTATTAAGCTTACAAAATTCCGTGAAATCCATATTATATTTTTGTGCAAGAGCCATAATTCCTCTATGCGCTGGAACTTCATCCGTTTTGAATTTCAAAACAGTACCAGTTTTCAAGGTTTTGACACCAGTCAACGCTTGAAACTGTTCAACAGTTAAACCCATATTTCTTGCAAGATTAGATATAGTATCACCTTGTTTTACTTTATACTCTTCTACTTTCTTAGGCTGTGCCATCGGTTTCGGAGTTTGGATATTTGCGGAATTATTAACTTTTGGAGTCATAGGCTCTCCTATTGATTACACACACGTATAATAAGTAACGGCATATTTTAACTTTTTCTTTAAAACATGCCGTTAGTTGTGTTAAAAAAATTTACAATTCCCAATTAAGTATTGAAAATTCTATCACCTGCATCACCCATGCCTGGGACAATATAACCCTTTTCGTTCAAATGGTCATCTACTGCAGCCGTAATAATTTCAATATCTGGATAATGACTTTGAATATTTTCAATTCCTTGCGGTGCAGCAATAATACACAAGCATTTTATGTTTTTGATTGGAATACCTTTTCCTGCGTACAAATCAATTGCTGCAAGTAAAGAATTACCAGTAGCAAGCATTGGGTCTGTAATATATACATAAAAATTTTCTGGATTTGGAGTATCCATAGGAACTTTGTTGTAATACCAAACAGGTTTCAATGTCTTCTCATCTCTATACATTCCAATATGTCGAATTGTTGCCTGTGGAAGAATATCAATCGCTTCATCTGTAAAAATTAAACCCGCTCTTAAAATTGGAGAAATAACTATGTTAATATTTGGATCAACAGTTTTTGCCTTGAAAGTAGTCAAAGGAGTAGTTACTTCTTTTTCAACAAGCGGAAGATTTTTAGCAGCTTCATACAAAAGACATCTTGTAATCTTTCTTGTCGCAATTCTAACACCTTGACTATCAGTATCCTTGTCACGCATTGTACACAAATTCAAAAGTACAACAGGATTATTTATTACTCTTACTTTCTCCAGATTCATCTTTTTCACCCCTATTAAATTTTTCCTTAAAACTTCTTTCAGCGTCAATTACAGCATCAATATTTTTCTCAAACTTAATTAGACCTTCTTTTGCATCCGCTGGAGTTACAACATTCTTTTTAATATCTTGTTCAAAATCAATTTGTCTGCCAGCATAATCCAAAGTAGAGAAAATACCATTCAACTCTCTAAATATATCATCAAACAAGCTCATAACTTTGCCAAGTCTTGTTGGGTCTTTTGTTGCAACAATTTTATCCACTGGTTGCCCTTCTATTGGCGGATAAATTTCAAGAGCTTTTGAACCTCCAAGTCCAGAAGCTTCAACAGTCGCAATTGCCCCAACTGGCAAAACTAGACCTTTTTGAGTTATTACGAATTTTATATATACAGATGAAGAAACTATTTGAATTTTTTTAACATAACCAATTTGAACCCCCAAAAATTTTACTGGAGAACCGACAATCAGACCGTCAACATCTTCCATAAAAATTTGGTAACTCTTATACTGCTGTTGTGATTTATAGTGATGGTATCTTATCCCCAAAACCACAATCGCAACGATAATAAGCCATATAACAAATTCAAGCCAAGCATATACACGCATATTATCAAATTTCTTCATAGCAAATATTATATAATAAAATTCTGACAGTGTAAATTTATAAAGAATAAATATACCCAAGTTCATAATTTTACACACTACAGATTTTAGTGTATAATCTCAACAAGAGAGGGGTTTTATGCTAAAACAGGAAAATAAAACAGATGTCATAGTTGTTGGTGCAGGACCTGCTGGAATTTCTTGTGCAATCACACTCGCAAGAGGAGGAAAAGAAGTTGTCCTCATTGAGCGTGGAATGTTTGCAGGAAGCAAAAATATGTTCGGCGGCGCAATTTACACTTCTGCGACAAAAGAACTGTTCCCAAACTTTGAACAAGAAGCCCCGCTTGAAAGAAGAAATATTGAACATAATTATATGATTCTTGGAGAAGATGATTCTACAACAATTTCTTACCGCAAAGATGACAATTCAAGCTATTCTATTATCCGAGGGAAATTCGACCGTTGGATGGCAGAAGAAGCTAAAAAAGCAGGAGTTACACTTGTTGAAGAAACAGTTGTTCGAGAACTTATAAAAGAAAATAAAAAAGTTATTGGTGTAAAAACAGAATTAGAAGAATATTTTGCGGACATTGTAATTCTAGCTGATGGGGTAAACTCACTCCTTGCAAAACAAATTGGACTTAGAACAGAAATTGAAACAAAAGATGTAGCTCTAAGTGTTAAAGAAGTTCTAAAATTAGACCCAGAAACAATCAACCAAAGATTTAATTTAAAAGATGATGAAGGCGCAATTGGAGAATTATTTGGCGGTCCAATGCTTGGCTCTTTAGGGCTTGGATTTATGTACACAAACAAAGATTCTATAACAATTGGTTTAGGTGTAACCCTAAATGACCTAGTAGAAAAGAATTACAGACCATTTGAACTTCTTGACCAATTAAAAAAACATCCTAAAATTGCTCCCCTCATTGAAGGAGCAGAATTAAAAGAATATTCTGCACACTTAATTCCAGAAGGCGGATACAAAAAAATTCCAAAACTTTGTGACAATGGAGTTATGATAGTTGGAGATGCAGGCATGCTTGTTAATAACCTTCATTGGGAAGGAACAAACCTCGCAATGATTAGTGGAAAACTTGCAGGAGAAACCGCACTCGAAGCTCTAAACAATGGCAATTTTTCAAAAAAATTCCTTTCTCGATATGAGAAAAAATTAAAAAATTCTTTTGTCTTAAAAGATATGAGAACATATAGAGATTTGATGGATATTTGCCACCAAAGACAAAAAGCATTCCTTGACTACTATTTGAGAAAAGTTAATGCGTTTTTTGAAATGTTTACATCTGCTAACGGAATCCCTAAAAGAACCAACTATTGGAACTTTATCAAAAGTATTTTTACAGACAGAAAAATTTCTGAACTAATTAAAGATGTTTTTGCAATTATTCGTTTAATATGGAGTATTTTGGTATGAACATAGATAAAAAATTATATACACTAAAATATTCACCAGATACAGAATCGCACCTCAAGCCCGACAAAGAAAAATGCAAGACTTGCAAAACACGCAATTGCACTTACATTTGTCCCGCAAAAGTTTATGAATGGAATGACGAAACTCAAGAATTGATTATAAATTACGAAAATTGTTTGGAATGCGGTGCATGCCGCATAGCATGCGAAAAGAAGGCTATCGATTGGCAGTATCCAAAAGGTACTAAGGGTGTAACCTTCAAACAAGGATAAATTTTTATTATTATTTCAGTATATAAAGGAGAAAAAGGAAGATGAAAGAAGAATACTCTCAACAACACAGACGTTGGTATGACAAAGACCCAGTATTATCAGAAGCTGTAAGAACATTAGAAGAAACAGATGACCAAACTCAAATTAGAGTGGCTTTAAACCTAATCAAAATTATCATCGAACACAACATTGAAGATGAAAAATTTGAAGCAGTTGATGACATCATTAACGCTGTTGGTTCAGGACTAGATGATAACAGACGTGGTCGTTGGTACGATATTGATACAACTCTTAGAACAGCTATGAATATGCTTCAAAATTGTCCAGAAGATACTCAAAAAGTTATCGCAAAAGAAATGGCTAAAATGGTTGTTGATAAAATCAAAAAAGACGACGATGAAGACGAAGAATAATTTTACAATTTCCACAATTTGGACTATTGAACTTTTAACTCATGTGTAGTTTAATTGTTCTGTAGTCGGGCAATTAGGAATAGTAAAATGTTAGAGATTTCAAAAACCCAAGATGATGGATCACTAAAAATCTTGAACTTGAATGAAGCCGTTTCAGGTTCTTGGTTCAATTTGATAAATCCGACAAGAGAAGAAATTCAACAAGTGTCTTTAGTTTTAGGACTTGATGAGAGTTTTTTAAACAACTCATTAGACGCTGACGAGTTATCACGTATGGATTTTGAAGACGGAAATCTCTTAATCATTACTAACGTGCCTGTTATGGATGAGGAAGGTAATTTTGACACTTTGCCATTAGGTTTAATTTTTACCCCAGAAAGTGTTATTACCGTTTGTTCTCACGAAAACAAGATTATTAATTCATTCAATACAGATACAGCAAAGTTTTTTGACACTCGTCATAAAGCGAATTTTATGCTTAGCATTTTGTTTAGAGCTGCAAAGTTCTATTTGAGATACCTAAATATTATCAACAAACAAACTGAAAGTATTGAAGATTCTCTAAGAAAAACAACAAATAACAAAGCCCTATTCCAATTGATGGAAATTCAGAAATCTTTGGTATATTTTACAACTGCATTGAAAGATAACCAACTTGTACTTCAAAAACTTTTGAGAATGGTGCATACCGCAAACTTACAGAGAATTTTGAAGTTTACAGAAGATGATATTGATATGCTTGAAGACGTTATCATTGAAAACAAACAGGCATCTGAGATGGTTGAAATGCACAGAACAATTCTAGAAAGTATGATGGACTGTATGGCTTCAATCATCAACAACAATCTTAACTTGGTAATGAAATTCTTAGCAGCAATTACAATCATCATGTCTATTCCGACAATGATAGGTAGTTTCTGGGGAATGAATGTACCAATGCCGTTTGGACAAAATCATTTTGGATTTTTGATTGTTATTACAATTTCAATTGTTGCAACATTTATTGCCGCAGTATTCTTCAACCGTAAAGGTATGATGTAATTCAAAAGTGTATAAGTTGATAAGTCTATAAGTCTATAAGTCTATAAGTTGGTTTCAAGGAAATAGGGGAATAAGTTCGTTACAAAAGGCTTTAAGACACTGAGTTCTTTATGTATTTAATGTTATTCTGAAGGATAAACTGTTGAATAGGTAAAATAACATTGCAAATTTGCTTGAAGAATCTCAAACCAAGCGCACCAGCTTGAGATACTTCGCTTCGCTCAGTATGACGTAACCCGTGTAGTCATTCCGAAATGCGGATTTTGGCAAGAGCGAAGCTCGTCATGGGGAGGGTTGCGTTGAGCCAGCCGACCCGCCAATAATCCAAGACGGTTTCGGAATCTCTATCCAAATGCACTAGTTAGAGATGCTGAAATAAATTCAGCATGACATATTGGAATAGGGGTTCGGGGGCAAAGCTCCTGATGACTCGAACCATTCAATCATTCGTGTTTTTCTTTTTCGGTTCTACTTTTTCTTTTTTCATCGAAATAAAAAAGAAAAAGTGAACATTATAATAATCAACCCCTCTCCCTAGCCCTTAACCTCTCACAAAACAATTCACTGGATTGTTTTGCTCGGCAGAGTCCTTGGAGAGGGAATGATATTTCTACATTTTACAAGTTGCTTTGTTTATCTGTCAGCTTAGTAAAGCCGACATTTTATTTTCAATACTTACTTCTTTCTTTTCCAAACTCTATCATCAATTTTCCAATTATTACTTTTTACGTATGCCAAACACCAATACCCATCACCACTCAAGCAGTTATTTTCAATTTCTTCTTTCGATTTGTCATAACCCGCAGGAAGTAATGCTTCTCTATTTGGGTCATAAACCATAATATAAATATCTTTTCCTATAATATTTGGCTTTTTGTCCCCATTAGCATCAAAATAAAATTCTAGTGTAGTTTGAGTTGTTTTGACTCCAAAGATACTCCAAGCCTTACTTGCACTATAACCATCAAGACTATAATATGCACCTTTTGCGGTTTTAAATGTAAATTCATATCCCATACCATACTTACTTTGCCAATAAGGAGTACCACCATTTAAAGTTTTCACAATCCCGCTATTGTGCCAACATCCAGCTTGTTGAAAACAAACTTGTTCAACCTTCATATATGGGGCAATATAAATATCATACCAATCTTTCATTCCTTGAGTTGTCTGAATTATGGGAATAATTTCTACATCATCATTTTGAGCCATTCTCATTGTTTGAGCAATATTAGTGTAATTTTCTTTTAATTGGGATTCAATTTGCGCTTTCTGAACTTTTGTTATCAATGTTGGAATTGTCATAGCTGCAACAACTCCAATAATCCCAAGTGTAATAAGAACCTCTGCGAGAGTAAACCCTAAATTACGTGAATTGTAATCAAACATATTTGCCCCATTTCTACTGGATATTATCCAGTAAGATTATGTTATCATTTCCAGTAAAATTGTCAAATGAATGAAGCAGAATTTTACCAAAAATTAGGACGACAAATAAAAACCTTGAGAGAAAATGCACATTTAACCCAAGAAAAACTTGCCGAAAAATCTGGCATAAGTCTTGATTATTTAGGAAAAATTGAAGTTAACATAAATAAACCAGGATTAAAAACACTTTTAAAAATTGCAAACGCACTAAATTTACCCATTAAAAAACTTTTTGATTTTTAATATTTTTTATTGACAGGCATGACCATTCTAGTATGGTCTTTGCGAACGTGTAGAGATACTTCGCTTCGCTCAGTATGACAAAATTTGATAAGGGGTTCGGGGGCAAAGCCCCTGATGACTCGAGCCATTTAGTCATTCGTGTTTTTCTTTTTCGGTTCTACTTTTTCTTTTTTCGTCGAAATAAAAAAGAAAAAGTGAACAGTTATTTTTTTGTCGGATTAGTAAATCCGATCTACATTACTAATCTGACATTAAAAAATAAGCTGGATTGCTTCGCATTCGCTCGCAATGACTGGATTTGAGAAGAATTTTTCATATTCATCATACTGAGCGGAGCGAAGTATCTCAAAGTTAACAAATATGTCACCCTGAATTTAGTTCAGGGTCTCTAACTGGTGCGTTCTGATAGAGATGCTGAAACAAGTTCAGCATGATGTATTTATATGGCTCTCTCCAAGGGAGAGAGTGAAATTGTCTTTGAGCTTTAGCGAAAAAGTACAATTTCGAGAGAGGGTTTTTCTTTTTTCTAATCAACCCCTCTCCTAACCTCAGCCATACGGCACGCAGTTTCACACAACTCAACTTCGTTTCGTTGGTTCAGCTAGTGTCCCTAGGAGAGGACATAATTTTATTACATAAAGAACTCAGTGCCTTAGAGCCTTTTGTAACAAACTTATCAACTTATACACTTATTGACTTTATTAAGGCAATGACATTTTGATACGTTCAATATCATTAAAATCAGAAGGTTTTGATTTCTTTTCACTATTACCCAACATTACAACTGCATCAACTTTCGCAGTTATCCTTCTTGAATTTGCAGGGAAAATTGTTATATCTTGGTACTCGTTACTTCTAATTAGATTTTCTACCCTCTGTTTATCTATAGTGCTCAAATACGGAGAACGTACCGTTATATCCCTTATCGCACCATCAGAAGTTACGATAAATGAATAATAAAACCAAGTTCCAACACCATAATCATCTAGGGATGTTATAGACATACTCTCGTCTAAAATTTTATTGATAAATTCACTCTTCCAAGTGTTCCAGTCAATATTTTTGATTACATAGCTACCAGAAGTTCTTTGATTATTGGTTCTTGTTGAAGCATTGTTAAGTTGGGTTCTTGCGTTTTCCAAACGTTGTTTACGATTTTTGAAATCATCAAAGTTTTTGTAATAATTGCTTTGACCATTACCAGAAGTATTTTGATTACTATAACTTGTATCTTGGTTATCAAATGGTTCAAAATCAATATCCGTTCTCTCAGATTGTACCCTTGAACCATTTACCTTCATGCCTGTATCTTGAAGATTAACTCCTGTATTATTAGCTGAAAGATTTTTATTAGAGAATTTTGAATTAGTTGAATTTACATTTGCGCCCTTGTTTTCAATATTTGCATTCTCGTTATTCAACGACAAACTCTGATTTGTAAATGAAACCTTTTTGCGTTGAGAAACATCCATTGACATCGCAATAATAGTCAACAAAACAAACAAAACTATTCCAACTATTACAAAATTCTTTTTATTCATAATTTGTACTAATCTAACATTGCTAACAATTCATTATAATTACTGATTTTGCACATTGTAGAACTCAAAAGGTGAGTTTCTGCAATCAACAAAGCTGTAGGAACAAGTGCTGTAACAAAACTCAAGAACATACCTTGAATATCACCACCAATTTCAGTAATGAAATATGATACGTTCATTGTAAATTCAATCAAAATAATGAAACAAGCAATGAACATTACAGTATTTTTTTCTTTGCCTAAGCTGTGCATAGAATCTAGACCGTAAACAGTAACACCATGGCTATTATAATCATGGAAACCATCAAATTTAATAATTTCAGATCCTTTGATTTGTTTTGAAATTGTGAATGCTCTTACGAAAGAGAAAAATGCGAAAATAATCAAAAATGTTGCAAGTACTAAGAATATCGGGCTAAATCTTAAGCCAGAAATTCTAACCCAGCTTGCAGCTTCTGGGAAACAACTTGCCAAAGTGTTAGAAACACCATAAGCTAGGAATGGAGCTGTTAACAAACCAATAAATACTTCAACAATCATTTTTAATTGATTATTCAAAAGGCTTCCTCTTACAGTAGCAATTCTATTTTGACTTAATTGGTTAACAAAAGTGTTAATCATTGAGCGATAACGTTTCATAACATTTTCAAAATCTTCTCTATATTCACAATTTGTCAATTGTTGATTGTAATTTTTCAACTGGAATTTGAAATAACCACTCGCAACACAAACTGTAGCTAAAGCTCCAGCAAACAATAATGAAATAAAGAATGATGCCCCGAAAAATCCAGGGATTTCTTTATAATAAAATAAGTTGATTATATAAATAATGAACATAAATATTGCAGAAACAGCAGTAATAAATTTTTGTGCAATATCTGTATCACCATATTTTTTCGAACTGTTGAAATCTAACAATGAATAAACACCGTGCTTCATAATCAAAGAAACAGCAAGAACGATTGCAGAAATTGCAACCAAAAATCCTGCGTTAGTAGTCAAATTCAAAACAGAACTAGAGTTATCTATCTTCAAACCTAACAAAAAGTTAGTTACGCCAAATGAACACACAACAGACAAGATAAAAATTGATGCGTTCAAAAGTAGATTTGTAATATTCGCAGACCAAATAGCCCCTTTTAATTCTGTTATTTTATAACCAATTTCTTTAATAATTGCAATTCTATTTTTTTCAACATCGTTATTAAAAATATCATTCGCATTTGACGTTGTAGTTTTTATCATTGTAGAAGCTCCTCCAGCTTTATTTTGTTCAATAGTTTCGGATTGTTGACTTTTCTTTTCCTCAGAATGATGAATTTGTTCTGTATCAACTTCAACAGTAATTTTCCCATTCAAACCCTTCACTTCTAAAAAGAAATGAGCTGGAGTCAAAACTTTAGAAAAATTTCTGTTATTGACTAAAACATCACTTGAACCAGAAGAATTTATCAACACATAGTTTTTAAATTTTTCATTATAAATAAACTTAATCTCAACACCTTCAGCAAGATTATTTATTACAAAATCGGAAGACTCATCTCTCCCGATTGTAATATTATGCTTATCTTCAAAAACTTTGGATTCATCCAAATATTTTATAATAGCTCTCATCATATCTCCAGTATAAACTTATCTACCTATTGAAGTCAAAAAGTTTCTCAATGCTTTATTTGAATTTGCTTCAGTACCGATAACTAGGTCTTTCTCCCCTAAAACTGGAGTTAATTTTTCTTTAACAACATCCAATTTTTCTGGAGCTGCAAACAAGAACATCATTGAGAAGTTACCAGTTTGTTTTTTAACTTGTGCAACTTCATTAGGAAGAGTGTTCCAGTTGATTTGTTTTGAAACATCACCTTCATTTTCAAGGTCACCAATAACTACAACTGATGGGATATAACCTTCCTTGTGCATATTTATAGCGTGATTAAAAGCTTTTTTCAAAGACAAACCATAAGCAGTACCGTATTCTTTTGAATTAAACTGGGTAAATTTTTCCATTGATTTTCGAACTTCAGCACTTGATTGTGGAGAACCTTCGTAAATAATATAGGCATCTTGAGATACACGAAGAATTTTAATTTGATCTTCGGGATCAAGCATAGAACACAATTGTCTAATTGCCTTTTTCTGTTCTGGTAATTGCTTCTGGTTAGAAGCAGATGAATCAACCACAAAAATAACCGCAGCCTTATGAAAATCATCAACCTTGACCTTTGACAAGCCAAATACTGCTGCACATAACAAACCTAATGCAAATATTGCAAATAATATAATTTTTAACGTATTACTCATAATAAAAAAATACCATAAAAATTTAATATTAGTAATCGTATAAATGATTGAATAAAAAAGGTTGAAGATTAATTTCTTCAACCTTTAAAACATTTTATTATTATCAAAAATTAGTCTTTGATAACATCTTTGATTTCAGGACTTTCTTTAACATAATTAGTCAACTGTTTCAAAGCTGGTTTGTAAGCGTTGATTGTGCTTGAACCACCCAAACAACCACCAGTACAAGCCATGATTTCAATTAAGTTGCCTAAATCACATTTTCCATTTTTAGCATACTTTTTCAAATCACGAACAGCTTGTTTATCAAGTCCATCAATTACAACTGGAGTAGCTTTTTCTCCTTCATCAAGTAATGCATTAACTGCACCTGCAACCCCACCTGTAACAGCAAAGTTTCTTGCTTCTGCTGAAGATTCAACTTTAAATTCAGATTCTTCGCAATCAGAAAGTTGAACATTCATTGCAATAAACCATGCGCCAAGTTCTTCATAATTCAATACATAATCCATGTTTGGATTTTGTAATGCTTCACGTTTTTTAGCTACGCAAGGGCTAAAGAATACAGTAATTGCATCTGGATTTTCCTTTTTAACAAGTTCTGCTGTATAGTAAGCAGGAGTTTTTGTATCAGAACGGAATGGTTTCAATTCTGGGATATGCTTATCAACAAGCTCGTTGTAACCAGCACAGCAAGAAGTTGTCATAAACGCATCGCCTTTTTCCATTCTTTCTTTAAATTCAGCTGCTTCATTTTTAGTTGTAATATCTGCACCTTGAGCAACTTCTACAACATCAGCAAAACCTAAAGATTGAATTGCTTGTTTCAATTGTTTTGGAGTACAAGGAAGTTGACCAAATAATGCTGGAGCAACCATTGCAACTAATTTTTTACCTTCTTTAATTTGTTTTAAAATATCAATGATTTGGCTCTTTTCATGAACAGCGCCAAATGGACATGCTGCAACACATCTACCGCAAGAAATACATTTATCAAAATCAATTCTTGCATGACCATCATCATCTTTCGCAATAGCTCCAACAGGACAAGCATTTTCACAAGGAACAATAATTCTTTGGATAGCTTGGTAAGGACAAACTTGAGCACACATACCGCAATTTTTACATTTTTCTGGGTCAATGTGTGATTTTCCATCATGAACAGAAATTGCTTTCAATCTACAAGCGCTTTCACAAGGTCTAGCAACACAACCTTGGCAAAGGTCAGTTACGAAAATTCTTGAAGGAACACAACCTTTACAAGCTGTAGTAAGAACTGTCAAAGGATGTTCTTCTGGTTGAACTCTTTCTTCTGCTTTTTTAGCAATATCAGATAATAATATGCTATCATCAGTTTCTTCAATTGATGTTCCTAAACCTGCAATTGCTCTATCTCTAAGAACTGCACGTTCTTTATAAATACAACAACGGTATGGAACTTCGCTACCTTTTGGACGCATATCATAAGGGATTAATCTTGTATTTTCTTCAAAATTGTCGCTCAAATATGCTTTGATTAATCTAACTAAAATTTCACGTTTCAAATGTGAAGTTTGTCTTGGAGTATTTACTGCCATTTTTCTATTCCTTTTCCTTAATTATTACTTTCTAATTTTGCGTTAATTGCTATTAAAACTTTTTCTACAGTAGCTTCTTTGATAATTTCATCTCCAACTTTTACATAAGGAGCATTTGAAAATTCCCAATCCGCAGAGCATAAGCCAAGACAAGGAACTCCAGAAACATCAACCTTATCTCCGTATCTTTCAGGAACAATGTCCATTAATTCCTGCAAATTTGCAGAACCCATGATAAAGCACGTCGTTCCTAAACATACTTTCACGCTGATTTTTTCCATTTTTACCTTCCTATTATGCTATTAGATATACTGTACATTAACTTTTTTTGAATATTTATCTTGCAAAATCAAAGACATTTCATCAATAATTTCTTTCCTTGATTTTAGCTTTAAAACATTGATTTTATTCATATTCAACCCTGTACCCACAACAAAGCTGATATAATCATTGTCTATTAAAAATTCTACCAACTTTCCAGCTGGGTTGTCAATACCTGTAACTCTGTTAGTTTTTAAATATTCTAAAGCCTTTGATAAAGTTAAAACTCCCTCTGTAACAAGATTTACTCCATTCATAACAAAACTTGGAGGTAAACCTTCAACACTCATTATATTATTAGACATTTTTATTGGAATGTCTAATTCCCTAGAAATTAGATTTGCAGTAGAACCTCCACAAATGATTTTTTCACCTTCAAAATTTTTAAAAAATTTCGCATACTCAAAATCTTCCGAACTAACACTTGGAGTCCCAGAAAAAATCAATAAATTTTTAATTTTACCGTCTGTATTCATAAAAGACCATCCAAAATTATTTTATAGCATATACATATATGTATCAAGTCATTAGTAGATTGTAAACAATTTGTTAACCTAGTTACTTTTGTGCTATACTATAACTATATTTGAGTAGATTAGGGAGAAGTATATGTCAGATAACAACACTCAAGACATGACAAATGATAAAGGGTTGGAAGCTCTTAAAGCAGCGGAAGACGCACAAATAAATGAGCAAGTAGATGCTCAATACGAAGCAATTGAAACTCACACTTCAAAACAATATGATGCTAGTAACATCAGAGTTTTAGAAGGTTTGGAAGCCGTAAGAGTAAGACCAGGGATGTACATTGGTTCAACATCTCAAAGAGGTTTGCACCACTGTATTTATGAAATTGTAGATAACTCAATTGATGAATCTTTGGCAGGTTTCTGTACAGATATTCACGTTACAATTCACAAAGATAACAGCGTAACTGTTGAAGATAACGGTCGTGGTATTCCAGTTGATATTAAACCAGACAGCGGAAAATCAGCCCTTGAAATTGTACACACAGTACTTCACGCAGGCGGTAAATTCGGTGATGGCGGATACAAAGTATCAGGCGGTCTTCACGGTGTTGGTGCGTCAGTTGTAAACGCATTATCTGAAAAATATATCGTAGAAGTTTCAAGAGATGGTTATGTTTGGCGTCAAGAGTATATGAGAGGCGAACCTCTTGCTCCTGTTGAAAAAGTAAGACCAACAGACAAAACTGGTACAAAAACAACTTGGTGGCCAGATCCAGAAATCTTTACTGAAACAACAGAAATCGATTGTGATGTTATCGCAAATAGATTGAGAGAAATGGCATTCTTGAACAAAGGTTTGAAAATCATCTTCTCTCGCCATGATTCGGAAGAAACAGAAACTTTTCACTACGCTGGTGGTATAGCAAGTTATGTTGAATTTTTGAACAAAAATAAAACTGTAATCAACGAAAAACCAATTTACATTGATAAAGTAGTTGGAGATTTGCAAGTTGAAGTTGCAATGCAATACACAGATTCTTATCAAGAAAGCGTTTTGTCATTCGCTAACAATATCAACACTCATTCAGGCGGAACACACTTGACAGGTTTCAGAAACTCAATTACTCGTGTAATTAATGATTACGCTAGAAAAAATAACATCCTTAAAGATTCCGATTCAAACCTTTCTGGTGAAGATGTTAGAGAAGGTTTGACAGCAATTGTTTCTGTTAAAATTCCTAACCCTGAATTTGAAGGACAGACAAAAGAAAAATTAGGTTCACAAGAAGCACTTGGTGCTGTTCAAGATGCCGTTAGAGATAAATTGCAAGAATGGTTAGAATTTAATCCTAAAGTTGCAAAAACAATCTTAGATAAAACTCTTCAAGCTCAACGTGCAAGAGAAGCTGCAAGAAAAGCAAGAGAATTAACAAGACGTAAAACCGTTCTTGAAAACTCAACTCTTCCAGGAAAACTTGCAGACTGTTCAAACCGTGAACCAGAAAAATGTGAAATCTTCTTAGTCGAAGGAGATTCAGCTGGTGGTTCTGCAAAACAAGGTAGAAACAGAATGTTCCAAGCTATTTTACCTTTGAGAGGTAAAATCCTTAACGTAGAAAAAGCAAGACTTGATAGAATTTATGGTAACAATGAAATTCAATCAATGGTTCAAGCTTTTGGTATCAAAATTAGCAGAAATGAAGAAGAAGTTGAAATTGATAAATTAAGATACCACAAAATCATCATCATGACAGATGCCGATGTCGATGGTGCTCACATCAGAACATTGATGTTAACATTCTTCTTTAGATATGCAAGACCACTAATCGAAAATGGTTATGTTTATATCGCTCAACCACCACTATTCAAAGTTACACAAGGTAAAACTTCTGAATACTTATTCAACGAACACGTTTTAGACAAAATGTTGAAAGAACGTGGTATTAAGAATTTGAGCCTATCTGATAAAGATAAGAAGAATGTTAAAACTGGCGATGAGTTGTTAGAACTAATCAAAAATATGTCAGAATTTTATCGTTCATACAACAACCCAATCTTGAATTTATACCCTGCAGTATTCTTGAGAGGTTTGGTTCGTTCTGATATTAAACTTGAAGATTTTGACAACCAAGCTAAGATGAATGAAATTTGTGATTACTTAAATCATTACTTGGTTGACCACGCTGAAAACTACAATATTTCAGAAGCTGGCAATTACAAAGTTGAAGTTAAATATAATGCTGAAAATGCAAAATATTCATTCATGCTTCATTTGAACGATGAAGAACACGTAATTCTTAACCAAAATATCATCAAGAGTTCAGAATACAAAAAATTGAAAGCTGCTTACCCAGTTATTCGTGATTTCTTGATTGAAGAATCAGATGGTTTATTATTAGAAACTGATACAGAAAAATATGAAATCAATTCATTTGAAAAACTTCAAAAACTAATTGATGATAGAGGTCAAAAAGGATTGCAAATCCAACGATTCAAAGGTTTGGGTGAAATGATGCCTCAACAACTTTGGGAAACAACAATGGATCCAGCAACAAGAACATTGTTAAAGGTTAACATTGAAGATGCAATGCTTTGTGACCAATTGTTTGATGTATTGATGGGTGATAAAGTTGAACCAAGAAGAGATTTTATCGAAACTCACGCTGTATATGCAACAAATATTGATACATAGTATTTTATAAATATATTAGATAAAGTGCGGAATTTGTAAACAAATTCCGCACTTTGTTTATAAAATTTCACCCTCAACAAAATCAAACCTATTTTCTTTGATAGCTTGAATTGCATCTTTGGCATGAATAGTTTTGATGTCATTTGCAACATCATACCCCATGACTTCTGCCAAATGCCTACGACCTTCAACAAATCTATCTATCATAAAATCACAAAAACTACTTATCCCTTCAAATTGCGCCCTAAAATATTCACTCAATTTTGCGACCTGCTTTTGTTCTAAAGCATTTGTGTACTCATAAATATCTTTATACTTTTCAGAAGATTTTTCTTCATTTTCAAATTTTTTACGTCGATAAGCCCGCACAATATCTGCATCATCATTTGTGGCATGCAAACTTTCAGCATAATCTTGGTTGGGAGAAAATTTAGGGATTAAAACTTCTTCTTCCCATCCCCAAAACTTGTCGGGATTTTTCAAATTTACAAACCCGTATGAATCATCAATATGATTAGCATGTATAAGTTTGCTAAATTTTTCAATTGATTTTATATCACCTTTTACTATATATCGACCGTTAAAATTTATTGAATTATTATTATTTATTTGCATTATTTTCACTTTAAAATTTCTTCCATCTATACAAAATCCCTAAATAAAATTTTTTGCACAAAAAAGAGGAGAATAAATCTCCTCTTTCTTATTAAATATCTTTTGAAGTAGAAATTAGTCTTCCATAGCCTTTACTTCAACTGTTTCTTCTTCATCTTTTTCGTTTTGAACATCAGTACGGATTGAAGCTTTATCAGAACCGATATTTTTATCTTTGAATTTTGTAATTTGTCTAGCTAATTTGTCAGCTAACAAATCGATACTAGCATACATTGATTCAGCAGCTTCTTCACATCTGATAGTACCAGTTGACATTTTGCATGTAACTTCTGCAATATGCTTTCCTTCAGCAGCAGGATTTTTAATTACAGACAAAACTACGTCAATACCTTGAATTTGGTCATAACGAGTTGCAACTTTACCAATTTTTTCTTTAACGTAAGCTTTAATAGCTTCTGTAATTTCAATGTTTCTTCCGTTTACATGAATGTGCATTTAAAACCTCCAATTTTTCAATACTGCTTTGTCAGTATAGCACAGATTTAATAATTTTTAAAGGGTATATTATCTATTCATCTGCTAAAAATTGTGGTAATTCAACATCTGGAGTACCAATAACTCTAACAAGTTCCAAAACAGATGCCTTCATTTGACATTTTTGCGAAGAACCACTAAAGAAATCTCTATAGAAACAACCTTCGCAGTTGCATCCTCTTTTATAACATTCTAACGCTGTTGTAGTCCATCTTCTTACTGCAACGGCTCTTCCCATATCCCTACTTCTAAACAATTTTATATAATCTCCACTTTTCTATCTTATCAATCAATATCCCAAGAAATATACTCTTATATCTCCCCTAAAGCCATAATATCAAGGCTTCCGACTTCATATAATAATTATAAAAAATAAGAGTTTTTTTTCAAGGTGGAAACATGTAGTTATGAAGTTTTGTAACATGAGGTTAAATTTAAGGAATAGCAAGGGTTTTAAGAAGTCAATATCCCTAAAAACCATGATATGACATGCTCTTTAGATTTTTACCCATGGAAAACCATGATATGACATGCTTTTCCATGGTTTTGAGTGGTATTAAGAATTGTAAAAAATTTTTATAAATAGCCTAACTGGGCATGCCAGCACTATGTAAATCTAAATGCTAATATGTTCACTAACCAATTCTTGTAATTCTACTTCTAAAATTTGAGCCAAATTTCTAAGATATATTATTGTCGGATTTGTTAATCCACGCTCAACTTTACTATAATAACTTTTATCAATATTTAATTTACTTGCAATATCATCCTGCGAAAGTTTCTTTATATTTCGTAGAATTTTAAGTTTTATTCCTAATCGTTGTAAATATTCTTCATTAGTCATCTTATAATTTTAAAAAGTTGACTAATCTAATACAATAGTTTATATTAACAATATGATGGTTTATAAACTATTATATTGTTAATAAAGTAATATTTTTTATGAAAGTAAACTAATATAAAAAATCTTGAAAGGTTTAAAATGAAAAATATATTTCCTTATCCTTCTAAGAACAGGTGCGCATTTACACTTGCAGAAGTTCTTATCACCATTGGAGTAATAGGTATAGTTGCAGCAATGACAATACCGACACTAATGCACAAATACTATGAAAAACAAACAGTTAGCCGATTAAAAGAAACATATTCAATACTTGCACAAGCCATCAAACTTTGTGGAGAAGAAAATGGGTATCCAGAAGATTGGGGCTTAACAGGAAGAAATGCAGAAAGTACAGCGATTGTTGCAGAACAAATTATTCCTTATTTAAAAATCAACATTGACTGTGGAATGGGAATGGAGAAAAGTGACAAATGTTTTCCAAATGCAATACAAAGCTTAAATGGGGTAAGGAAAGCCAATTTAATGAACTCAAGTCAATACTATGTATCATTGTTAAATGGTTCATCTATTGCAATAGAAAGTGCCGAAGTTGAGGCTGATATGTATTTATATTTTTTAATTGACACAAATGGCACAGCCAAACCAAATACGTGGGGCAAAGATATTTTTGAATTCACATATAGAGGTAGTTTAGGACTTGTCCCATCAGGACACCCCGATACACCATCCAATTCCTATAAAACAACATGCCATAGCTCTGAAGATTATGGTTGGGGATGTGCATATTACGTAATGAACTATAATAATATGGAATACTTACGCAGAAAATAGTATTAAAAAAGAGCGGTTTTAGATTCCGCCCTTTTTATAATTTTATCAAACTTTTTACTTATTAAAAAGTTCCTGCTGGTTTCTTTTGAGGAGTTGCACCAGGGATTGATTGCCAATTTGCAGCCATGATTTTTTTGAATGATTTCAAAGCTGTATCTTCTAATTCGCCTAATTCTTCAGCTTCCATAATCAATTCTCTCAATGGCATCAAAGCTCTTGGGTCTCTCAAAACGCCTAATGCAGCAGCTGCACCAGCTCTAACTAATTCATTTTCTGAACGGTTTTTCATAACGTCAATCAATGCAGGAACAGCTTTTGTATCGTTCAATTTACCTAATGAAGTAACTGCATAAATTCTTACGTTAACCCATTCGTCGTATAACATATTGATAATTTTATCAACAGCTTTTTTGTTACCGATTTCACCTAAAGCTCTTGTTGCATCACATCTTACGTTAACTTTTTCATGATCCAAAGATTCAATCAAAGCGTCAGTTGCAACATCACCAATTTCGATTAAAGCATCAGTTGCAGTGATACAAACTTGAGGGTTTTCATCGTTCAATGCTTCAACAAGTGGTTCAACAACGATTGCACCGCCTAAACGACCTAATGCACGTGCTGCACGAACTCTAACGTCAACGTTTCTGTCTTCACGTAAAGATTCAATCAAGTGAGTTGTTGCAGCTGAATCACCTAATTCACCTAAAGCTCTTGCTGCATACAATCTTACAGAACCGTTTTTGTCGTGTTTCAAAACATCAATTAAAGGTTCAACAGCTTTTGAATCGCCCATTTCACCTAAAACACGAGCTGCATTGTATCTAACTTTTTCAGAATTGCTTGTTCTTAAGTCATTCAATAACTCGTCAAATGTTTTTTTCACTTGTTTTTTCTTACTGTTCACACTAATTGTCATTATTTTCCTCCGACACTACAATAAATATTCACACCTTACTTTTATATAAAAAATTTTCTGCGAATATAATTGCCTTTTTTATAATATATTTGTTAATTTTGTTTACAATTCATAAATTATGTTTTTATTTTCCTACTACTTGTAAGTTATAGTCAGAAATTTTATTAAGGGTAATACTGACACTTAATTAACTTGTACTACTATAATAACACATTTTTCATATCTTTTCCTCAATTAGATAAATTATTTTAAAAATTTTTATAAATGTTTTTCTAAAAATAATCATAATTGAGTAATAATTAAAACCCTCATGTTACATTTCGTAACAATTTATTACTCACCCTTGATAGTAATAATAAATTCTGTTCCAACACCAACTTCACTATTTACTTGGATTTTGCCGTGATGTTTGTCAATTATCTTTTGACTTATTGCAAGCCCCAAACCAGTGCCAACCCCTACACCTTTTGTAGTATAGCCAACCGTAAAAATTTTATTCAAATTCTCTTTAGGTATGCCCTGACCGTTGTCCTGAATTTTTACAATCAAGTTTCCATCTTTATAATCGGTCGTAATTACAATTTTACCCACCTCGGCAATTGCCTGACAAGCATTCACCAAAATATTTGTAAAAACTTGATTAAGCATATTTGGATAACATTTTATTGGTGGAATATCGCCATAATGTTTTTCAATTTCAATTCTATTTTTTGTTTCATGGCTAATTAAATCTAGAGTCAAATCAATTTCTTTATTAATATTAGCTTCTTGGAGTTCAGCTTCATCTAGTCTAACGAACTTTTTAAGAGAAACTACAATATTACTAATTCTAGCAATCGCTTCTTTATCAATAGAATTAATTTGACTAAACATTTCTTTCAAATCTTCTTGTTCAATCTGCGGTATGAGTTTAGAAATTATAGAATTATTTGACTTGATAGAAGCAACAGGAGTATTAATTTCGTGCGCAACTCCAGCTACTAATTGACCTAATGATGCCATTTTTTCAGAGTTTATCAATTGTAATTGAGTTTCTTTCAACTCATTCAATGCAGCCTTCAAATCTTTAACGTTCTTTGCGTTCTTTTGATAAAGTTCCGCCCTAATAATTGCATTACCCAACTGAGATGAAACGGCATCAAGAATTTCGATTTCTTCGTTCAATTCACGTTTTTGGTAGCTTAGTAAAACCAAAACTCCAATCATTTTATTCAAATGATATACAGGAACAATAATTCTCAAAACAGACTGTTTAAAAGGTTCAGCCCCAACATATTCTAATAGGGAATAACTAATAGAAATATTTCCAGAATTTAATTTTTTCATCACATGTTCATCAAATGAAATTTTTAAATCTTTTTCATAGCGATTTTCGCCATAAACTTCTTTTATAGAAAATCCATCATCACAAGCAGAAGCATAATAAGCTCTAAAACAGCCAAACATTATCGCCAATTCTTTCAATGCAGAATTTAAAATCATAGAAATATCCATTGATGCTCTTATAATATTTGATACTTTATTAATTAATGCAATTCTAAAAGCTTGAGATTGAGCCTTTTGACGAATTTTCTGTAATTCATCGTTCTCTTCTTGTAATTTTTGAAGTTTATCTTTGTACAATTCGCTTTCTTTTTGGTTATCTTTAAGCAAAACATCTGAACTCACATCAACCAAAAAGATAATTGTATAAAGTCCACGTTTCACAGCGGTCATATCATAATACGAAGTTCTACCCAATGCAGAAGTATATGAAACTCTAGCGAAAAAATTCTGTTTAGAAACTATTGCTTGAAAGATTGGAGAATACAAATCAACATTTTCACTATCCATAGGGCAGAAATCAAAATTCATCTTATGCGCAAATTTTCTTATATCTCCAAATTGAGTGAAAACACGACAAAAAGTGTTGTTTTTGAAAACAACCTCCTCATAATCCCTAATCACAATAACTGGATCTCTATACTGATTAAAAAAGTCGAACTTTTTCATAACAAAATTATAGGTCAAGCTCCAGATTTAAGCAATTTGTTACAAGAAAGAATAGACTTTTCACCCAAATTTCAAAAAAATTTTTACTAAATTGCTTGTATAGTTTTAAAATTTATAGTAGAATGATTACAATAAATGGTTTTAGCGTATTCTGTACACTTTATATTTGGTAGTAGAAAGGGAGTAAATTATGACTACAAAAGAATTTTTTACCAATTCAGAAGAATTGAAACAAATGATGTCTGCAGCACGTGCGACTATTACAGCTCCATTCTTTGGCAACAATGTTGAAGAAATCAAAACTGTATCAGAAGCATACAAATTAGCAAGAACATCTCCAGGAACAGTTGAATTGACTGGAATGCCTGTATATAAACCAGAAAAATTAGGTTTGCCACAAGGTGCTAACCAATTGTTATTCAACGATGGTGCTGTTGTTGGACGTTGCGCCGCAGCTAGAAAAATCGTTGGCGAACCAAATTGTGATTTAAAATACTTATTACCAATCATCCGTGAAGCTATCTACAAAACACGTGATAAATTGATGTATAAAACAGAAGTTGTTGTAGGTTTGGATAAAGATTACATGGTAAAAGCTCACTTGTTAATTCCAGAAGGCTTTGAAAATATTATGTACTCTTGGATGTTAAACTTCCAATACATCAACGAAGCTTACGCAAATATGTATGCAGATTCTAAACCATACGCAGAAGGAGATATTTTCGTATTTTCTGACCCAGATTGGTCACACCCAGATTTCCCATACGGTTTGACATTCTTCGATCCAGAACATAACTGCGCATGCATTTTGGGTATGAAATACTTTGGAGAACACAAAAAAGGTACATTAACTCTTGCTTGGGGTTGTGCGGCTCGTAACGGTTTTGCTTCTTGCCACGGTGGTATGAAACGTTACAATCTTGCAGATGGAAAATCTTTCCAAGTTGCAGTATTTGGTCTATCTGGTTCAGGTAAATCAACAATTACTCACGCAAAACACAACAACAAATACAATATTACAGTACTTCACGATGACGCATTTGTTATCAATATGAAAGACAAATACACAATTGCTCTTGAACCAGCATACTTTGATAAAACAGCAGATTACCCAATCGGCTGCGAAGATAACAAATTTATCTTAACTCAACAAAATGCTGGCGCAATCGCTCTTGCTGATGGAAAAGTTGTTTCTGTAACAGAAGATATTAGAAACGGTAACGGTCGTGCTGTTAAATCAAGATTATGGTCTCCAAACAGAGTTGATAGAATTAACGAACCAATCAACGCTATTTTCTGGTTGATGAAAGACCCTACAATTCCACCTGTATTGAAATTGTCAGGAGCTTCATTAGGTTCTGCAATGGGTGCAACTCTTGCAACAAAACGTTCTTCAGCAGAAAGACTTGCAGCTGGTGTTGACCCTAACGCATTAGTTGTTGAACCTTATGCTAACCCATTCAGAGTTTACCCACTTGCAATGGATTACGAAAGATTCAAAGAATTGATTGCAGAAGGTGTTGATTGTTATATCTTGAATACTGGTGAATTTATGGGTACTAAAGTTCAACCAAAACACACTTTAGGCATCATTGAATCAATCGTTGAAGGTACAGCTAACTTCCACAAATGGGAAAAATTCTCTGACATCGAAATTATGGATGTTGAAGGATTTGATGCTTCATTTGCTAACAAAGAATACGCAGAACAATTTATCGCTCGCATGAACGATAGAATCAACTTCGTAAAATCAAGAGATACAGAAAAAGCAGGTTTAGACAAACTTCCTGCTGATGCTCTTGAAGCTCTAGAAGCTGTAATCAAAGAAGCACAAGCTTAATATTTGGACTACCTCCAAATTAACTACTACAAACAAGGATGGACAAATTGTTCATCCTTGTTTCCTATTTATAAAAGAAATCGCCCACTTGAAAACAGGGGTAAAAAGTTGTATAATTGATTTATAAGTTTACAGCTAGAAACAGGATATTTATAAGAGTATGAGAAAAGGTCTTACTATTAGTGAATTGCTTGTCGCAATGGCGATTATTGGAGTTATTGCAGTACTTGTTATTCCAGGATTTTTGAAAGATTATCATAAAAAGTTATATACAACACAGCTTAAAAAAACGTACGGAATGATATACAGCGCAATTGAACAAGCTTGTGGCGATTATAATGTAACTGCTTTTAGCCAAACACCTTATTATACAGCAAATGCAAGCACTGAAAAACAAGGCGAATTTTTGAATAAATATTTTAAAGTCGTTAAGCCAGCAAATGATTCAATAACAGGAAAATTCAATGCAAAATATAGATCCCTTACTGACACTGATACAGAAAAAGATATTTCCATTGAAAGTTCTGCAGCAAAAGCTACATTAAAAAGTGGGGAATCTATTGGATTATATTGTTTTTCAACTGATGTTGCACCAAAACATAGATGTCATGTAACACTCGATATTAACGCAACCGATGGACCAAATATTGGTGGACGTGACATGTTTAGATTTACTATTGATACAGATACAAATGAACTGTATGGTGCAACAGGTTGGACACAATGTCAACCAGATAATGATAAAAATCCAACTGGTGATCAAGGCGGGCATGGTTGCTTGGCACGTATTATGAAAGACAATTGGGTAATGGAATACTAATTTGAAAGGATATATAATGAAAAAAGGTTTTACACTATCAGAAGTTTTAATTACATTAGGAATTGTTGGAGTTGTTGCAGTTTTGACAGTCCCTGGAGTTATGAAAAACTATAAAAATAGATTATATACAGCGCAACTTCAAAAAGCTTATGCCCAAATTGCCGACAGCGTTCAAGCAATGATGAATGACCAACATGTAGATAATTTATATGAATCAACAATTGCCAACCCAAATTCTTGTACTAATGCCAATAATGGGATTTGCGAAAAAGGTGTTGGGGTATTTTTGAACAACTATTTCAAGGTTTCAAAAAGAAATTGTAAATCTGACGATAAAACAAAAAGATGTATTGCTGGTACAGGGCAAGGAAGTTACACAACAATCAATTCCAATGCAGCTAGTGCAATTGATACGGAATATTGTATTCAAAATACAAATGGCGCAGCAATTTGCGGACAATGGGATGCAACAAATAAAATGGTACACTTGCTAGTTGATGTAAATGGAACAGCTTCACCAAACATGGTTGGAAGAGATTTGTTTGCAATTGATATTAAATCAGATGGTTCATTAAGTGATTATGGTTCAAATAGCCCAGATCCAACGGTTACAGCCAATAAAACCACATGTGATGATTCTTCTTCTGGGTCACTTAACTCTTTAGCATCAGGCTGTTTAAATACAATCATCAACGCTGGTTGGAAAATGGAATATTAATACAATTTCATTTGGTAGCTGCAGGTAAGTCCCATCTTGCTATGTTCTTACTAGGAATTTCAACTAATGCGTATGGATAGAAATTCCGAAACGGTCTTGAATTATTGGCGTACTCAATAGGGGTTCGGGGGCAAAGCCCCTGATAACTCGAGCCATTTTATCATTCGTGTTTTTCTTTTTCGATTCTACTTTTTCTTTTTTCATCGAAATAAAAAAGAAAAAGTGAATATTAGAACAATCAACCCCTCTCCATGGAATATAGAACTACGTCACCTTGAACTTGTTTCAGGGTCTCTAGCTGGTGCGTTCGGGTAGAGATTCCGAAACTAGTTCGGAATGACAGTACGAGTTTGTGTCATACTGAGCGGAGCGAAGTATCTCTATCTAAACTTGTTAGGTTTACCCCTCACCTCAATCCTCTCCCCAAGGAGAGGAAGATTTTTTATAGATTCTTTGCATTCGCTCAGAATGACTGAATTTGCTATAGCTAAGCCCCTTATTCTGTTAAAAACATAAAGAACTCAGTGCCTTAGTGCCTTAAAGCCTTTTGTAACGAACTTATAGACTTATCCACTTATAGACTTTTATTCAATCAACCCCTCACCCTATCCCTCTCCCTCGGAGAGGGAAAATGTTATGTAACCAACTTATAGACTTTTGAATATTTTTCATGCTAAAATCAAGGCATAGTAATATTTACAAAGGGATATATAGATGTTTGACAGCTTAAGTGAAAAATTACAAAATATAATTGCAAAAACACATTCTCAAGAGTTAACTCAAGACAATATGCAAGATGCGTTGCGTGAAATTAGACGTGCATTACTAGAAGCAGACGTCAATCTTAGAGTTGTGAAATCTTTTATTTCTTCAATAAAAGACAAAGCTGAAGGTGAAAATGTTTTACAAGGGGTAAATCCATCTCAACAACTTGTAAAAATTGTTCATGATGAATTAGTTGAAATATTAGGACACGAATCAAAACCACTTGATTTGTCTGGGCACCCAAGTTTAATTATGATGCTTGGTTTGCAAGGTTCTGGTAAAACTACATCATCAGCTAAACTTGCTGTTAAATTAAAAAAAGAAGGTAAAAACCCATTATTAGTAGCTTGTGACGTTTATAGACCTGCCGCAATTTCACAACTCCAAACACTGGGACAAGAAATAGGCTGTGAAGTATTTACAATCCCTGATTCACAAGATGTTCAAAACATTGTACAAAAAGCTATTGAGTACTCAAAAGAAAAAGGTTTTAATGTCCTAATCCTTGATACTGCAGGGCGTTTACAAATTGATACTGACATGATGGCAGAATTGTTGATTATTGATAGGGTTTTCAATCCTCAAGAAAAACTTCTTGTCATTGATGCTATGACAGGTCAAGAAGCAGTTCACGTTGCAGAAAATTTTGATGCTCAAATTGGATTGACAGGTTTAGTTTTAACAAAATTGGATGGTGATTCTCGAGGAGGTTCAGCACTTTCTGTAGTTCATTGCACAGGAAAGCCTATCAAATTAACAGGTACAGGCGAAAAATTGAACGCTTTGGAAGATTTTTATCCAGAACGTATGGCAACAAGAATCCTCGGAATGGGCGATATTGTTTCACTTGTAGAACGTGCTCAAGAAGTCTTTGATGAAAAAGAAGCCCTAAAAATGCAAGAAAAAATGAGTAAGGCTGAATTTTCTTTCAACGACTTTTTAAATATGCAAAAACAAATGAAAATGTTTGGTTCAATGGATCAAATATTAGGAATGCTTCCAGGGGTTAATTTGAAACAATCTGATAGAGAAAAAATTTCTCACGCAAGCGAAACAGAATTTAAAAAGATTGAAGTATTTATTCAAAGTATGACACCAGAAGAACGTGACAATCCTCAACTAATGAATACAAGTAGAAAAAAACGTATCGCAAAAGGTTGCGGAATGGATATGCATACAATTAACCAATACGTAAAACAGTTTGAACAAATGCGCCAAATGATGGGTGGAATGAACAAAATGAAAAAAATGTTTGGCGGCTTTGGTAAAAAGAACGAGAAAAAAGCAATGGTTCAAGCTATGAAAATGATGAGAAAATTCAAATAAGAAATATATTTTGAGATTATATAAAAAGCGGTGATTAGAAAATCTAATCACCGCTTCTAGTATTTTAATCTATCGCTTTAATTATTCAACTTCGATAGCAGCAACTGGGCATGAATCAGCAGCTTCTTTAACTGCATCCATGTTATCAGCTACAGCAGCTTCGTTAACAACTGCTTTATCATCAATTGAGAATACAGCATCACAAATTGATTCACAAGCGCCGCAAGCGATACAACTATCATTAACTTTAACTGTCATTTTGTTTTCTCCTTATTATTTACAACCCGTAGGCATTAAAACCTACAACAAAATTATATAACAAACAATTTAAAAATTCTACAACAAAATTAAATCCAATCACGAATAAAACTTGCAATAGAATCAAATCCTTCAATTTCACCCAAGTTTCCTTGTGATGGAAGAGATTTTGAATACATCAAGAATGGAACTTTTTCTCTTGTGTGGTCAGTTCCAGCAACAGTCGGATCGCAACCATGGTCAGCTGTAATTATAAGTAAATCGTATTCTTCCATTGCATCAATAATTGGTTTTAAGTATGTATCAATTTCTTCAATTGCCTTTCCATAACCTTTTGCATCGTTTCTATGTCCGTATAACATATCTGTATCAACAAGGTTTGTGAAAATTATTTCTTGGTTATTATATTTTTTTCCTTTAACATAAGCAATATCTTCTAGAGGAAGCTCATGCTTAACAGCTTTTAGAGTCAATTCTAAACCTTCTTTATTAGAACCCGTGTGAATAGCATGGGTGATACCAGATTTTGAGAAAATATCTTCAATCTTACCAATACCAATAACTTTACCACCGTTATCTTTAACTTCGTTTAACAAAGTTGGAGCAATTGGTTCAATTGAATAATCTCTTCTATCTTTTGAAATTCTTGTGGGCTTGCCATCAATAATTTTATATGGTCTTGCAATTACTCTTGACACATAATAATTATCTTCTGTCAAAATTCGTCTTGCAATTCTGCACCATTCATACAATGTTTCTAAAGGAATTAAATCAGTATCAACTGCAATTTGGAAAACACTGTCAGCAGAAGTGTAAACAATTGGGAATTTTGTAGCATGATGTTCATCATTAAGTTCTGCAATAATAGCAGTACCACTTGCGGGATGATTTGCCAAAACTCCACCACATTTTGTTTCTTTTATAAATTTATCAATAAATTCTTGCGGAAAACCATTTGGAAAAGTTGCAAATGCTCTATCCAAAGTAATACCTGCAATTTCCCAATGACCTGTTGTTGTATCTTTTCCTTTAGATTTTTCAACAAGGGTTGCATAAGTTGCAGTTGGATTTTCAACTTTTTTAATACCCATAAAGTCTTGTAAATTACCAAGTCCCATTTTTTCTAAATTTGGCACATACAAACCATGATTAAATTCGCAAACATGTTTTAATGTATTGCAATCTGGAGTATCTCCAAAGTCTTTACAATCTGGCATTGCACCAATTCCCATAGAATCAATAACCATTATGATAGCTCTAACACTAATATCTGACATAATAATCTCCTTTTTCTTGTATTCTAGCATAAAATGCCCAAAATCAAATACTTTAAAATTCCTATAAAAAGAGGATACCAAACCACGAAAATTATTTTATCATTATAAAACGGTTAGGATTAAATAATGAAAAAGTTACTAATAATACTTGGAATTTTGGTTTGCATAAATTTGCTGATAATGACAATCAGCAAAGTATTCGCTGCAACTTTGATGTAAGTTAGACTCCAATTTATTTTTATTTTTTAGGATTAGTAACTATATTTCACCAAGGCTATCAATTTTGAATGTACAGCCAATTTCTTCTTGTGCAAGTACTGTAATATCATTGATATACATAGATAACAATGTAAAGAATATTTGTCTGTAATCCATTGGAACAATCAATTTTGGAGAATAAATATTTAATTTTTTAGCTTTCTTTTGGATTTTTAATGCCAATTTTTCAGCAACTTCTCCATCAATTTTAATCAATGAATCTTCAGTTTCATCACAGCCTAGAACAATATCAGAATATGTTTTTTCTGAAAGTTCAAATGCGCTAATAGTTTCACCATCTTCGTTTGTATATTTTCTACAAATTTGTCTTGATAAAGATAACCTAATTTTGTTCAGTATGTCTGCCTTGCTGCCTTCTTCTGCAAAATCATTAATTTTTTCAAAAATGTAGGTGATATTTTTAATTGAAACTTTTTCTTTTATCAAACTTGTCATAATATATTTCAAATCTGAATATGTTAGCAAATCTGGAATAATATTTTCAATCAAGAAATCATTTTCCTTTTCAACAACTTCTAAATATTTATCAATATCATCATAATCAAGCAAATCATCAACATACTTTATAGCAACATACTCTAAAGCTTTTGAAATATATTCAGATGAAGTTATACCTTTTTGCCAAAAATCTTTGGTTTTGTCTTTTTCTACCCAAGTAACCTTTCTTCCTGTAATTTCATCAACAGCAGAAATTGAGTTCTTAATCTTATGTTCTGTATGAAGTTCATCAGCATAAAACATCAAATATCCTGGGCAAACACCAGCTCTAAAAACTTCCATTCCACGAATGCGAATACTAAATTCACAAGAGTTTAGATTTTCATCATCTTTAAATACAACTTTTGGAATAATATAACCAACTTCTTCTGTCAATTTCAATCTAGATTTAACAGTTTCAGCAATAAGTTCTTCGCCAGAATTATCTCTTTCAGAATCAACAAATCCCAAAAGTTCTTCACTTAAATAAATAGTAAGTTTTTCTTCATGAAGTTTTGAATACATCAAATCTGGTGAAGTTGCTTTGTTCAAATGAGCTTTCAAATCATCTAATTCTTTCAAACCTGCAGAAATTTTATCGTTCAATTTGTTTCTTGAAACAGTTGCAGGAGCTTCGTTATCCAATTCAGCTTTGATTTTATTTATCTTATTTTTCTGAGAACGAATTTGAGATTGAATTTCAAGACATTTTTCATATTCGGTCAATTTTGGAGAAAGCATTTTTTCCATTTGACTTTTAAAATCAGAAATATTGATTATGTCACTATCAGAATTGTTTTCAGGTTTAGATGGTCGCATAAAAATACAATTCATCTGAGGATTTTCTTCATCTCCAGATTCGTGCATACTATATAATTCCCAACCATTCATTGACATTTCGTTGAGTAAATTTTGTAAATCCTGAGCATTTTCTGTTGAACATGTTTTAATCACATATTCCATTCTATTTTTACCGAACATAAAATCTATCCTTTTATTAATATTTTAATCGCTTCAATAGCTGTTTTAATCGCTTTTTCCGTATCGTGAACAACGGGATTTTCAAGTCCTTGTTTTTCTCTTTCTTGGTTTGCAACAACCAAAAATACAGAACCGACTTTAACTTTCAAAAAACTTGCAACAACAAATAATGCCGCAGATTCCATCTCAGAAGCCAAGCAACCTAAACGTTTCCAAGCTTCCCATTTGTTTTGCAATTCATAAGATACTGGCATTATTTCTGGATTATGTTGACCATAAAAAGCATCCTTGCACTGAACAACCCCTGTATGACAAGGATAACCCAGATTTTTAGAAGCTTGAACCAAAGCATTTGTTACATCCAAATTTGCAACAGCTGGAAATTCAATTGGAGCATACTCTTTAGAAGTTCCTTCCATTCTAATTGCACCAGTTGCAATAACAATATCACCACCCTTGATGTCAACTTGCATTCCACCACAAGTTCCAACACGAATAAATGTTTTAGCTCCGCATTTTACAAGTTCTTCCATTGCAATTGAAGCAGAAGGACCACCAATACCAGTAGAAGTTACACTAACCTTCACACCATCTAAATAACCAGTATATGTGACAAATTCTCTTCTATCTGCCACAAGTTGAGGATTATCAAAATACTGTGCAATCTTTTGACATCTTTTGGGGTCACCTGGCAAAATTACATATTCACCAACATCACCAGCTTTAATACCAACATGATACTGTGTTCCATCTTCTGAGTATTTCATATTTCTCCTTTATAAGTTAAAAAGCGGATAAGTCAAAATAAATTTTATCTAAAAATCTATAAACTTATCCACTTTAACAAATACTATTTTAATTGTTGAATAATCAAATCAGTTACATCAACACCACCAACAAAAATTACTTGGTCAGATAAGATTGCATCCAATCTTTGTGAAACCATAACTGATTTTGCAGCAGCTTGAACTTGGTTTAAAATTTGAGTTTCTTTGTCGCTTCTCAATTTATATAAAGCATCTTGTTTTGCTTTAAATTCATTAGCTGTTTGAGTTTCAAAATTTTGTTTCTTTAATGGAGTATCCAAAGTTTTGTATTGTTTTTCTTTTTCAAGCATATATTGTTGAAGTTCAAGACCTTTTGCATCAATATCTTTTACAGCTTGTTGAGCAGCAGGATAATTGTCTAAAACTTTTTGGTAATCTAAATAACCAACTTCAGCGTTAGCACTTGTACCAATTGAGAAAGTTAAACCTACAGCTGCTAATAGAGCCATCAATTTTATTTTTTTCATAGTTCCTCCTATTTATTTTTTATAATTAATATAATAAATCACCTACACCAAATGTAAAGTATCCATTTTTAGAACCGTTATTACCAGGGTTAGTAAGTGGAATACCATAATCAATTGATAATGGTCCCATTCCAGGGATAAATACCTTCAACCCAACACCAGCAGATACTGCGTACATTGGTCTATCATATAGCTTGTTGGTAATTGTACCATCAAATACTTTACCAGCATCAGCCCAAACTGTGAATCTCAAATTGTTTAAGAACGCAATTCTTGTTCTATCCAAGAAAGGAATTGGTGTTGCAAATTCAGCAGAACCCATTACAAAAGCGTTACCTGTACCAACACCGCTCATCTTGAAACCTCTAACAGTATAAGGTCCACCTAAACGATATGCCATAACTTCTGGAATATCACCATGAATTGCACCGCCGCCCTTAACTGTGAAAGATAAAGATGACTTCTTCGCAACTGGAACATACTGTTTAATCATACCAGTAAGTTTACCGTTAGTTTTGTCAAATCCATTTAGCCCAATATTTTCATCAAATCTCAAACTTGCCATTGTACCGTGTCTTGTTACTGTAGCAGAATCACGTGTATCATATAACAATGCTGGGCTCAAAGATAAGAACAATCCGCCTTCCAATTGTTTTGCACGGTCAGAAATTGGAATATTATATCTTCTATATAATGCAGAAATACCATTGAAATCGCCTTCTTTAACATCAATATTTTCTGCACCTAAACTGAATGTTGCAGTTGCGTGTCTGTTAAATTTAAGCTTGTGAGCCAAAGTAACTTCACCGCCATATCTTCTTTCAACCGCCAACGGAACTTGGTACGAACCAAAATCTCTGAAGAAAATTCTAGTGTTTAAAGAAGTATCAGCATTATAAAAATATGGTTTGAAATAACTCAATTCAGCTTGAATATTCATGTGGTCTTTAACAGATGAATCGTTAAGAATTACACCAGTACCAACTAAACCAGTTAATGAAAGTCTTTCACATCTGCCACGGAAATTGTTTTCTGTAATCCCCATAGAACCGAACAAACCAGTAACTGTATCCAAACCACCACCAACAGAAATACTTGCAGTTCTTTGTTCTTGAATTTTGATAGTAATATCATACGCATCTGGAATATCTTCACTCGGTTCAATTTCTCTTGTTACATCTTTGAACGCTTGAGTTGCATATAATCTTACCAAATCTTCTTTAATAAGATTTTCGTTATAAATCATTCCTGGTTCTGTCAAAATGTTTCTAGCAACGATATAATCCTTAGTTTTTTCGTTACCTTCAATCATAATTTTGTCGATGATACCTTCTTTGATACTAATATTGATTGTACCATCTGGGTCATCTGTAACAGAATCAATTCTTGCAAGAATATAACCTTTCTCTTGGTATAAATCTTGAATTTTGGAGATTGCAATGTTTAGTTGAGTAATATTTTGAGGTTTTCCTTTCATGCCAGTCAAAGTAGCTAAAATATCTTCAGTAGGAATTACGGAATTACCCTCAATAGTAAAATCTTTTACAGGAATGTTTTCTTCCACAACAATTTTTACAGAAACTGTTCCGTCTGGATTAGTTGTCGGAATAGCTTTCATCTTTTCGGTAAAATATCCTGTTTCGTAAATAGTTTTCAAATCTGTTTGCATTTTTTCACGAGTATATTCTTCACCCGCTTTCATTTGCATTTTATCTGTAATTTCAGATTGTGGAACAGAATTTAATCCATAGAATTCAATACTCTTAATAGTTTTGTTTTCTTTACTTACAGAAGAGGTTGTTGTTTGAGTAGATAAATTTGTTGGATATTGTTTTGTTGAAATATCTGGAGTTTGATTATTTGATGGAGTTGTATATTTTTCAAACACTGTATTAGCGTAATCATTGTTATACTGCACAGAATCGTCAGAAAGACCCATTCCTCCCCAAACATCATCCACAGCAAAACTTGAATTTTGAGATAAAAATACCAAAATAGCCGCAAATACTAACTTTTTTGTAACATTAAAGTTCAAAATTTATTCCTTAACAAACTCTCACTACTCTCCAATAAAAAGTTTAGCATAAATTCATGAAAAAGTACAAAAAATTTACATCTATTTACCTATTGCAAGTTTGTATATTTTATTTTTGTTAAAACCGTATAATTCAGACAAAATTATAGAAATATCTTTAGCACTGAAACCTTTGTCCTGCAATAGTTTTATCCTAATTTCAATTTCATTTTCTTCGGAATTTTTTTCACTTCGGAAAATCATTACAACAAATTCCCCTTTTGAAATATTTTCCTCAAAATATTTTATAACATTTTCGATTTTATCAATAACAACTTCTTCAAAAACTTTAGTTAATTCTCTACCAACGGCAACTTTTGCATCTGGTCGAACATTCTGAATAATTTTAAGTGTATTTATAATTCTATTAGGTGATTCATAAAAAACAAAATCGTTATTTATATAATCTTTTGCAATATTTTCAATTTGAATTTGAGTTTTCGGTAAAAATCCTACAAACGAAAATTTTTCATCAACTCTTGAAACTCTTGAAAGAAAAGTAACAACAGCATTTGCCCCAGGGAGAGATGTTATAGAAAAACCTCTTTCCGTCAATTCTTTCACAATTACAGACCCAGGGTCACAAATCAAAGGAGTTCCAGCATCAGAAACAAGCGCCATTTTTCCACCACCTTCTAAAAACTCAACAATTTGTGAAATGCGTTCTTTTTCATTGTATTTGTGATAAGAAACGCACTTAGTTTTGATATTAAAGTGGTTAAGAAGTTTTTGAGTAACCCTGCTATCCTCGCAAGCAATCAAATCAACTGACTTCAAAACTTCAATTGCACGCAACGTAATATCTTCCAAATTGCCGATAGGTGTCGGAACTATATAAAAATCAAATTCTTTCATAAGTTGATTATAGGATAAAAGGAAACAAGGGACAAGGGAAGAAGGTCAATAAAAGACTATAAGTTAAAAAACAGGTCAGAACATTTGTCCTAACCTGCTTTATTTAAAATTATCTTATAATTCCTAATGAACATCTATATCTTCTGGGTCTTGATTTTTACAATAAATATAAGCAACTAACGCACCCAAAGAACCTAAACCTGGGATAACAGCAGGTAAAGTTGCAAGAGTTTGGTCACGTTTAATCTGTTTGATTAACTTTTTATCTTCTTTTAAATCCAAATCAAATTTTTCAGCAATTGTTTTATCTGAACGTAAGGCATAATACAAAGTACTAAACCCTTCACCAAAAATTGACCATCCCGCAGCTTTAGCTCTTGCTTTTTGAACAATTGCTTGTTTATCAGCTTTTGTCAATTCTCTTTTGCCTTCTTTGTGTTGAATTTCAAAAGAATCTTCTGGCATTTCGGCATTCAAAGCAGCTTTTTCATCTACACTATTTGCCTTTTCTACATTTTCTGTTTTACCTTTAAAATTCACATAATTAACAGGACTATAATTCGAAACCCCAGAAATTTGAGTCATATCAAAACCTTTCTATTTTCACACTACACACTATGATAAAAACAGGTCTTTTTAATTTTTTGCATGAGAATAGATAAATTTCACCCAACCTCATCGTATCATATAGAGCATTATAACTAGATTTGCGACTCTTTAAAACTTGTATTTACATTCTGTTACAATTAAAGAAAAACTTAACGCAATCGTCATCCTGAGCAGAGCGAAGGATCTCTAACATAGGCGTTCTGATAGAGATTCCGAACTAAATTCGGAATGACTGTTGCGCACAACTCTCTCCAAGGGAGACACTAGCCGAACAGGTGAAGCGAAGCTGAACCTTGTGAGACTGCGTACCTTTAGGTTGAGTGAAATTGTCTTTAAGCTGTTGCGAAAAGATACAATTTCGAGAGAGGGTTTTTCTTTTATAATCAACCCCTCTCCCTACCCTCTCCCTCGGAGAGGGTGACTTATCCACTTATGGACTTATCAACTCTTTATGTAATGAACTTATTCCCTTATTTCCTTCTTCCTTTTCCCTTGTAACGAACTTATCCACTTATCAACTTATAGACCTATAGACTTTTTAATTAGTTCATAGACTCCAACAACACAACCGCATTAGCTTCTATCGCAAGTTTTTGACCAACCGCATCTAGCTTTTCTTTTGTTTTTGCTTTGATAGAAAAATCATCTGGATTAGTACTTAAAATTTTGCACAAAACTTCTTTCATCTTAGGAATATAAGGCATCATCTTTGGTGCTTGAGCAATAATATTACTGTCTATATTTACAATCTTATACCCCTTTGACTGAACAAGTTCGTAAACATGTTTAAGCAAAATTGTACTATCAATATCTTTATATTTTGGGTCTGTATCTGGAAAAAGAGTTCCAATATCATCTAATGCTAAAGCTCCTAGAAGTCCATCTATTATTGCATGGATTAACACATCAGCATCAGAATGACCAAGAAGCCCTTTTTCGTGAGTAATTTTCACACCGCCAAGTATCAAATCTCTTCCTTCAACAAGTTTGTGAATATCATATCCAATGCCGATTCTATACATTTTTGAACTCTCCTTTTTATTAAAAAATTATAGCACGGATTGAGTAAATATGTTATAATTAGAAAAGAATAGAGGATTAAAATGGATTTCCAAGCTCCACCAAGTTCAGTTGTCGTATCAAGACCCGCTGCGCAAGAAACATCTACAGGATGTGCAGTTTGTGATGGCGATTATGAATACGATTATGATTTACCATTTTATTATTCACCATCTGGAGTTTTCACCGTATTTGGTTATCTTCTTCTTTTTCTTGTTGGGCTTTTCATTATTTCACAAGCCATAATATTATCTCTCATTGGCATTATTGCATTCTTTAGAAAAAATATTATCAAATGTCCAAAATGTAAAAAAGTTTTCAAAAAAGAGAACAAAAATCTTACACATTGTCCATTCTGCGGAACAGAGTTATACCCACAAAAACATCCAAACTAAATATAAAATTAGTCCAATGGTTGAATTACAAATTTATTTATAGCTTTTACAAATCCGTCATTTTCAACAGTGTCAGTAATAAAGTCTGCGCATTCTTTTAATTCTGGAGTGGCATTCCCCATTGCAACACCAATTCCACCGCATTGCACAAGATCAATATCATTATTTTGATCACCAATTGTTAAAACATCTTCGGGCTTAATTCCCCACATGTGACACAAAAAATGAACTCCGTTTGATTTTTTTGCATCTTTACTGCCAATTTCGCAGAAGTATGGAGTTGACTTAACAATATACAAATCTGGGTATTTTTCTCTCAACAAATTTACCCAACCAGTAACTTTTTCTGGGTCGTTTAAATCAATTGCAAGAATTTTATTTACATTTTTAATCTCTAAATCATCAAATGAACAAACCGTATAATCAATAAATTTTCCATCTGTATAACTTTTCACAATTTCGTTATCATGTTCAACATACAATTTGTCATCCAAGTACAAATTGATATGAATATCATTTTCTCTAGCCCATTGAATAATTTCTTTTGCGTAATCTTCATTCAATGTTTCTTGAAAAAGAGTTTCGCCATCTATAGTTCTAATAAGTCCGCCTTGATATGAAATAATCGGAGTATCTAACCCAAGTTCTTTTGCAACAGGTAAAGTTGCGCAGTGCATTCTTCCTGTGACAAGAACCATTTTGATTTTCGCATCCTTCAATCTTTTCACACAATTTTTCATTGCAGAAGAAAAATCCAATCCCCATTTGAGAATTGTTCCGTCAATATCTGTTGCAATCATTTTTATCATACCAAACCTCTTATTAATCTTTTAGCATATCTGCTCTTGCAATTGTACAGATTGTTTTTGCATCATTAATCTTTCCACTCTTAATCATATTTTTTACTTCAACAAGTGGAAATTCAAAACATTTAATAATTTCACCCTCGTCAGGATGTTCACCAACAAACTCTAAACCTGTAGCAAGATACAAGTACAATTTTTCAGTACAAATCCCAGGAGTTGTATTGATATAACCTAAAGAAGTCCAATTACGTGCTTGATAACCAGTTTCTTCTTCTAATTCTCTTTTGCAAGCATCGTCTGGATTTTCACCAACTTCTAATTTCCCAGCTGGGAGTTCATAAACAGTTTCTTTCAATGGATAACGATATTGTTTAACAAGAAGAATTGTATCTTCATCCTTCTTTGCCAAAATTACAACACCGCCAGAATGTAAAATCACTTCTCTAAAAGATTTGTGACCATCTGCAACTTCAACGTCATCTTTTATTACAGTAATAACTTTTCCATCATAAACAACTTTGGAATTTAATGTTTTCTCTTCAAAATTCATAGAAAGATAATAACATAAATCCCTATAATGAGAAAAGTATTTTTACAAAAAATTACACCTCAGAAACATCTGGTAAATCAATACTTTTTAATCTTTGCTCAATACGACGATACCATTTTAGATGTTGTTTAAACAAAATCTTGTAGTCATCCATATTACCTTGAGAAATATTTTTAAATTGCTCATCAGAAGTTTGAGTTAATGCAGCTTCTAAGAATTTTGTATATTCGTGTCTATTGATATTTTCATCAGTTAATTCAATACGTTTACCAAAATCAACAATTACTTCTGGTCTATTATCACGCAAGAAGCAATAATCAATTGAAACAGGAATTAAATTAACTTTACCATATCTTTTCACTGCATTGTGAGCAATATAAGCTAAACCTGTTTGGAATTTGTATGGTCTGAAGTGAGGTGGTCTAATAATACCTTGAGGGAAAATACATAAAACATTTCTCAAATCCCCAAGAACATCTACTGAATATTGCAAAGCTTTCATTGCAGATTGAGCAGATTTTTTGTTAACAGAATAAGCACCACCACGTCTAAGAAGTGGAAATCTATTCAACTCTTCAACCATCAAACGAATTTCTTTATGGCAAATTCTGTGAGTAATATTGTACATAACAATACCATCCCACCAGTTACAATGAGGCGCAAAAAGAATTGTTGGGGTATTTTTATCTCTTTCAGTATAATTTTCTTCCCCTGTATATCTAAATGCGTAAAATCTATTTTGAAGCATATTAAAGAAGAACAAACTCGCAATAGTAAGCCAAAAGCGATTTGTCTTTGCTGGTTTGAATTTCTCCTCTTTATTCCTTAATTTTGTAGGCGGAATATCTGAATATAATTTTTCCTCTGTTGCCATAAATCTATTGTACCCTAACTAAATAAAAAATAAAATATTCACTTAAGAAAACTTAACCCTTATATCATACGCTTATGGCACAAAAAATGCAAGCTGTCCAAAAGGATTAATTAAAAAAAGGTGAATAGATTTAGCAAAATCATCCACCTTTTAAAATTATTTTCTCAAAATTATAATAATTCTTTCAAATAATTTGGCAATGCGAAACGAGCATTGTGATATTCTTTGTTGTAAATCTTACAAGTTGGAATAATTTCATTTGCTCTTTCATCATTAAAATATTCCAAAGGTTTTACATCAACTGAGCAGAATGCCCAAGCCCAATATCCACCAGGGTATGTTGGAATATTTGAAGTGTAGGTTGAAACTGTTGGAAATACTTTTTTCAACAAGTCATACATTTTTTTGATTTCTTCTTTATTTGTAAAAGGTGATTCTGATTGAGCAACCATAATACCACCTTTTTTAAGAGCATTTTTAACATTAGTGTAAAACTCTTCGGTGAATAAACCTTCCCCAGGACCCATTGGGTCAGTTGAATCAATCAAGATAATATCAAATTCATCTTTTTTATCTTTAATATACTCAATTGCATCTTGAACCAAAATTTCAACTTTCGGATTGTCTAATTCGCAAGCAATAGTTGGAAGATATTTTTTACAAGCTTCAATAACCATACCGTCGATTTCGCATAGAACAGCTTTTTCAACAGTCTTGTGTTTCAAAACTTCTCTGATTGTACCGCCATCGCCACCGCCAATTACAAGAACTGATTTTGGACAAGGATGTTGCATCATAGGAATATGCGCAATCATTTCGTGGTAATGATATTCATCACCTTCAGTTGTCATCATCAAATCATCAAGAGTTAAAACTCTGCCTAATTTTGAATCAGTTTCAAAAACTTCTACCTTTTGGAATGGAGATTGTTCAGAAAACAAAACTTTTCCAGCTTTGATAGCAATTCCGTATCCTCCAGGGGTAATTTCATGATAATAACCATTTTCTATACCATTTTTCATTATTAATTTCCCTTTCTTAGTTTGTATTTATATTTTATTATTCGGCTTTTCCCATAACGTGAATATGCAAGTGCATAACTTCTTGTCCAGCTTCTTTGCCAGTATTTATTTGAACTTTATATGCTTTTAGCCCAGCTTTTTTAGCAGAATCTTTGACAGCTTGCATAAGTTCAGCCATCAAATTTTTATCATCTAATTCAATTAAAGATTGAATATGTTTTTTAGGACACACAAGCAAATGAACTGGAGCTTTAGGATTTATGTCTTTAAAAACAACAGTATTTTCTGTTTCATAAACAAACTCTGTTCCAAAATCCCCGTTAATAATCTTACAAAAAATACAATCTTCACTCATCTTGATTTCTCCTAACTAAAATTAAATAACCAATACGAAAAACCCGTATATTGATAAATATAACATAAATAAAGTCTATAAGTCTATAAGTTGATAAGTGAATAAGTCTATAAGTTCGTTACGTAAATTTTCCCTCCCCAAGGGTGGAGGGATTAAGGGAGAGGGGTTGATGTATAAGGAAAAAGGGACAAGGGAAATAGGGAAATAAGTTCGTTACATAACATTTTCCCTCTCCAAGAGACACTAGCGGAACCAATAGTTTTACCCTCTCCTTGAGGAGAGGGCTAGGGTGAGGTGGTAAACAGAACAAGCCGAACCTATGAAACTGAGTGCCGTATAACTAAGGGCAGGGAGAGGGGTTAACTCAATGCATAGGATATAAAATACTACCCAGAATGAAGATACAGCTGTTTCCCCTCCACTTTGAGGGAGGGGAAGAATTTCAATACGAACTATGTGAGTATTAGAAATTCAGGGGAGGGGGATATTTAATTTCAAACCCCTCCTCGAAATCAAAGATTTCGGTCCTCCCACAATCTGGGGAGGACATTATTCTTGGAGTATCAATTGTATGGTCTTAATCTGTTTTCTTCTTTGAGAGAGAAGATTTATCTAAACGCATAGGATAGAGATTCTTCGGGTAAATTTGTAATATTGTTTTTTACATTCAATTATTTACCCCTCAGAATGACTGAACTCTATTTTCCCTCCCCAAGGGTGGAGGGATTAAGGGAGAGGGTTCTTTTTTTCTAATAAACCCCTCTCCTAACCTCTCCCTCGGAGAGGAATTATGTTCAATATCTTAACAAGCCCGTCATACTGAGCGGAGCGAAGTATCTCAAGCTGAACGAGTTCAGATTAACCCCTATCTATAGTTAATATAATCAGTCCAGTAGTTGTTATGACGAGTTACAGTCTTACCTTTTGCAGAAGTACCTGTATCTTTTTTATTTCCTAATCTATCAGCCCAGTCCATAGCGGCAATATTTTCTACAGGTTCATTAAAATAGCAATAATCAACCGCAGACCCAGAACCTTTTCTGTATCCAGTTTGACTTGGCATTTTATTCCCCCAACTATCACTAGAGATTTTATTTATATCACAAAGAACAAATTGACCAGAATAATTGCCAACATGCGGGTCATCTGGGTTTTCATTATTTATATATATAGCTATTTCTTTAGCTGTCATTGGTTTAAAAATAAATGTATCTATATTCATTCTATTTGGCGCAGCTGTTCCATTTATATCAACACAAACGAACTGATTTTCACCATTGAAAGTCCATATACGACCTTTTGAATCAGTCCAAATTCCACCGTTATCACAAACAATTCCTGGAGATCCTGTTTTATCTTCAGTTTCAGTATTATGAAACCATTTTGGTCCTTGCGGAGCACCAGCATCTTTATATATTTGTTTTAACCTCCCACTTATACCATTACTTGAATTAGCATTCTTATCAAAAGGTGCACCTCCTGCTAAATATGACATAAATTCACTTGCCCAACGTCTTGTATCACCATAGACATTTTTACCTGCAGCAGTTTGAGTACCACATCTAAAGTTTGGGGCTTTTGACATATCAGTATATACACATTTATAAGCGAACTCACCAACATCGCCATTTTCATAGTTCATTCTAGCGCCAATTTCTTTGACTTCGCTATATGTTGAGCGGAACTGTTGTTCCAAAACTTTTCCACGGTAATTGTATGCCAAAGTTGGGATTGTCAACGCTGCAACAGACCCCAAAAGCCCAATCGCTATCAACAATTCCGCCAATGTAAAACCAGATTTTTTATGCCAAAAACTCACGATTATAACCAATCCTCATAAACTTCCAATAACATGTTTATTATAACGTATTTTTTGCCTAAAGTCTAGAGGAGGGTGAGAAATGTTGTGAGGAACTTGTTTTAGAATTTCTGGCTAAATGCACCAGTTAGAGATGCTGAAACAGCTAATGGCTTCGTCAACGCATACAGACTCACACGTTTCGCCTACAGCTCAACGGTTCGCTTTGTAAAGTTCAACATGACAAGTGTGTTCGGTTTACCTCCTCACCCTAACCCTCTCCTCAAGGAGAGGGAAATTCTGTGTTCCTTCTCCCTTGGGAGAAGGTTAGGATGAGGGGTTAATCTGAACTTGTTCAGCTTGAGATACTTCGCTCCGCTCAGTATGACAAACTTGTTAAGATATTGAACATAATTCCTCTCCGAGGGACACTAGCTGAACCAACGAAACGAAGTTGAGTTGTGTGAAACTGCGTGCCGTATGGCTGAGGTTAGGAGAAGGGTTGATTAGAAAAAAGAAAAATCCTCTCCCTTAGTCCCTCCACCCTTGGGGAGGGAAAATAGTGCTATTATTCTGAGGGACAAGTAATTGAATGTAAAAAACAGGCTAAGACTATACAATTGATACTCCAAGAATTGTCCTCCCCAGATTGTGGGAGGACCGAAATCTTTGATTTCGAGGAGGGGTTTGAAATTAAATATCCCCCTCCCCTGAATTTCTAATACTCACATAGTTCGTATTGAAATTCTTCCCCTCCCTCAGAGTGGAGGGGAAACAGCTGTATCCTCATTCTGAATAGTATGAAAATGTTATGTAACCAACTTGTAGACTTATCTTATCCTTTTACCCAAAGACAAGCCTGCAGGAAGTGGTAAAACTACATTTTCGAAATCAGGGTCTGCATCAATTGCATCTAAAAATGTCTGTACTTTTGCTGCGTGAGAAATTACATTATCACAAGCAATATAACCACCTACGTTTAAATGTGGTTTTATAAATTCGAAAAACTTAATATATTGCGATTTATTCGCATCAATAAATGCGAAATCTATCCTAAAATCCTCTGGCAAATATTCCAAAATCGTTGCGGCATCGCCTTTTCTGGTTTCAATAATATCCCCAACTCCGCATTTTTCAAAATTTTCTTTTGCGACATCTAATCTCTTATCGTAAAACTCAATTGTAGTCAACTTACCACCAGTTTTTTTAAGAGCTTTGCCTAACCAAATTCCAGAATAACCGTTAGAAGTTCCAACTTCTACAACACTTTTTGCTTTGGAATCAACAATCAAATTGTACAAAAATTCCGCAGTTGGTCGTGAAATATTCCAAAATTGTTTTTGGGTTTTTTCTAATTCTTTCAAGACTTCTTGAGTCGTGTTATCAAATGTTTCTATAATCATTTTATTGTTTTAACCTTATCAACAACAACAATTGAACGAACTGGAACATCAAGCGGACTTGTTTTCACAATTTCTTTTGTTGCTGTATCTATAACTGAATACAAACCAGAACGAGCATTTGTAACCATAATCATATCAGTATTTTCAATAGGTGTAATATTTGTTGCAAATGCGTTTGTGTTTAAAAATAATTTATCTGTAATTACATCTTCTTTAGTATCAAGAACTTCAACTAAATTTTCCGCAGCCCCCAAAATATACAATTCATCGTTTTTAGCATACAAATCAACAGGTTTTTCACAAACCTCTAATTCTGCTTGCAATTCCAATGTATCATAATCCACAATTGCAAGTCTATTTTGAGTTCTACTTATTATATAAATTTTTCCATTTACGTAAGCAATTTTTGAAATATTTGGGAAGCTACCAATATTTTTCAACATGTAATTATTATCCAATTCCATTGCCCAAATATTATTAGTATTTCTATCTACGTAAAAGATTTTTGAACCATCTTCAGACAAAGTCAACTTTTCGCACATTCCATTAACTTTCAACTGTCTTTTTAATGTCATCGTTTCTAGGCTAAATACATAAATACTAGAATTTGAACCAGATGAAATATATGCAAGTTTATGATTATTATCAATCAAAATTTGCTCTGGACAAACATCAAAAGGTATTTGTTTGATAACTTTTTCATCCATCAAAGAAATAATATTCATTGTTTTTGAATCAAAATATGTTACCAACAAAAATTCTCCATTATAAGATTTAATATCATTGATAATTGCATCTTGCGCTAGAGAATATTCAGCAACTTTTGAATTTGATTGAATTACTTGAATATTTTTATTTATACCTGTTGCGATATAAAAAGTTTTGTTATTCAACTCTTGAACTGGAGAAACTGTTTTTTTACCTTTAGTTCTAGTATTGTTAATTTTTAATCCAGTATCTTTTGTAACATTTACATCAACATCACCGATAATACCCTTCAAAGTTTCTGGAATAACCAAACCTTTTGGAAGCATAATATCTTGTGGCAAAACACCAGATTGAAGTTCATCTGGCGGATTCATCAAGTTAATAACAGTCTTTTTACCGTTTGTATTTATTACCTTCAAAAGTACATATCTATTATTCAAAATTACCATATCTGGTTTTTGTTTAAGTGATTGATTTAGAGGGTAAGTACTTTTGATGCCAACTTTTTCAACTTCTTCAACTTTCGCAGGGAAAACTGGTAAATACATTGTGTTATCTGGCAAAACAATTACCCCATCAAAACGGAAATTTGTTTGAGGGAAAGTTTGATTTACAAAATCTTGAATATCTTGTGAAACTTGGGTAGCATAAGCATTTCCAGATATTGCAAAACATAAAATTAAAGATAACAACAATTTACGCATGGTTATTTAAAAACTCCCTTAACTTTGGACATAATAGATTTTTGTGGTTTCTTACCTGTTTGAATTTCATACAATTTTTGGTAAAGTGCTTTTTCTTCTTCATTCAAACGAGTAGGAACTTTCACTTTTAATACTACAATATGATCGCCTCTTTGTGAAGGTCTTGTAAGAATTGGAACACCAGCACCTTTAATTTTCACAATATTACCGTGCTGAGCACCAGCTGGAACTTGAATAGTCTTTTCACCGTCTAGAGTTTTGATTGTAACATTGTCACCAACAACAGCTTGAGCTGGAGAAATTTCAAGTTCAGTAAATACATTTATACCATCACGTTTGTAATAATCAGATGATTCAACACGAACAACTACGAACAAATCTCCGTTTGGTCCGCCATTTGTACCGCAATCACCACCGCCAGAAACACGAATTTTAGACATATTGTCAACACCAGCAGGTATTTTTATTTCAATTTTCTTTTCTTTGTTTAATTGACCATGACCGTTACAAGTTTTACAAGGCTTGTCAATAACTTGTCCAGAACCGTGGCAGTGCGGACATATCGTAACTTGTGCAAAATTACCTAGTGGAGTTCTCGTAACTGTTTTCACTTGACCAGAACCATTACATTGAGGACAAGTTTTTTTAGCACTACCTTTTTCAGCACCAGTACCGTTACAATCTGGACAAAGTTCAAGGTGGTCAAATTTAATTTCTTTATTGCATCCAAAGACAGCTTCTTCAAATTTCAATTTGATGTCATATCTTAAATCATCACCACGTTGAGGAGCATTTGGGTCAACACCTCCGCCAAATCCGAAACCACCAAATCCGCCAAAGAAAGATTCAAAAATATCATTTATATCACCAAATCCACCAGCGAAAGGTCCATTTGTATCAAAACCTGCATTTTTCAAACCATCTTCGCCATATTGGTCATAAGTTGCACGTTTGTTTTCATCAGATAAAGTTTCGTAGGCTTTACCTAATTCTTTAAATTTTTCTTCTGCATCTGGAGCTTTGTTAACGTCTGGGTGTAATTCTCTAGCTTTTCTACGAAAAGCCACTTTTATTTCTTCTTTGGTCGCCTCTTTAGTGACCCCTAATATATCATAATAATCTGCCATTGTTCTTTTTTAATACTTCCTTCTAGTCCTCAAATCTGTAAAATTCTAACCTTGAGTTGCAACGTTAACTAGCGTTGGACGCAAGATTTTATCCCCTACCTTGTAACCTTTTTGTAATTCGTTGATTACAGTGTGTTCTGGGTGTTCAGTTGTTGGGGTTTGCATTACAGCTTCGTGGAAATTAGGATCAAATTCTTCACCAACAGCTTTGATTTCTTCTAGACCTAATTTTGACAAAGTATCCCATACTTGTTTGTGAACAAGTTGAAAACATTCTTTAACTTTTGCACTATCTTCAACACCTTCAAGCGCCTTTTGTCCACGTTCAAAGTTATCCAAAACTTCAAGCATTTTTTTAAGGGCAGTTTCTGTTCCGTATTTTACAAGACTTTCACGTTCTTGTTCTTGACGTTTTCTATAATTGTCAAAATCTGCAGCAAGTCTTATGTACTGTTGATTTAATTTGTCATAAGCTTCTTGCAATTTTTTATTGTCTTCTGATTTTGTTTCTTCTTTTTTAGATTCATCTTCTACAGGAGTTTCTGTTTCTTTAGATTCTGTAGTATTTTCATCTTTAACTATATCTTCGTTTTTGAACGGATTAGAACTTTTATCTGTCATAGCTTTTCCCCTTCATAATATTATATACATATATTATAGAGTATCAATGTGATTTCACAAGGGAAATTTATTTTTTTTTAATAATTCAAAATAGAAGGGACAGGTTTCCAAATAGTCACCAGTCCCTTTTTTATCGGTTGTTATCCTGACAGTCCATGCAAACCTGCCAGACAACCGTCTTTATCCTGCCGCATTTTTGCATGCCCGCTTCGAGTCGCGGGGTGACTCGGCTATCGGATAGAAAATTGTTTTCTTTCTTATAAAATATCGATTTTTGCGAGATTTTTCATTACCTAAAATGCCTATTTATTCTTAAACTTTTAGACAATAGAATTTCCTCTTTTATTTTGAATAATTAGTTAAAAAAGGAGAAAAATATGGCTTGCAAAATGCTCATTTTTGACTTGAGAGAAGCAGAAAAGAATTTTTTTAACGAAAATAAATTTGAAAATTTTGAGATTAAATTTTTCACAGATAGTTTAAATGAAAAAACAGTTGAAAATATCCCCGAAGAAGATTTAGAAAATGCAATGATTATCAGCGTATTTACAACATCAGAAATCACAGAAAAAGTTATAGAAAAATTTAAAAATCTACGAATTGTTTCTACACGCTCAACAGGTTGTGAGCATATTGATTTCAAACCTTGTATTAGTAAAAATATTGCGGTAATTAATGTTGAAAAATACGGAAATAATTCAGTTGCGCAATTCACTTTTACACTAATTTTGGCACTCGTTAGACAACTATTCCCTGCAATTTTAGCCGTCAAAAATTCAACTTGCCTAAAAAATAATTTTACTGGTAGAAATTTATCAAACTTAACTCTAGGAATTGTCGGAACTGGTGCAATTGGAGCAAGTGTATGTAAAATCGCACACACTTTTGATATGAATATTTTAGCCTGTGACATAAACCCAAAAGAAGAATTAAAAGAAAAATACTGCGTAAAATATGTAGAAAGGGATGAACTTTTAAGAAATTCAGATATTGTATCCCTTCACCTTCCATACAACAAAGATACTTATCACATAATATCTGGAAATGAATTAAAAAAAATGAAAAATAATTCATACTTTATCAATGTTTCAAGAGGAGAACTCGTTGACCTTGATGCACTTCTTAAATATGTAAAAAATGGCAAGCTTCAAGGAGTCGGACTAGATGTCGTTGCGTGCGTAGATTCTAATTGTCTTGAAGATGTCAAAAAAATTGAACGCACATCCCTACAATGTTTGGAAGAATCAAAAGTTGTTATGGAATTAAATTCATATTCAAATGTTTTAATTACTCCGCACATGTCTTTCGAAACTCAAGAATCCGTTGACTTTATTCTAGAAAAAACTTTTGATGGGTTGAAAGATTTCGTAAGCGGAGGTCATAAATATAGAATAATCTAGCGACGTTTTTCCATAATTTGCATTGAAATTACACCAAACAAATAATCACATCTGGCAACATATTTAAACCCAGCATCTTCAAACTCCCTAATCAAATTATCGGGTTCTGGAAATTCATTTTTTGAATTTATTAGATATTTGTAATGATTTTCATTTGCCCCAGTAATTTTTGCAAACAATGGAACAATAAAATCAAAAATTCGACTTATAAAATTGTGTTTACCAAAATCTAATTGCAAAAATTGCCCGCCATTATCCAAAACTCGATAAATTTCAGCAAGAGTTTTCTTTCTGTCTTGAATATTGCGTAAACCAAAACCCATTGTTACATAATCAAATTCTGCATCTTCAAACGGCAAATTTGTACAATCACCTTTCATAAAAACACCGATAGGATTTTTAGCTTTTGCAAGTTTCAACATTTCTTCTGAAATATCTAAACCTATAACCCTAACTCTTGGATAAAACTTTGAAATAATTTGGGTAAAATCACCTGTTCCACAACACAAATCCAAAATCATTGAACGAGGTTTTAAGTTTAATTTCCTTATTGCCAAAAATTTTATAATATAATGACAACCCAAAGATATTATATTGTTCATCTTGTCATAATATTTTGAAATTTCATCGAACATTTTTTGAATACGTTCTACATTTTTATCACAAGTCATTATTTTCTCCATTTACACATCATATATTTTAGCATACAATTAAAATATGAAACTTGCATTTGTACCAATTGACAATAGACCAGTTTGCTACACACTTCCAAAGTTGTTAGCAGAAATTGATGAGAGCATAGAATTTTATATTCCAGATAGAAAATATCTTGGCGGATTAAAAAAAGAAGCAGAAATTGACCACCTTTTTGAATGGTTAATTTCTTTACCTAAACTAGATGCTATAATTTTATCACTTGATACACTTGCATACGGAGGGCTAATTCCATCAAGAAGATGCCCAGAAACTTTTGAACAAATAAAAGAAAGAATTGACACACTCAAAGAAATTTTGGAAGGTAAAGAAGCAAAAATTTACGCATTTTCTAGTATTATGCGAATTTCGAATAATAATTACAACGAAGAAGAAAAAGAATACTGGTCAAAATGGGGCAAAAAGATTTTTGCATATTCATATCACACCCACGAAGGTAATCGTGAAAGCTGTATAACAAATTTAATTCCTTCTGAAATTTTGGATGATTATATTGAAACTCGTAGAAGAAATTTTGAAATAAACAAAGTTTACCTCAAATGGCAAAAAGAAGGACTATTTGACACCCTAATTTTTTCAAAAGACGATTGTGCCGAATATGGATTTAATGTTCAAGAAGCACAAGTACTAGAAAAAATGGGCGCTTACACAAAAACAGGCGCAGATGAAATTCCATTGAGTTTACTTTCTCGTGCAATTCAAGGGGAAATCAAAATTTGTCCAAAATTTTTAGAACCAGAATATAAAGATTTAATCTCAAACTACGAAGATGTTTCAATTGAAAAAAGTGTTCTTGGACAAATTGAACTTGCTGGCTGTAAAGCAACAGATGAAGAAAATGCAGACATAATTTTATACATCAATAATTTCAAAAACAATCAAGGTGAAATTGTTATGAAAGTGGGAACAGAAAGTTTTTCAAAAACTTTCCAAACACCAGACCGCCCATATATGATTGCAGATGTAAGATTTGCCAATGGAGCAGATAACAATTTTGTAAAAGAATTATTTAAAAATAAAATTGATTATAAAAATTTCTATGGGTATTCAGCTTGGAACACTTCTGCAAACTCACTCGGCAGTTTGATTTGTGGAGCAAAAATGAAATTCTTTGCAAAAAAATATAATGAAAAAGCATTCAAAAAACTACAAATAACAAGATTTTTAGATGATTGGGCATACCAAGCAAATACTCGTCAAAAACTAGAAAAACCAGATATTGAAAAAACAACAGAACTTATGAAAGATTTTGAAAAAACTTTAGAACAAGTTTTGAATACCGAAATCTCTGTAAATTATAAATTCCCTTGGGAAAGATTGTTTGAGGTAGAAGTTGACTTTAATTGATATAATCTTGCTTGCAATTGCCTTAGGAATTGATTGTTTTATCGTTTCTTTTTCACAAGGTTTAATTTTCAAAAACAATAGACTAAAAAATTCTCTTAATTTAGCACTAACAATGGGATTTTTTCAAGGATTCATGCCCGCAATCGGTTATGTTGGAACAAATTCTCTTTACAAATTAATTGTCCCATTCAGCAAATGGATTGTTTTTGGAATCTTTTTAATTTTAGGGTTAAAATTTATTGTTGATTCTTTTGCGCCAAAAGAAGAAGAGGTTCAATGTATCGGCTGGAAATGTTTGTGCGGATTAGGAATTGCAACAAGCATTGATGCACTTGTTTCTGGTGCAACAATAAGACTAACTGGAACAAGTTTAATTCTTTCAGTCAGTTTGATTGGTTTAGCATCATTTTTGATGTCAATTTGTGGTTTTTGGAGCGGGAATTTTATCAAAAATATTCCATCAAAATACTTGGAAATTACAGGCGGTGTAATTCTAATTTTACTTGCGAGCAAATCCTTATTCTAGAATTAATAATTCATTCTCCAGCCAGCTTGCATAATTTTATTCAAACAACCAGCAGACCATTCGTGCCAAGCAGTACTAATATTCTTTCCACAATTTTCGGGAGGAACACCACCACGACCATAATCTGCAACTGTGCCATCTGTCATTAAGTCAACAGTAAAGAAATCACGACCCGCCATATTTGGTTCAGCTGGACCATTTGTATCAATAACATACGATGGAATACCATTAGCTTGATTATAACCACCACAAATAGTAGCCCCATTTGTTGTTTGGATACAATAACCAAAACTTGTTACAACACCAGCCTCACCAGTAGTATCAGAAGCATTAATTTTTGTTTTATGAGCGCCATCCATAGTTTGATAATAATCACCCAAACAAACATTGTTAGGAGAATATGCTTTTGTTCCACAACCTTTTTTAGTTGTTTTAAAATATTTTGGAAGGAAATAACAAGCGCCTTGAGCCTTATCAGTTCCACAATATGCATCATTGGTAGCTAAACGAGTTTTGTACAAACTATCAGCCATTTCATCTGCCATAATAGCTTTTGTCGCATCAGATAGTTGAGAATAAGTTTTCTCAATAGATGCAGCCATAACTTTATTTTTATAATCTTTCATAATTGCAGGTATAGTTAATGCTGAAATCAATCCAACAATACCCATAGTTACCAAAACTTCTGATAGTGTAAAACCTTTTTTCATATTCCAATCGCCCCGTGAATAAACCATATAAACAATTATACTATTTTTTTTGAATATTTTCAAGTGGGAAGTTTTTGTTAAGGTTGATAGGTCTATAAGTTAGTTACAAGGGGATAGGGAAATAAGTTCGTTACATTGCATTTTTACCCTCTCCTTGGGGAGAAGAAACTTAATATTCCCCTTCTCCTTGAGGACACTAGCTGAACCAACAACTTTTCCCTCTCCGAGGGAGAGGGACTAAGGGAGAGGGGTTGATTAAGAAAATAAAGACGTCATTCTGAGGGATTTACATTAGAATAGCAAGATAACATTGCAAATTTACCCGAAGAATCTCAATCCTATGCGTTTAGATAAACCTTCTCTCTCAAAGAAGAAAACAGACTAAGACCATACAATTGATACTCCAAGAATAATGTCCTCCCCAGATTGTGGGAGGACCGAAATCTTTGATTTCGAGGAGGGGTTTGAAATTAAATATCCCCCTCCCCTGAATTTCTAATACTCACATAGTTCGTATTGAAATTCTTCCCCTCCCTCAGAGTGGAGGGGAAACAGCTGTATCTTCATCCTGGGTAGTATTTATATCCTATGTGTTTAGTTTAACCCCTCTCCCTGTCCTAACCCTCGGAGAGGATAACCAACTTATAGACTTATCCACTCATTGACTTATAAACCTAAAAAAATAACCGACGTAAAAACATCGGTTATTTTCATCAATTCAAAAAACTTTTATTAGTCGTTGATAACTTTCAAAAGTCTTTCCCATACTTCATCAATTGAACCTTCTGCATTGATTGTTTTCAACAAGTTTTTATTTTTGTAATAATCAAACAATGGTGCAGTTTCTTTGAAATATGTATCAAAACGAGCTTTTGCTGTTTCTTCGTTGTCGTCTTTTCTTTGAGTCAATTCAGCGCCACATTTGTCACAAATACCTTCAACTTTTGTAGGTTTGAATTTCAAGTTGTAGATTTCTCCACATTTTGGACAAGAACGACGGTTCACAATTCTTGAAATCAAAATTTCAGTATCTAAATCAAAATAAATTGCTCTAAAATCAGCTTCAATATCGCCATCGATTTCTTTGTTAATTTCTTCTAACAAGTCAGCTTGTTCAACACTTCTTGGGTAACCATCCAAGATATAACCGTTTTTGCAATCTTCTTGAGATAGTCTATCTTTGATGATAGAAGCAACTAAAGAAACTGGAACTAATTCACCTTTGTCGATGAAAGATTTAGCGATTTTACCATTTTCAGTTCCGTTTTTGATTTCAGCTCTTAATAATGAACCAGTATCAACATGTGGAAAACCTAAAGATTCAGCAAGTCTTGAAGTTTGAGTACCTTTACCACAAGCTGGAGGTCCTAAAAAAATAAGTTCTTTTTTCATAATCATTTCACTCTTTCTATTTTTTATACCAAATATTTTAATCTCGTTAAAACCAACAGAACAATTGTACATCAAGGATTTTTATTATTCAAGAAGGTTTTAATAAAGTGGATAAGTCAATAAGTCTATAAGTGGATAGGGTGGTTAAAAGGGATAAGGAAGAAGGGAATAGGGGAATAAGTTCTTTACATTGCAATTTACCCTCTCCTTGAGGAGAGGGCTAGGGTGAGGTGGTAAACAAAACGCATTGGTCACCCCGAACTCGTTTCAGCATCTCAATCCTATGTGTTCAGTTTAACCCCTCACCTCAATCCTCTCCCCAAGGAGAGGAAGATATTTTATTGAGATACTTCGCTTCGCTCAGTATGACTAACACCGAACAGTCATTCCGAATTTAGTTCGGAATCTCTATCCAAACGCACTAGTTAGAGATGCTGAAACAAGTTCAGCATGACATATTTGAATAAGGGGGGTTCGGGGGCTATGCCCCTGATGACTCGAGCCATTTAATCATTCGTGTTTTTCTTTTTCGGTTCTGCTTTTTCTTTTTTCATCGAAATAAAAAAGAAAAAGTGAACAATTATTTTATATCGGATTTAATAAACCGACAAACATTTCTTTATTAAATCAACCCCTCTCCCTTACCCTCTTCCCTTGGAGAGGGTATAAAATTGACGGTTCTGAACTTATTTCCCTATTCCCCTGTTCCTTCTCCCTTTTAACCAACTTATTGACCTATAGACTTTTAGTGAATATTCCCTTTAAATATTCCTTTTTTGTAGTAAAATGTTCCATGTAATACGGTATGTACAAAAGGAAAGGACTTAAATACATGACAAAACTTTCACCATTACAAATTGAAAGACTTAAGTATCAACCAAAACTTCCTCAAAGCCTACAAAACGGTGTTAATGGACTAAGAATGGTTGAAGGATCTGCTACTCAATCTGTTAGAGATCAAGAGCAAATCAATGCTTTATTCCCAAATACTTACGGAAAACCAACTGTAACTTTTGAAGCTTCAACTGTTTCAAAAGAATCTGAAATCAGAAACGTTGGTGTTATCCTTTCAGGTGGTCAAGCTCCTGGTGGACACAACGTTATCGCTGGTTTATATGACGCTTTAAAAAATGCTAATTCAGCTAACAAATTATACGGTTTCTTAGGTGGACCTTCTGGTATCATCGATGGAAAATATGTAGAATTTGATGATGAATTTATCAATGCTTACAGAAACACTGGTGGTTTTGATATTATCGGTTCTGGTAGAACTAAATTAGAAACAGAAGAACAATTTGAAAAATCATTAGCTGTATGTAAAAAATTAAACATCTCTGCTGTAGTAATTATCGGTGGTGATGATTCTAATACAAACGCTGCAATGCTTGCTGAATGGTTTGTAAAACACAATGCTGGTATCCAAGTTATCGGTTGTCCTAAAACAATTGATGGTGACTTGAAAAACGAACAAATCGAAATTTCTTTCGGTTTCGATACTGCAACAAAAACTTATGCTGAACTTATCGGAAACATTGAAAGAGATGCTAATTCCGCTAAGAAATATTGGCACTTTGTAAAAATCATGGGTAGAAGTGCTTCTCACGTAGCATTAGAAGCTGCATTACAAACTCAACCAAACATCACATTAATTTCTGAAGAAGTTCAAGAAAAGAAAATGTCATTGTCTTCAATCATTGATTACATGACAGACATTATTGTTAAACGTGCTGATGCTGGTAAAAACTTCGGTATTGCAGTAATCCCTGAAGGTTTGATTGAATTTATTCCAGAAATGGGTTCAATGATTTCTAACTTAAACGATATTATGGCAACTCTTGAAAATGACCCAGATTTCGTTAACGCTACAACAATCAGAGATAAATTCGACATCGTTGAAAATAGATTAGAAGATGAAAACGCTAAGGTTTATAAATCATTACCTGCTTTGATTAAAGGTCAATTACTAGCTGACCGTGACCCACACGGTAACGTTCAAGTTTCTAAAATTGAAACAGAAAAATTGTTAATCGAAATGATTTCAACAAGATTGGCTGAATTGAAAGAAGAAGGTTCATTCATTGGTAAATTCTCAGCACAATCACACTTCTTCGGATATGAAGGACGTTGCGCATTCCCATCTAACTTTGATGCTGATTATTGTTATTCTTTAGGCTATAACGCATTTGCATTGATTAGCTTCGGAATGACTGGTTACTTATCATCAGTTAGAAACTTAACTGAAAGCGCTGACAAATGGATTGCTGGTGGTGTTCCACTTACAATGATGATGAACATGGAAAAACGTCATGGTGAAATGAAACCTGTTATTCAAAAAGCTCTAGTTAGACTTGATGGTCCTGTATTCAAACAATTGCAAGACAACAGAGAAGACTGGGCTATGAACGACAGATACTTGTTCCCAGGAGCTATCCAATACTTCGGACCAAGCTCTGTTTGTGACATCACAACAGTTACACTTCAATTAGAAAGAAGCAAAGAACTAGCTTCTGTATAATTTGAAAAATAATTCAAAAAATGAAGACGGCTTTTTCGATGAAACGAAAAAGCCGTTTTTTTATATATTTTAAAACAAATGATAATATTTCATATAGTTTGCCATAATTTCAGAACTAACTCCATTTGCAACATTGGCTTTTACAACTTGTTCTTTATCTTGATTAGTTTTATCATCAATCTTAGAAGACTCTTCATTTTGGGTTTGAGATTGCTCTTGTTGCTGTATTTCTTGAAGTTGTTCTGCAACTTGCTCAACTTGTTTCATCAAATCTTCATGAAGTTTTACATCGCCAGAAAATGAGCCCGTAGATTGAATACCAACGGTATCTAAATCCTCAAGGATTTGTTCCCATTGAGAATAGTTTGTGATACTCGTACCTTGTGCTTGTGCAGCAGCTTGCGCTTTCCGCAGTTCTTCAACTGATTTAATCTCTTCTACATTATCCATAATGCGCCTCTTCTTTTTAGCTTTATATATTAATTAAGTAGAAAAAATTTTCCCAATTTCAAATATAAAATTTTTTGTAACAAATGTTTATATTCGTGAAAGATATTTACAATACTTAGGTAAAAGTTTGACATGAATTTTTGCTTAATTTACTATCAAAATAAGAGGAAATGAAGTGAATATCTTCAACTGAAGCCGCAGCCGTAAAAGTCGGAACGCTCGAAAAAAGAACCAATCCTACGTGCAATTTGGGATTGGGAGATACTTCTTTTTTATAGCGTCCTCTAAAATTTAGAGGATTTTTTAATGTCATTAGGTGCAACCGCAGTACATACTCATACAGCCAAAACTGGTTCATGCCCGCATGGCTTGCCACAAGGAGCATGCCCAATTTGTAATGGGTTAGCTGGCGGAAACTCCACAACAAAAAGAGATATACCAAGAAATGTTGGAGAAATGACATACAACCAATGCGCAGCAATTGGTGCAATGCTCAGAGCGCAAAAACATGCCAGACAACAAGCTCAATTAGCTCAACAAAATCATTTGCAGGCAATAGCCGAGTTTCAAAAATCGATTGCTACAGCTTACCAAAGAATTATGGATTTAGCTTCTAGTATTTCTAAAAGTACACCAGCCATAATCGCAAAACCATTAAATTTTGTTTTAACAAATATCATTGGGCGAACTTTAAATATTATTCAAAATATTCCAAATGTTATTTCTAATATAACAAGCGCAATTATTCAAAAATTTGCAGACATATCAGATAAATTAACAGCAGTATATGGAGAATTAAAAGCGGCAATCAAAGAAAAAATCTCTAAATTTACAAATAACTTTAAAAAGAAATTAAAATCTCTCTTCTTTGTTTTCGGAACAGAAGAAACTGATGACGAGGACAAAAAAATTGAAGAAGCTAAAAGAGCATTTGAATTAAAAACATTTATTCACAAGCTTTTTGGCAAAACTAAAAACCTAAACGAAAAGGAAACAAAAAAGGATGATACCTCCGATTAATGATGTTGAAATTAAACGGCAGCAACGAAACTTAACTAATTCACAAAAAAAGAATATTACAACTACCAAAGAAGGTGTGTTAGTAAATTCTCTTATCAAAGATAAGGAACAAGACGTAAATCTTTCTTCTTCAAAAGATACTTACTTGATTTCGGATAAAATTTCAATGCCCCAAGAACTTTATCAAGATAATAAAATCGTAGATAAAAAACTACTGCCACTCAGTGGAATTGCATTAGGAGTAATGTCTTCTGTTGCGATAATTACTGGATTTGTAAACCGTAGCGCTAAAGTTGCTCAAAATCTCGCAAAAGAAAAATGGCTTCCAGCAGTAACAAGAAACGTAAACCTAAGCAAAGAAACATCCCAAGTTATCTATCAAATGATTCAAAGCCCAAATAAAAAAACTTTTATTGCTGGAACTGGAGTTTTAGCACTTTCCGTTATGGCATTTATGGGTAAAACATTTTTTGATGGATATAAAGATGTTTGGGTAAAACGTAAAGAAGCCAATATTCAAAAAAATCTGCAAGAAAATTTGATTGCAGTTGAAACAGAATCATTTGCAGGGAAAATGCAAATCATTAGAAGTATGCTTTCAAAATACACTCTCGATTTTGAAAAATATATTCAACCCAAAAATGAAAGTGTTCTTCAAAATTTTGGCAAAAACAAATTCTTAACAATGCCTTTTACGTCTAATAATGAAAAACAAAATGAAAAAACTTCCAATATTGGAAATATTATGTTAGGAGGTTTAACTTTTGCGGGAATTATTGGTTTAGGCTATTTGTCTTTGAGAAATTTAACTAAAAGTAAACTACATTTGCAAGAAGGTTTGAAACAAGCACAAAATGCAATTGAAAAGATTGTAGAATCTTCATCTGAAAACTCAAAAAATATGGATAAAAATAATCTAGAGCATTTATTTATTTCAATTGAAGGTTCAGAAGATTTTATTCGTGAAAATGTTAACAAATTAAATTGGAACAGTGATAAAGAAAAAAGAGAATTTATCAAAAGAATTGTAAGCAAAATCAAAACATCTGCTGCAAAAGTTAATCCAAATATTGGTGGTGATGGAACTCCGAAACCAGCATTCAACTCATTTGTAGATGATTATCGAGCTTTTTTCTATAATTGGTTATTAGATACTTCTAATCCACAATTCCAACAACTTTTCCTTGGCGTAACAGGAGTTACAGCTATTGGTTATGGTGGAAAATTAGCAGGTGATGCAATTAAAGAAGTCCAAGTAAAAAAAATAAATGCAGAAACTGAACTAGAACTCCAAAAACGCTTAGTTTCTACAGAGTTACGCAACTTTAAATCTAAGAAAGATGCCGCAATTCTTCCATTAGTTGAGGAATTTTACAAGCAAGTTGATAGTGGAAAACGTACAAAAGAAGAATTGAAAACAATGGCTGAAAATGTTTTGTTCGAAATTAAAAATGGACCACCATTTGTTTATTCTTAATATGAGGAATTATTTATGAATGTTCAACAAATTCAAATGACAAATATTCACCCAATGCCTCAACCAAGGCAATACATTTGCGATTCTTGTATTTTGCCACAGGGAAATAGAAATTATTGCCTAGTTGATAAAAATGAAGTGGATTATTTTGTTAACCAAAAAGAGAAATCTCTTCCATATTTAGCTGATATTCTCCAACATTCACAAAACGAAGCTCAAGTGACAGAAACACTTCTTATCATTGATAGAATGATAGATAATGGCACAAAAGGAATTGATAAATTATATCCAGTATTTGCGAAGTTCAATGATACAAAATCTCCAAACGTTCAAACTTATTTAGCTGGAATTTATAGAAAAATTCAAGTGCCAGATGCATTTGGACCACTTGTCAAAATGCTTATTCAAAACTCACTTCAACCAGCGGATAAAAATGCACCATTTGACCCCAATGAAGAAATTGGTGGGGCTATTTTGAGTTATTTGTCAGATAGATTTAGACATTAATATTGCTATTCAAAAAACAGGCAGATTTGTGGACAGGTGTGATATGTTGCAATACTGGAATTTCTTTTGTACAAATATCCATACAATAATTACATCTTGGATGGAATTTACAACCATCAATTTTCTGAGATAATGATGGTGGTTGTCCTTGAATTGTTTCTAACTTATTCCCACGATTTGAAGGAAGGGATTTTAATAGGGCTTTTGAATATGGGTGTTGAGGATTGTTAAAAAATTCAGCATTTGGAGCATTTTCAACAATTCGCCCAGAATACATTACAGCAATCTCGTCTGCATTTTCACTCACCAAAGCCAAATCATGAGTAATCAGAAGAATAGATGTACCATTATTTAATTTAATATCATTCAAAAGCTTCATAATCTGAGCTTGAATTGTTACATCTAACGCTGTTGTAGGCTCATCTGCAATCAATATTTCTGCCTTACAAGCTAAAGCCATAGCAATAATTGCTCTCTGTTTCATACCGCCAGAAAATTCATGAGGATAGTTTTTTAACCTTGATTTTGCATCAGGAATTTGTACCGCTTCAAAAGCTTCAATCGCCTTTTCTTCTGCTTGAGCCCCGTGTAAATTTTGATGAATTTTGATAATTTCTAAAAGCTGGTCACCAACTGTATAGAGTGGATTTAATGACGTCATTGGGTCTTGTGGAATAAGTGCGATTTTCCCACCTCGAATTTTTTGCATTTGGCTATTATTTTTTAGAAGCAAATTTTCATTATTATACAAAATTTCACCAGAAGTAATCCTTGCAGTTTTTGGAATAAGCCCAAGAATACTCATTGCACTCATTGTCTTTCCACAACCAGATTCCCCAACAAGTGAAAGCATTTTACCCTTGTGCAACTCAAAACTAACATCATAAAGCGCCTGTCTAAAAATGTCCTCACATTGAAAACCCAAATTCAAATTTTTAACTTCTAAAATTGCCATCAAAAATAATTATATATTTCTTTAGAGGATAAGTAAATAGTAAACTAGGCAGACTTGAAAAATTTTAGAAATCATTTAAAATAAAAATAGAGGCGGGAATCACTACCCCACCCTAAAATCGGTTAGAGTTTCTTTAAAGAGATGATTGATAAGTAGGATTGTTATCATCTCTTTTAGTATTTTTACTTATTACTTGAAAAATATTAAAAATAGTTTATAATATAAACATAGGAAAGAGTGATTAAACTCTCGAACAGTCTAATCACCCTGTCGCATCTATAAGAACAGATAAGTTAATAAAAAATCTCTAGTTAAAACTAGAGATTTTTTATATGAATTTTAATATTCTATTTCTTAGATTTGTCAGCGAGTTCGCTATCAACTCTCAAAAATACTGGGTGAATTTCTTCTTTTGAAATAAGTTTTCCAACTTTTAGATTTGTTGTTGTAACATCATCCAATTTTTTAGATATATCATAAGACAATTGTTTTGCCATATCAGAAGCAATATTTGGACAGTATGGATAAATCAATGATGAAATTACACACATAACTTCTAATACTGTTGAAAGAACTTGACCACATTCTGTCATTTTTTCTTCTTTTGCAAGTGTCCAAGGCGCATTGTCTGTTACAAATTTGTTTGTAGCATCGACAATTGAAATGATGGCTTGCGCTGCTTCTTGAATTTCAAAGTGGTTGAAATGATTTTCAACAATTTTAACTGTTCCTAATGCAGTTCTCAAAAGGCTTTCAGCTTCTTTTGAACGATTAGTTAAAAATTCTTCTTTAATTTCACCATCAAAATATTTTACAAGCATTGAAAGACTTCTATTTAACAAGTTGCCCATGCTATTTGCAAGGTGAGCATTAACTTTTTCTTTAAAATCTAAATCAGAATAGTTTCCATCACGACCACAAGGAGCGGATGTTGCCATATAATATCTAAATGCGTCAGGATGTTCTAAGTTGTAGTGTTCAAGAACAGATGTTGGAGAAACAACGTTACCCAATGATTTTGACATTTTAGTTTCATCTATTGTAATCCAGCCGTGAGCAAAAATATGTTTTGGCAATGGTAAATCTAAAGCCATCAAAATTCCAATCCAATAAATACTGTGGAATTTCAAAATATCTTTACCAATTACGTGAACATCAACTGGCCATAATTTTTTAAATTGTTCAGATGGATTTTCTGTATCGTAACCAATAGCTGTAATGTAATTTGAAAGTGCATCAATCCAAACATAGATTGATTGTTCTGGGTCATCAAGAACATCAATACCCCAGCCTACATTTGCTTTATTTCTAGAAACAGAAATATCTTGAATATCTTCTAACTGGTTTAGAACTTCATTTGCTCTAAAACTTGGAACGATAAAATCTGGATGAGATTTGATATGTTCCATAATTGCATTTTTATAAGATGACAATTTAAAGAAATAATTTTCTTCTTTAACAACTTCTGGTTTCTTCAAGTGGTCTGGACATAATCCATCTTCTGTCAAATCTTTTGGATTTAGAAAACATTCACAACCAGAACAATATAAACCTTCGTATTCGTGTTTGTAAATATCACCTTTTTCAACAAGTTTTTTAAAGATTTTTTGAACAACTTTTTCGTGATCTTCATCTGTTGTACGGATAAATCTATTGTAATTAATATCTAACGCTTTCCACGCATCTTTGAATTTTTGCGCATTTTCATCACATAATTGTTTTGGAGTTTTGCCTTGAGCTGCAGAGGTTTTTTGGATTTTAATTCCGTGTTCATCTGTACCAGTCAAGAAAAACAAATTATCTGTTCTTTGAGAAAAATGTCTTGCGATAATATCTGACAAGATTTTTTCATAAGCGTGACCAATGTGTGGAGCACCATTAACATAATCAATTGCGGTAGTTAAATAAAATTTATCCATTTATCATTTTCCTTTATATTACTTAGTGAATTATATCTAAATCTTAGCACAAACAAGGGTTTTGAGTTGACAAACAAGTGAAAAATGATATATTAAACAATAAGCATAGGAGCTTTTTATGAAGAAAAATTTTATAATAACATTACTCGCAATTTTAGCAACAAGTTCAATTGCATTGGCAGATTTTAGTAATTTTAGTCCACTAGCAAAATTGAAAGTTGGGCGATATGTATGTAAATACCAAGCTCAAAACAGATACTCTAGATCTCTTTCTGACAAATGTATTATAAGTATTGACAAATGGGGTGGAATTAGTCAAGAAAATTGTCCTACTGATTCAACAGAAACAATGAAACTTGTTCAAGATGGCAAATGTACATATTCGCCAGACCGAAACCAATATTTTACTTGTAAATATCCTCAAGGGACTTGCAAAGTATTAATTGCCCCTGAATCTGGCTCATATACAGGATGTTCTGGCACAATTACTGATTTTGATAGAGTCGAAGCTGATGCTAAAGCTGGAAAATGTTCTAAAGAATAAAAATTTTTAGGCAATTTTTTTAGACAAAAATACTTTATATATATGTAGGTAAAATATAAAGGAATAGTATTATGTCTGAAAATTGGGTTACAGCCTTAGATGGTTTAGCTGCTGGCGGTGTTATTGATTTTGATGCTCCAGCTTATTTACTAAATCAACCTTCAAGATACGTTGGTCATCCGCAATTAGCAGAACTTCCAATGACAAATATCGCTCTACTTCCAGAAGGAACAAAGATTAAACCTTTGCCTAAAGAAGACGAGTTTCAACATTCTGACGACACCCTTGTTAAAAATCCTAAATGGAAAAAAGTTTTGACAAGTTTGCTTGTAGCAGGCGGTGTTGCAGCTAGCGTAGTTGGAATTTTGGCTCATCGTGGCAAAATTGATTTATCTAAAATTAAATCAAAAATTAAAATGCCTAAAATGTCTGGTGTAAAAAATGCTGGCAAAACAGTATTAAATTACATCAAAAAGCCATTCCAATTTATCGCAGGTAAATTTAAAAAGCCGTAGGTCTTAATTAAATATCTACTCCTTGCATCATATCAACGAGTTGTTTGATTGTACCTTCCATAGTTACGCTTTCAGATGTTCTTTGCTGAAGAAAAGCGTTAACTTTTGGCATCATTTGGATTGCAATATCCAGTTTAGGATTAGAGCCTGGTTGGTACATACCTACATCAATTAAATCCTTATTCTCTCTGTACATTGATAATATAGTTCTCAATTTTCCAGCAGCAGCCTTGTGTTCAGGTGTTGCAATTGCACTCATCAAACGGGAAATACTACCCAAAACATCAATTGCTGGATAGTGGTTTGATTCCGCAACCTTTCTTGATAAGAAAATATGACCGTCAACAATACCACGCACAATATCTACGATTGGGTCAGAAATATCATCACCTTCCATAAGTACGGTATATAGTGCCGTAATTGAACCCTTTGGGCTGTTTCCTGCTCGTTCAAGAACTTTTTGTAGCCATGAGAAAATTGAAGGTGGATAACCCTTCATTGTTGGAGGTTCACCTAGTGACAAACCTACTTCACGCCCCGCCATAGCACAACGTGTAACGGTATCAGTCATCAAGAAAACTTTTTTACCTTGATCTCTAAAGTATTCACATACAGCAGTCGCCGTAAGAAGTGCTTTTTGACGAATTAGTGGCGGTTGGTCACCTGTTGAACAAACAAGAACAGATTTTGCCATACCAACTTCGCCCAAAGAATCCTCAACAAATTCTTTAACTTCTCTTCCACGTTCGCCAATTAGTGCAACAACGTTAACATCAGCATCAGAATTTCTGGCAATCATACCCAATAAAGTACTTTTACCAACCCCAGAACCTGCAAATAATCCCAAACGCTGTCCACAACCCATAGTCATACAACCATCAATAGCTCGAACACCTGTTGAAAACTGTTCTGTAATAATTGGTCTTTCAAAAGGTCCTGGTGGAGGTCCTTCGATTGGTCGCCAAAGTGCGTTTGTTGTATCAAGAGGTTTTCCATCAATCGGATTTCCAAGCGGGTCAATCAATCGCCCTAACAAAAAATCCCCAACAGGAACAGTAATTGGGCGTCTTGTTGAAGTTACCAAACTTCCTTGACCAATTCCGCTACCATCTAATAAAAGTGATAACTGGGCAACTTCACCTTTGAAAGCTTGAACTTCTGCGGGTTTTAGTTTGCCATCATAAGTTTCGATATAACACAAATCGCCAATTTTCAGCCCTGGGAGTTTAACCTCAACAGTCAACCCCAAAAGTTTGGAAACTGTTCCTTTATAAGAATACAACTCTGTTTGAGCTAATTTTTCTTTGACTTTGTGTTTTAACTCTTCTAAATCACTTTTATCAATATCTTCCATATCAATAATTATAACAAAATTTTTGACGTAATCAATTTATTAACTCAGTATTAAAAGCGACAGCCCATAACAAGCTCTTTACCATTATCACGAGCTTCTTGCAACGCTGCATCCATAGTTAATTCTTCCAAACCGTTTTCGCCCATAACACCACGAATTTGGCAATTTACGTTGTTACCAGCTTTTTGAAGATTCATTTCTTCAAATCTTTTGTTTAATTCATTTACTTTTATATATAACTCTTCAAGTTGGGCATTATCAACAGAAATATTGTCGCCATTGTTATTTTCACGATTTTCCATTTGTTCAGCTTTTTGCTTTTCTTTTTTCATAGTTGCATCTTTAGTATTTGTATAAATTGCTGCTACTACAAATATGAACATACAAATAAATGCGATAGTTAAAACTTTAAATTTATTTAGCCCTTCCATAAAATTCTATCTCCTTTTTCGGTGGAATAATAAAAACATTTTAGCATAAACCCCAAAAACGGGCTAATATTTACAATTATGACACGCAAAAATATTTATTTTCTGATTTAATAAAAATATGAAACTACTTTCAACCGTAAACAATCCAATAAATGCACTTTATAACTGGGTAGATTCGACCCCAATGCCACAAATAATAGATACCGTAACGTACGATTATTATGAGAGCAGCAACCCATTTAGAATGTCATTTGACAAAAATGATATTTCGAACAAACCTTTAAGAATTGCTGCAAACACAACCGCAACAGTAGGAGCAGAAGCTTTTTCAATCTTTACAAATCCGTACTATTTAACCCACAAAATTGTAAACATTCCAACATATTATAAAAATGTTGTAAACACATACCAAAAGAATCAGTAATGAAAAAGGCAATAAGTTGATAAGTGGATAAGTCTATAAGTTGGTTACAGAACTTTCTCCCTCGCCCCTTGCGGGAGAGGGTTGGGGTGAGGGGGCGATTATAAGGAAAAAAGGTCTATAAGTTAGTTATGTTTATTTGTTTCCCTCCCCAAGGGAGGAGGGAGTAAGGGAGAGGGGTTGATTAAAGTAATCAGTAATCGGAAATAGGGGAAGTTCGTTACAAAAGGCATTAGGGCACTAAGGCACTAAGTTCGTTATGTTTTTAACATCATTCTAAGCAAAGCGAAGAATGATGTTCTTGTAAAATATAGAACATCACTCCTCTCCAAGGGAGAGGTTGGGAGAGGGGTCGATTTAAGAAAAAGAAAAACCCTCTCTCGAAATTGTAACTTTTCGCATTCTGCTCAAAGACAATTTCTCTCTCTCCCTTGGAGAGAGTTGATGTCTGTTGTTTTTCACAATGCTCAGAATGCCAAATTAATTACGTAATAAACTTATAGACTTATCCACTCATTGCCTTATAGACTTTACAAAACTACCAATACCTTGAATGTGGTCTTGTCATATTGTAATACAAATTCTCTTCTTCCAAATAATTATGCATTCTTTGCTCTTCAATCATTTGTTGTTGAAGCATGTTATGACGTTGCTGTTCAAGAACAAGTTCTTTTTGTGCTTGAATTTGTTTTTCTTGGTAATATTCATTCTTCTTTTGCGTTACATAATTTATGTAATCTTCATTCAATGATTTGAAAGCATTAGTCAACTGTTGCCCAGAATACCTAGACAAATAAGTATTTGCCGTTTTAAAAAACTCATCCTGTTTATCACTTATTTCTTGAGTAGTTACATTTTCTGGAATTTGCTTTTGAATTTCACTCCATTTTGGAACTTTGACAAACTGAGTTAATTTGGAAACTTTAGCATCAAGTTTTTTCTGTTCAAGTGTTGAGATTTCTACATTCGCACGCAAAAGTTCTTCTTCTGTTGCAGCTATACTACGAGCTTTATATGCATAATTTAATTTTAGAGTATTATCAGATGTAGTTGCTTCTACTCGCATTAAATTCTTAAAATTATAATTTTCTTTGAGCAAAATATTTGCAATTTTATTAGCTTCTAAAATATTTCCAAGCTTTAAATATGCACTAAACAAGTATTCTTTATCAACATAAGTTGGATTTTTTATTTTTTTATAATAGCTTATTGCGGTTTGATAATTGTTCAAATAATAATAACAATTACCAATAGATGAATAAATTCCATCATCCTTTTTGTATTCAAAAATCTTGAAATATCTTAATGCATTCGAATATTGAGAAGTGTTATAATAAAGCATTCCATAGACGTAATTCAAAACATCCGCAGAAATTATCATATTATATCTATCAAGATTTTGAATCTTATTCAAAACAAGTAAAGCATTTGAATAATCGTTTGATGAAATACATTTGTCATAATACTCTAAATATGCTGGCAAATAATTAGGATATTTAGAATAAATTTCATTCCATTTTCCTTTTTGCACAAGTTTTTCAACTTTTTTGGCATACTTGTAATTTTCTCTATCATCTTTAGACAAGGTTTGAATAAAATCTTTTTCTTTTTTGCTATCAAAAACCTTCAATTTAGCGCTAATTATTTCAGTATCAATATCATAAAACTTCAAATAATCATAACTTGGAGCGTTTGTATTGATTTGCATAGAAGAATTTGTTTCATCATTTGCAGTAAATACATAACCTTCAGCAGCATAAACACAAGACCCAACAGAAGCTAAAACCAAAGCTGAAATTATTAAAATCTTTTTCATCACACACCTCATCTAATAAACCCATTCTACAAAAAATTAACGATTTTGAAAAGATAAAAGTTCAAAATATTCTTACTCCCAAACAAAAAACTCGATACCAAAACAGCACCGAGTTTTTTTAATTTAATTATTTAACTTTGATAACTACTTAACTTCTCTGAAAATTAAAGAAGCATTTTGTCCACCAAAACCAAATGAGTTAGACAATGCAGCATGAAGTTCTGCCTTAACAGCTTTGTAAGGAACATAATTCAAATCTGCAACTTCTTCATCTTGGTTATCCAAGTTGATTGTTGGAGGAACAACATTATCATTGATTGCTTTGATACAAGCAATTGCTTCAGCAGCACCAGTAGCACCTAACATGTGACCGTGCATACTTTTTGTTGAAGTTACATATAAGCTTGGGTTAACTTTTCTATCACCGAATACTGTAGCAACAGCGTGAGATTCAGCTTTGTCACCCAAACCAGTACTTGTACCGTGAGTATTGATATATTGAACTTCTGATGGTTTCATATCAGCGTCTTTCAAAGCAAATTCCATTGCGTGGATAGCACCTGCACCATCTGGAGCTGGAGCAACAATATCATAAGCATCAGCAGTTTGACCATAACCAACGATTTCAGCGTAAATATGAGCGCCACGTTTTTTAGCATGTTCATATTCTTCCAAAATCAAAACTCCAGCACCTTCTGCCATAACAAAACCATCTCTGTCTTTGTCATAAGGTCTAGAAGCTCTTTGAGGTTCGTCATTACGTTTTGAAAGAGTTCTTGCTGCTGAGAAAGCACCAACACCAACATCACAAATTGTAGCTTCAGAACCACCAGCAACCATAACATCTGCATCGCCATATTGGATTGAACGGAATGCATCACCAATAGAGTGAGAACCAGTTGCACAAGCTGAAACAACAACTTTGTTAATACCTTTGAAACCATATTTCATAGAAATATTACCAGAAGGCATATTTACAATCATCATAGGAACTGTAAATGGTGAACATTTGTTAGGTCCTTTTTCAATAATTCTAATATGGTTTTCTTCAAATGTTTTGAAACCACCTGCTGCTGAACTTACGATAACACCAACTCTGTATGGGTCTTCTTTTTCAACATCAAGTTTTGAATCCTTAATCGCTTCATCAGCTGCAACCATAGCGAATTGGATAAATCTATCCATTTTCTTTGCAGCTTTTGGCTCCATGTAATCTTCTGGATGAAAATCTTTAACTTCACCAGAAATTTTTACAACGTGTTTGCTAATATCTATTGATTCAGAAGTAGAAATTCCACTTTTTCCAGCTTTTAAACTTTCCCAGAATTTATCAACACCTACGCCAAAAGGTGTTACTGCTCCCAAACCTGTAATTACTACTCTTCTTTTATCCATTTAAGATATCCCTTTTTCTTTCAATAATATAAATAATGCGAGAATGAAATAAAATATCTCACTCTCGCAAATATAAAAACCAGTTTTAAAAGAATTTAAAAATTCAATTAGTGAGATAATTTGCCGTCAATGTAGTTAACTGCATCTTGAACTGTTTGAATTTTTTCTGCGTCTTCATCAGGGATTTCGCATTTGAATTCTTCTTCTAAAGCCATAACTAATTCAACTGTGTCTAATGAATCAGCACCTAAGTCATCTGTAAAACGAGCTTCTGGTGTAACTAATTTTTCGTCAACACTTAATTGATCTACTACAACTTTTTTTACTGTGTCTAATGTACTCATCTTCTTTTTCCTCTTTATTATTTGTGTATTACTAAATACTTTTCTTGCTACATTATAACTTGTAGAATATTTTTTTGCAAGAAGTTTACAAAAGCAGCCTCCTTTTGTTATAAAACTTTACCATATATCGTAATGAAGGCTATAAGCTAATAAGTCTATAGGTCTATAAGTGGATAAGTCTATAAGTTGGTTACAGAAGGCATTAAGATATGTGGCACTAAGGCACTAAGTTCGTTATGTTTTTAACGTCATTCCGAACTCGTTTCGGAATCTCTATCCAAACGCATAAAACACTACCCTCTCTCCTTGTAGGACTACTAGCTGAACCGACAACTTTTACCCTCTCCTTGAGGAGAGGGTAGGGTGAGGTGGTAAACTAAACGCTAAATTTAATTTTGTGAAACTGCGTGCCGAATGGCTGTGGTTGGGAGAGGGGTTGATTGTTTTAATGTTCACTTTTTCTTTTTTATTTCGACGAAAAAAGAAAAAGCAGAACCGAAAAAGAAAAACACGAATGATTAAATGGCTCAAGTCATCAGGGGCAAAGCCCCCGAACCCCTTATCAAAATTCGTCATACTGAGCGAAGCGAAGTATCTCTAGCCTATGCGTTTGGTTTAACCCCTCATCCTAACCTTCTCCCAAAGGAGAAGGAACTAATATTAAGGAGATTCTTCGGGTAAATTTGCTAAGCTATTTTTATTTACAACAGTTTATCCCTCAGAATGACGTAACTGTAACGAACTTAGTTCCCTATTTCCTTGTTCCTTTTTCCTTTTAACCAACTTATAGACTTATCCACCTATAGACTTTAACCTAATAAAAAAGAGAGGAGCATAAACCCCTCTCTTTTTTAAACTTTATTTGTATAACAAAACTAAATTGTCATACCACCATCAACTTCTAAAACTTGACCAGTAATATAATCTGTATCAAGTGCTAAGAATTTAACAGCAGCAGCAATATCTTCTGCCTTACCCATTCTTCTTAAAGCAATTGCTTTTAAGTACTCATCAATATTTGGCAAGTCTTTTGTCATATCAGTAGCAATAAAACCAGGAGCAACAGCGTTAACTCTAACACCACGAGAACCTAATTCTTTTGCTAATGACTTTGTAAAACCAACTAAACCTGCTTTTGCAGCTGCATAGTTTGCTTGACCAGCATTACCATACAAACCAACAACTGATGACATATTAACAATAGCTCCGCTTCTTTGTTTCATCATAAGTTTTACAACTGGTTTTGAAACATAGAAAGCACTATTCAAATTAGTATTAATAACAGCATTCCATTTGTCCTCACCCATTCTGATAAATAAATCATCACGAGTGATACCTGCATTGTTAATCAATATATCAATTCTTCCGTACTTTTCAACGATTTTTGCAATATTTTCATCAACTTCTGCTTGGTTAGAAACATCAAATTTATAGCTTTCAGAATTTGAGCCCAATGCTTTTAATTCTTCAACTGTTTTTGCAGCAGCTTCTGCGTTACCAGCAAAGTTGATAACAACATCACAACCAGCTTTTGCAAGTTCTAAGGCACAAGCTCTACCAATACCACGAGAACCGCCTGTTACTAATGCAACTTTTTTATCTGTCATAATTTTCTCCTTATTTTAACTTTTGTATTATTTTTGAAAATAATCTTTGGCATTTTTCTAAAAATGTTCTCTTAAACATCTTATTAAATTCACTTTCTATTTGCTCCTCAGATTTGACATGTCCAAGATATAAATACAAATTTCTTGGCATTAAATCTGGATGTTTGTCATAAAACTTCTTAGAGTTCATAGAAATTTTAGAAATTCTCATTAAACCGCAGCCATTTCTTCTTTTAATGCATTAACTGTAGCTTCTAGAGATTCTTTATCATATACGTTGAATGTTTTTACATCTGAATTGATTTTTCTATTCAAACCAGCCAAAACTTTTCCTGGTCCGATTTCAACAAATGTATCAACACCATTTTCAATCATATTTTCAATAGTTTGAGTCCAATGAACTGATGAATAAATTTGTCTAGGCATTTTATTTTTGAAATCGTCAGCAGCAATAGTTGCAGCCGCATCAACATTTGTAACTACAGGGATTGAAGCAGAACTAATATCCAAATCTGCAACAAATGAAGCAAATTCTTTACCTGCATTTTCCAAGAATTTAGAGTGGAAAGCACCAGAAACAGCAAGAGGAACAACTCTTCTTGCACCAGCTTCCATCAACAATTCACCAGCTTTAGCAACAGCAGCTTCATCACCAGTGATAACAACTTGAGCTGGAGAGTTATAGTTTGCAACATCAACATAACCAACTTCTGAAGCTTTTTTCAAAACATCTTCAAGACTTCCAGCTGGAGCATTCAAAATAGCAGCCATTGAACCACCTTTTACAGCACCCATCAAATCAGCTCTTTTTTGAATTGCTTTTAATGTTGTTTCTAAATCCATAACACCAGAACAATACATTGCGCAATATTCACCCAAACTGTGACCAGCTGTAAATGTTGGAATAACTTTCAATTGAGATTTAAAAGCTTCCAATGCAGCGATAGACATTGTCACAATTGCAGGTTGAGTATTAACTGTTTGTTTTAGAGCATCTTCTGGACCTTCAAAACACATTGAAGAAACACTTTTACCTAAAACTCTATCAGCTGTTTCAAAAACTTTTTTTGCAACATCATAATTTTCAAACAAATCTTTTCCCATACCTACAGATTGAGCACCTTGCCCAGGGAAAATAAAAGCAATTTTCTTTGTCATAAATAACTCCCCTTATTTTTAATAAAATATGCCTATAGCTAGATTATATAATAAATACACTAAAAGTAAAACCGAAAAGCAAATCTCTAGTGAATTTTTAATAAGTCATCTTGTATTCGGTTCTTAAAATTTTCACTAATACTATTCAAATCAATAATATCAACCATATAAGGGAAAATTGAATCACTAAAAAATGCTTTTAATTTCAACATCATATCAAACGGAATTTCTTCATCACATTTTAGCGCAATATCAACATCTGAATATTTGCGTGCTTTCCCTTTCACCCTTGAACCATAAATAAAAATTTCAACATCTGGAATAATTGCTGTTATAGAATTGATAATAAAATCCCTATGTCTTTCTTCTAAATCAAGAGTTTCCATACATTGATATTAACACGTTTTTTAACAAATATCAATAAAAAGACCAGCAGCAAGACTGGTCTTGAAAAATATCCATAGCAAAAGAGGTCAATTTTCAATAGAAATTAAAATGTTTCTAATTTTTTTCATTGTTTTCAAGAAAGTTACCAATTCTTTTTGGGTCATAAATTTTAATAAAGTAGAAACAATGTTATCCTTGAGGGGAATAGAATCTTTGTAAGCGTTATAACCAGCAGGAGTAACTTCATAAAACACCGTTTGAATTTTATTTATTTTATTATTCGTTTCTTTTAAAAATTTCTTTTTTGTCAATTTTTTAATTATTTTATCTACTACAGGGGATTCAATAAAAAGAATTTTACTAAATAAAGCTTTGTTAATATGTGGATAACAAATTAAAGTATCTAAAAATTGATACTCTTCATACGAAAGACCTTTTTTAGCATCCAGCTCAAATAAATTTTCCGCAAGATGTTTAATCATTACTCCAGTAGATGAAAACTGAAAAGCAATACTATTTAAATAAGATGTTTGTTCCATAAAATAACCTCTTTTCTCGTGTTTATTCTCTCCGACTTCATGGGTTATAAGAATTTTTTAAAGCATGTCAATATTTCTAGCAGTAGATTTTTCTACATGTTAAGTTTTCTTCACATGTTGGTTAAATTTCTAAAGTTTCAAAGAGTAAAAACCGTTAAGAAAAAAGTATCAAGTTTTTAAGAGAGAGAAAACTTACAAAATGAAAGGACGTGTTTATGACAACAACTATCTCCAGTATCAATGCTGGCAGTACTTCCACTGCAAATGAAACAACTGCTCAAAAATCAAAATTGAGCAACAGTACTAAATCAAAACTTGCAGAATTAGGGATACAAGAAACAGATGGAATGACTGAATCCGAAGCTCAAGCAAAAATTGCTCAAGCTCAACAACAACAGATTGCACAAAATCAAAGTGAAAACGAAGATAATTCCTCAGAAGAAGAAATTCGCTCAGAAGCAAAATCTCTTGCATCCGCAGTCGGAATATCTGTATCAAGTGATGATGATGTTTCTGAAATATTAAATAAAATCGGCAATGAATTAGAAGAAATGTTAGAAAATGCAGAAGGAAACCCATCTGTACTTTCACAACTTTCATCATATTTATCCCAACTAACAAGCCTTGATAGCCAATATGATGATATTCAAACATCACAAAACAATATGTACAAAGCAATGAATATGGTTTCTACAAACAATAAAATTTCACTAGGTTTACAATAATTTGACCAATTAAAAAGGCTGGATAGTTTATCCAGCCTTTTTGTAATATCCATCAAAATTTAATTAGCAAATACCTTCACGAAGTCTTACAACAGCAGCACCCCATGTCATACCTGCACCAAATCCGCAAAGAATAGCTTTTGAACAAAGTTTGATTTTACCTTGTTCAACACCTTCAACCAATGCGATTGGAATTGAAGCAGCTGATGTGTTTCCATAATATTTAATATTAGAGATAACTTTTTCATCAGAGTATTTTAATCTTTGTTGTAATGCTTCAATAATTCTTTGGTTTGCTTGGTGAGGAATTAAATAATCAATATCTTCAGCCTTCAAACCAGCTTCTTCAATAGATTTATCAACATAGTTAGGTAATGTTGTTACAACAAATTTGTAAACATCACGACCTGCCATGTGAATTTTTGAATCAACTTCATCACAAGGTTCAACTAATGGACAATTCTTTCCTGGCATGTTCATTGAAATATATTGACCAATTGAACCATCTGCTCTAACATCTAGTGATAAAATATCATCCACACCATCTTCAGCTTCTGTAACAACCATAGCACCAGCACCATCACCAAAAAGAATAGAAGTTCCTCTATCTTCCCAGTCAACTAGACGAGAATTGTTATCAGCTGCAACTAATAAAATATTTTTATATAAACCAGAACCGATTAAACCTCTTGCAACTTGCAAAGCATAAATCAAACCAGTACAAGCAGCAGTCAAGTCAAAAGAAGGTACAAAGTTTGGAATACCTAATCTTGTTTGAATGTCACAAGCTAAAGCTGGATATAATTGAGGTGGAGCAGATGCAGCTGCAATCACACAATCAATATCTTCAGCCTTGAAACCAGATTTGTCTAAAGCTTTTTGAGCAGCTTCAACACCCAAATCAATAGCATTTTGATTGCCAGAAACAACTCTACGTTCTTTTATACCAGTTCTTGTATAAATCCATTCATCAGAAGTTTCATATAATTTTGTTAAATCATCATTCGTAATAACAGTTTCAGGTACACTATACCCAACACCTGCAATTCTAAGTGGTTTTACGCAATTTGACATTTTAAATTTTTCCTATCTATTTATATTTTCTGCAATTTTTGAGTTAATATCTTTATTCAACACTCTTACAGCAGCTCTAACAGCATTTTTCATTGCATAAGATGAGCTACGACCGTGCGCAATAACGGAAATACCGTTTACACCTAACAATAACATTCCGCCAAAACCTTCCCAGTTGATTTTTTTCAAAATTCTTCTCAAGAATGGTTTTGCCAATAATCCAATCATACAACCTAAAATATCTGATTTAAATTCTTTAGAAATCATTTTCAAAAGCATTGACGCAGTACCTTCTGTAACCTTCAATGCAACGTTTCCTGCAAATCCATCACATACAACTACATCACATTTGTTGATAAATAACTCTTTTCCTTCAATATTACCAACAAAATTGATATAACCTTTTTCTTGCATTTCTTTCAATAAAGGATAAGTTTCCTTAACAAGGGCATTACCTTTTCCTTCTTCTTCACCAATACTCAAAATACCAACTTTAGGTTCTTCAACTCCAACAATATGTTTTGCATAAGCACAACCCATTTCAGCGAATTGAGAAAGCATTTCTGGAGTACAATCACTATTTGCACCACCATCAATCAATACAATTGGATGAGCCATAGTCGGAATAGTAACAGCAATTGCAGGTCTTGAAACACCGTGAATTCTGCCTAAACCAAACAAACTTGCAGCCATTGCAGCACCAGTTGAACCAGCAGAAACAACAGCTTGGCATCTACCTTCTGCAACTGCTCTAACAGATGCAACAATTGAAGAATCTTTTTTTCTTCTGATAGATTGTCCAACAGCTTCGCCCATGCCAATAACTTCTGATGCGTGAGTGATAGTATAGTCAATTTTGTCAACGTCAATTTTTATTTTTCTATTGTGTCCACTTGTTCCACAATCAGAAGAAATGAAACCAACTTTTCTAATTCTATCAAGTTCAGCATTGATTTCATCTTCACGTCCAACAAGCTCTAAGCCTACACCATATTCTTGTGCAGCCCACAAAGCGCCTTCTACTATTGCTTTTGGTGCGTAATCACCGCCCATTGCGTCTATTGCTATTCTTGCCATACTTTCTCTCTCCAAGTGATTGGTTGATATAATGATTGAAAAGCGGTAACCGAAATTACCGCTTTTTCAGGTGTTAAAATTATTCTTCTGTTTTTTCTTCAACAGTTTCTTCAGCTTTAGCTTCTTCTACTTTTTCTTCTGCCTTTTTAGCAGCTTTCTTTGTAGTTTTTTTAGCTGGTTTTTCAGCTGGAGCAGCAGCTGCAGCTTTATCAGCCAATTTTACAGGTTGACCTTTATAAGTGCCACATTCTGTACATACTGTATGAGTTAAAACTGTTGCGCCACAGTTAGGGCATTTAGTTGTTTCAGGTTTTGTAGCTTTCCAATTAGCTCTTCTGCTACCTTGAGCAGAATGTCCTGTTCTTTTCTTAGGTACTGCCATTTTTGTCTTTCCTTTTTATTTTATGTACTAACTATTTTTTGGGTTAATATGGATATTATTAAAGACTTCCAGTCTTGGATCGGGAACATTTTCTTCAGAAAGATATTCCTTCCCTTTACAATTAATACCACAAACTTTTTTATTTGGAAAACTTAATATTACAGATTGATACAATAAGTCATAAATATCAATCTCTTTTTCGCCATTCAAATCGGTAACAAATTGACCATCTTTAATTTCAAATTCTTGTCCCGATTCTTCGTATTCACCTATTAGAGAGTGTTTTGAGTATAATTCATCAATATCAAAATCCAAATTATGCTCAAATTTTTCAAGGCATAAATCGCATTCCAAATTTACCACTCCAGTAACATGACCTGTAATTTGAACGAAATCACCTAAAGATTTTGCACACATTTCGGCATGAATTGGGGTAACACAATCAATACCTTCAATTTTTTCATCAAAGGTAAAATATAACGTTTTATTTTCTGAATTTTCTAAATCTTCTAGTGATAATATTTTTTCCATAATTTTCTCAAAACTTATACAAATTGTTCTTCTTGAATAGCAAGAGCAGCAATTTGATTAGAAATAAAGCAAACTTTTTTCAAAGGTCCTTCTGTTTCTTTTTCAATCAAAACAGCTTGATTAGACTGCATTTTTTCAATTAATTCCTGATACAAAGCCTGTGCATCTTTCACATACAACACTAATGGAGCAGTAGAACCCTTGATAAAAACAAGCACTGCATAGCGTTTTTTTATATTTTGGGCATTCATCCCTTGTGGATTAAATTGTTGAGCCATAATTTCTCCTTTTGTTAAGATTATTTTACAATAATGAAGTCTATGAGTCAATAAGTGGATAAGTCTATAAGTTGGTTACAGAAGGCATTAAGATATGTGGCACTAAGGCACTGAGTTCTTTATGTTTTTATTACGTCATTCTGAGGGATAAACTGTTAATTTAATGAAAATAGCACTACAAATTTACCCGAAGAATCTCCTTAACATTTTCTCCCTCGCCCTTTTTAAAGGGAGAGGGGGAGGGGTGAGGGTTTTAATTAACTTTTTCTTCTTCAAAAAAAAGAAAAAGTGAACAGCTACTTAAACTTTCTTGCCATCTTTTTGAAATAATCTGGGTCATTGATTGCCTCTTGAGTACAAGCAATACCATTTATGCCACTATTATTACTTAAATTACAATAAGTTTCTGATTGGTACATAGTTTTAGAATTTCCCATTGGGCGTAATTCATTATCAACAAGCTGAAAAGTAAACAAATCATAACCCCATTGATTTGGAGGATTATTAAACCCATTCAAATCTACAGAAATAAATATTTTCCCAGTTCCATCTGTATTTTCAAATAACAAAAGCGTACCATCTTGCATTGCAATTTGTCCATCATCAAAATATTGCATACCTGCACTAGATTTTCGATTATAGTTTTTGTACGTTTTGTAACCATCAAGACTTGTATCCCTTGTTTGAACACAAGGAGCGCCATTAGTATAACCTGTTCCGCAATCCATTGCGCCAGACAAATATGTAATAAAAGTTTTATAAAAAGTATGAGCAGGATAATCTGCATTATCGAGAGAAACATCATCCGCAAGCATTTCTCTAATAACTTGTTGCAAAGTAGAATAAGATTTTAAAAATTGACTGCGAAAACGATGAGCTTTATAGTTTGTCATCAACCCTGGGATAGTTATTGCAGCAACAACTCCAATAATACCAAGAGTAATCAACACTTCCGCCAACGTAAAACCATTAAATTTTCGCATAAAATTATCCTATATATCTAATAACACAATATGAAAAAGAGTATTTATCATATATTACTATATAATTTATATCATATTACAGTATAAATCAACTATTTTTATATAGTGTTATCGTATTTTAATTTTCTAAAAATCTAGGATAATTAGAAAAAGAGGTTAAAATGGATAATATAAAAGTCCTGCTTGGCAGAAAAATACGAGAGTTTAGAAAATCAAAAAAGATGACACAAGAACAGTTAGCCGAGCAAGTTGGTATTGGGACTCCTAATATCAGCTATTTTGAAACAGGAAAATTTACCCCAGCAATTGAAACATTAGAAAAAATTGCAAAAGCACTAGATGTAGAAATCTACGAATTATATATGTTCAAACCTCTAAAATCCACACCAGAAATCAAAAAAGAGCTTATTGAAAAAATAAATTCAGATGATGAATTAGCAAAATTATTGTACAAATTTTATCTAAGTGTAAAGTAAAACAAAGTTGAATAAAACTTTGCGTTTAGCTGAGCTAAACAGTCATTCCGAACTTTACAAAGCGAACCGTTGAGCTGTGGCGAAACGTGTGAGTCCGTATGCGTCGGCGTAGCCGTTAGCTGTTTCGGAATCTCTAGCCGAACGCATCAGATAGAGACCCTGAAACAAGTTCAGGGTGACATATTTGAATAGGGGTTCGGGGGCAAAGCCCCTGATGACTCGAGCCATTTAATCATTCGTGTTTTTCTTTTTCGGTTCTGCTTTTTCTTTTTTCATCGAAATAAAAAAGAAAAAGTGAACATTAAAATAATCAACCCCTCTCCCAACCTCTCCCTAGAGAGGAGTGATGTTCTACATTTTACAAGAACATTATTCTGAGCAAAGCGAAGAATGACTAAATTTGCTATAGTTAAGCCCCTTATTCTGTTAAAAACATAAAGAACTCAGTGCCTTAGTGCCTCTATTCATTATAGACTTTTTCCATCAACCCCTCTCCCTTAATCCCTCTCCCTCGGAGAGGGAAACTCCATAAACGTAACGAACTTATAAACTTATAAACTTATAGACTTATAGACTTTTACTTATTCATATTCTTATCACTTTTCAACAAAAGTAATAACGGAACGAGAACAAAACATAACAAACCAAAAATTCTAAACGAATCCATGAAAGCCCAAAGTGTTGCTTGTTTTACTAATGTTCCATATTGAGAATATTGAGCCATGTAGTTTGCAACTGATACATGAACATATTGCGATAAAGCCGCAGTCGTTGTTTGAACACGTTCTACATAAGCAGGGTTCAAGTCACTCAATTTTCCAACCATCATATATTGGTGAACTTGAGAAAATCTAGTCAACATTGTTGCAACTAAAGATGTACCAACCGCACTACCAATGTTTTTCAACAAGTTTTGAATACCACTCGCATTTGTCATTTGAAGATTTGATAATGTTTCTAGCGACAAGTTAATAATTGGAACCATACATAATCCCATACCAAGACCCATTATATAGTTTGGAATCATGATATTTTTACTTGCAATTTGTAAGTTCAAAAATCCGAAGAATAAACCAGCACAACCAAGTAAAATTAAACCAATACAAACCAGCCCTCTTTTATCGACTTTATCTGCAATCAATGCACAAATAATCATGGCAGTCATACTTCCCAAACCTCTTGGCATCATAGAATATCCACTCAAGAAGGCTGTATAACCCATCATACTTTGCAAAAATTGTGGCAAAATCGCTAAAGACGCATACAAAACAGCTTGCATTACAACTTGAATAATTGTACCAATTACAAAGTTTCTATCTTTAAATACGCTCAAATCAATCAAGGTATTTTTTCTAACAATTTGAGATACGAAGAAACAAATTCCCGCAATACAAGAAATTGAAAATATCCAACAAATCCAAGTAGCATTGAACCAGTCAGCATTATTACCTTTATCAAAGAACACTTGCAAACATAATAACCAAACTGTCAAGAAGAAAAATCCCAATCCGTCCATCTTAACACCTTTTTGACGGTGAGAATAAGGAGGGTTGAATAAAAGTTTTTGAGATAAAATTGCAGCCAAACAACCGAATGGAACGTTAATAAAGAAAATCCAAGGCCAAGACCAGTTATCAGTAATCCAACCACCTAAAACAGGTCCGATAATTGGCGCAATAATAACACCCATACCGAATACAGCCATCGCTGTACCACGTTTTTCTTTTGGGAAACTTTCCATCATAATTGCTTGTGATATTGGCAGAATACCGCCACCACCAGCACCTTGAATAATTCTGAATATAACCATTTCACCAAGGTTTCTCGCCATACCACATAACAAAGAAGCGATAGTGAAAAGCAAAATACTAATAATATAGAAATTTTTTCTACCGAATAATTTACTGAAAAAGTCAACTGATGGAATAATAATACCACTGGCAATCAAGTAACTGGTTAAAATCCACATACTCTCATCACGAGTAGCAGAAAAACTTCCCGCCATGTGTGGTAATGCAACGTTTGCAATCGTACCATCAATTACATATATAAATACAGCCAACAAAGTTGGTATTGCTGAAATCCACGGATTTGCTGGAAGATATTTTTCATCATCATCCATTTGTGCAACATTTTCTTTTATTTCTTCTGACATTTTCCCAATTTATCCTTAATATACTAAGGCACTAAGACTTTTAAGAAATAAATCTTATTGCCTTAGTGCCTCAAAACTTAGTGCCTTATTTTACCTTAACTTTTGGTACAACAGACATCCCTGGAACTATATTGTATTGAGCAGGGTCAATTTCTTCTGTGAATACAATTTTTACAGGTATTCTTTGTACTATTTTAACGAATGAACCAACAGCGTTTTCTGGTGGGAATAAACTAGATTTTGCACCAGATGCTCTTTGGATAGAATCGATTTTACCTTTGAATACTTTGTTTGGATAAGTATCAATTTTAATATCAACAGGTTGTCCTGGGTGCATACCTCTCAATTGGTTTTCTTTGAAGTTTGCAACAACCCAAACATTTTCTGGAACAAGTGTAAATAGTGGAGAACCAGCAGTTACCCACATACCTTTTTCAACTCTTCTTGATGAAACTGTTCCAGATTGTGGAGCATAAATTTTTGTATAAGATAAATCTAATGCAGCTTTATCTTTAGCAGCTTTAGCAGTTTTCAAGTTTGTATCAGCAACTGTTTGACCACTTTTATCAGAAAACAATGCTTGATTTGCTTGAGTCAAATTAGCTTGAGCTGAATCGTATTTAACTTGTGCAGCATCAAAAGTTTGTTTTGAAACAGCACCTTGTTCGTATAAATTTCTATATCTCTCTAAATCTTTTTTAGCTAATGCAATATTAGATTCCGCAGCTACCAAGTTTGCTTTTGCATTTGATTGGTCAAGTTTAATTTTTTCATAATTTGCGTCTGATTGATCCAATCTGATTTTGTAATCTGCATCATCAATAATAGCAACCAAATCTCCAGCATGAACAAATTGGTTATCTTTTACAAAAACTTCTTCAATCTGTCCTGAAACACGAGGAGAAACATTTACTGTTGTTGTATCAACATAAGCATCATCAGTAGATTCATACTGCATTTCATTAACTACATAAAAACCAGCGCCAACAAATAAACAAGCAATAACTACACCTGCAATTATTCTTTTTATGCCTTTTGGTTTTTTAGCAGTTTCTTTTTCTTGAACATTCTGTTCTTGCATTTCTTTTTCTTCCATGTCGCAATAACCTCTATATTTTCATTTCTACTTCTTTTTCTAAACCTTCACGGAATTTTTTTATTGAATTAATTAATTCCGCTTTATCTTCATCAGGAAGAACCTTTGGTAATTTTTCTATATAATTCCTGATTATTGTCGTAACTTCTTTAGTTGTTTCTAAACCCAAAGGAGTTAATTTCATTTTTCTAACAAGTCTGTTATTTTTTGTATCAACAAATCTTTCTAAATATCCTTTTTCTTCCAAAGAATTTAATAATCTGCCAGTACTTGGGCGGTCTTTCAATATCAATTTTGCCAAATCTCTTTGACAAATTCCTTCATGCCCAAGCAAAGTATCTAACACAACAAATTCATCTAAATTGATTGGCAAATCTAATTTAGAAAACAATTGCATTCCTAATGAACGACAGTATTTTGCCGTTTGTTCCAATTGATAATATATAGAATCTATAAAGTGTTCACATTTAAGCATATTTATTATTTATATTAATATTCTTCTTTGGATTTATCTATATGTTGTAAAAATAATGTGTTGCATTTACAACAATATTATGGTATCATACTGTTATAGAAATTGCAAGTAATATTTTTTAGAAGGATTAAAACATTGAAAAAGACTATTATTTCGCTATTATTAGCTAGTTTTATAATAACAGAAGTTTCACCTATGGCATGCCTTGCAATAGGTAGTAACAGTACAACAAAAGAACCTAAAAAAGTTTCAATCACAAAAACTCACAAACAAAGAGCAAAAAGTGATGAGTTCAAATATGAATATATTAATTATGCATGGTGGAATAATTTCAATGACCCAATCTTAACAGGATATATTGATAAAGCTATCAAAAATAACTACGACTTAAAAATGGCAACAATTGCAGTTGATGAATACTATCAAGCCGTAAAAATTCAATTTGCAAACGAATTACCATCAGCTGGAGTAGGATTTGGTCCTGGGTATTCAAAAATGCCATTTTCAACAAGTTCTGATTGGGGTTTTGCAATGCCAGCATTTGCAAGTTATGAAGTTGATTTATTCTTAAAAAATCACGACAAAACAAACGCTTCTAAAAAAGAATATGAAGCATCATTGCAAGATGAACGTTCAGCATACATTGCAATCGCATCAGCAGTAGGAACAACTTATTTCAATATCGTAAAACTTGATAAAATGATTAGCCTTCAAGAAGATATTGTTAAAGATAGAAAAACAATTTATAACTTAATGCTTGCAAGAAACAAAGAAGGTTTAACTTCAACAGCAGATACCGTTAAAGCAAATAAATCTTATATTGCAGGCAATACAGATTTAACAGAATACAAAAAACAAAGAACAAAATTATTGAACCAATTAGCAGTGTTGATTGGTGAAAGTCCAAATAATTCTGAATCTTTGGCAAGAATTAGTTATGACAACTTACATTTTTCTGGAAATCTACCATCAGAAGTTTCAACAGATGTAATCATGCAAAGACCTGATTATTTAAAATCAGAAAAAATGCTAGAAAAAGCTGGTATAGATGTAAAAGTTGCAAGAAAAGAATTTTTACCAACTTTCAATATTGGTGCATTTGCAATGTTTTTATCTAACGATTTAGGAAGCCTTTGGACAACTAAAAATGCTTTAGCTGGCTTAGGTGGAGGTCTAGGATTGCCACTATTCACAGGTGGAAGAAGAATTGCAAACCTAAGATTGAAAAAAGATGAATACGAAAGATTATTGAATGATTACCAAAAAACAAACTTAACAGCTATTCAAGAAGTTAACGATGCTTTGGTTTCAATAAGACTTGACCACGAAAAATACCAAGATGTAGAAAAACAAGCAAAATTAGAAAGAGAGGACTTTGGTTATAGCACAAATAAATATAACCAAGGAACAATCTCAAAACTTGATTTAATCCAAGTTAAAGAAAACGTATTGTTTACAGATAAACAAGTAGTAAACGATAAAATTAACTGCTACGTAAATTATATCGGATTGTATAAAGCAGTTGGAACACAGTTATAACATATATATTATTTAATCTTAATCATATTTTTACTTACTAAGAGCCGACTATATTCCCAGTCGGCTTTTCATTTTTGTTGAAGTCTATAGGTCGTCTATAAGTGAATAAGTCTATAAGTTCGTTACGTAATTAATTTAGCATTCTGAGGATTGTGAAAAACAACAGATATTAACTCTCTCCAAGGGAAGAGAGAGAAATTGTCTTTGAGCTAACAGCGAAAAGATACAATTTCGAGAGAGGGTTCTTCTTTTATTTAATCAACCCCTCTCCTAATCTCTCCCTCGGAGAGGAACTATGTATAATATTTTACAAATTCAGTCATACTGAGCGGAGCGAAGTATCTCAAGCTAAACTGTCCAGTAATAACCAATGTAGGTTGGGCTTACTAGCCCAACAAATAACTTAAATCCCCAAACTACGGCAAATACGTTAACATTTTTCTTGCGGTATTTTCTGGAATTTGCGCATACATAATCGCATTTGTTAGTGCAATCTTTTTTGTACCTTTTTGGATAATGTCATTTATATTATGCAAATTTATCTCTCCAGCCAAAAATACTGGAGCATCTATATTTTCATTAACCCATGAAATATATTCATCAATCATAAATTTATCATCCGCAATAGGTTCAAATGTAATATAATCAACCCCTTCATTTATTGCTTGAATTACTTCGTCTGGATTATGAGTTGATTTACCAATTATTGCATGTTCACCTAAAACTGTTCGAGCATCTTGGGGATTTATGTCATTTTGACCAAGATGAACCCCATCGGCTTCCGCAATCATCGCAATATCTGGGCGATTATTTACAACAAATGTTGCGCCATATTCATCACAAAGAATTCTTATTTTAGAAGCTATCTCAACAACTACGTTATCGGGATAAGCTGTTTCCCGAAGGATTATAACATCAACACCACCTTGCAAAGCAGAAGCTATTGCATCTAAAAACTCATCTTTTGATTGAAATTTATCAGAATTTGTAATTAAACACAACTTCTTTTTCTCTAATTTTAAAAGATTAAATTGCTCTTTTAATTTGTCCCACATAATAAAATAACCCTTCTGATACCTAAATATTACCATACAAAATTGTTCTTATAAAAAACACTTTTGCTTTTTGTAACAAATTTGTAAACAATTAAAGTTTTAAATAAAAACAACCGAAAGAAAATATATAATTCCAAAATCTATTTTTCCTTCTCCTTGGGGATACAAAGCGAACCGTTGAGCTGAGGCGAAACGTGTGAGTCTGTATGCGTGCGAAGGCTGAGCTGAAGGCTAGGATGAGGGGTTAATCTAAACAAGTTAAGCTTGAGATACTTTGCTTCGCTCAGTATGACAAACTTGCAAAATATCCAAACAAAGAAGAGTTTTTATCCGTATAATTTTATGTTAAAGTAACTGTAAGAGGAGCTTTATGGTTGAAAATTTAGAAGAGTTATCTTTTGATATTCCAGATGGTGTATTAGACGAAATCCAACAAAATATTGAACATATTATCCAAACATTTGATGTTCCAGAAGAAAATAAATTAGAAGTTATTAGACAAATAAACTTCATGTATTCTAGAACAAAATATTTGTCACAAACAGATGAACTTACAGGATTATCAAATAGAAGATGTTTTGATAACACTTATGAAAAAGAATTTTTACGTGCAAAACGTTATAACAACAAACTTACAGTTGTAATCTTTGATATAGATTTTTTCAAATCCGTAAATGATACTTACGGACACCAATGCGGTGATTTTATTTTGAAACAGGTTGCCAATTCTGCCTTGCAAACTTTCAGAAAAACAGATACTGTTTTCAGATATGGTGGAGAAGAATTTGTTGTAATCCTTACAGAAACAGATATTGACCAATCAATTATTCCACTAGAAAGATTTAGAAAAACAATTGAAACTCTTAATCTTGAATACCAAGGTCAAAAAGTAAATGTGACAGTAAGTATTGGAGCATGCCAGCTCAACGAAAGCACTTCAACAAAAGAAGAACTATTAGAAAAAGCAGATACAGCTTTGTATAAAGCTAAAAATTTAGGTAGAAACCAAGTTGTGCTTAATAAAGACCTGTAATATCCAGAATTTTTTGGAACTTCAACCAACCAGAAACAACGTGTTGAACATTGTCAATTCTGATTACACTAGCATTTGGAGTAACACCAGCTTTAACCCAGTTGGCAGAATTTGGAAGTCCGCCAGCGAAAATTCCAGTTTTTACTTGTGTTTTACTCAAGAAATAATTTCCGATTGACATTGATTTGAATAAAATTTTCTTTAAATCTTCGCTATCCGTACAGAAATAAATAGAAGCCATTCCTTCCATAATTGTTCCAATACTGCAAAGTCTAACATTATCTTTAAATGCACCAAAATAGCTGTTATTTTTGTTGGTAATTTGATTACTTAACATAGGAATAGCCATTTGTTCAGCATAAGCACGCATAGTATTTTTTTCAGCTGGAGTAACTAAATTAGCCTTGAATAATTTTTCTATAGTTAAAACAGACCAGTGGTCAAACGGAATATCTAAATCCATTTTTTTTCTTGTTTTAACTAAATATAAAATAGTTTTTTTAATTGCATCAAGCCATTTTTGTTGAGGGTCAACTTCATACAAATACATCAAACCAGCAGCAGCTTCAGCTGGATAATAAATTGCTTCAGCTTCTTTATTTATAGTTTTTTTATCTAAATCATAATAAGCATAAATATTACCATCTTCACTTTGCAAAGACAAAATAAATTCACCCAAACCACGAATAATATTTAGGTCAATTTCTTGTTCTTTGTAAAGATTAGCAAGAGCACATAGGGCAATACCAGAAGCGCCAGATTTTGCAATATTTATATTTAACTCTTCTTCTTTAGGGTTAGAAATAACCGCATAACGAGTATCATCAATCTTTTGGATATAATTTTCTACAAAGTATTTAGAAGCCCTTAATCTTGCATCGTGGTATCTATTTTCAAGCCCTAAAATTTCGTACAAATACATAGAATACAAAACCCCAGCGTGTCGGAGAGAATTGTATATATTGTTGTCATATTTGATTTCTGGGTTAACGTTATTTCTATACTTAAATCTGCCATTTTCTAGAACATTTCTATCAATATATCCCATAGAAAGAGAAATTTCAGTATAATAAGGTAAATCTTTCGTATTTTTTTTGACAAGTTTTTTTGCATCTTTGTAGAAGATGGAAGCAAAAACAGCAACCAATGCAATAAATATTGTCGGAATATATATAGTTGGCGATGATAAATCAAACATAGAATTATTATAGCAAACTAATTAAAAATAATAATAAAACGTTTGTAGGATTTTTTTATAAAAGTCTATAGGTCTATAAGTGACTAAGTCTATAAGTTGGTTTCAAGGGAAAAGGAAATAAGGAATAAGGGAATATGTTCATTACAGAAGGCATTAAGATATATGGGCACTAAGGCACTGAGTTCTTTATTTTTTTAACATTATTTTGAGAGATTTGAATTTAATATCGCCCCTTGTGGGACACTAGAACCAACAGTTTTTCCCTCTCCCTAACCCTCCACCCTCGGGGAGGGAACTATGTACAATATCTTACAAATTCGTCATACTGAACAAATTTGTTCTACTTAACCCACACAAAAAACAACCTCTTAACATGTTTTAACAAACAACAATTCCTTTAGCAATTTTTAAAAATATTTAAACTTTATATATACATAAGATATTTATTCAGGGGAAAATAAAAATTTAATAAAGGGGAAAATTTATGAACGTATCAAAAATTTTTGGTGGTTTTGGTCGGGTTTTTGGCAAAAACTCTAGAAAAGTTGTCGCAGAAATAACACCTAAAGTTACAGCACCAGCAAGAAAAACATTAACTCTTACTGACCCAGTGACTGGCAAAATTACAGGCTTGGAAAGAAAAATTACACGTAATGGTCAAGAAGCAACTGCTAGAATTGACTATTTGGAAAACGGTTCTAGAAAATTAACAATCACTGGTGGAGATAATGACCTTTGGAGAACAACAACTGTAACTAGAGAAAAAGGCGCAAGCGTTTTTGGCGGAGATAAAATTACTGTTGATAAAGATACCACAAAATATTGGTGTTATGGAAAACGAACAAAACTAACAAAAGAATATAGTCCACAAGGGATTCTTCAACATAAAGATTTGCACTATCACAAAAATATAGGCAATGAAACCTTTATAACTCATAATGCAACACAAGACAGAGTTTATGGAGAATATCCTCTAGAACATTCTATTGAAAGTATGTTAAAAAATCCAAGTGAAACAAAAGGTATTCAACACTCACTAGATGATTTGAATAATTATGGCAATTTCACTGCTAAAGAAACCAATTATGCAAAAGCAGTGAAAGCAAAAGAACAAGCCGCAATTGATGCAGCTAAAAAAGCCGAATTAGAACAAATTGCAGCAAAAGAAGCCGCAGAAAAAGCAGCTGCGGAATTAAGAGCAAAACAACCAAGAATCAATATTGGAAAAGCTTTCAATAAAGATGTTAATACTTTGACCGTTAAAGAAACAACACTTGCAAATGGCACAGTTCAAAGAACTTTCACTGACCCAGATACAGGCAAAGTTTTAGCTAAAACAGAAGATTTAGGTATCTTGCACAAAGAATGGATTTATGGCGGAAAAGCCGACATGATTTATATGAAACAAGTTGGCAAAGACCAACCATACATCTTAGCTAAAAAAGGCAATTATACACAAACTAGCCAAATGAAAAAAGAAGACTATGGCTTTGGAGTTGTAGATACTATCGATGATTACCAATATTATAACGATGGCGCATCATCATTAAGAAGATTTTCTGGTGGCGGAAATGCAACAAATGCCAGAGGTAAAATTCAATTCTATGATGACACCGCAGCAGCAACAAGAGAAAAATATCCAACATTTGCTAATAGTTATCCAGATTACCCAGAATTTAGAGTAACCCAAGGTTCTATTGGAAACTTCGAACGTGAAAATGCTACTATTAGAAAAGCAAGAGCACATCTTCAAGCACTAGATAAAGATGCACAAAACAATGCATTAAATCTTGAAGACTTGTTCTCAGATTATAAAGCATAAAAAGTTATAAAATTTAGAAATCAATACTGCCATTTCGGAAATTATTTTCAAAATGGCAGTATTTTAATTTGTTCAGCAAAACCTATCTCCCTCGCCCTTGGTGGGAGAGGGGGTAGGGGTGAGGATTTTAACTCTTTTTTCGTCAAAATAAAAAAAAAAAAATGAACATTGTACTATGCGTTTAGCTTAACCCCTCATCCTAACCTTCTCCCTGAGGAGAAGGAATAAGCATTACCCTCTCCTTGAGGATACAAAGCGAACCGCTGAGCTAGGGCGAAGCGTGTGAGTCTGTATGCGTGCGAAGGCTGAGCTGAGGGGGAGGGTGAGGTGGTGAACTAAACGCAAAATTCCTGTCGGTTCAGCTAGTGTTCTGAAGAGAGGACATAATATTAAGGAGATTCTTCGGGTAAATTTGTAGTGTTATTTTACCTATTCAACAGTTTATACCTCAGAATGACATTAAATACATAAAAGAACTCAATGCCTTTGTGCCACTTATCCATTATATACCTATAACCTTTTACCAAACGAAATGCCCAAAACAGTTGCAGTTGTTTTGGGCAAAATTTGTCTAAGAATTAGTCTGGTAGTCGTTCTATTCTTTTACGAAATCGTTATTATGGAAATGCAAAAGTTTTGCTAAATTCCATTGTCTTTGCTGGACATCTTGAATATGTTCTTTTATCTGGTCTAATTCTCCAACCAGAGTTTGCAAATCTTTGTTCCGTCTTACATAAACTTGAGAAATCGGCATCGCCTCCAGCTCGGTTTCTTCTGTCCATGAAGGTAAAAAACATCCTGCTTCAAACATTTTTCTTTCGTCCATAATTTTCACATATCTCCAAAATCTTCAGCTACGCTATTATCTGTTCTCGTCGGTTAACAATGAATGGAAGAAGTCTGACAACTTAAAGTTTCCATATTTAAAAGCATAAGGCTTCTTTGAATATTCACTGTTTGAAATCTTGTTTAATGTATTCATTTCTTCTTGAGATAATGAACCAAAATCAAAACTGGTCATCTCTGCATAATCTAACATTAAATCTTCTACATCCATAATCTTTTTCTCAGACATTGTTTCTACACTCCTTAAAGTTTGTTTTCTAATTACATATTCACTATCGGAATGATTTTGTGAAAACTTTAGAAAACTGATTAGTTTTGTAACAAAATTTAATATTTAAACTCTAAACATAATAAAAACACCGCATTTTAGAAAAAACACGGTGTCTTTATTTTATAAATTTATAATATTTATTATGCGATAACTCTTATCCAACCTTTTGGAGCTTCAATTCTACCATATTGAATACCAGTAAGAGTTTCATACAATTTTTGAGAAATTGGTCCCATTTTTTCCATTCCAGATGGGAATAAGATTTCTTTGCCATGGTCAACAATTTTACCTACTGGAGAAATAACTGCAGCAGTACCGCATAAACCACATTCAGCAAAATCTTTAAGTTCAGACAAATAAACTTCTCTTTCTTCTGTTTCCAAACCTAGGTATTCTTTAGCAACATACATCAATGATCTTCTTGTGATTGATGGCAAAATACTATCTGATTTTGGAGTAACAACTTTATTATCCTTTGTTACGAAGAAGAAGTTTGCGCCACCAGTTTCTTCAACTTTTGTTCTTGTCAAAGCATCTGGATATAAGTTTTCATCATAACCGTTAGCATGAGCTGTAACGATTGCGTGCAAACTCATTGCATAATTCAAACCAGCTTTAACGTGACCTGTACCGTGTGGTGCAGCTCTATCAAAATCACTTACGGTTAAAGTAATAGGTTTAGCTCCACCTTTGAAATATGGTCCAACAGGAGAAGCAAAAATTCTGAATTGATATTCTGCTGATGGTTTAACACCCATTACAGGAGCAGAACCAAACATAAATGGTCTTAAATAAAGGGTTGCACCTGTTCCATAAGGAGGAACAAATTTCAAATTAGCTTTTACAACTTGTTCAACTGCATCAACAAATCTATCTTCTGGAAATGCTGGCATTTCAAGTCTTTTTGCTGTATCAGACATTCTTTTTGCGTTCATATCAGGTCTAAACACAACAACCTTGCCATCAACTGTTGTATAAGCTTTCATACCTTCAAAACAAGTTTGAGCATATTGTAAAACTCCAGCACTTTCATTCAAAACAATGTTTGAATCTTCAGTAAGAGTACCTTCGTCCCATTTTCCATCTTTGTAATTTGAAACATATCTTTTATCAGTTTTGTGATAACCAAAACCAACATTTGCCCAATCAATGTTTGCTTTTTCTTCTGTTGTCATAAGCACTCCTTTTATTAAAAATATCCTTTTTATAGTTTTATTTTAGCATAAAACTACAAAATATTTTTCAATATAATGTATGCCGTTTTTAATTTTTCATTATCATTCTTTATTAAGTTTAATTTTTCTATAATATTTTCATACATTTCATCATTAGTTTTTACAGAACTAAATTGAAAAATTTCATAAGGTTCAACCTGCAAAATCTGAGACATTTTTTCCAAAGTAGCTAAAGTCATAAATCCTCGCCCCGTTTCAATATAACTCAATGATGTTGTCGCAATATTCAAAAGCTCTGCTAATTTTTCTTGACTTAATCCTCTTTGTTTTCTTAAATAGCTTATTCTTTTCCCAATTTCTTTATTTAGTCTAGATTTCATATTATTTGAATTATATTTTTTATACTATTTTTATTCAAACATATTTAATCTATGTTAAATTATATTTAATATATTGAAACTTTAGAATAAATCTATATAATTATTCATATAGTATAGATTTAATTTAAAGGTGAAAAAATGAAAAATGGGTTTACTTTAGCAGAAGTTTTAATAACTTTAGGAATAATTGGAATTGTAGCAGCAATAACACTTCCTACATTGATGACAAATTATAAAAAGAAAGCCACAGCAACAAGAGTTAAAAAAGCTTATGCTGAAGTATTACAAGCTATCAAATTGTCAGAAGTAGATAATGATTCAATAGAATCTTGGAATGTTGGTAATAATACAAGTATCGAAAATACCAAAACTTATGTAGAAAAATATATTATGCCATATTACAAAGGATTAACTTTATGTTCAGAGGGTTTAGATTATAAATGTGGAGTTGCTGTTAGTGGTGATGGAGCAAATTATTTAACAATTAATGGAACATCATTATCCTTTCTATATAGACCAGATAAAATATTTTTAATAATTGATGTGAACAATAAGGAAAAACCAAATATAATAGGATCTGACGCCTTTTATTTTATGACAAATGATAAATACGAATTACTTCCCTTTGGTTGGTATGACGGAATAACACGAGATGATATAAAAAAGGGTTATAAATTCAATCTTAATGGTACTACTTATAATTTATTATGCAAAAAAGATAATAAAGATAATCAAAACCCAGAATATAGACATGCTTGTACAGCCCTATTATATCTGGATAATTGGGAATTTAAAAAAGATTATCCTTGGTAAAAAACTTATTATCTAATTTGAACAGGCATAATCAAACAAATGAAATCTTCATCGCTGTTTGGTTTCAATACTGTAGCAGATAAACTTGCATTCAAACCAATTATAACTTCATCACTTTCAATAATTCTTAAAGCATCTAGAACATATTTGTAATTGAACGCAATCAACAATTCTTCTGCTGTATATTGAATATCAATTTTATCTTCTGATTTACCAGAATCTGGAGTATCAGCAGACAAAGTCAATTCATTATCAGCGAATAACATTTTAACAATACTTGTTTTATCGTTAACCATAACTGAAACTCTTTCCAAAGCTGCAATCAATTGAGAAACATTTACAATTGCTTGTTTTGGACTTTCAGAAGGGATTAACTGATTATATTTAGGGAATTGACCATCTAACAATCTTGATATTGTCAAAGTTTTTTCTGTTTTGAAAATAATTGTAGATTTGTCTTTGCAAATTTTAATTGTATCTTCGTCAATAAATGATGACATTTTCAAAAATTCATTCAAAGTTCTTGAAGGAATAATTAGTTGAGTTTCTTCAGTAAAACTGCTAGACAATTTTTCTCTAACACGAGCAAGTCTATTACCATCTGTTGAAGCGATTTCTAAAACACCATCAGAAAAATCACAAACAATACCAGATAAAAGATTGCTTACTTCATAACCAGCAGCAGCAAAACCAGCTTGTCTAATACCTTTCAAGAAAGGTTTTAACTCAACATCAAAGCATTTTGTATCATCAATTTCGTAATTAGAAACTTCTGGTGGAAATTCAGAAGCAGAAATACCAATAATATCAAATTTTGATTTTTGGCAAGAAATATTAACGTTTGTACCACCATCTTCTGTTTCAATTGTAATTAAATCATTACCTAATTTAGAAACAATTTCGTTTAATTTTTTAGCAGGCAAAGTTATTTTACCAGCTTCAACAACTTGAGCATCAACTGTAGTAATCACAGTCAAAACCAAATCAGTTGCAGTCAAACGCAATTGATTATTATCTAAAGTTTCAATCAAAATATTGTATAAAACAGGTTGAACAGCTTTTTGAGAAGTAGCTCTTTCAACGATTTTGATACCATTATATAAATCTTCTTTGCTAATTACAAATTTCATCCCTATACTCCTTTATTTACCTAAGATTATAGAATAAATAGAGCTAAAAAGGAATAATAATTACAAGATATTAAGAGAGATTGTAGAGAAAAAGTCTATAGGTCAATAAGTGGATAAGTCTATAAGTTGTTTACGTTTATTTGTTTCCCTCCCCAAGGGAGGAGGGCTAGGGAGAGGGGTTGATTAAGGTAATCAGTAATCGGAAATAGGGGAAATTCGTTACAAAAGGCATTAAGGCACTGAGTTCTTTATTAATGTCATTCTGAGGGATAAACTGTTGAATAGATAAAATAACATTACAAATTTACCCGAAGAATCTCCTTAATATTAGCTCCCTCTCCCTATGGGAGAGTGGCAGGGTGAGGGGTTAAACCAAACACATAGGCTAGAGATACTTCACTCCGCTCAGTATGACGTATTTGAATAGGGGGTTCGGGGGCAAAGCCCCTGATGACTCGAGCCATTTAATCATTCGTGTTTTTCTTTTTCGGTTCTGCTTTTTCTTTTTTCATCGAAATAAAAAAGAAAAAGTGAACAAGGAATTATATTGAATCAGTATGAATTAAATTTACTAATTGAAATTAGCTGGATTCTTCGCTTCGCTCAGAATGACAGATTAATTACATAAAGAACTCAGTGCCTTAGTGCCACATATCTTAATGCCTTCTGTAACCAACTTAGAAACTTATCCACTTATAAACTTCAACACTACACATGTGCTGTTAAAGACGGTGCAATAGAAATGAATTGTCTTACTAAATCTGCATCCCATTGAGTCCCCGCGCCTTCTTTAAGAATTGCACAGGCTTTTTCAATTGGCATACCTTTTCTATAAGGTCTGTCACTAACCAAAGCATGATAAGCATCTGCAACTGATACAATTCTTGCAGCAAGTGGAATTTCATTACCCTTCAAATGTTCTGGATAACCTTTTCCGTCAAGTCTTTCATGGTGATATTTAACGATTGGAATTAAATCTCTAAGTGCTTCGTTTGGTTCAAGCACTTTTTCAGCACCAATTACTGGGTGTTGTTTCATAATTTCCCATTCTTCGTCTGTTAATTTTCCAGGTTTTTTCAATACACTTTCTGGAATACCAATTTTACCTACATCATGAAGCATTGCACCAATTTTAATTCTTTCAACTTCGCTCTCTGGTAAGTTGATTGCCCTTGCCAATGCTTCTGAATATCTTGATACAGAAGTTGAGTGACCTTTTGTATATGGGTCTTTAGCATCAATTGCGCCTGCAAGTGATGTAACCATTTCCATCAAGTGGTTATGGTTGATAATTTCTTCATTGTTAAATTTGTGTACAAGTTCTTCTTCAAAATTGATACCAATTTGTGAATGACGTTTTGCTAAAACTTCAGCGAATGAATTTAGTGCAACATCATCCCAGAAATTGAAGTCTGAAGAACTTACAATAGCAGACATGCCTTCTTTGTAACCCTTTGCTTGTGAAATGAACATTGCTTGTTCTGCTAAGATTAAAAGTTTTTCTTGGTCTGATGAACAATCTGGATATGTAGAAATACCAACAGAAACTTTTACAGGTCCAACATCATCTACAAAACAACAAGACAAACAGTATGTAATATATTCAGCAAGATATTTTGCATCACGAGTGTCTGTATCTGGCATGATTATTGCAATTTCATCACCGCCATATCTTCCTGCGTAATCAGTATTTCTGATGTTTTGTTTAACTTTTTCTGCCAAAAGTTTGATAACTTCATCACCTTTTGCGTGACCAAGTTCTCTATTGATTTTGGAAATATTGTTTACATCAAACATTACAATAGATAAGTGAGTATTGTTATCTTTTGCTTTTGCAAGTTCTTTTGCTAACATTTCTTGGAATCCTCTGTGGTTGTACAAAGAAGTCAAAGTATCCGTGTTAGCATATTTGCTTGTTTGTTCAAGTAATTGAATATTGTGAACAAACATTCCCATATAGTTAGAAATAAATGTAACAAGATTTGTGTTAATGTTTGCGATATTTTGTCCAACAAGCATTACACCAATACACCTGTGTACAGACATCATTGGGAAAATTACTGATGATGATTTTATTAAATATGGGTTGTTCAAATAATTTATATTATCAATATCAACAATGCTTTTGTGACAGAAACAGTTGATAATTGGGTTATTTTCATCTGATAAAAATACTTTTGAAGAATAAGTATTACCAGCATTGCTATATAATTTTAAATTTATGCATTTTGATTTTTCGTGTAAAAGTCCAAATCCAACAAAATTCCATTTTAATTTGTTTACAAAAATATTGTTTAATTGTGCAAATAAACCTGCAATACTTGAATTATTCTGAAAAGCATCAGAAATATTTCTCATAATTTCAAAATAATTAACATTGTTTTGGATTGGATTAGTTAATGCTTTATATTCTGAATTATAAGATTTAACCTTTGTTTTGGTTGTATTGAAGCTGTTGATTGTTTCAACAATACTTTCAAGACTGTTTTGTTCTGAAACAGAAATAGGTTTAATAAGTTTATCAAGTTTTTTCTTAGTAGAAGTAAGTTCTTTTTTCTCTTCTTTAGGTACAGATACATTTGCATTTTTTGCAATAGAAATCATCGGAGCACCTTCAATTGGGCTCTTAACTCTTTTTATAGGATTCGAGCTCAACGTTTTTCTATCCGATTTTGCCGATTTATTTAATTTTTCTTCTTCTACTTTTTTCAAAACGCAACTACCTACATTTTTATACTATAAGTTTCTTGAAACTAATTTTTTGACTAATAATGCGGAATTTTTTACATTCCTAAACAATTCTAACTTATCAGCCACTAAAATCAATACTTCAAATAGAGGGAATATCCCTTAACTACTAACCTTTCAAATCAATTAAATATTACTACACTTATAGTATAAAATATTTTAAGTGTTTTTTCTACCCCATGTTCAATTTTTGTTAAAAAGTGTTAAAAGTCTATAAAGAAAAATTAGCAAGGAAATAAAACTCATAGACTTTTATATAAAAAACAAAGAACTCTAGTTTTTAGAGTTCTTTATCTACTACACTACTTTTCCTTCTACTACTATAATTTTACATTTGGGCTTTCGTATTCAATGCCCATATCTTTCAATGTTTTAATAAAATTTTGTGCACAAATGCGTTGAGCTTCTGGAGGTACAATTCTCAAAATTTCAACTGTTTTTGAAATTACTGGATCTTTATCATACCAACGATTATTCGCATTTACAGGTTTAACCATTGCATAAAATTTATCAATTGTTTCTTTTGAAACTTTTTCTTCAATCTTTTGCAAAAAGATTTCAGCTTGAGCTCTTAATTCTGTTTGATAATTTCTCAAAAGCTCAATTACTTCTAATAATAATGGGTCATGGTCGTACCATCTTTTATAAGTAGGACTCATTATGTGTACCCTCCGTTAGGTTTACTTGGGAATCGTCATCTCTACGTTCAATCTTCCCTCCTAACAATCTTATCTTAGTTTCAAAATTTTCGTATCCTCTATCTATATGATGTAGTTTTTCAACGATAGAATTTCCATCAGCCATCAATGCTGCAACAACTAATGAAGCACCCGCTCTCAAGTCACTTGCTGTCAAAGTTGCACCAGTAAGCTTTTTAACACCTTTAATAATAGCGTGATTTCTATCTTGGTGAATATCTGCACCCATTCTGTTCAAATCAGGAACTTGCATAAATCTATTTTCGTACAAGCTTTCGGTAATAATACCAACACCATTAGCTGTTGTTAAAAGAGTCATAGCCATAGATTGCAAGTCTGTAGGAAATCCTGGATAAGGTTGAGTTACAAAGTTGATAGAATTTAATCTATTTTTGCAGCTAACTTCCATAGATGTAGGGTCTAGCAATTTTATATTTGCACCCATTTTCAACAATTTATCAGTAAAGAATGTCAAGTGAGCTGGATATATATTTCTAATTACACCTTTACCTTTAGTTGCAATAATTGCAGTCATAAAAGTACCAGCTTCGATACGGTCAGGAATTGTTGTATATTCGATTGGATGTAAATCAGATTGTTTAACACCATTGATAACAATTTCAGAAGTACCAGCACCTTGAATATCAGCACCCATTGTATTTAAGAAATTTGCCAAATCAACAATTTCTGGTTCTTGAGCAGCGTTTTGAATCCTTGAAGAACCTTCTGCCAAAACAGATGCCAACATAATATTTTCAGTCGCACCAACAGAAGGTAAATCTAAACAAACTTCAGCTCCTGCAAGTTTTGGAGCTTTTGCATGCACATAACCGTTTTCGATTTTAATTTTAGCACCAAGAGCTTCAAGTCCTCTAATATGGAAATCAACTCTTCTTTCACCAATTGCACAACCTCCAGGGAGCGCAACTTTTGCTTCTTTACATCTAGAAACCAAAGCACCTAAAACAATAAAAGATGCTCTCATTTTACTAACTAATTCATAAGTAGCAGTAACACTTGTCAAATCAGTAGCATCAATAGTTACAGATTTTTCAACTTTGTCATAATGAGTTTTAGCACCTAATTGCTCAATAACACTCAACATAATGTTAACATCAGTCAAATCTGGAACGTTATAAATCTTTGATTCGCCTTTCGCAAGTAGTGCAGCAGCCATCAATTTAAGGACTGAATTTTTTGCACCACCGATTGAAACTTCGCCTCTAAGTGGGGTACCGCCTTTTATATAATATCTTTCTACCAATTTAGCCTCCGAAAGAAATCTTCATCATATACTTCAACATATATAATAATACAATCTATAAGGTTTGTTGTAAATAAATTAAATAATGTAAAGAAGAAGTTTTTGTTGTTGAAGTCTATAGGTCTATAAGTGGATAAGTTTATAAGTTGGTTACGTTTATTTGTTTCCCTCCCCAAGGGTGGAGGGAGTAAGGGAGAGGGGTTAATTAAGGTAATCAGTAATCGGAAATAGGGGAAATTCTTTACAAAAGGCATTAGGACACTAAGGCACTGAGTTCTTTATGTTTTATTTTGTATTCTTCTCAGAAAACTAAAAAATGATGTACAAATCAATAATTGTTCACTTGTTCCTTCCCCTTGGGGGGAAGGTTAGGATGAGGGG
>CAVAPR010000005.1:0-34165 GCA_963590665.1 Candidatus Methanomethylophilaceae archaeon
ACATAAAATAGTGTAGTTTTTGTTAAAAAATACATTATTTTAATGAAAACTTTTTCAAATTTTTCGATATAATAAAGAAAAGTTTAGAAATGTTAAGAACTTAAAGCCTTGATATAACAGCATTTTTCAACTTTTATAAAATTACATATTCCATTAATTAAAAAAAAGTAGTAGTATAAAATTATGATTTTAAAGGAGGTTTTTAAAATGTTTACAAGCAGAAAAGAACAAAAAGAAATGCAAACTCAAATTATTGAATCAGCAGGTAAAATTTACAACTACCTATCTGACAAAGGTGAAGTTACTATCAACAAATTAAGAAAAGATATGGATTTAGATGATAACTTTACTTACATGGGTTTAGGTTGGTTATCAAGAGAAGACAAAATCTCTTATACTCAAAAACCAAAATCAATCACAGTTAAATTAGTTTAATTGAATTGATACACAAAATTCAAAGGTCGGACTTTTCAGTCCGACCTTTTGTTTTACATATTTGTTAAAATTTTAAAAAGTGCTATAATCAATTCACAAGGAGAAATTATGAGTAACAATATTTTTAGCCCAAAAGGCAGAATTGACAGAAGCACATTTATTATAAATTATGTTATTTTAGTAACTATATATATTATTGCAGGGATTACCCTATTTTCAATAGCTGCACATAATTACAAACTTGTACCTCTGCCAATTATTGTTTTATTTTTGATGAAAATACTTGTTACTTTCAACTACAAAAAAAGAATTTTTGATTGCTTCAAGAACCTATCTGCATCAATAATCATTGCAATTATACTTGGATTTGATGCCGAAATCATTTCACCACTTTTACCAAAAATTGGAAGTTCAGTGTGGTTATTTTTCTTGACTGTAGTTTTGCTTTTTGTTGTACCACCAGCAATTCTAGTGTGCATTCCATCTAGAGAAGATTAAACTTCTATGTCCATTGCTCCACCAGATGTTTTTTCTGTTGCAGTTAAATAATCATCATCTACAGCTTCTGTATATTTAGACAAGCGTTGATTTAAATCGTTAATAGTGTCTGCTCTTCTTTCAGCTTTATTGATAAATTTCAATCTACTAGGGAAAATAAAACCTTGAGAATAAACAGTATTTTTTAATGGTTCATTGCCATTATCTACGACCTCTGCTGCTAATGCGTTTCGATGATTACATTTTCTAATAATTATATCCACAGGATTTTCTGATTGCCTTTCAACCGCTTCATCAAAAGAATCCCAAAACTTTAGATATTTATTCACAGAAAGGTCTGCCGTTTGTTTTTTAAGAATAGCTTTTGCATTTGGATCTATTTTAATTGCCATACCAAAACTAGTTGATTGAGCATTAGGATTAAAGTTTACGTTCATATTTTTCCCCTTATATTTTAATTGAGTTTCTTTTTATATTCTATTATTTTAACACTCATAAAAATTATTTTTGCCATTCTTTTCAAAATACTTTGTAAATTATTATTAAAAAACGCAATTTTTAAAATTTTTAGACGTTTATAATTATATAGGTGGAAAATAAAGGAAAACTATGGCTGAATCAAATTTAACCATTGGGAATTTTAACCCAAATGTCAAACCTCTTGATAATGAGAAAAAAGATGATAAAACTAATGCAACAAATCTCCTAAAACAAGATGCTCAACCAGATACAGTTGAGATAAAAGGCGAGGTTAAAACTCTAGACGAGCCAAAGAAAAAGAAAAAATTTAAACTTGAAAAACCTCAACTTGTTGCGGTTGCAGGTGCAGTCGTAGCACTTACGGCAATAGGTGCAATTACTTTTAATGCAATAAAGAAAGGAGATTTTGTAAAACCTAAATTCTCTCATGAACTTTTTATGCCACAAATGCCAACCCTAAAAGAATTAGATGCAAATATTGCAGATAAAGTTAAAAATGTGCAACTAAGTTATGGCTATATTCCAGACTCTGCTCAAGATGCAAAAACTATTGCTAAATTTCTTGAACCATACGCATACCCAGATGCATGCCAGAAATTAGGTGAAAAAGCCGCAAAAGACCCAGAATTTAAGCAAATTCTTCGAATTTTAACAGGCTCAAACTTCTCAATTGATTACATGAAAAAAATAAAAGGTCCATTTGATAAGTTTGATATAAGTTACAAAACTGCCATAACGGATATTGATACAACAAAAACAAAAGCAAAAGATATTGAAACCTTCTTCAAATACATTATTTCTCAAGATAGTACGAATAGTGTTATGAATTATGATGTTATAAATTTATTAGACAAAGATCATAAAAATTCATTACGTATTATGTCTTTATGCGACAAAATTAATGAATTTTACAAACCTCCCAAAGATGCATCTTTTTATTTTGGAAAACTTGACCCATTGAGAATTATAAGATATAACCCAGACCTTACTTCTAAAGACATGTACGTATTTATTAAAGCACTTAAAAAGGGGTCATTGAGCGAATATCGCTCAATGGATTTATTCAATCTTTCTAAAATTCTAGAGAAAAAAGAATCAAATCTTAAAAATCTTACTCAAGCATATACCTCCCTTAATGAAAAAGCAATTGAACATGTTTCATTACAATCATTAAGTACTATTATTGAAGAATTTAAACCATCAGAAGCAATCCAAAAAATCAATTCTATTCCAGAAAAAACTTTAAATAAAATGAATAAGGATAGTGATGTCTTAACATATTTAAGATTTGAAGATTTTATCGGCAAAAATAACATCAACGAACTTAGTCAACCAGAAAAGAAAAAGTTGATGGAAAGACTTATTAAAAACAATGCTAACTCGTTTGGCTACAAGGCATCTGATATGTGTCCACTACTTCCGAAAAATCAAAAAGAATATTGTGGATTGTTAAATAAACTTGCAAAATCAATTGGTATTGATACAAAACCATTGACAGCACAACAAAAAGCATTCTTTGAACAAGGATTACACAACTTAGATAACAGTGTTAAAGATGTTGATTTCAACAAAGTTAAATTAGAACTAAAAATTCCTCGTTCTGAATTTGTTGCAAAAGTTACAGATGCAATGAAAAACTTAGAACCATTAGAACAAAGAAAAGTAATGGACTACTATGGTTTTGAAATTGAAAACGGAATTTTGAAAGGCTATCCAATTAACCTTAACAATGGTGATAAATTAGCAGAGATTGATTCTAAGAAAACGAAAAAAGTTATTGAAAACTTAAGACCATTCATCATTGAATTTTCTGAAAAGAACCCTATTAAAGTAACGAATGCAAGCACAAGTTTTGAAAAAGATTTGAACGACATTTTACAAGGTTTACCAGAACTTAGACCAATGATTGGTAAAGCTCAACACAGAACCCACGCTTATACTCTTGATAAACATACATTGAAAGTTCTACAAGGTGTCGTTTCTAATCCAAAATTCCAAAATCTTTCAACAGAAGATAAGAAAATTTTATCAATAGCATCTTTGCTTCACGATATTACAAAAACAGAAGGACTCCGTGACCTTGCTCACCCTATGGAATCAGCTTTTGATGCGTATTACATTATTCAAAAGATGAACCTTCCAGAAGAACAACAATTGAAAATTTATGAACTTATCAAATCACACAACTGGCTTGATAGACTTAACAACCCTAAAAATTCACCAGAAATGGTTCAACAAATAGCTCAAGATATTGCATTTGATTCAAGACATACAAATACATTTGAACTTGCAAAAATTCTTTGTGAAGCCGATATGAAAGCGGTTAAAAAAGATAATTCATTCTTTGAACATCACAAGAAAACATTGGAACAAATGAGTAATATTGTTGACAATTATATCAAGAGAATTCACAAAACCCAAATCGTATTACCACAAACAGAAATTCCAAAAGCGTCAAAAATCACAGGCGGAGTAACAAAATCTGCTAACGGAATTAAAAATACTGTTATCTATATGGATAATGCAGGAAATGATTTGAGTACATACGGATTTGCCAAAGGAACAACAAAAGAAAACTGGAGAGGTCTAGTTCACGCACTTGAAGAAGAATCCCAAATGTCAAAATTCAATACATTCTCCACAATTGATACAGAAGCCCTTTTGAGTACTTCTTATATAGATACAAAGAGTTATAAAGTATTCAGAAAACAAGGTTTCATCTTGGATGTAAACACAAATGACATCCACGCTGGCTACTGTTCAGATTTTGGAACAGGATACGGAAAATCAATCGAACTTTTAAAATCAGATTACTTATTCCACGGCCAAAGAAAAACAAAAGGATTAGAACGCAATGCTTGGAGAAGCGACCGTTCAAGATTCAGAAATTACATTCCAGATTTAATCAAAAATAAAATGGGAATCAATGATGATGAATACATGCAACTATTGGAAAAAATCCAAGGTTGTAAATCATTGACCGATATTGAACAGGTTGACAAAAACTTCGCAGAAAAATTGAAACAAGTATTTGAAGAAATGGAATCCCGCAAACGTTCTGGCGGCCGTCAATACAACGAAATGTTAGTATCAAGACCAAAAATTCAAGGTGTATTTGCCTACGACAAACCATATGAAAAGATTCCAACATTCTTACGTAAATATGCCCAAGATAACGACATCCCAATTATTATCTTTGGTAAAGGGTAATACAAAAAAGAGCCTTAACGGATCTTTTTAAATGGAGCGGGCAACGAGACTCGAACTCGCGATCTTCTCCTTGGGAAGGAGATAAAGCCAATTTTGATATATTTTACCATTTTGATACAAATAGGTATAAAGTTAGATAAATAAAGCCTTTTAGACAAGTTTTAGACTTTTAAATTTAGATGGATTTATACACTTTATTACACATTTATGTCACAAAATGGCACAAAAATTATAGAACTATATTTATACTATGATGCGCATTTCAACCAAATTGTTATACTGGAATTAGTATTTTATTAAACTACACCCTCCCTACTTTTATTAAATACCTAATTTTAATATTTTGGATATGCTGGTTGCGTATAGTCTAAATTTGAATGCCTAAAGCTTTATATTTTTTTTTACTTATACCGTTATTTTTTTAGTATCAAACATTAATATACAGAATTATGGAAATACGTTTCCAAAACTTGACAATTTTATACAGTTATGGAAATATAGTTATAGGAGTTAATTATGATTAAACGAGATGAATATTTAAAAAAACTGATTGGATTTAAAGATAAACAACTTATAAAGGTTATTACAGGTATCAGAAGATGTGGCAAATCTACATTATTAAAGATTTTTAGTAAGTATCTATTAGATAATGGTATAGGTGAAAACCAGATAATAACTATAAATTTTGAAAACCCAGATTATGACGAATTAAAAGATTATAAAGCTTTATATACTTATTTGAAATCAAAACTGGTTACAGATAGTAAATATTATATCCTACTTGATGAAATTCAAAATGTTACAGATTATCAAAAAGCAATAGATGGTTTGTATATTATGGATAATGTTGATTTATACATAACAGGGTCAAATGCATATTTTATGTCAGGAGAGCTTGCAACTCTGTTATCTGGTCGATATGTAGAAATTCAAATGTTGCCACTATCATTTAAAGAGTATGTTTCTGCACACAGTGAAAAAAGTGATTTACCTACTCTTTATAGGCAATACATTGAAAATAGCTCTTTTCCTTATGTTATTGAACTTGGGGAAGATAAAGAACAAATAAGAGCTTATTTAAGCGGCATATATAATACAGTTATCCTAAAAGATGTTGTAAGTAGAAAAAACATTTCTGATGTTTCAGTATTAGAAAGTATTATAAAATTCATGTTTGATAATATTGGAAATATCACAACACCTAAAAAAATTAGTGATACAATGACTTCAAAAGGTCGAAAAATATCAAATCATACTGTAGAAAATTATCTTGCAGCACTGGTTGAGGGTTTTATATTATATAAAGCTGGTAGGTATGATATAAAAGGGAAACAATACCTTGAGACCCAAGAAAAATATTATATCCCAGACATTGGACTTAGATATTTCCTTTTAGGCTCTAAATATGTAGATATGGGACATGTTTTGGAAAATGTTGTTTACTTAGAACTTATTCGTAGAGGTTATAAAGTCTATATTGGGAAAATCGATAGTTTAGAAGTTGACTTTGTTGCAGAAAAAAATGGAGAATTAGAATATTATCAAGTGTCACAGACGGTAATGGATAAAACAACATTAGAACGAGAACTCACACCGTTAAATAGTATAAAAAACCATTATCCAAAATTTTTAATAACAATGGATAATATCCCAAATGTTTCGCATAATGGAATTAAACAAATTTATGCTTTAGATTGGTTGTTAACATAATATTAAGTTGGTTTATTATATTGAATATTCCATGCCTGACCCATAAGCTTTTATTACTTAAAACTTCCAACTTTTCTGCCGTAGCGGTCGTATTGGGTGGTTCTACCTGTAGAATCGGGTTTGAATGAGCCTGTTTTTCTTCCATATTTATCGTAAGATGTAGTTGTACCATTAGAGTTTGTCTTATAACTACCAGTTCTTGACCCATATTTATCGTATGTGGTGTAGCCAGTTGATGTCTTTTTTATTGTACCTTGTCTTGAACCGTACTGGTCATATTTTGTCGTTGTATTGCCGTTGGTTTTGTAAGTTCCTGTGCGTGAACCGTATCTATCATAAGTTGTGGTTGTAGAGCCATTTATTCTATACGAACCTGTTTTACTGCCGTATTGGTTGTAGGTGTTACCCGCAAATGCACTGCCAGTCAATAACAAAGATACAAATATAATTGCAAAAAGTTTTTTCATAATTTTCTCCTAATATTAGAACGATTTGGATTTAAAAAAGTTCATTTTAGAATCGCCTAAAAAAGTTAATTATACCAACAATTATAGCAACAATTATTAAAAATGCGACAATGCTACCTGTAATATTCATTACTGCATCGGAATTACTACTCATTGCAATCAAAAATAGTACAAGAATAGCTATACCAATCGGATTGGTAAATAAAAATCGAAGTAATAGTATAAGTGCTACAAAACCTCGCATAGTTACCTCATAACCTTATCAAGTAGTGCCTGATAATTGTCAACTACATCATATTGAACACTATCTGAGCTAATTGTTTTAAAATGTTCTCTTGCACAATTTATTTTGGCTTGCTCTATTGGTTTTAGTTGTAGCGAACTCATTGAACCTTTTGTTTCAGCAACAAAATAAACATGCTTTACTGAGCCTTCATTAAATGCGATTGCCCAATCTGGGTTGTAATGCCCAACTGGAGTGTTTATATAAAATCCTTTTGGAAGTTTTACATAGACTGAAACATCTGTATTTTTATCCAAATCTTCACCAAATTCTTTTTCAACTTCAGAATCATATACAAGATAATTGTACAAATTCTTTTCAACAGGAAGTGAATTTTTGTTTGTAATTGTTTTCATCTCTGGTTCTGCAAAGATATCAGTTTGATAAGCTTCTTCTAGCTTGTTATATGTGATATGTTCTATAATAACTGTTGCTTTTTCTTCATTTATCAGATTAGAAACTTTAATAATAAAATCTTCTGGGTTTATCTTAAATTGGTTAAATGTTTCAGAGTTAATCCCCTGTAAAATTTTTACAACGGATTTACGAGTAAGTTTTGTTTCTTCAACAATTTTACCAATTAAGTCATATTTAATCCCACATGATAAAGTTTTTATATCTTCTTTGTAAACTTTTCCGTTATCAAAAGCTGTTCCTTTTTCTAGCGCTTCTTTTGAATCGATTTTATCCATAGAACCTGTTTGTATAACGGAATACAACCTTGTTACTGTGAGATTTTTATCAATAGATTTTATTGATTTTTCTATTAACTCATTTGTTTCAAAATTTACAACGTAAGCGGTTTTTGTGTTAATCCTTTTCCACAATTCTTGAAATTCTTTTTTGTTTAATTTCTCTTTATCGATTTCAAGTTTAGGTTTGCTTTCATTCAAATTTTCAGGAGCCATTGTATTTGGGTTGTAAATCATATCTACAATTTTTATAATTGAATCTTCATATCCAATAAGATTTTCAGGTAGTGCAATGTTTCCTGTTTTTTGCGCTTCATAGTAAGTTTCAGTAAGTTTGTTATCATCATCGATATAATTGTTTCGAATAAATGAGTTATGTATTCTTTTAGCTAAATCAATGTCAATAGTCTGTTCTTCGCCATTTGCATTTGTTATTAACTTGCCTTCAAATAGTTTTTCATTAACCTCTTGTGGTCTATCAGTTGTGATTTCAGCAATTTCAGATTGTAATTTTTCTGTAAAACTAGCATAACTTTCATTAGCAATTACAGTTAAAACATTTATATCGTGAACGGTTTCACCTAGTTTGCTAGAATCCATTCTTTCGCCGTTTTGATTTACACAAAGCCTTAAACCACGCCCAATTTCTTGACGTTTTTTATCTGTACTGTTTGTTTTTCTAAGTGTACAAATTTGGAATACGTTTGGATTGTCCCAACCTTCTCTAAGTGCAGAGTGTGAAAAGATAAATCTAACAGGTTCATCAAAACTAAGTAGTCTTTCTTTGTTTCTCATGATTAAATCAAAAGCGTCGACATCGTTTGAGCCACCTTCTTTTTTATCTTCGGTTGAATTGATTATTTTTTTACTCTTTTTATCGATTGAGAAATAACCGGCATGTGTACTTTTTGCGGAAATTCCTTTTAAATATCTGATGTAATCATCTTCACCGAATTTTATTTGAAGTTCTCTCATAATATTTTCATATTCCTCTTCAAACATATCAGCATAAATTCCATTTAGTTCGTTATTGGATTCGTCATATTGTTTATATTTTGCGACTTCATCAATAAAGAATAATGATAAAACTTTTATGCCTTTGTAAAATAATTTACGTTCTTTTTCTATGTGCGCAAGTATAGTTTCTCTGATTTGAATACGTCTTATTTGGTCTTCATTTTCTTCACCTAAGACATTCCCGACAAAAATCTTTATTCCATTTAAAAACGTTACGGAGTTATCTCTGCCATCAATTTTAGTAATAATATAATTGTTTTTGTATTCGTCTAACTCGCCGGATAAAGGATATAGATTGTCACCTTCTTTTAAAAGTTTGCTATCTTTACGAATTTTGTTTGTACCTTTTTTGTCAAATTCGATGTTTGCCATAGGTGCTTTGTCTTTGTACAAATTTATATTTTGTAGGTATAAATAGCCGTTTGTTGCATCACTACCTTGAATAGTAACGCCTTTTACAGCGATTTTTTTGACAAGTTTTTTGTTATAAGCTTCTACGGCATCTAGTCTATAAACCAAATTATATTTTTCTTTTGGAGTAGCAGAATATCGAAGTGTAATAAGTGGGTTGAACTCAATTAGTTTTTCCTTTGTTACTTTGCCCTCAACGGATTGCGGTTCATCAATAATAAGGATTGGGTTAGTTTTTGCAATTACATCAATTGGTCTTCTACTGCGGAAACTATCTAGTTTCATATAAATTCTACGAGCGTCTTTGCCACGAGCATTGAATGCTTGAGAGTTAATAATCATTACATTAAGCCCGCCATCGTTTGCGAATTGTTCTATTTCGTTTAATCTTTTAGAATTGTAGATAAAGAATTTTATTTTCTTGCCGTATTCTTCAGCAAAATGTTCTTGTGTAATATTAAAGGATTTATAAACACCTTCTCTAATCGCAATACTTGGAACAACAATAATAAATTTGCTCCAGCCGTAGTGTTTGTTTAGTTCAAACATTGTTTTTATGTAAGTATAAGTTTTACCAGTACCCGTTTCCATTTCAACAGTTAGGTTATATCCATTGATAAGCTCTTTTGATGGTTCAAGTTGGTTTAATCGTTGGATTTTTTGCATGTTATCTATAATTATGTTTCTGTTTAAGTTTGGAACTATTGTATGGTTACAAAATCCAGTATAATTAAGCAACGATGTTTGACTAATTTGGTTATCCCCAGATTTGATAAATCCCATATCCATCATATAAGATGTTGGAGAAAAACAAGGTTGCCCTGTAAATATATCAACAACCGCTTTTGCTGCGTCTGATTGAAATTTTTGATGTTTAAATTTTAGTTTCATACTCTGCCTCCCTAAATAACCTTAACCCTTGTATCAGGAGTGATAAGCTTAAATATTTCTTCAACATTGATTTTGTTGTCGTCACTATTGAATGAACTATCTCTGAATACAACTCTCAACGGTTTCATGCCTGCAATTTTACGGATAACACTTTCTGGAATGTTTTCTTCAAAGCACGCAATCAGAGCATCTTCATCTACTATATGAACACGTTTGCCATCAATGATTTCAACTCTATGTGGAAGTGATAATTCAACGCCCCAATCTAATAAACAACCATATAACAAATCTTCATCAGTTCTATCATCTTTGATATTGCTTTCGTATAAGCCTAATTGTTTTTGGTCAGTTTCGTTAGGTGAATAATAAACATCTTTCATGTTAGTATCATCAACTTTAAAAACTCTAAACCCAACATCAATCTTTTTATCAGGATTTTCTTCTTGAATTTTCTTACCAGCACGTCTAATACGTTCTTCTCCAATTTCGCAAATGTTTTTATAACCAGCTTTAAAAGCCTCAGATTTTTCATCTGTTTTTTCAGGAAGTTGAACCATAATGAATTTTCTGTTTCCGCCATCTTCAGCATTAAGTTGCATACAGGCATGAGCTGTGGTTGCAGAGCCTGAAAAGAAGTCTAAGATTATAGAGTTTTTAGCAGATGCGATTTTTTGTAATGTCAATAAAAGGTCAATCGGTTTTGGAGTATCAAAAATTTCTCTATTTCCTAATAATACATTACATTCATCTTTGGCACTTGCTAGGGAACCTTCATTTAATAATAAATTATAATAAACATTTTGAGACTCCTCATAATCCTCTGCTCTTTTTATTCTCTTTACTCTATGGTTAGGATAATCAAAATATAACTTTTCTTGTGCTATTAAAGAACGAGTTGTTTCTTCCCCTATTGTCCAACGCATATCTTTGGATGGGTAAAAATTTTCACCAGTCTTTGGATCTACAATGGGAAAAAGCATAGTTTTTCTTTCATAAGCCCCCAAATTTGTTTTTTCTATCCCTTCTAAATTATAGCCTCCTTTTTCATCGTTATATTTATAAATTCGTTTAAACTTTTGGTAATTTAAATCATAAGGTTTTTTATTTACAAAACAACAAATTATATATTCTGTAAGAACTCCTATTATTTTTTCTGTATTTCCTGCACCACCTTTCTTTTTCCAAACAAAAATTTCAATATTATTTTTGCTAAAAATCTCTTCACAAATTTTAGTTAAATTGCTTAACTCTGTATCTGCAATAGATATAAAAATTACTCCATCATCAGACAACAAATTCCTTGCAAGTTTTAACCTAGAATAAATCATTGAACACCAATCACTATGAAATCTTCCGTTAGATTCTGTGTTTTGAAATAATCTATTTTCATCTTCATCTTTTATCCCAAGTTCTTCGTTATAACTTTCTTTATCTTGTGTGAAATTATCTCTATAAACGAAGTCTTTTCCAGTATTATATGGTGGATCGATATAAATCATTTTGATTTTACCTAAATAACTTTCTTGTAAAAGTTTTAAAGCTTCAAGATTATCGCCTTCTATATATATGTTTTCAGTATCTTCCCAATTTAATGATTTATCTCTACAAGGTCTTAATGTTTTTCTAATTGGTCTATTTGCTTCAACCATAGCTTCTTTTTTGCCTACCCAAGTAAAGTCATAACATTCTTCACCTTCAACAACATCTTTTGACAATTCCTGTTTAAGTTTCTCAAAATCAATTGCTGTTTTTAATTCCCCATTTTCATCTTTCGCCTCAGTCGCAACATTCGGAAACAACTCCAAAATCTTTTTTATATTTTCGTCAGTAATATCCTTACTTTCCAATCTCATCTTTTCCACTACTTACCTCTTTCTTTAACTATCAGAATTATTTAAAAAATTTTTGTATTTTTTGTTCAAAATAGGCTAATCCCTCATTGATTTTTTTAGGGAACTCTATGTATAAAATTTTTCTAGTATCATCATCATTCGTACAGAAAAAGTCATAATAAAAACTTTTCTCATATTGGTCTATATCCTGCTCACATCTTGTCTCATCATTCCAAACTGATTGAACACCCCAACCTGGTCTATCTGAAATTTTTGCAGAATACTTTTTAAAATTTTTCAAAAAATATTGAATTATATCATTTGTGTCATTTAGCCCCATTAAATCTAATTTCAAAGATTGTATTGGTACTAAATTTTTTTCAAAATATTGACCCATTTCGTTATTAATTTTATTTTCAATTTCATCATCATCACCTACTTCTTTGTAATATTTTTTTATATATTGGATTTTTTCCCGTAAAGTGAGTAGAAATTTATACACATCTTTATAAACTTTATATTCTTTTTTTGCTTTTAATTCCTTTTTCCAAGAGCGCAATGCAAGATACGCAATTATAACTGTTACTAAACCAACTATTGCAGTTATAAACCCTTCATGTTGGTCACAAAGACCTATAATATTAATAATTAAATGTTTAAACTGTTGTAAAACATTAATAATATTTTCCATTTTCTATCTCCATAATTAACATTTCCTCAAAAGCTAAAATTTCTTCGGCTTTAATTGCAACCCCTAAATTTATTGGAATATTAGTTATTGATTTTAATTTGTTTGGAATATTTTCAAATGTTAATACTCCATCTGCAGAATATTCTATACCTCCATATAAAATCCCTATAAATTTAATTTGATTACCTAGAACTAAATTCCCTGGTTTAGAATGATAAATGCCTTCATTTAAAATAAAAATTGGAGAACCACTAGAACCTGGCCAGCAAGAAATATCTACAAGAAATTCTTTTTTCCCTTGATAATTATTTTTTATATGTGTTGCAGTTATACCTTTTCTTATAATTGGCTTATGATTATAAGTATCACTACAGCCATTTGGATAACCAATCATTACAACATTTTCAATTGCGGAAATACATTGTAGATCTTCTGAAGTAAGTAATAATTCTTTATTTAATGATTTATAAAACAATTTAATATTATTGTTAATATATTCATTTATGTATGGAGCTATTGGGAAACAACATAAATCAACCTCTGAATTTGGGTGCATTCTCCAGTTATTACTATCGCTTGTTATAGAACAAACTTCAGTATCATTAGGATTAGAAGAAGCATCGCACTTGCAAATCTCAAATTTTGTTGTTGTAGTATTATGAATAACGTGTTTATTAGTAATAACTATTGGTATATTTTTATTATTTTTTGCTTCTATATTATAGAAAAAACCTGTTCCTAAACTTTTTTGATTATTAGAAATTCCTTCTATTAATACTGTTGAATAAGTAATTTGCTCTGATAAACCTAATTCTGTCATAATTATATTCCTTCCATTTCTTTTTGAAGCTCCTTCAATTCTTTTTTCATCTTCAGTTGTTTATTGAATTGTGGTTCTTTGCGAATTTTGGATTTTAGGGTTTCAATTTTCTTTTGGAGTTTTTCTACATTGATAGATTTTTCAACCGCACTTTTTATATCTGTTGTTTCATCTGTTTCTACTTGCCCATTTGCTATTTGGGTTATAAAACTGTTATACACTGCATCTAAATCAAGCCCTGTAATTTCAAGTTTTATATCCTCCTCTTTTTGCCATTCTGTTTTATATGTTTTTATAACCTTGTATTTATTATCATTTATAGACGGCTCTTTATAAGAAATTGCAAGTTGAATTGTATCATTACACTTAAAAACGAAAAGAATATACTTTGGTATTGCAGAATCAATTTCTTTTATCAAATTGTTAGAAACTTGTTTTTCTTTAAGCAAAAATTCAAAAACATCTATCTCCTGAACATTTTTACCTTTTGAGATATTAGTAGTTTCTTGGCGTAAAATATTTGCCAAAATCAGTCTTTCAACATTGTTTTGAAATTCTGCTCTTACAGGTGTTGATAGTTCTGCAAGTTTCATAAACTTTGCCTTTGGCATAATTCTATTTAATTGTGTCTTTTCACTAAATAGCAATTTTTACTCCTTTACGACCAAAAAACAAATGAGTTCAAAATCATCAAGCCCCGAAATCGTGTTTTTCATATAAGAACTTTCTCCAGCAGAAAACAAACTCTCAAAATCACTTTCATCTTTAACATCAATAATGGAACAAATCGCTTCTTCCAAAAGTTTTGAATATTTACCCATATTTTTGCCATCTTGTGTTTCTTGATTAAATATTTTACATAATTCCCTATTTGGCTCTGGGTTTTGTTTACCAAGTTTACGCATCAAATCAAGGAGGTTTTTAGGTTGTAGATAGTTACAAATAACTTCTCCATCATCTGCGATATAAACCATATAAAATGGGTGTAATCTGTTTTGATTATCGATATTTATAGAGTTTGATACGTTTTTTAAAATATAAATAACCCCAGATTTAAAATCCTTATCGCCTTTTACTATTGCGTGTAAGCCAGACGGAGAATTTTCAACATCAGGATTATCTTTCATATAAGACAACAAATCTAACCTAAATTCGTTTAATCCCAAATCCATAATATTAATACCTGAGTTCATATCCTCAATATCAACAACTTCTGACTGTAGTTTTTGTAACTGCCTTTTTCTATATTCCCAATCCTCTTTTTCGCTTTCATCAAGAACATTATCTGCACCAGTTCCAGTTGAAGTCATAACAGTAACTTTCATTCTTGTTTCAACACGAGCTTTTAAGTTTATATATTCATCAAGTGTTAAATCTGGCCAAAAATTAACCAGTTGTATAACATCATTTTTACTGCCAATTCTGTCAATACGTCCAAAACGTTGGATAATTCTTACAGGATTCCAATGAATATCATAGTTTATTAAATAGTCGCAATCCTGCAAGTTTTGACCTTCTGAAATACAATCCGTTGCAATTAAAATATCAATTTGTCTATTATCATTTGGATAGATTAAGTCTTTATCTTTAGAGCGTGGTGAAAAATATGTTAGAACCGTATTCAAATCTGTTTTGATTTTCGACAAAGTTGTAACACCATCTTTTGAACCTGTAACCATTGCACTTTCAATACCAAAATTTTCTTTTACATATTTGCTAACATATTTGTACAAATATTCTGCTGTATCGGCAAAGGCTGAAAATACAATAACTTTTTTATTTTCAGAATTTATAGGGTGTTCTATTTTGTTTATTATCAAAGCTAAAAGTTTTTGAAGTTTAGCATCTTCTTCAGGTGATATTTTTTCAATTTCAAAAATTAAATCATTCAAAATTTCTAAATCAGCCTGTAATTGACTTTCCCAAGATAGATAATCCATGTCGTTAAAGTCGATTTTTAGTTTATTGCCAATTGAAAATAAATTTGTATTCAAATCATCGTCATCAAAATCATTTTCTGGGTGAATGTAATCATCAACTTCAATGTTAGAATTTGTTCCATTTGTTTTGAAATTTTCAATATTTTGTAGTGTAGAAGTAATAAGTTGTTGTACTCGTGTAAGTGTCAATCTAAAAGAGTAAACTGAACTTTCAAGTCTTTTTAATAAATTTATACTCATTAAACGACGAATACCCTCTTCACGCCCGATTTGACCTGTTTTAGAAGATTTAATATTTGCCTGTTTCGCCTCAATATCATAATATTTTGATTCTTTACTTGGAAATATAAATAAAGAAGGCATATAAATTTTTAGGTTTAATGCACTTATATGCTCATAAATTTGATTATAGTTTATCCTTTTAGTATTTTCTGTTAGAGGTGGGCGTAAAGAAATTACAGGTAAACGAGTTGGAAATTTACCAATACTTGATGTATCATAATATTTTTCAATATGTTTTCTTGAACGAGCAATTGTTACACTGTCTAGCAATTCAAAGAAATCAAAATCAAGCATATTCAATAAACATTCAGTAGTTCTTTCATCTGCTGGAAGTTTTGACCATTCATTAAATGCTTGTTGTGCTTGTCTAAAAATTACGTTAATAGGTTTCTTCGTATTTAATTTAGCATCTATTTTTCTAGTATCACCTTCATAAGCAAGTTGTAACTGGTTTTTCAAGTCATTAAATCTGTTATTTACAGGTGTTGCAGAAAGCATAAGAACTTTTGTTTGAACCCCACTTCTTATTACTCGATTCATTAAACGAAGGTATCTGTTTTCTTTATCATCTTTTATATCTCCGCCGTTACGGAAGTTGTGAGATTCATCAATTACAATAAGGTCGTAATTTCCCCAGTTGATTAAAGACAAATCTAAGCCGTTTGAAAATCCTTTTTCTCTTGATAAATCTGTATGATAAAGAACATCGAATCTAAGCCTGTCATTTGCAAGTGGGTTGTTTAAGTAATTGCTTTTGTACATAACCCAGTTATTGCTTAACTTTTTAGGACATAAAACCAATACTGATTTATTTCTATTTTCGTAATATTTAATAACAGAAAGAGCCGTAAAAGTTTTACCTAAGCCCACGCTATCAGCTAAAATACAACCATTATATGTCTCTAATTTATTAATAATTGCAAGGCAAGCATCTTTTTGAAAATCAAACAGTTTATTCCAAATTACACTGTTTTTATATCCAGTTGCATCATTTGGAAGGTTGTCTTCTGAAATATCTTGCAAAAATTCATTGAAAATATTGTATAAGGTTATAAAATATATAAATTCCCCAGAATTTTCTTTATAGACTGTGGAAATACTTTCAATGATTTGATCTGTAACATCTTGTAACTTTGTTTTGTCATTCCAAATTGTGTCAAATGTTTTTAAAAAAGTTTGGCTTTGTGGTGCTTCAAACCTTGTAACAATATTTGTTAGGGTATTTCCTTTTTCACAACCAATATCAGTTGTTGTAAATCCATTAACAGGCAAATATGTATAAGCATCATCGCTTTCTACATTTATAAACCCAGACATTTGTTCATTTGTTATATTAGATTTGAATTTTACTTTTTTCTTAATCCATTCTGCACATTCTTTAGCAATAGAGCGTTGAGTTAATTCGTTACGAAGTTTTATTTCGTATTCTGTACCATATAAACTTTTTTCTCTTGATAATCTTGGAATGTAAAACTCTCTTTGAGTTTTAGGTGTTCGCTCTTTTACAAATGCAGGAGAAGTAAAGATAAAACGTAATTCTTCAATGTTTTCAAGTTGCTTTTTTAATTCTTGATAAGCATAGATTGAAAAACATGCTGAAGCGATAGACACTTTACTATTAGGCTTTATAGTAGTAGCCAAATCATCTTTTAAAATATTATTTATATTGTCTATTACTTCCAATTATTATTTACCTCTTAAATATAACATCTTATGTTGTAAATAAGTTGTATAATATCATATTTTACAACATGTTATATAATAAAATGTTAAATTTTACAAGATGTAGTTACGTTCAATTAAGAAGTGCAAACACTTATAATTTAATTGAGGTTTTAATGAACGATACAGAATTGAAAGCCCTCTTAGGGTTGAAAATAAAGCATTATAGAAATCAAATAGGTTTAACCCAAGAGGAGTTAGGTGAAAAAATTGAACGAACACAACGTCAGGTTTCACTTATTGAATTGGGTAGTAGTTTTCCAAACCCAGAAACCCTTACAAATATGATAAAAGTATTTAATTGTTCAATGAAAGATTTGTTTGATTTTGAGCCAATTGAGAACGTTGAAAATTTGAAAACTGAAATAGTTACATTGGTAGAAAGACTCCCAGAAGATAAATTAAAAACACTATATTTGATTGGTAAAAACTTATAAATTCCCCTTGCTACATATCCCAATTTACCTCGCCGAGTTTACCCAATTTTGCACCAAATTCATGCCTGTATATTGTAGGTATAGATAGAGTTTAGACTTGTTTTAAACTTTAAATTTTATACAGTTTTTTCGCACCAATTTTTCAAGATAAATGCCTATTTTTGATTGTTTGTATATTCTCTTTGGTCAAAACGGGGGTATATTGTTTAAAGTGTTCTAAAATATTTTTAATAGTGTTATACGCAAGTTTAGAATTAGGTTTATACTGTTCAAAATGACGTTTAATATCAGATACACTAAGTTTTTGTATAAAATAAAGGTCTAAAACATCAAAAATGTTTTCGTGTACCTTGGGGTCATACTTCTTTTGTTTAACCTTGAAATACTTTTGGTGTAACATATTTGCGTACATTATGCCTTTGGCAATGTTGAAGATAGAACCTGCACTACCAATTATATTAGACGGGTGAAACTCCTTTGTATGCAAGTCTTCACGAATTGGTAAAATAGAAGTTTTAGACCCAATTTCTACTCTTGTATCATAATTTGTATGATGCCCTTGTATATTAGGTGTTAATTTAGGGTTATTATTTATTAGATATACCATTGGTAAAAATCTTTGGGTATAAATCTGTTGTGAATCATTTGTTCTGTTCAAATATAGCCCAATTTCATTAAACTTTTGGCTAAATATCTCTGGGATAGAATCTGGTTTTAATCTAAATCGTGTATAACATTTAGGCTTTTTACCACATTTTGAAAGTTTACGTCTAATTGTCTTACACTTTGGTTCATAAGTATCATAAAAGGTTATAATAATATCAGTATAGTCGGATAATTTATCCACTTTGCTAAAATCACTCAGATATGAAACAAGGATATATCTATTCTTATACTCCTGAAATACGCACTCTGTTATAGGGCTGTTATACTTTGTACGTTGTTCATTGTATAAGTAGTTTTTTAACTGAGTTTGTAAAAATGTTTCTTCTTCTAAATAAGGTCGCCATATATAAGGTTGTAAATGTAATTCTTTTAAACCCAAGATATTATCAATGTTTGTATCTTCAAGTTTTATACCAAACTCGTCTTTGAAGGTTTTTAAAAGAACTTTGATTGTATTATCTTTCATACTCCAATTATATAATTAGACGTATAACTCATAGTTTAATCTTAATTATTTTATAATAATTCATAAAATAAGGTGGTTTACAGGCATGTTTTTGTCAAGTTCTCTTATCACAACACAGAATATTACAGATTTGTAATAATGTCTAAAATACAGGTTATAAAAGGGATTCAACCTAAATTTACAATGTTTAATCTAAATGGTCTAGCAAGTGTTTTAATACGTTTACTATATCATATTAAGGTTTATCATTCACAATGGTTCAAAAATGGATTTTTAACATTGATTTTGAAACTTTCAATTTTAGCCCTTATGTACCAAGAGTTTCAGAAGTCATTTTTTTAACGGTGAATGTTTAGAGGATTTACTCAAAATGTCAAATGCAACGTTTTATAAAATCGCTGTATGCATCTGATAGCAAGGCTTTAGACTTGACGTTAGATAAAATATGAGGTATAATAAAAGAGTAATCTATTGAGGTTACACACAAAAAATATTAGACCGACATTGGCTAAAGTTTAATCATATAAAGATTATAACTAAGGAGAAGTAAGCCAAAACTTCTTGACTGGTTTATTTCTTATGCCAATTTTAAGTTGAACGGTTTAACTTAAAAAGCTATATATACTGTTGCGCAGGTATAATGGCTTAGTTTGTAGTGTGCAGAAATATAGGAGTTATAAAAATGACAACACTTCTCAAAAAATCTATGGAAGTTATAGCATTAGCATTTGATAGAAATAAAGATGCTAGAAATTTAACGTGTGTACCTGAACCTAAAGAAAATGAATCTGAAATTTCATATTTGATATATCCAGATAAGTTATACACAGTTAAAGAAACTGCAGAATTTTTAAGAATGAAAGCTTGCACTATTTATAAATGGAAACATGAGAAAAAAATAAAAAGTACAAAAATTGGTGGAAAGTTACTTTTTAAAGGTTGTGATATTAAGGAAATTTTGAAATAAGGAGGTATCATGGCTATTAGAAGACGTGGTAAAACTTGGCAAGTTGACTATACCGATATTACAGGTAAAAGAGTAAGACAATCTGGTTTTAAGAAAAAGGAAGATGCCGAAAATTTTTATGCTCAAGCTAGAGTAAATAAAAGTCAAGGTATAAGTAATATTTTGGATAAAGAGCTTACTCTAAAAGATGCTTGTGATTATTTCTTAAACAAATACATGCAAATTAGAAACTTAAAACAAAAGGTTAAAGAAGAATATACTAGAGTTATTACAAAAATAATTTTACCATTCTTTGGTAATGCAAGCAAAATTATACTTAATAAGTAAAAAAGATGTAGAAGATTTTATCCTATACCTTAAAAATGATCGACATTTACGTTCTGCTAGTATTGTAAAATATAAAATTCTGCTAGGGTCTATAATTGAACGCCAAGTTGAAAATGAAGCTATTTTTAAAAATGTTGTAAAACAGGTTCATTGTGAAAGTACGGTATCAAGAGAAGCAAGAGCCTTAACACCACAAGAGGTAGTAAAACTATTTGAAACCTGTAAAAGAGTTAGACCTAGTTTTTACCCAATGCTTGCAACTGCTGTTTATACTGGTATGCGCAGAGGTGAATTAGTGGCTCTTATGTGGGAAAATGTAGATTTTGAAAGAGCAGAAAATAAAAACTGGAAGTAGTAAATATGTATTTCCAAATAGTAAAGGTGAAATGTACTTAGGAGATAATGTATTTAATCGTTTATTTCTCCCTGTTAGAAATGCATGCGGAATTGGTCATTTTACATTCAAAGATTTAAGACATACTTTTTCAACTTCTCTTGTAACCAATGGCGTTGACCCAAAAACGGTACAAAAACTTATGGGACATTCTTCATCTGTTATAACTTTAGATGTTTATACTCATTCATTACAAACTTCATATAAAAAAGTCGTAGATGTACTCAATAATTTGTATTAACTATGATAAAAATTCATGGCACAAAATGGCACAATTAAGAAAATTTACTGATATAACCTCAAAATTATAAAAATATTCAATATCCCGCAAATATGCAAATAAAGAGCCTTAACGGCTCTTTTTTAATGGAGCGGGCAACGAGACTCGAACTCGCGATCTTCTCCTTGGGAAGGAGACATTCTACCACTGAACTATGCCCGCATTTTCGCCAATAAGCATATCTCAATTTTACTCCGTGGCGATTAAATTTTCAAGGTCATTATAAATCTATATGATTTCTTTATTTCTAAAATTTTCTTGTTGAACAATACAAATAAGTTTATTCAAAAATGCTTTATATCTGGCTCTTACCGCTTCTCCAGACAAAACTATATCTGCTTCATTTTTACAAGGTCTAATATAAATTTCTGCCTTTTGTGATGCGTTTTTATAAATCCCATCAGCAGAATCGCCTAAATCTCTTTCTTTTGCCCTTACATAAAATCTTTCTTTTTGAACATGACTTCTTACATCTACATAAATTTTGAAGTCAAAAGCATCTTTGATTTTATCAGTAAGCGTAAATAATCCCTCCGAAATAACAATTTTGGAAGGATTAGCTAATGTGTAATTATCATATCTTTTTGCAGTACCTGACATGTCATATTTTGGTAAGTAAACAGATTTCCCTGCTAATAATTCTTTAATATGTTTGCTCATAAGTTCCAATTCAAGAGCATGAGGAACATCAAGGTCATAATGTTTTGCAAATTCTGCAAAACTACCAGCTTTTTTAACCATTTCTGAACGGTCATAATAATAATCATCTGTATTTACTCTTGTAATTGCATCTTCAATTTCAAACTCAGTCGCAAATGATTTAATTGTATCAATTATATCTAAAGTAATAGTTGATTTTCCGCTCGCTGTTTCCCCCGCAATACCGATTGAAGCTGAACGATTAACATGTCCTAAAATAAATCTCGCAAGTTTTGAAATAACTTCGGGTTTATAGCTTACAAGAATTGAGCCTTCAGAATCTAACTCTTCTTGAAAAATTTTATTTAATCGGTTTTCCACTTCCTGAACTCTATTAATAGGGGTCGAAACATACATCTTTTTAGCTTTTACCGCTGATGATGTTGATTGAGTATGATTTAGAGCGTTTACCATCTTATTCCTTTTTTAATTTTCTACTACTTTCATAGTCTTTTCATCAACTATACCAGAATTAAGTTAAAAAAAAAATATTTTTTGACTAAATATTAACTTTGGTAAATATAATTTAACAATTCATGCTATAATTGCACATGAAAAATAGAAAAGTACGGAGTATCAATTTATGAAAATAAACACAAATTACCAAAATATTGCAGACAGTTACTTATTTTCAACAGTAGCAAAAAAAGTTAGCGAATTTGCATCAAAAAATCCTGACAAAAAAATTATCAAACTTGGGATTGGAGATGTAACTCTTCCTCTATGCAAAGAAGTTGTTAATGCGCTAAAAAATGCTTCTGAAGAAATGGGTATCAAAGAATCTTTTCACGGTTACGGCCCAGAACAAGGCTATGAATTTTTGAAAACTAAATTGCAAAAATATTATGAAAGTCATGGTGTAAAACTTGATAATGATGAAATTTTTATTTCTGACGGTGCGAAATCAGATTTAGGGAATATTTTGGATTTATTTGCAATTGATAATACCGTATTAGTCCCAGACCCAGTTTATCCTGTTTATGTTGATACAAATATTATGGCTGGAAGAAAAGTCGTTTATATTGATGCCAATGCAGACAACAATTTCTTACCTCTTCCAGACAAATCAATCAAAGCAGACATCATATACATCTGTTCTCCAAACAACCCTACAGGAGCTGTTTATAATAAAGAACAATTAAAAGCATGGGTTGATTATGCAAAAGAAAACAACTCTGTAATTCTATTTGATGCCGCTTACGAATGCTTTATCACAGATAAAAATTTACCAAGAAGCATTTATGAAATTGAAGGAGCTAAATCTTGTGCAATTGAATTTTGTTCATTCTCTAAAATGGCTGGATTTACTGGAACAAGATGTGGTTGGACTGTTGTTCCAAAAGAATTAGAAAACGGATTATTAAACAAAATGTGGTTAAGACGCCAAACTACTAAATTTAATGGTGTTCCATATATCGTTCAACGAGGTGCAGAAGCAGTATTTAGTGAAGTTGGACAAAAAGAAATTCAAGAAAACTTAAATTACTACAAAGAAAATGCAAAAATTATTTCTGATGTTCTTAAAAAACATAATATTTGGCACATCGGCGGAGAACATTCACCATATATTTGGTTAAAATGTCCTAACAACATGAAGTCTTGGGAATTTTTTGACTACTTATTAGAAAATATCCAAGTTGTAGGAACTCCTGGTTCTGGATTTGGAAGAAATGGTGAAGGTTATTTCCGTTTGACCTCTTTCGGAAGCAGAGAAAATACCCAAGAAGCTGTTGAAAGAATGGATAAACTATTCCAATAGGATTTTTATATTTGATTTAGAAGCGCCAGCAAATTTGCTGGCGCTTTTTTAGTTACAAAAATTTAAAATTTTGAATTATTTTTATTTTTTTATGTATAATCATGTTTAACAAAATTAGTGTTTAATGAAAATATTAGGAGAAACAATGATTACAAAAGAAGTAAACGATTGGATTAGAAAAGTAGAAACTAAAAATTATTCTTCTTGGGAAATTATGGAAGAGTTTGCAAAATTCCATAAATACCTAACTAAAGATGAAGTTTTACAAATCAAAAAACGATTGGAATCTTCTCTTAAGAAATAATATCTTCGTAAAAACTTACAAAATATGTTATAATAAGAATATAGTTTGAAGAGGTTTCTTTATGTCTTATTATGATGATTTGTTGGAAAAAATTCCAAAGATAAAAAAGGTTTTGGATAATGATGATAATTGCACAATTTATCATTACACAAAACCAGAAAAGCTATTAAATATTTTATCAGAAGGAACATTACGATTTTCTAATGCTTTATATCTTAATGACAAAGAAGAGATTGCATATTCTTACCGTTTAATAGTTAAGTTAATAGATGAAATTCCAGAACTAAATCCCGACTTGTTTGGGAAAATCAAAACCCATTTTAGCAATAAATACAAGCACATTGTTGATGGAGAAAATGATTTTAGAAACAAGTTGGAATATTTTACAACGTCATTTTCAACAGAAAGTGACAACTTAACGCTTTGGAATAATTATGCCAAAGGAAAGAATTATACTGGCTACAATATTGGATTTGACAAGAAAAAACTTTTAGCAGAAATGACTGAAAACAATTACCTCCCTGTTTTTGGAAGTGTTATCTATGACAAGCAAAAACAAATTAAAATTATTCACGCTATTTTCAAAAAATGGAACATGCTATTTAACCGAGCTCTAAAATGCAAAAAGACAAACGAAATAAAACTTTTTGATATTTTATTTGAATTAATTGATGTATTGAGTATTGTTAGTATATTTTTTAAAAATCCACAATTCAAAAATGAGCATGAATATAGAATAGTTATTGTCAATGCGTTTGGAGTAGAAAATTCTAAACCGACAAAGGTGGTAGAGAAAAATGGCTTGTTCGTTCCTTATTTGGAATACAAATTTTCTAAAGACGCAGTAACTTCTATAAACATTGGACCAACTTTTGATGAAAATATTTTCTACACAAGCACAAATAGAATGTTATTAAATTTTGGATATGAAGATAAGCAAGTTTCCCGCTCAAAAATTCCACTAAGATATTAATTTTCGCCAAATGTTTAATACAATTATTTTGATTTTTAGATAAAATAATCTTATCCAAAATGGAGGTTAGTTATGTTAGTTGAATTAAATAATGATAATTTTGAAAATGAAACATCTAAAGGACTAAAATTAGTTGAATTTTACACTACTTGGTGCACTTATTGTAGAAATCAAAGAATTGAATTAGAAGATTTTAAGGACTCAGACATGTGGATAGGCTTAGTAGATGGAGATGAATGTCCGAACCTCGCACAAAAATTTGGAGTAAGCGGATTTCCGACATTTGTACTTCTCAAGGATGGAGAAAAAATTGCACAATTTGTCGGGTTCCACCAAAAATCGCAATTGATGAACAGATTAATGAACTACATTAAGTAACCTTGTTCAAATCTCTATCAATTAAATAAACTTCACCCGTGTTGTGGTCGAAGTGACATTTTGCAATGTACAAATCTCCATTATCAACGGCAGATTTAATGATATTAGAATTTTGCATTATATAATCTTCAACCCATACGGTATGTTTTCTTGCGAATTTATTATTACAATCCATTTGTCCAGCATGGTCAATTACTGGATAAACACATTTTAAAATTGATTGAAAATTGTCTGTAACTTCTGGGTAATGCTCATTTGCATAAGACATTACGCCACAATCATCATGTCCCAATAAAATTAAAAGAGGAACATGCAATTTTTTTACTGCATATTCCAAACTTTCTAAGACATTTGGACCAACAGTAATTCCAGCAACTCGAACAACAAAAAGTTCTCCAATGCCACAATCAAAAATAATTTCTGGAACAACCCTTGAATCAGAACAACTCAAGACACAAGCATAAGGCTCTTGATATAGAGCCAATTTTTGCAATGTTGAAAGACACATATTTTTTGCGGTTGGAGTACCATTTATAAAATTTTTATTTCCTTTTAATAATTTATCTAATTCATTTTTTGCTTTTTCTGGTATATTCATTTTTCGTTCTCCCATTGTTCTATTTTATAAGATGTTCATAAGCTTGTCAAAACTTTTCATTCTTAAAAATCAATTGATTGAATGAATAAAAAATTCAAAAGATGATTTATACTTGAAGTGTTATAGTATTGAATTTTGCAGGTTGGATTATGATTGATAATTTTTTATTGCTAAAGTTAAATCGCTCTATTTGGATTGCCTTATTAGAACAAGGAAAAATCTTAGAAGGAATTAACTATTTTGAGACATACATGAATAATTTAGCCTCAATCCAAAATGACAAACAATTTCAAAAACCAGCTTCTGAAGAAATGGGAGCTTGTGAAGCAATATTTATAATGAAGTTATTAGGAATTGCTGATAAATATTTTGAAGAAAAAGATTATTCAAATGCCTTAATTTGTTACACCGCATTATTCAAATACTGCCAAGATGATATTGAACTTTTGAAAAATTATATTGAATGTTTAAACAAACTACAACTATATGACCTAGAATCTGGATTATTAGAATATCTAGAATCTACAGAACCAGAAGATGAAGATGTTTATAAATTTTTAGCAGATGTTTATGACAAAAAGAATGATTGTCAAAAAACAATTTTCTATATGGAAAAATATTTTAATACCCCAGATTGTGTACCATCTGCCCAAGATTACAACTTGTTAGGTTGTTATTATAACAAATTATATTCTCAACAAATGACAGATATTACACTTGCTAAAAAGTCAATGGACTGCTTTGTAAAAGCATCTGAACTTGCACCAAACATAAAACTATATGCTAAAAATGTAACTATCATGGCTGTTAGAGTTAATGATTCCGAAACAGGAGAAAAATATTGGAATAGAGTATTTGAACTCGGAAACATCAACAATGACGACAAATATGATTATGCGGCATTCTGTTTAAGACGTTCAGATTTTGAAGGTTGGAAAAAATATTTTGGCTCAAGATTTCAAAAAGAAACCAATCCTACAGCATTCCCAAAACTGCCTAAACAAGAATGGAAAGGGGATAAGAGTTTATATAACTCAACTCTTCTTGTATATTTTGAGCAAGGTTTTGGAGATACATTCCTTATGTGGGGTTATATGCCAAGACTTGTTAAAATGGCAAAACACGTTATTTTTGTTGTTCAAGACGCAATTTATCCACTATTAAAAGATAATGATTTGGGAGTAGAAGTTTTAGCTAAAAATTCTACAGAAATAAACAAATTAAAATTTGATTGTTGGATACCTTCAATGTCAATTCCTGTAGCCTTAAAACTTGAAAAAGAAAACATCTCTGTTGGAGAAGGTTATATCAAAGTTAAAGAAGAATTAATTCAAAAAGCGAAAGAAAAATATTTTAATAACAATAAAATAAAAGTCGGTATAACTTTCAAGGGAAGTCCTATTGGTAACCACTTCCGAGATATACCAGTAGAAGAATTTTTAATGCTAGATAAATTAGACAATATTGAAATTTATTCTCTAACAAAAGATGTACCAGACAGCGCTTTTGAGTGTTTTAGAAGTCACAAGGTTCACAATATCGCTACCGATTTCAAAAACTTTGAAGATACAGCAGCTGCAATGATGAACTTGGATGTTGTTGTAACTGGTGATAATTGTCTATTAAACCTTGCAGGAGCATTAGGTCTAAAAACATTTGGTTTATTCAATTGGCAATATGAATTTCGTTGGTACGATTTGACAGGCAAAGATTCTGGATGGTTCACATCAGTTAAACCATTTATTTGTCCTAAAATTTCTGACTGGGCAAGCCCAATGAGCAAAATTGTTAAAGAAATAAAAGAAATGCGATAAACTATTTTTCAGAATTTTTTAGTTCTGCAAATTTTGCTTCCATTGTTGGATTATTTCTTGTTAATCGTTTGATAGTCAAATCTTCAGCCTTGTTATTTGCTAAACGAAGGTTATTTTCAGATGACAACAATGCCTCTTTTGTTTTTTGCAAATGATCAATTGTTTTATCAATTTCTTCAATTGCAGTCTTAAATTTTCGGCTTGCAAGTTCATAATTTTTTGAAAATTTTTCTTTAAAATCATTCATTTGAGCTTCAAAATTTGAAACATCAATATTTTGAGCTTTGATTACAGCCAACTCTTTTCTGTATTCCAAAGAATTTAAAGATGCATTACGCAGCAATGTAATTATTGGTATGAAAAATTGTGGTCGAATAACATACATTTTAGGATAACGGTGTGACATATCCACAATTCCAGAATTATATAATTCATTTTCTGGCTCTAACAAAGATACCAAAACCGCATATTCGCACTTTTTCTCTTTACGGTCTTTATCTAATTCTTTCAAAAAGTCTTCATTCTTCTTCTTTGTAGAAGTTGAATCCATTTCATTTTTCATCTCAAACATAATTGAGATAAATTCTCCGCCTTCTGGATCACTTTCTCGGTAGATGTAATCACCTTTGCTACCAGTTTTGGCATCATTATCTTTTTCAAAATATGCTTTTTGAAATCCTGTAGCTCTTAGTTTATTAAACTCTATCTCACAATGCTGTTCTAGACTTTCCCCAACCATTTTAGTAGAAAGTTTTGCTTTAAAATCTTTATATCTTGCAATTTCTTCATCTTTAAATCGAAGTTTTTCTTCGTATTGGTCTTTTAGGGATTGCTCTTTCAATTGCGATTCTTTTTGAGTTAATTCTTTTTCACTGTTAAGTTTTGCAATACAATTATCTTTTTCAGAAAGTTCTGTATTCATCTTATTAACAAGCTTTGTTAACTCAAGTTCCTTATCTTTATCAAAAGTTGCCAACTTATTTTTTAATTCAACAATTTCTTTATCTTTTTGAGCGATAGTTTCACTAATTTCAGTTTTTTTAGTAATTTGTTCAGTTGTAATATCAGCTTTTAACTTTGCAATTTCAGAATCTTTTTGGGTAAGTTTTTCTCCAAAATCTTTTTCAATAGCTAATTTCGCAAGTTGAACGGCATTATCTTTTTCAAGTTCAAACTGAGCTTCACGACTTTTCAATTCTTTTGAAAACTCTTTATCTCGAACTTGTTGAACAATCGCTGAATACCCAGATTCATCAACTTGAAAAACTTCACCACATTTTGGACATTTAATTTCTTGCATAACTTAAACCTTTTTCACCATTCGCCATTAGAAAGGAGTAATTTCACCCTTCCCAAATAATATTAACATTATTACAAGATTATGGGAAGGAAATATTAAGCTGTTTTTTCAGAAGATTTATCTTCTGGTTTATTTTGTGCAAAATTTTCCATCTTTGAGTGTTGTTTATTCAAATAATCCATTTGAGGTTTTACACATTTTTTGATAATTACATTTTCAGTAAACATATCAATAGGTTTCACCGTTAATAATAATGCCGCAAATGAACCTAAAGACTTCCAAGCTTTTAGTTTGAATATTTGCTTATCAATATTTTTACCTAAGGCTTCTTTATTATTACAACTTTCCAAAATTTTAGAAAATTCTCTTTTAGCAAAATCTTTTAATTTAGCTTCATCAGAATTTGCAATTGCTCCACGCTTACAATTAGCTAGCAATTTATCATAAGCTTTTACAACAATATTTTTACCTTTATAATTTTCTTGTTTGCCTTTTACAAAAATTTCAAATCTTTTTCCAAAATTTTCAACTACATCTTCTTTATTATGAGCTTGATTGAAAATATCATGTTCTGCTGCGTGATGTTTGATAAAACGAAGAGTTTGCTCTTTCGCATTGGTTGAAAGCTTTTCCCCTCTATATTTATCAATTTGAGAGAATGCACTTTGACCAATATGTCCAAAAGTTGCAGGGAAAATTATACTAGCAAAGGCTTGGAATACAGCTTGAGAAAACGCTCTTGGTCCATTTGGATCATATTTGTTTCCTTTGTTTTTGTATTTATCATAAACATCTGCCCCAAAATACATCAAAGATGGAACCCAAAAAAGTCTGGATGCTGTTGGTGCAATTTCACTAATCGCAACACCAATATCGTTTGTATATCCCAAACCTCTCATTGGCCAATTTGCTAATGGGTCAACATATTTTTTTTCTTTTTTATGTCCTTTTTTAGGTTTTTCTGTTGTTTGTACATCAGTTTTTTGAGCTTCAAAACTAAGAGTATTTATTGAGGTAATTTTCATTTTTTCTCCCAAATTATTTCGGTTAATGTTTAATTCTTACAATCCATTTCGTAGAATTTAATCATAACTCAAACAAAATTGAGTTTCAAATTAATTTCTACACTTGTAACAAATATTTTACAGTTTAAGTGTTTGAAATACACCCAGTATCGTCTAGTAAATTATCACTATTGGCAGATGCAACAGCCATCTGGTCACAACGCTCATTAAACTCATGCCCGTTATGCCCTTTAACCCAAATAAATTTTACATTATGAGGTTCTTTTGCTTTCAAAAGACGTTTCCACAAATCTTGGTTTTTTACAGGCTGTTTATTTGCGCCCTTCCATCCTCTTTTAATCCAGCCATCAACCCATTTTTGATTAAAAGCATCTACTAAATACTTGGAATCAGATGTTAATTCTACTGTACTCGGCTTTTTCAAGGCTTCCAAACCAACAATCGCAGCCAACAGCTCCATCCTATTATTTGTTGTAACTTTATAACCTTGTGTTAATTCTTTTTTATGGATATTACCATTCTCATCTTCTGCATATAGTATAGTTCCGTAACCACCTTTCCCTGGGTTTCCGCTACACGCTCCATCTGTATAAATTTTTATAATCATTCCTTTATTATTCCTCTTCCGTAATATCCCATCTTTCTAATATATCATCTGGTATTCCATCCAAAAAGCGTGATGGTTTTGATAATACCATATTCATTGAATAATCATACATATCAACGGGATAAGTTATGTACAAATTATTCTTTGCACGTGTTGTTGCAACATACATAAGGCGAAGTTCTTCATCCATTTCTTCTTCAGAATTAAACGAATATGCGCTTGGAAATCTTCCATCCACAGCCCCAATAATGAAAACACTATCCCACTCTAACCCTTTTGCAGAATGAATTGTAGAAATTGTAAGAGCTTCATCATCAGAATTCTTTTTATACATTCCTTCAACACTCGCATCTGGGGGTTCTAGTGCTAAATCGCTAATAAAATCTTCCAAATTGCTATATTGAGTTGCTAAATATTCAAAATGGTCTAAATCTTTTTCCCTTTTTGAAAAATCATCATATTTATCCTTCAATATTGGTCTATAATAATTTATTACGGCGGAAACAATTTCTTCTGGCTTTTTAGTTGTTGTGCAATCACGAAGTTGTCCCAAAGTTTTGAATAAAGGAACTAAACTTTGAGTTTTATTTGATGGCAAAAGTTTTACATCAGGTTTCAAATCCCCTTTAATTATTGGCATTATATTATTAACAGTAGATGCGCCAACACCTTTCAAAAGGAGTAAAATTCTTGTCAAACTAATCACATCATCAGGATTCAAAATAACCCTCAAATGAGCAACAATATCTTTAATATGTGCTGTTTCCATAAATTTTGGACCTCCAAATTTTTGGAATGGAATAGCTCTTTTTGATAGTTCAATTTCCAAATTATAAGACATTCTTGCATTTCTTGTTAAAACACAAATATCAGATAAACTTATATCTTCATCCAAAAGCTCCAAAATTCTTTGACAAATAAAATCAGCTTCCATTTGCGTATCTTTTGCACAAATTAAAGCAGGAATTTGTGGAGATACAATATTTGAAAATAAGTTCTTAGTATATTTTTCTTTTGCTTTTGAAATAATTTCATTTGTCAATTTCAAAATATTTTGTGTACTGCGATAGTTTTGCTCAAGCTTTATTATCTTTGTATTTTCAAACATCTTAGGGAAATCTAAAATATTTCTATAATTTGCCCCTCGGAAAGAATAAATACTTTGAGCATCATCACCTACTGCCATTATATTATGATGTTCAGAAGCCAGAAGCCTTATTACATCCGCTTGAAGAGTATTTGTATCTTGATACTCATCAACCATAATGTACTGATATTCATTAGATAATTTCTTGCGAAGTCCATCATTATTTTCGAGCAATAATTTTATATACAAAAGCAAATCATCATAATCTAAAACAGAATTTTCTCTTTTATATGCAACATAAGCTTTGTGAACTTCAATAATTTTATCTTCGCAATGTGCAAATTGAGGAAACTCATCCGCTATAATTTGTTTTGTTGGAGTAACTTTATTTATACTCTTTGAATAAATATCTAAAAGAGTAGTTTTTTTAGGGAATCTTTTTTCTTTTTTAGGGAACATTTGCCCAACAATATGATTAATTACATCTTCGCAATCAGCTCTATCCATTATTGTAAAATTATTTTTTAGCCCTAAAAGTTTAGAATATTTTCTTAAAATTACATTTGCAAAAGAGTGGAAAGTCCCACCAGCAACTTTTTCACACCTGTTATCTAAAACAATAGTTGCTCGAGATAACATTTCAGCTGAAGCTTTTTTAGTAAATGTTAAAAGCAAAATATTTTCTGGCTTAACACCATCTTCAATAAGTCTTGCTACACGATATGTTAGAGTTTTTGTTTTTCCAGAACCTGCACCTGCAATTACCAAAATTGGACCTTCTTTAGACTTTACTGCTTCAAGTTGAGCTTCATTTAAGTCATCTTCATAGTTAACTTTATAATCCGTCTTAACAACAGGTCTTTTTTTTAGGACATATTTTTTACGTTGTGTATCTTTTGTTGTAATAATCTCTTCTGGCATAAAAATCCCCTACTCGCTTATTATAGTTCAGTTTATTCAAGTTTTTCAATATTGCTTTGTAAAGTTTTGATAAGGATAAGCCTTTTTTGCTAAATTTTTCTTTTATATCTGCCGACATAAAAAATGTGTAAAAGAAAGAGAGAATTGCGCTTATGAAAAAAATGATAGCATTTTTTAGTTTAGTATTTTTATGGGTATATAGCTGCAATTTCGCAATTGCATATACTGGAAAATGGTTCAATCCAAAAATGATAAAGACCTATATTCAGCCTAATCACAAATATTCCCTAATGATGAGGCACGGTTTTTCTGAATGGGATAGATTAACAAATGGGAATGTAAGATTTAAGTTTGTTTCTTCTCCTAATACGGCTCAAATTCAAGTCTATTTTGTTAAACAAATAAATTATGAAAAACAAGATAGAGCAATTGGCTTAACAAAAACTTTGAACGTAGGAAGTAATAAGAAAATGGCAAAAGCAATTATTTATATTGCAGAAAAAGATCAATCAGGAAGAACCCTACGTAAAGATGAAGCTTATACAACTATACTTCACGAAATTGGTCACTCCATAGGGTTAGGGCATTCTTCAGATCCGAAAAGTGCAATGTACTATGCAGAAAATGATATTCAAGAAATCTCAAAAAATGATTTAAGACAATTGAAAAAACTCTATGGATGGGACTAATATGAAAAAATTTATACTAACCTGTATTCTAATTTTATGTGTTTTTATCACCTCAACTACAAGTGCACTTTCAAGCAATAACATAAATATAACTGCAAAACCCCACCGTTGGAAAAATCCTCAACAAATTTATACTTATGTTCCATCTGGGAACAGACAAACAGAACTTATGAAAGAAGCATTTGCTTATTGGACAAAAGTAACAAATGGGAAAATTCGTTTTGTATATGTAAACTCCCCTCAAAAAGCACAGTTAAGAGTAAGATTTGTGAAGGATGCTTCTGTATCTTCAAATCTTGAAAGAGCACTAGGAGTTACATATTACAATAAAACAAAAACTGTTTGTAATGGAATAACATCTTGCCAAGACTACATGATTTTAACCTCAATTGATATAGCAGACAATGCTCCCAACGGAGCACTATTAAGAAAAGATGCAGTATTTCGAATTATGATTCACGAAATAGGTCATGCCATTGGACTTTCCCATAATCCAGATAAAATGAGCGTTATGTATTATGCAAAAGGAAGTCGAAATCAGACTCTTGCTAAATCCGACTTCGACTCACTTGCAAAACTTTATGGCTGGAAACAATAGAACTAATCATCAAATCTTCTATTCATATAAGACCAACCGTTTATGTGATAAAGGTTGCTAATATCTTTTTTCAAAATATCTTGTTTTTCATTAACTGGCATATTCATAATACTTGAAGCTTTTCTATTAGCTTCTTGCATTCCTAGAGCATGTCCAACTTCGTGCAACATTGTTGTATAAATTAAGTCGTTAGAATATTTTTTATTTCCTTTTGTCGCAATTTTTATTTCTGCTTTAGTAATTTTATTATTTTTAATTGTTAATTTGTTAGAACCGATTGGTCCATCTGAACCATCAACTTTTTCCACAAAAACTACATCTATATCAGCAGGTCCTTTTGCAACAAATTGAAATTTCAACTTTCCATAACTCATATTTTGCCATTTTTCAAATGCGTGACGCATAGAAACTGCTTTTTCATCTTTTGGAATATACACAGTAATTGGAGATTTTGTCCAATGTGGATATGTTGCAGTTTCTGCATTTGCGAAATTA
>CAVAPR010000005.1:34175-82324 GCA_963590665.1 Candidatus Methanomethylophilaceae archaeon
ATGTTACTACAAATGAAAATACTAAAAATAAACCTATAAAAATCTTTTTCATATTAAAATTCCCCTTTTTGAGTTAAATTATATTCTATATTTTTCGAAAAATCAAATAATTTTAATTCTTTATGTTAACATAACAGTAAAAGGAGAAGCGAGATGAATGAAAGAGAAAAAATGATTAATGGTGAAGTTTATCAACCATTTTGTGAAGAATTAGAACAAGATAGATTCAGAGCAAAAGAACTTTGCTTAAAATATAATTCTCTTCACTCAGACCAAAAAGAAGAAAAATGGAAACTTCTTCAACAAATTCTTGGAAAAGCTGGAGACAAAAGTGTAATTGAACCAAATTTCTTCTGCGATTATGGCTATAATATTGAATTTGACGGTTTTGTTTATGTAAATCATAACAGCGTATTTCTAGATTGTGCAAAAATTAAAATTGGCAAAAATACTTTCATTGGTCCAAATTGTGGACTATATACAGCAGTCCATCCAACAAATGCAAAAGAAAGAATTGAAGGGAAAGAATGGGCTAAACCAATTACCATTGGAGAAGGTGTTTGGCTTGGTGGCAATGTCGTTGTCCTTCCTGGGGTAAAAATTGGAGATAGAACTGTAATTGGAGCTGGTTCGGTCGTAACAAAAGATATTCCATCAGACGTAGTTGCTGTTGGAAATCCTTGCAAAGTTATTAAAAATATTGACAACTAATCTTTATCTGTAGAGAATGAATAAATAATTTCTCTATTATATTCTTCCCCTTGTTTTAACAAACCTTTTTCAGCAAATTCATCTATATTGATTGCATTCGGATAAAACTGAGGTTCTACACAAAAAGATGAGCGTTTTTCGTATCGACTACCAGATTTCCCAGCTGGTTGCGAAGTTTTGCCTAGGTGATTTGCACTATAGAACTGAAACCCAGGGAGATTTGTTGAAACTTTCAGTTTAATTCCAGTCTTTGAAGATTTAACATTTGCAACTTCTACTAAACTTTTCCCATCATAATTATCAACACAATAATTCTGGTCAAAACCTGTTCCAATTTTCATCTGCTCATGTTCTGAATCTATAACCTCCCCAATTTTATGTGGAGTTCGAAAATCAAAAGGAGTATTTTCGACATCAAGCAATTCCCCCGTTGGAATTGCAATTTCATTTGTTCTTGTAATTTTTGATGAATTTGGCAAGGTTACAATATGCTCATATACAGAATTTTCTTGAGTATTTTCTGCCCCATCAAGATTAAAATAAGTATGGTTTGTCATATTAACAACAGTATCTTTGTCAGATTTTGCCTTGTACATTATATGTAAGTTATTATCATTATCAAATTTATAAGTTACACTAGCTTCAACATTCCCAGGGTATCCACTTTCCATATCTTTTTTAGAATAAGTAAATTCAATTCCATCTTTTAAAACATTTGCCTTCCAGTTTTTTGTGTCAAAACCTTGAGTGCCACCATGAGAATGAGATTTGCCATTATCCTTATTACATTCTAGAGTATATTCTTCTCCATTTATAGAAAATTTTCCATCACTAATTTTATTAGCGTAAGGACCAATTGTTCCGCCCGCATGACCAACTGGAGATTCTTCATAAGGTGTTACATTATCATAACCTTGGGTTACATCTTTAATTTTTCCATCTTTATCTGGAACTTTTATACCTGTAATAGTTGCACCATAAGTAGATAAATCAACACTTGCACCATTTTTATTTGTTATAGTGTATAAAGTTGCTTCTTCTCCAGATTTTTTAATTGTTCCAAAAGATTTCTTTTCAATTTTAATCCCATCATAATTACTATCAACATTAGAAGAATCTACTTTTACACTTTTTGTAAAAGTATCTTTTTCTGGTTGTCCAGTTAGGGCTATTGATTGTTGAATAACTCTTTGCTGAGTATTAATACCTGGATTAAATTGTACGTGTGGATTGAAATCTATTGGCATAATTACTCCTTTTTCTTTAATTATAAATAAAAAATATCAAAAGGAATAATTTTTAGAAAATTTATTTGTGATAATTATGTTTCAATTCTTCAATACTATCTCCACCAAATTTTAGAAGAATTTCGTTTGCTAAAACCCAAGCTATTCTTGATTCTGCAACAACAGAACAAGCTTCAACAGCACAAACATCTGAACGTTCAAAATGTGCTTCTGTTGGTTGATGAGTTTTTGAATCGACACTTTTTAAAGGTTTTCTCATAGTTGGAATAGGTTTCATCACAGCAGAAACGACCAAATCTTGACCGTTAGTCATACCACCTTCAACCCCTCCTGCATGGTTTGAAGAGCGCCCAATTTCGCCATTTTCCAGAGTAAATTCATCATGATATGTACTTCCATAGTACCCTAGAGGGTTTTCCCCAATTTCAACAGCTTTAACCGCAGGAATACTCATCACCGCTTGAGCCAAACGACCATCAATGCCTCTATCCCAATGCACATGAGAACCTAGCCCAATTGGCAAATTTTTATATACAACAACAAATTTTCCACCTACAGAATCGCCATTTTCTTTCGTGAGGTCAATCTCTTCTTTGAATTTGTCACAACAGCAAGCCGTTCCAATTTGAGTTATTTCAGAAGAACATTCAATTCCAAACTCCTTTAACAGAAGTTTTGCAATAGCCCCAACGGCAACTTCAACCGCCGTTTTTCTCGCACTTGACCGTTCCAAAATATTACGCAAATCTGTTTGGTTATATTTTACACAACCTGCGTAATCCGCATGTCCAGGGCGAAAAGTTGAAAATGCTTTTTCATCAGTAATATCTTCTGGTGCAACACTCATAATCTTTTTCCAACTTTCAAAATCACGATTTTTCACAACAAGAGTAATTGGAGAACCTAAGGTTTTGCCAAATCTGACACCAGAAGTTATCTCTACAGTATCGGATTCAATCTGCATTCGTGCCCCTCTACCATAACCCTGTTGGCGTCTTTTTAATTCGCTATTTATAAAATCTATATCGATATTTAATCCAGCTGGAACACCTTCTACTATAGCCGTTAAACATTTTCCATGGCTTTCTCCTGCTGTTAAAAATCTAAATTTTTCCATTATTCGTCACCTTTATCTTGCATTTTTAGGAATGTTTGTACTTTTGTTTGCATCATTTCTTCTGTAATTTTAGGTCCATCACTCGTTGGAGTAATTATTTGGTACATTTTTAGCCAGTATGTTTCTTTTGAAGGTTGACGTTCTGCACTAATTTTCACCCCATTGGGGACTTCTTGAACTACAATATTTTTATATTTATTTTGATACCTTCTAAGTTTAGCAGTTTTTTGACCTATTTTCAATTCTCTAAAAAATCTTTTTGTTGGAACTTTGACTGAAACAGTTTCACCCGTAGGCTTTACAACTTCTCTAATAATATTTGCATCTGGAGAATATAAATCCAAAAGTTTTTCATCATAAGTGTTTGCATAACTTTGATACTGGTCAAAAAAATTCATTCCATCTTTTGTGGTATAAGCATAAACATCTGAAAATGTTAAAATCATACCAATTATTGGTAATATAATTTTTAATTTCTTCATATATAATCCTCCTCTTTTTAGAAACAGATTAAATATTTTTATCGAAATTATCATTACCCAACCTCATATTCACTTGTAGAATTAAATTTAAGTTTAAGATATTATTATTGCTGGAGGCAAAATATGAAAAGAATTTTGATAGTTGATGATGTTCCTGGGTGGATAAGATTTCATGAGCAAAATATTAACCATCTCAATATCCCTAATGTTAAAATTGATACCGCAATTTCAGCAAAAGAAGCATTAGCAAAAATCGAAGTATCTATCGACTCTCCTTATGACGTTATTTTTACTGACTTACAAATGGAATCAGATTTCTTGCCTAAATTTGCAGGGGAATGGCTGATAGAACAAATCAAAACATTCAAAGAATATAATGCAACAAAAATAGTAATTATATCAGCTTCTCCAAACATAAAATCGATTGCAGAAAGAAATAATGTTTTATATCTATCAAAAACAGTTGCAAGAAATGCAGATTCAGAAGTTTATCGAGAATTTTTAGAAAATTAATTTGATAAATTTTCTAACAGTTCTTGAAGTTTTAAATTTCCCCCACCACGACCAATACCATTAAAAGTTGTATCAATTGTATAACATCCTAATTCAGCCGCTTTTAAACTATTCTGAAGAGCAAAACCCAATTCGTTATGAGCATGAAAACTTAATTTTTCATAACCGATAGTTTTTAACTTGTTATAATATTTTGCAATATCTTCTGGTTTTAAAGCGCTATAACTATCCGCAAAATAAAGGCTTTCCAAAATATTTTTATTTTTCCACTGAAATAATTCAATATAACCATCTGCTCCAACATTTTGAATTTCCATTAACTGAATAAATATTTTATAACCTTTTTGATGCAAATCTTCTGCAACTTTTAATGTTTCAGCAATTTTATCTGGGTGACAAGCAATTCTCACAAAATCAATATAATCTTGATTTTTACTAGGAAAATCTTCTGCATTATATCTTTTATAATCAGTCATTACCCCAAGCTGAAGTTTATCTTTCATTTCATAAAAAGGTTTTAGAAATTCGGGCTTACAGGTATAAAAAGGTCCTTTACCTTCAATATCGATATGGTTTCTATAACCAATTTCATAATAAGAAACATTTGATTTATTCAAAAATTCAATCAAAGTTTTTACAAAAACATCTTCAAAATTCCATTTGGTTTCGTGCCCGCCATCACGGGTTGTACAGTCTAAAATCTTAATCATAAAAATATTCTAGCATAAAATTCTTACCAAGTTAGGTAATTTATTTTGGATTTTGAAGATTGAACATGTTGTTAATCGAAAAGGAGTTTATATGAAGAGTAACATTTTTAAATCTACTATTATTGAAATGAAAGAGTTGAATAATTTATTTATTGAATTAAGCGCAAAAAGTTGTAATCAACATTGCAAACATTGTTATATCGATTTTCCACAATATAAAAAAGCGAAAGATTTTATTAGTATTGACACAATTAGAGAAGCCTTAAATGATACAACAAGAGAAAACATTGAATGTATCTATTTAACAGGGGCTGAACCTATGACACATCCAGATTTCAATGCAATTTTGAGATTATGTTTAAAGCGTTCAAATGTTTGTATTTGCACAAATGCTTCTTATATCAATGAAAAGAAGGCAAGATTTCTCAAAAAAGTGGAAGATGAATCAATGAATGAACTAATTTTCAAAATTAGCATCGACCACTTTGACGAAATAAAAAATGATGATATTAGATACCGTGGTGCATTTCGCCAAGCAATTTTTGCAATCAAACATTTGCAAAAATATAATTTCAATCCAATCATAGCCGTCACAAATTATTACAACCTTTCCCAAGAAGAATTGTGGAGTGGTTTTAGTGCGATATTTGAAAAAAATAATTTCGACACGGAAAAATCTAATTTACAAATCACACCATGGCACGATAAAAACTCTACTTTCGAAGGTGACATTGAAACAAATTGCGAAAAGCTTGATTGTGTAAATGGTCGAATTTTAACAGCAAGTGGAATTTATACTTGCCCATTTTTAGCAAACGACTATAGAGGCCGTTGTGGAAGCTCTTTTGGTGATTATACTAAAAGAAGCTCGCTTGAAACGAGCTTCTGTAACACTTGTGCAAAATCCAAATCTCCAATGTTTGGAATAGATTTTTCTAAATTTGAATAACTATTTTTGAGCGTATAACTTAACTTTGAAGTTGATAAGCAATACTCTTTTGTTCTTTTTATAAGGTACGATTTCAACAGATTGAATATCAAGGAAGTGATCGTGTTTGTACAATTCTTTTAAGAAGTTGTCGTAACTAGAATAGTTTGCAATCATTTCCATATTCAAACGAGCTACGTTATATTTATCTTTAGCACCTTGAACAAAATTGTCATCTGCTGGGTCATAATCATATTTGATTGATCTAACTTTAATTTGGTTAGCACGAACAAGCTGCAAAACTTCTGCAAATTCACCAGCAATAACTGCTTCTGTATCCATACCAGATTCAATTGGTTTGTAGAAAGGTTTACCGCTGTTTTTATTTTCAGCTTCTTTTGCCTTTTGTTCAGCTTCTTTTTTCTTATATTCTTCTAACTTTTGAGTTTTCTCTTCAACAGTAGCTTGTTTTTGAGCAACCTCTTCTTTAACCGCCATATAGCTTTGAACATTAGTAGCAATTTGAGAACCTAAATATATTGCACCCCCCAATGTTGCAACTAATAATAATATAGGGATTAAAAATGGTTTTAATTTTTCACTATTCATTTATTATATTCCTTTTTGAATTTTAGTTATTTGCTGGAGGATTGTTTGAATCTCCACTTGAATTTTGTTGATTATTATCACTATTGTTATTATTCTGTGAATTATCGTTTCCTTCACCAGAATTATTATCTCCATTGTCTTGACCTTCTTTTTTAGGTCCAGAAGTCAATTTATCCATAAATGATTTCAATTGAGTATCATTCATATTTGTAATTTCAAATACATATGGAGCATTATCAATTGTAGATGCTGTACTTGTAACAATCTTATCTAATGAACCAGATTTCAAATCAAGTTTGCTTAAACGCAATTTTGATTCAACCATTGAATCTTTTAGATTCTTAAAGAATACATAAACATCTTCAACGGAATCTGCACAACCTTTGATGTCAATCATTCCATCATCACCAGTCATGAAATATGTCAAATACAAGTTCTTTGGAATAGATTCGCCCAATGCAGCGTAAGCAATAATTTTAAGACGATTATTTTTAAGAACTTTTTCAATTTCTGCCAATGGGTCAAATTGAACTTCGCCATTTGCAGCTTCATACTGTTTGATTTGGTTATCTAAATCTGTAATTTGAGTATCCAAGTCAGCGCTCTTTTCATTCATTTTATTGTTCATACTTTGAACAAACATGTGACCAGCTCCAACAGGTCCTAAGATAAGAGCAAAAATTATTGCCGCAGCAATAGTAGCCTTTTGAGGAGTTAAAGAGAGAACCTTACCATTGCCTAAAGGAATTTCTATAACTTCTACTTTTGCAACTTTTTGACCACCAGCAGCTAGAAAATCTACTGCAATAGGGAAAGCCTCATCTGGAGCACATTCACCAATAGAATGTAAAGAAACTTTGATTTGATCTTCTGGAATGATATTCAAACTCATTTCCATCAAAGGTTCTTTTCTAAATTGGTTGTCTTCAACTGGAATAATTGTTCCACCGAATTGCAATTTCTTTGCCAAAATTTCTGCTGAAACCAAATCTGTTTCTGAAATAATTACCAATGAAGTTGAAGGAGTACTCATCAACGCAATTTGAGCTGCATTTTCGATTTCAGAATAAATTTCTTCACCTTCATAAGATTTTAAAGGTAATGGTTCTTCAAAATATTCAAGGATTCTTTTACCTTGCATACCTAACATTTGATAACCGCTGTTATTAACAATCATCAAACTCCAAGAATTTCCATCATCGTTCATTTGTTCAGTTGCAAAACCTGTAGCATATAAAGCTTTCAAATCCGCAAATAATGAACAACTAACAGAAACAAGTGTTGAACCAATTTCCGTAAAAATACCTTTTAATGTTTCTACAACATCAGCTTGAATAGCTGTATAAAAAACGCTTCTAGAATCGGAATTTGTTGAAGCTAAAGCATCAAACCAGAAAGGAATTGGATCTTTACGTTTGAAAATATATGTATTTTCCAAATCACCAATAACTACGTTTGTAATTGAGTTATCATCCAATAATAAAGGCAATCCTTCTTTCATTCCAAACCAAACTGTTGGAAGGCTTAAATGAACATTAGCCTTTTTAGGATTGATATTTCTCATCTGGAATAATGTTTCAACCCCAGCCTTAAATTCATCATAATTGGCAATTTCTCTTTGCGCTTCATTATATTCCAATGGAACACTTGCGTAAGATTTAATTCCACCATGACCATCAACTACTGTCATTTCTAACCCGCAAGCAGGTGACACAGTAATATGTACGTCAATTCCTCCACCGCCTAATCCCAAGCTGTCTAATATATTACTTCCCATATTTACCTTTTTACTCTTCTTACTATAATCTTATTTTTATTATACAATATATTTTATAAATAAAAAAAACTTAACATAAATTTACACCAAACGGAGGATAACAAGTAAAACATGGATAATATTATAGAGAAGATAAAAGCTTTAAAAGAAAAGAAAAACGCTGTAATTTTGGCTCATTGTTACCAACCTGTAGAAATTGACATGGTTGCGGATTATGTTGGAGATTCCCTACATTTGAGTCAAGTAGCATCAAAAACTGATGCAGATATTATTATCTTTGCAGGAGTATATTTCATGGCTCAAACTGCAAAACTTCTTTCTCCAAACAAAAAAGTTTTATTACCTCAAATTGAAGCAGGGTGCAGAATGGCTGACATGCTAAGTTTCCGTCAATTGAAAGAATTTAAAGCGCAACACCCAGATATTCCTACTGTATGCTATGTAAATTCTACAGCAGAAGTTAAATCAGAATGCGATATGTGTTGTACAAGTTCTAATGCAGTAAAAATTGTTAAAAGCATGGGAGTTCCTAAAATATTATTCCTTCCTGATACATACTTAGGTAAATGGGTTGAAAAACAATTGGGAAATGTTGAAGTTATTACATACCCAGGATTTTGCCCAACACATTTACAAATCAGACCAACAGATATTGAAAATGCGAGAAAAGCTCATCCAGAAGCTCTCGTTTTAGCTCACCCAGAATGTCACATGTCAGTATCTAGTATTGCAGATTATGTTGGAAGTACAACTGGAATTATGAAATTTGCCAAAGAAAGTGATAACAAATCTTTCATCATTGCAACAGAACAAGGTGTTGTGGATAGATTGAAAAGAGATTTGCCAGACAAAGAAATTATTCCTGTTAAAGAAAATATAATTTGCCCTAATATGAAAATGACATCATTAGAAGATATTTTACATGTACTTGAAACAGAAGAAAATGAAATCTTTGTAGATGAAAATATTGCACCAAAAGCAGTAAAATGTATTGATAGAATGTTAGAGGTTTCAAAATAATAATATGGAAGAAAAGAACAACAGCGAGATAATTTACGGAAAAAATTCGGTAATGGAAGCTCTTATTGCAGGGAATCGTGAAATCAACAAGATTTTGATTTCTAAAAATATCCATTCTGATATAAAAATAAATAAAATTAAGGAACTTGCGCAAGAAAAAGGAATAGTATTCCAATTTGTTGCAAGAGAAAAATTTCAACCTTATGCAGAATTTAATCACCAAGGAATTATTGCTCAAATTTCACCAATAAAATATATGGACTTGGATGATTTTATTGAATCGAAAAAAGATAAACTATCATCTGTTGTTATTTTAGATGGAGTTGAAGATTCTCATAACTTAGGAGCTATTATTAGAACCTGTGTTTGTGCTGGAGTTGATGGAATAATTATTCCATCAAGAAGAAATGTCCAAGTTAACTCTACAGTTGAAAAAACAAGTGCAGGAGCTATCAATCACATTCCTATCGTAAAAGTAAATAGTCTAGTCAACGCAGTTCAAAGATTAAAAGATAACAACTGGTGGATAATTGCAACTGACGCATCAGCAAAAGATAATTATTATGATGTTAGATATGATGATATGAATTTTGCAATAATAATGGGGGCTGAACACGCAGGAGTTTCAAAATCTCTTTTAAAAGCATCAGATTTTGTTGTAAAAATTCCAATGCAAAATAGCTTTAATTCTTTAAATGTTTCAAATGCATTAAGTGCAATTATTTTTGAAACTCTTAGACAAAAATTAACGAGAAAAAATAAATAATTCAATTGGATGACCTCAAAATTATAAATTCATTATATCATCTTGAGTGTAAGATTGGAGCAATATAGTGGTAAAAGAATTTGAACGATTAGGAATCCTTACAGATGAGATTTCAGATGAAAATATAGATTTTAAAAAGTTACAAGAACTAGAATCAAACGATGAAGCCGAAGATGGTGAAGACGTTTTAAAATCAGTAGAAGACCCCAAAGTTCAGGAAAGTTTATTATCTGTAAATTCTGACGATAGTGTAAAGATATACTTGCGTCAAATTGGTAAAATTCCTCTTTTATCAGCAGAAGAAGAATTAGACCTAGCTAAAAAAATCCAAGAAGAACATGATGCTTTTTCAAAAGATGTATTAGTTAATGCAAATCTTCGTCTTGTTGTTAGTATTGCCAAAAAATATATCGGAAGAGGTTTGTCCTTCTTAGATTTAATTCAAGAAGGGAACGTAGGTTTGATAAAAGCTGCAGGAAGATTTGATTATAAAAAAGGCTACAAGTTCTCAACCTATGCTACTTGGTGGATTCAACAATCAATAACTAGGGCAATTGCAGACAAGGCAAGAATTATCCGATTACCAATTCACATGATTGATTCAATTAGCAAAATCCGCCGTACAACGCTAGAATTGACAACAGAATTAGGGAGAACACCTACAAAACAAGAAATCGCCTACCGACTAGGTTTACCTGTTGCAAAATTAACATCTATCATTAAATCTGCACAATCAACAGTAAGTATGGATACACCAGCAACTTCTGATGATGATTCTTCTAAAATTGCAGACTTTATCGTTGATAATTCAACAATAACCCCAGATGGTAAAGTTTCTCAAGAAAATTTATTAGAAGATACAAGAAAAATTTTAAACCAATTGAGCCAAAAGGAAAGAGATGTTTTGATTTTGCGTTACGGCTTAGATAATAATGGAATGAAGAAAACTTTAGACGAAATTGGTTCTCAATACGGAGTATCAAGAGAACGTATTCGACAAATCGAAACACGTGCAATTTCTAAGTTGAAAAAACTTTGTAAAAATGAAAAACTTCATGACGGTTTAATCAACTATTTTGGAGGCTAATTCTGCTCCTCTGAATTGACAACTACCCATTTCTGCCATAGTATTTGAAAAGATACAGTTTTTGAGGTGTGAGATGGATAGAACAATTGAAAAGAAAGTTTATACAAAAGAAGAGTTATTAAAATTATACAACTTACCATTAGACAAATTACTTGAAGAATCTTCAAAATATATGTCTAACAATATTGAATTTTGTTCACTAATAAATGCCCGAAATGGCAAATGTTCTCAGAACTGTAAATACTGTGCGCAAAGTTCTCATTATTGTACAAATATTGAGTCTTATCCTCTTGTTGATATTGAAGAAGTTATCAAAGCCGCTAAGGAATCTAAAGAGAACAAAGTTTCTAGATTTGCAATTGTAACTAGTGGGAAAACCCCTGATGAAGGAAGGGATTTCCAAATTGAACTTGATATGATTAAAGCTATCAATGAAGTTGGAGGCTTAGGCTCTTGCGCTTCTATTGGAATATTGAATGAAGAACAAGCAAAACAATTAGCACAAACAGGCTTAAAAAGATTTCACCACAATATCAATACCTGCCGTTCATATTATCCAGAAGTTTGCACAACCCATTCTTGGGATGATAGATTGAATACTTGCAAACTTGTAAAAAAATATGGGATGGAATTGTGTTGTGGTGTAATCTTAGGAATGGGTGAAACTGTAGAACAACGAATAGAAATGGCAATGGAGCTTGCAGAAATTGAACCAGATTCTATCCCAATAAATATATTAATGCCAATTCCAGAAACGCCATTTGAAAACTATCACGACAAAATCGATGAGGAAAACGTTTTAAGAACTATGGCTATTTTCAAAATTGCAAACCCTAAAGCCGTTGTACGTTTCTGCGGAGGAAGAATGAGATTATCTCAAGAGAATCAAGAACTAGCTCTTAAAACATGTGTTGAAGGGATTCTAGTTGGGAATTACTTAACAACTGTTGGAAGAGAACCACATGAGGATCTTGAAACAGCGCACAAACTAGGTAAAAATATTCTCTAAATTCTATTTCCTACCGTTATTCTCCCCAGGGAGGCACAAACCGAATTGACAAGCTGCGTTATATGGCTTGTTTCCTTCTTCTGCTTCTGGATTTTCGGCTTTATCTGTGTTAATTGTTTCTGGCATTGAATGTGGAAGCTTACGAAATTCTTGAGAGGTACTTTGTGTTGGGCTTACCATTTGATTAAGCTTATTCGGAATTAACTTATCTTCTATTGTTTGATTTTGCTGTTGGGTAATACTACAACTTTTTTGACCAGAAATAATATTATTCAACGGACAAGCACAAATTGCTTCTAAGCCTGTAAAAATACCTAAAAGAAGTGCTATTATTAAAATCTTTTTCATTATTATACAATCTCCTTTGTTATCCACCTGTCTAAGTATGGAAGATTGAGGAGAAAATTACATTGGAGAAAAGTCTAATTTTTCTTCTTATTTTTTGATTTTTTGTTAACCTCTTTAAAAACCTCTTTAAACGGAACAATTGGCTCCATCTTGTAACCACAAGTTTCTGATAATGTTCCCCCCATCGCAAACAACTCTTCTTGAGGATAACGTCTGCAAATCCCTGGGCGGAAGAAATGATTTTTACATCTTTTGGTTTCTTTATCCAGATTTTTACACTCAAAAATAAGCCCTAATTCATCTTTCCCAATTATTTCTAAATCAGAATAAAATTTATGCAAAAATTGAAGTCTTTTAAATTCTTTTTCATCTTGGAGAACATGTTTGAAATGTTTGACGTAAATATGCGTACAACATTGACCACAACCCTTACATTTGCCAGTGCGCCAATAGTTTTTGTGAAGTATTCTATAATAGAAAAATTTCTTTAACTTTTCAAACATACAAACATGATAATATTAAAAGCCAAAGAATGTATTAAGATTTGTAAATATATACAAGAAAATACGCAAATATAAATCTTGACGATAATTAAATCAAATGTAAACCGAATAAAATACAAAACACATAATATAACCTATATACAGTTTTATAACTGACATAATACTATAACATAACCAAAAAATAACCAACCTTGACCTCTAACGAGGTCTTTTTTTTGAGCTAGATTTTTAAAATATATAAATTTATGGACAATCTCTATCCCAAGTAATACCAGTCTTACGTAATTTTGCAGGAGAACCCGCATACACAGAATTTGGAGTGTCACATTTCCCAGCTACAACACTAGACATACCAACAACTGAATCAGATGCTATTGTACTCCCCTTCAGAATTTTATAGAAAACTGCACAAACAGGAATTCCTATTGCACAACCAAGGTGCATTGTTCCTGTATCCACACTAATTAAAGCTTCACAGTTCTTCAAAACTCTTCCAAGTTCTGAAATAGATGTTTGATTTACGAGGTCTATGAATTTGCAATTATAGTTCTTTAATTCTTCACTGTAATTTTTAGCCTTATTACCAACTCCAACAAATAATATTCTTATCAATCATTATCTTTCTCTTTAAAATATTTATTACTATATGCTTACATATAATAATACCATTATTATATACATAAACGCATATTTATTAAGAATTGTTTATATGTTTGCATCATAAAACTACGTAAAATGTATGCTTGCAATATTAAAAAATGTTTGCTGACATCATATTTTAGTATTGGAGATGTTATTATGATGAAGTTTGATGACAAAGCACACCTTGCAAAAATAATAAAACTACACCGCAAAAAGCTTAATCTTACGCAAGCTGAACTTGCAGAAAAAGTTGATTTGAGCGACCAACATATATCTCGAATTGAAAGTGGTTGTTACACTCCATCACTAAAATCTTTCTTCCAAATTGTAACTGTTTTGAATATAGACTTGCGAGAATTTGGCTTCAATATGGATTTAACAAACAATCCAACAAAAGACAAACTTATATCTAGGATTTCTCAAGCAACAGATGCAGAACTCATTTTTTATGAAAATAGCATGAATGCAATAAACAAAAGCTTAACTACCCTCAAAAACAATTTACTCTAACCTTAAATTAAATCACTTGTAACAAAATCTTAACAAACTTAGATTGTTTTCTAAAGTTTTTCAAACCAAATGCCGAATATATATTTGTAAGGAAACAAAGGGATACAATCTAATGAGTTTAAATGTAAATTATAGTTCATTATACAAAAACGGCATTGATACTTCTATCCTTAAAGACGTATCACAAGAAATTCTTCGCCGTGCAGCTCAAAAGAGTGCATCTTATACAAACAATTCAACAGCACAAGTTCAATCTATCGCAAAACCTGTTGAATTAGGTGTTGACTTATACCAAGGCAAGATTGATACCAACCTTCAAAAACAAATTGCAATGAACAATTCTGTTCAATTCCAATTCAATCAATCTACACTAGCTTCTATTCAATATTTGAATTCTCAAGCATCAGTCGTTAATAGACTTGATGGTAAATATATGCCTGCAGTAAATGAAGTTGTTACAGAAACTCAAAAGGCTACTGAAACTAATTCTGCTTCACATTTTATCAGCATTTTTGCTGCTGCAGCTTCTAAAGACAAAGATGGTTCAAACCCTTTCTATCGTGGAGAACTTTTAGCTTCTAAATCTGAAAAAGAAGAAGCTAAAGGGGTTGACTCTTTGAAAAGTATTTTTTCTTAATAAATTTCCTTAAATTTCCTTTCCTTATGTTTACTACTATTTCTACAAATTCTCCCTTCATGGGGGATTTTTTTTTGCTTCTAAAAGTTAAAATTTCCCATGTTATATGAACAATATTTTCAGAAAGGTTAGGGATTTAATGAAAAATAATTTTTGGTTTATTCTTGCATGTATTTTAGTCTTTTTTGTTGGTTATAACGTGAATAATGTAGCCGTATCAATTCCGAGATATAAGGTTGCAGTAGTGGACATTCCAACAGTTTTATCAAAATCTCCAGAAATGCAATCCCTAAAAATTTCCCAAGATAAAAAAATGGAGGATTTAAACACATTAATTTCCAAGGCTCAAAATGAAATAGTGAATGAGGCTGATAGAAACAAAGCTCTTCAAAAAGAAGCAACATATAGAAAACAAATTGAATCACAAAAACAACAAATGGAAGAAGAATACAATAGTAAAATCACTAAAATTACAAATAAAATTCGCACATTGATTTCAAATGAAGCAAAACACGAAAACTACAACCTTGTTCTCCCTACAGGAATGGTAATTTCTGGAGGAGAGGACATAACAGAACAAGTTGTCAAAAAGCTAAAATAGTCATTTCTTCGTCTATTCCATTAAACTTGCAGCATTATAAGAACTTCTGACAAGCGGTCCTATTTGGTAATTTTTTATACCAATAGATGCTGCAAGTTTTTTTAATTCTTCATACTCTTCTAGAGTGTAATATTTTCCAACTGGGAAATGCTCTTTTGAAGGCTGAATATACTGTCCAACAGTTAAAATATCACAGCCGACGTCATATAAATCCTCAAAAGTTTCCTTTATTTGTTCAAAAGTTTCTCCAAGTCCAATAATGAGCCCCGATTTTGTTTTAATATCGCTATTTTCTTTTACGTATTTCAAAACAGAAAGAGAAGTATCATAATTCCCTTGAGGTCGAACAGTTTTGAATATTCCACGAACAGCTTCAATATTATGATTGAATACGTCGGGATGAGCGTTAATAATTGTATTTAAAGAGTCAATATTACCTTTAAAATCTGGAGTTAGAATTTCTATTTTTGTATTAGGAGAAAGTTTTCTAATTTCTTCAATACATTTTGCAAAGTGTTCTGCACCACCATCTGGCAAATCATCTCTTGTGACAGAAGTTATTACCGCATATTTTAACCCTAAATCCTTTACCGCTTTTGCAACATGTTTTGGTTCATCAACATCAAGAGGTTCTGGCTTTTGGCATGAAATATTACAGTATTTACAATTTCTCGTACAAACTCCGCCCATAATCAAAAAAGTTGCAGTGTGTTTTGTATAACATTCATTTTTATTTGGGCATCTTGCATTTTCACAAACAGTATTCAAACAGTTTGTTTTGAGGATTTTTCTTACCATTCTGGTTTTTTCAGTATCAATAATTGGTCTTTTTAAAAATTCTGGTAATCTTTCACGCACTTTTTTACCCCTTCTTGTTTTTATAATTATATAACAAATTAATTTTTGTTTGATTTTTATACAAATACGTTATATAAGTATATTAATAAGAAAAATACAAAACAGGAGTCATAAAATGAAAAAATTAGTATTATTAGTAACATTAATTTCTTTCTCTGGAGCAGCATTCGCAACAGAACCATTATTGTTAGACCCACTAACTCCATCTGAGTTAGTTAATACAGCAGTTCCAACAACAACTCAAGGCGCAACTAATGCTCCAAAAGTTACTGTTCAAGGAACAAATGGAGTTTATGAAGCTACATACACTCCTCAGTTAGGTGCAAACATGGTTCCTCAAAATGCAGCAGCTGAAGGAAAACCAGTTCCAGAAAAACGTCAACCAAGAGTAAGAATCCGTACAAAACAAATGAGCCAAGGAAACTCTTACTGGAACCCAGGTGGTAAAGGAACTAAATCATACTTCTAATAAGTATTAAATTTAATTTTTCAAAGCGGAATATCAAGTCATGGTATTCCGCTTTTTACATGTCATCTTTTTGACCTAAAGTCCTATGAAATAAGAGGTTTGACATTCCTTCAAAATAAACTAGCATGCCTTTCGACTACATGTATTAGAAAACCTTTAATAATACTACGTTGTTTTCATCTTTTTAAATGATGTTAATAAATTGTAATATTATAGAATAGATATGTAATAAATAAGGAATTGGGCAGGTTAATGGAACAGAATTTTGATTTTTCCTCTTACAATAGCATAAAACGTTTATCAGAAGATGAACTCACAAAATTGTGGGAAAAATATCTTGCTGACAAATCAAACAAACAAGCAAGAGATGAAATTATCGTACAATATATTTATCTTGTTCGTTATGCTGTTGGGCGTGTAAGAGTTTCTCTTCCTGCAACAATTTCAATCGAAGATATTGCGGGTTATGGTGTTGAAGGTTTAATCAATGCGGTAGAACGCTTTTCTCCTCAACACAATACCAGATTTGAAACTTATGCTCTTATTAGAATACGTGGCGCAATTTTAGATAAAATCAGAGCTCAAGACTTTTTACCACGTACAGTAAGAAAGAAAATTAAAGATATTAAACAAGCTACAGAAATTTTAAAACAAGAACTAGGTAGAATCCCTACATCTTCTGAAATCGCAAATTATTTAGATATGGATGTAGAAAAAGTTAATCAAATTATTTCTGAGGACATAACAATTACTTCTATATACGACAAACGTGGAAGTTCTGATGATAGTATGGAAATTATTGATACTGTTGAAGATTCAAATAAACTTACTCCTCAAGAACGTATGGAAGAACAAAGCGTAAAAACCGACTTACAAAGAGCTCTACAACGCCTCCCAGAAAGAGAAAGAGTTTTAATGGTTCTTTACTATCAAGAAAATATGACAATGAAAGAAATTGGTGAAACTTTGGGGATGTCAGAATCTAGAGTTTGCCAGTTACATGCCCAAGGTATTATGAAATTGAAAAACATCCTTAATGAAAATCGCAGCTCTCGTTTGCAAAAGGCAATTGTTTAGTTTTCATCGAATATTTTCATAATTCAAGATTACAAAATCTACCCTATTAGGATAGTTGTTTATCTTTGGCAAATTTGGATTTATTTCACCAAAGCCTATTGAACGAATTTGGTCTGGTTTAACATTTAAGTCTTTTATTAAATACTTTTCTATTTCTTTTGCTCGAATTGTTGTTAATTCCCAGTTTTCTATCTTATCTAAACAATTTGTACCATCAGAATTTACTTCAATAACAAAACTATTAGGAATTTGTTTAACAAGTTCAGCAAATACTGAAAGAAATAGTTTTCCGCAATCGGACAATTCTGTTTGCCTATCTTTAAAAAACAGATTACTATTTGTACTTACAATCAATCCTTGTGGCACAACTGAATAAATAATATCTTCAAAAGAGGATAACTTTTTTCTAAAAAGATTTTCTATATCACTTGTTTGCTCAGAATAAATTGTTGTCGAAAATATTGTTTCTGATTTAGCGCCAACTATACTTCCATTCAAGAGAACAGTGAAAAATACCAAAGATATAATTATTCGTTTAAATTTATTTCCCACTCTACAATCCTCTCAAAAGAATTATTTAAACTTTTGAGAGAAAAAGCTATTAGCTAATTGTGTTATGGTTTAATAATTGAAGTTACATAAATATCTGTGAAATATTTTTTAGCACAATTAAGAACCTGCTCAGGTGTAACTTTTTTAACACTTTCTTTCATTCTATCAGAATAATCAAAACCTAAACCAAGAACTCCATATCTTGCATAACCACATGCCTGCTGAATATTTGTTTCTTCTATAAAGGCACATTTCCCAATTAAGTTATTTTTTGCATCATTAAGTTCTTGTTCTGATACTGGAATTGTTTTTATTTTTTCAATCTCTTCATTAAAACCTTTTAAAGAAACTTCAATATTCTTAGGTTCTGTTGCAATATAAATCAAGAAAGTTCCAGTAAGTTTCAATGTTTCATAAGAACTTCTTACAACATAAGCAAGTCCTTTTTTATCTCTAAGTTCAAGAAATAATCTTGAAGACAATCCACAAGCACCAAGAATAATATTTAATAAAACAAGTGCTGGGTATTCTTCAGTTCCGAATGTTGGAACTTGCCAACCTTTTATTATATGAGCTTGGTTAAGATTAGCTTTGTGAAGTTCAACTTCTTTTCTTTCTTTTAATTCTGGTTTTACAATTTTGAAATTCCCATCTACAGATTCGGGCAATTCCCCAATTGTATTCTCAATTTGTGGAATAACATCTTCTTTATTCAATGCTCCAACAATAGCTAAGCTTTTTTTGCTATTATTTAAAATTTGATTGTAAGCTTCAATAACATCTTCTTTAGTAATGTTATCAAGATTTTTTAATGCAACAGTCAAAGATGTACCGTAGTAGTGATTTTCATACATAGAACTACAAAAAGCATCACTAGCAAGGGTTCTTGGAGAATCCAATTCCGCAGTAATTTCGCCCTTTAATTTAATTCTTTCTTTTTCAAATTCTTCAAAAGTAGAATTTGTAATTACTTCATTCATCAATTCTACAGCTTTTGAAAAATCCTCATTTAAACATACAAATTTCAATCTTAAAAAGTTTGGAAACATATCACTAGAAAAATCTATTGCATATTTCTCAAATTCATTTGCCAATTCTTCTGATGAATATTTTTTTGAACCTTGGCACAAAAGTCTTGCCATCAAAGAATAAACCCCAGGAATTTTTTCTGGTTCATTTATAGATAAATTAAAACACAATGCCATTCTAGGAGTATTATCATTCTTTTTATAGATATATTCGATTTTATTTTTAAGTGTTGAAATTTCTTTTGTCATACCTTTACTCTCTCTTGTATTGCTACATTTTAACACGATTTCACCTAAAATACAAATTATAATCTTTCGTGCTATACTAGCCTTATGGTTAATAGGGTTAAATCTGGAACAGTTATTGGATTAAATGCTTACGAAGTTTTGGTAGAAACAGATGTTGTAAATTCTCTACCAGCAATGTCTATTGTAGGCTTACCAGATACTGCTGTAAATGAAGCCCGTGACAGAGTAAAATCAGCTATTAAAAATTCTGGTTACACTTTCCCTTCTAAAAAAGTTGTAATAAACTTAGCACCAGCAGATTTGAAAAAAGCAGGGACAGGTTTTGACTTGCCAATTGCAATTGGCATTTTGACAGAAGAAGAAGTTCTAGATTGGGAAAAGTTGAAGAATTATGCATTCATTGGAGAACTTGCCCTTGATGGATTGATAAGAGGAGTAAATGGAGTTCTCCCGCTCGTATTAGGATTAAAGGAAGCGGGTATTGTTGATATTGTTGTTCCAAAATCTAATGCTAAAGAAGCAGCGTTGATAGATGGAGTAAATATTTATCCAGCAGAACACCTAACAGATGTCGTTAACCATTTTATTGAAACAAAAATTTCACCATTAAAAATTGATGTTCATGCTTATTTGACATCACAATCAGAAATTGAATACCCATACGATTTCAAAGACGTTAAGGGGCAACAAAAAGCAAAAAAGGCGCTTGAAATTGCAGCAGCTGGCGGACATAATATGCTAATGATTGGCTCTCCTGGTTCTGGGAAAACACTTATGGCAAAATGTTTTCCTTCAATCTTACCACCTCTAACATTACCTGAAGCATTAGAACTGACAAAAATTTATAGCATTTGCGGGTTATTATCTCAAGATGAACCATTAATGTCAAAGCGACCATTCAGAGCTGTCCACCACACAGCCTCTGCAAATGGAATTATCGGAGGGGGAAGCAATCCAAAACCTGGAGAAATTACACTTGCTCATCGTGGAGTTTTATTCTTGGATGAAATGGTTGAATTTCCTCGTGCAGTATTGGAAGTCTTGCGCCAGCCATTAGAGGATGGAGAAATTGTTATATCTCGAGCAACGCATTCTATAAAATACCCTGCGAAATTTATTTTACTTGGAGCGATGAACCCTTGTCCTTGTGGATTTTTAGGAGATAAAGAAAAGCATTGTACTTGTTCAGATTTTCAAATAAGCAGATACTTAGGAAAATTATCTGGACCATTATTAGATAGAATAGATTTGCAAATTGATGTTCCTCGTCTAACACCAGAAGAACTTTTAAATTCTACAGCTAAAGAAGAGGATTCTGCAACCATTAGAAAACGAGTTATAAAAGCTCGTGAAATTCAACAGGAACGTTATAAGGATGAAGGAATTTTCACTAATTCAGAATTAACATCTAAACTTATCAAAAAATATTGCAAAATTGATGAACAATCACAAAACTTGTTAAAAATTGCAATAGTTAAATATCAACTTTCGGGGCGGAAATATGACAGAGTATTGAAACTTGCAAGGACTCTTGCAGATTTAGATGGAGCAAAAGATATTGGTCAAATACATATTATGCAAGCCTTGCAATACCGCATGGGTGTTGATATTCCAATCTCTTAGTTCTTAGAAATTATATTATTCAAATACTCTTTCAATAGTTCTATTTTCTCTGTTCCAATGACGTTAAAATGAAACTCTTCACATTTTGTTCTCAAGTGGAATATAGCTTCTTTAAATATAATCATTCTATTATTGAAAAAGAAAATAACTTTGGGTTTAAACTCTTCGACACGAAAAGCTACAATATCTGATAAAGCTATTCCTTCATCATTTATCAAAAGGAAATCATCAATAATCTTAATTTTATCTCTGGTTTTAAGTTTTTTGAGAACTAAAAATTGAGGAAGATAAATTATTGTAAAAACAACACAAACCACAAGAGTTACAACAATATTTATCCTATGTAAAAGATAAAGGTAAAAAATAAATCCACATATTAAAAAATACAAGGTTAACACCCCAAGAATAATCATTGAAGGACGTTCTTCTGTATTTACTTTTGATAAATTTTTCATACCTCACCACTTTACCTTATTTGTATTTTATTACATCATATTTATCCATCAAGTTATTTTTCAATTTGGAAGAAATCACAGAAGATATCAACACTCCTATTAACATACCTGCACCAATATACATTAACGGTTTGAACAACTTCAATTTACTTTTATAAATACTCTTACATTGCTTTATAGATATTACCCCAGCAAGAGCTGATGTTGCGATTGTTAGCAAAACAGATAACTTAGACAACTTTTGTTCTTGAGAATTATATTTTCTAATAAATTCATCTGCCTTATCTTTTTTAATTATATAACTTGGAACGTGAGTTGGTTTAGTTGGAGTTGTTTTATAAGTCAAAACGACCTTATCTTGCCCTATATTTTGTTTAACTTTTAATTGCATACAAAAATAATAACTCGTATTAACTTAAACAAAATTGCTCTATTTTCTTATCAATTTGGCTGATAATCTGTTAAACAACTCACCAGCATATTCCATCTTGAATAACAAATTCAAAGGAATATAAACAACCATACAAACAATTGCAATAAATGTAATTTTGATAATTTCAAATGGAACTTTTGCTAAGTGTACCAATTTGTCAAATTCGAATGCGCACAAGTAACAAATTACACCAGCTATCACACCAGCAATAATCATTTTAAACAAGTTCACAAATAAGCTCTTATAATCCATATCCATTTTCTTCGTAATAAAAAATCCAAGAACACAAGCATTAAATAGGGTTACAAGAGATGTAGAAAGTGTAATTCCACCTATGCCAAAGTGCATTCTTGAAATTAAAACATAGTTAAGAACAAGTTTCAAAACTATAGAAGAAAATGCTACAACAAAAGGAGTTTTAGAATCATTAAATGAATAATATACTCTTGTTATAGAATCTCTAAATACATAAGGGATAATTGAAACAGACAAGAACCACAACGCTTCTGTAACCATAAATGTTGCTTTCTCATCGAATAACCCTCTTTCAAAAACAAGTCTAACTGCATCCATTCCGACAACCAAAATTCCAATAATAATTGGAATTGCGCCAAAGAACAATACTCCAACACCTTTATTAAAGTAATTTTTTATTCCGTTATAATCTTTATCAGCAACAAGTTTTGCAAATATCGGGAACAGTGGAACTAAAAATGCAGTAACCAAAATCCCTACAGGGAATTGAAAAACTCTATTTGCATAACCAATTGCAGTCCATGCACCTTCTGAGATAGAAGAAGTGAAAAACATATCAACGTAAATATGAATTTGTCCGACAGTTGAACTCAATACTGCGGGGAATAAAAGTTCACAAATTTCTTTAAACTCTGGATTATTTGTAAATGCAAAATTGGGTTTTAATCTATAACCAAGTTTTCTAATATTTGGATATTGAATAACTAACTGTAAAACAGCACCAATCGTTGTAGCCCAAGCTAGAGCATAACCCTTTTGGTCACTTGGAGCAGCTATTACAACACCTATAATTGCCAAGCTCATAATGATTGGAGATAAATTTGGCAGCATAAATTGTCTATAAATAATTAAAATTCCATAATAAATCCCAACAATACCCCCAATTACAAGGAGTGGAGTCATAATTTTCAAATGAGTTGCGGCAAGATTTATCATATCTGGAGAACCCCCAGAAATAATAAGTCCCATAATTTGTCTTGGGAATATAAACATCACAACAGACAACGCAAGGAAAAATATTATCGTTGCAGTCATAAATGTCGAATAAAGTTTATTCACTTGTTCTGAAGGCTTATCTTGCAAATTTGGGATAAGCTTCGAAAAAATAGCAACAGTCGCACTATGGAATGGTCCACCAACTCCGCCTAACAAAATCAAAGAAAGAGATGGAATTTGGTATGCATAATAATACGCATCGGAAACCATTGCCGCACCGTAATAATTCGCAATGATAATATCTCTCACAAATCCTATCAACTTACTCACAATTGTTACTACTGCTATAATCCATGCGGCTTTCAATACGCTTGGGGATTTATTTTCTTTAGTCGCTGTATTCATTTACTCCTGCCAATTCTATATATATTCTTAATCCTTTGTTTGTACCTTCTGTCATTGGGTAATAAAAGGTTACAGTATTTAATCCATGGTTTAAATATTTTGAAATATCTATTTTATTATATCTTTGAGAAGGGTTTAATTGTATTTTTTCATCAAGGTTATTTACTTTAATATCAATAAAATTAACCTTATACTTGTTATCAATTACTAAATTTGCATGTTTATTCTTTGAGAAAAATACTTGGGTAACTTGGTTTTGTTCCGAATTTGATGAAAGAATAAATGGTTCAGTTGCTAGTGAAATTCCAGTATAATAATGCTGCAAAATTTCTTCAAATGATTTTTTCAAATGATTTCCCATATATCCAGCACCATATTGGCTCATTCCAACACCGTGCCCAAAGCCCCCACCATAAGCTTTTACATATATCAAATCTCCATCGTCATTATACTCATGCTCAAAAACCATATTCGCACTTGGAAGTGCTTTGCCTTTATTTGTTAAAAGACGTCTAATTGTTAATTCTTTTTCTACAACGTAATTTCCAGAATCTGTTTGGATTTCTAGTTTCATAATTTTCCCAGATTCACCACGTTTTAAAACATTTAATTTTTTAATTATACCAATAGTTTCACCCTTCTTTACTGCAGGGTGAACAAACCCAGCGGCACTTTGAGCTGCAATATTATTCTGAACAGCATCTTGAATTTCTTGACCATTCCATTCTCTTTCCCAACGATAGTAAGAAGAATTTATGTCATAAGATTTTGGTTTTGATTTATAAAATTTTGCGGCAGCATCTTCAGATGACAAATTTCCAAAATCTTTTTCATCTGGTTTTGCAACTAAATACGGCTTTGGAGTTCCTGGGAATTTTTTTGTATAAGGATCAGAAAAAGCATTGGAATAACTTTCTGTATATCCCCCAGCAGTAGAAGAATATTGCGCTAAAATTAAATCCCAATCATATATTGCAACTATTCCAGCAGTTTCATCTACGGCTTTGTTAGACAAATCTCGTTCAGTATTTGCACCAAAATAAACTTGACTTGCGACTGAATCAACGACATCATAATTTGAATTAGCTTTAACTCTAGGAGATAAAACATAGTTTCTTGCGGCAACACTCTGAGCCTTTAAAGCTTCAAGCCCAAAACTTACAGGCATCTCGTTTGGGACAACACCCTTTAGGTAATCTTCTAGATAAATGACGTTTACTGTATAAAATTTACCCTCTTTAGGAGTTGAAACAAGTTCAATTTCACCTCTGTAAATTGCATCTTTACCAGCTCTTTTTAAACCTTTTATACCTAACATTCCATAATCTGTTTTAAACAAAATCGGACCTGAAACTTTTGCAATTACATTGTTATTAGAATCTTTTAAGACAAAGATTTTACCAACCATTGAGATATTTATAGTATTGTCATTATCAAATGTATTGATATAGTTTTTACCATTATAGACTTCAAATTCCCCAGTTCCATAAATTGAAATGGAATCTCTTTCATAACAATTAAAATTCTGATTTCCGATACCAACTCTTACCAACTTTGATTGTTGAGTATTTATATACGGATTAGCGCTCGCTTCTCTTGCAATTTGCAATGTTTTTTGTGGGATGTTATAAATTACCGCTTCTGCAGGAAGTGAAGCTAAAAATAAACTTAAAAGTAAAAAACTACAAATTCTCTTCATAGTTTTATTATATGACAAAAAATATCAGATATATTTATTTTAATGTTTAAACCTGAGGATAGATAGTTTCAATACTTATATTTAAAGCCTTACATATTTTTATAACAACAAGTATGGTAGGATTAGATTTTCTATTTTCTATCATATTGAGATATTTTGTAGAAATTCCAATTTGCTCAGCCAATTTTTCTTGCGATATTCTTTGTCGAAGCCTTTCTAGCCTAATATTATCCGCCACAATTTGTAGTATCTGTTCGTCATTCATAAATTAATTCTACGTAGTTTGACAGATAAATAATATCCATGATAGTATATTTAATAAGAATTATATTTCATAAAATAAGATACTTATGTTAATTTATTATAGGATATTTTACAATGACAATTAAACTGAACAATGGTTTTACTTTAGCAGAAGTTTTGATAACTCTTGGAGTTATTGGAGTAGTTGCAGCGATGACAATACCTACTTTGATGAGTAGCTACAGAAAAAAGGTTATAGAAACAAGACTTTCAAAATTTTATTCCACAATAAACCAAGCGCTCAAACTTGCAGAAGCAGATTATGATGATAGAAGCGGATGGGATGAATTAGGAAATGGCTACATCGAAGATGAAAACGGCAATAGTGTTCCCGCTGCAGAATCATGGGTGAAAAAATACTTAATTCCATATCTTAAAGTTGATACAAAACTAAAAAATACTGATAGCAAAATTGAATTATATTTTCAAGATGGAAGTGTCGTAGTAATTTCATCTACATCATGGTTATATTATCCAGATGCTAAAAAATATAAACTTTTAGAAGACGGAAAAATAGACCAGCATACAACAGCAGGGAAATATATGTTTATATTCCTATATGGTAGTCAAGCTCCACATGAGCGTTCAGATTATAAATATGTCGGAAATGGAGTTGAACCATACAGATATAATTGGAATGGAACAAGAGAAGATTTATTTAATGGGTCATACGGTTGTGGCAAAAGTGGAGTTATTGGGGCTTATTGCACAGAATTAATCAGAAGCAACAACTGGAAATTCCCAAGTGATTATCCTATAAAAATTTAAAATATTTTCATGTTATTATCATAGTATGTTCGGATTTTTTAAAGATAAAATTGAAAATTTAAAACAAGCAGTTTCTAATACTGCGCAATCTCTTGTAGGAAATGTTTTAACTAATGTTGATTCAACAGATGAAGAATACTCAGAATTTGCACTAGATGATATTGAAGATACATTGATTAGTGCTGATTTAGGAGTTAATTATGCCGTTGAACTCGTTGATAATTTACGAAACAAGAAAAACGCAAAACCTTCGGAATTAAAAAACTATCTTAAAGAGGAGTTCAAAAAAACTCTACTTGAGGCTGGTTCTACTGAATTAAACTACAAAGATGGAGAATTAAATATTTACTTCATCACAGGAGTCAATGGAACTGGGAAAACAACTTTGATTGCAAAAATGGCATATCGATTCAAGCAAGAAGGGAAAAAAGTTCTTATTGCCGCTGGTGACACATTCAGAGCTGCAGCAGAAGAACAATTAAACATCTGGTCAAATAGAGCAGGTGCCGATATTGTCCGTCGAGATAAAGCAGACCCAGCATCAGTTGTATATGAAGCAATTCAAAAAGCAAAAAATGAAAAATATGACGTAATTTTAGTTGATACAGCAGGGCGTCTTCAAAATAAATTCAACCTTATGGAAGAATTAAAAAAGATTAAAACAGTAATTGATAAACAAGCTCCAGAATCTTTAAGGGAAAGCATATTAGTTATTGATGCAAATACTGGACAAAACGGACTTCAACAAGCAAAAGTATTCTCAGAATCCGTAAATCTTACCTGTGTTGCACTAACAAAACTTGATGGAAGCGCAAAAGGTGCAATAATTATGGCAATAGCAAAAGACATGAAACTACCCGTAAAATTAGTCGGAGTCGGAGAAAAAATGGAAGACTTAAAATCATTTAACCCAGATGATTTCATTGAGGCGTTATTTAGTTAAGATTTCACAATCCGCACTTGAAAAGTAATTAAACATAGTTTATAATATAAATATCGGGAGCGGTGCTACCAACACCGTCACCTGTAAAAGACTAAGGCACCGCTTAACGTATTCGTTGAGCGGTGTTTATTATGTATAAAATCAAAAAGATTAATAATAAAGTCAAATTGAGTTCATTCATAATTCAGCCCTCCTTTCATAAAACTATCAGCCCGCAGACTAAAGTATTTTGTTGTGCTGATGTTTCTTTAAAAAGATACAGGCTAGCTCCCGAATATTAAATTTTCAACGTTCATTTTATTATTATATTACAAATCTATATGTTTATAAAATTTTCAAACAATTCATGCCCATATTGAGTCAAAATTGCTTCTGGGTGAAATTGAACTCCATAAAGTGGAAATTTTTCATGCTCAATTGCCATAACAATATTATCCCTCGTTTGAGCAGTGATTTTTAAAGGTGATTTTATAGTTTTTCTATCCACAATTAACGAATGATAACGTGTTACTGAAAAATTTTTCGGAATATTTGTAAAAAGTTTGGAATTTTCTATCACTTCAATTTCTGAAACTTTTCCATGCATTGGTTCTTTATCTTTAACAATATTTGCACCAAAGAATTGTGCCAAACACTGAAACCCTAAACAAACTCCGAGAATTTTTTTTGTTTTATAAAGCTCTTTTATTACATCTATAGAAATACCTGCAGTATTAGGATTCCCTGCCCCTGGGGAAATTATAATAGACGAGAATTTTATTTTTTTGAGTTCATCTATTGTAATTTTGTCGTTCTCAAAAATTCGAGGTTCTATACCCAGTTCTTGCAAATACTGAACAATATTATAAGTAAAAGAGTCATAATTATCTATCAGAATCATAAATGCACCTCTTTCATACCACGTACAGAATTTACACAATAAATATTTTGCGCATTTAACAAATCTTTTTTATAAAGAATTTTTTCTCGACATTTCCCATCTTTTAGCATTTTTTGCCTAAATGTCCCATTTAACAATCCACACTTTATTGGAGGGGTATATAACTCTCCATCTAAATTTAAAATTACATTACTCCTTGAGCCTTCTGTTAATTCCCCTTTTTCATTGAAAAATATTTCATCATAAATTTCACCATTTTTTACCTTTTCTAGCGATTGATTATAATATGGTCGAAAAGTTGTTTTATGATACAAAAATATATCCGAAGGATTTACATGTTTTTCAGAAATGATAATCTTATCAGTTTTTATTGTATTTAACGGTTTTATTTCTACTCTATAATTTCCACCTTTAGATAATAAAATCCTATACATTCCATCTTGTGGGAAATCAATATTTTTAATATCTTCATTAAATCTAAAATTCAATTTTTGAGCAGATTTTTGCATCCTTTCAAGATGAAAATTCCAAAGTATAGGTTTACCTCCTTCAACCCTTAAAGTTTCTAAAAGTTGCCAAGCCTTTGAATTGGCACTTAAAAAAGAAGTTTTTAAAATAGCTTCATCCCATTCATTTTTAACATCAGAATCCCAAACAACAGCCCCACCAGCCCGATAGGTATATGTGTTATCATCTTTTGTTTTTTGCAAAATCCTAATAGGAACTGAAAACTCGCAACTGTCTTTATATATTAGTCCAATAGCACCACAATAAACATTTCTCTTACCAATTTCAACATCATCTATGACATCCATTGTACTAATTTTAGGAGCACCAGTAATTGAGCCGCATGGGAAAATTGCCTTAAAAATCTCATACAATGTCGTATTATCTTTTATTATAGATGTAATTTCTGAGGTCATTTGATGAAGAGTTTTATGAGTTTCAATTTCAAAAAGTTTTGGAATTTTTACACTTCCAGTCTTAGAAATTCGCCCTAAATCATTTCGCAAAAGATCAACTATCATCACATTTTCAGCTCTATTTTTTATATCACTACGTAAAAATTCAATTTTCTCTTTGTCCTCAATTTCATTTTGCCCTCGCTCAATCGTACCTTTCATAGGCTTAGTTAAAATGTTATGCCCAAACTTTTTAAAAAATAACTCGGGAGAAAAAGATAGAATTTCTTCATAATCATTTTTTATAAATGCGTTATAAGGAGTTTTTTGTTCCGTTAAAAAATAATTATAAATTCCTTGTGCAGAATACCCTGTATCAATTTGAAAATCAAAGGTATAATTTACTTCATAAGTATTACCACAAGAAATTTCGGCCTTAATCTTTTCAAAACCTTTTTTATATTCCGCAAATGAAATTTTAGACTTCGGAAATAGAAATACTTCTCTCGGATTTTCAACTTGTTCAAACTTTTTGTAATCAGAAAAAGCTTCAAAATACAATAATGGATACCTGGACTGAATATTTTTACCAAGAAAAATATCTTTTGCCTCATATCTGATATAACCAACTAGATAATACTTTTCTTTAAGTTTTTCCAACTTTTGAAACGCAGATACAAAACTCTTACTATCAAAAGCAACAATAATTTCTTTTGGATTTTCAAAAACTTTGTCAGAATATATTTGCATAAAAGAATTATTTCACAAAATCAAAATATATTAAAATTTATTTATTTGTCAGCAATAACTTTTTCAACATGCTAAAATTCTGATATGGAAATTTTAAATAGTGTAAAAACAAAATTAGAAAATACAATTGAACTTATTGGCGAACCAGCCCAAGAAAATATATTAATAGTAGGTGTTATTCACGGGGATGAACCACAAGGAAAATACTTAATTGAGGAGTATTTAAAATCTCGTTATGATTTCACCCCCCTCTCCCAATTTATACCACCCTCTTCGAAATCAAAGATTTCGGTCCTCCCTTCAAGGGAGGACAAAAAGCTCCTTCTATTAGCGAGAACTCTAAGAAATAACATGACACCACAAGAAATTAAAATATGGCAACATTTAAAAAATCGTCAAATTGAAGGAGTAAAGTTTAGACGACAAGTTGTTCTAGGGAAATACATCTGCGATTTTGCATCATTAGAGCATAAAATTGTAATTGAGATTGATGGAAGCCAACACATAGAATCTACTTCTGATAAACAACGAGATAAATTTTTAAAATCAATTGGCTTTAAAATTTTAAGATTTTGGAACAATGAGATTGATAATAATATTGAAGGAGTAATATTTAAAATTAAAAATATCATTTCAGAATGTCCTCCCCTTGAGGGAGGACCGAAATCTCCGATTTCGAGGAGGGGTACGCTATTTATCCCTTGTTTAAACCCTGATGGATTACAATTGGGCAGAAGAACAAATGCTAATAACGTTGACATAAATAGAAATTTTCCAACAAAAAACTGGGGAAAAAATGAAGGCGACAATGCAACTTGCGATGACGAAACAACAAATTATTTCGGAGGGAAATCAGCAGGTGGAGAAATTGAAACTAGGTTTCTTATAGAAACTATAAAGGAATACTCTCCGAGCCTCGTTATGACTATTCATGCGCCATATATGGTTGTTAATTACGATGGACCAGCAAAAGAGGTTGCAGAAAAGATTTCCAACATCATAAAATACCCTGTAGAAGCAAGTATTGGTTACCCAACCCCAGGGAGTTTCGGCACTTGGGCTGGTGTTGAGAGAAATATTCCAACAATTACCCTTGAAGTTGACGAAAAAATACAGGTTCAACAACTTGTCAAACCTGTATTTGAAATTTTTGATATGCTAAGTTTTAATCAAAATCAAAATAAAGCATAGAATTAGATGGACCTTGAATAGTATAAACACCTTTTGATTCATCTGATCTTACAACAATTCCAAGTTTCTTTTGTAATTGTTTATCATTTTTTAATGCTTGCAAATCTGAACGAGTCAAAACTTCGCCTTTTGCATCTTTTTTATCAGCCTTTCTAATGGCATTAAAGATATTGTAATTTGTCGCATTCAAATTTAAGTGAGATTCTTTTGTTGGTTTGCCACCACTCCATTGATACCAATTGCTTACGGCACCATTTTTTACAGTTGTTCTTATCTGATGATCTTTTAGCGCCCCATCACCTTTAAAGTTTTGAATTTTGACATTGCCATTAACTTTTACTTTAAAATGTTCCTGTGGTTGTGCTTTATTTGTTACATTTAAATCGCCCATAATATATCCTCCATGTGGTATGTATATATAAAGTATTTCTACAATCTATAATTGCTAATTCTGATTTATTAATTTTACATTTATTCATAATAATTTTGTGATAGTATAAAATCAGAAACGAGGGAATTTATTATGAAACTATTTAACTCTTACACTAATAAAATTGAAGAATTTAAACCAATTGAAGAAAATAAAGTTAAAATGTATGTTTGCGGACCTACAGTATATGATTATGCTCACCTTGGTCACGCTAGATGCTACATCACTTGGGATGTTTTATACAGATACTTAAAGTTTAAGGGTTATGATGTTACATACTGCAGAAACGTAACAGATGTTGACGATAAAATTCTAAAAAAAGCAGATAAAGAAGGAAAGACACCTACAGAAGTTTCTCAATACTGGTATAAACAGTTTGAAAATTCAATGAAAGCTTTAAATACTCTAAAACCAGACATTGAACCTTTTGCGACTAAAACACTAGGTGAAATGATTTCAATGGTTAAAACTTTGATAGAAAAAGGCTTTGCTTACGAATCAAATGGAGATGTGTATTTTAGAGTTAAAAAATTCCCTAAATATGGTTACCTATCAAAACAACCAATTGACCAATTGGAAAGTGGCGCAAGAATTGAAGTTGGCGACCAAAAAGAAGACCCATTAGACTTTGCACTATGGAAAAAGGATGAAAAATTTGGATACAAATCACCTTGGGGAATTGGCCGTCCAGGATGGCATATTGAATGTTCTGCAATGAGTAGAAAATATTTAGGAAAAACAATTGATATTCACGCTGGGGGAGCAGATTTAATATTCCCGCACCATGAAAATGAAATTGCACAATCTGAATGCGCAAATGGTTGCAAATTCGTAAATTATTGGTTGCACAACGGCTTTGTAACGATTAACAAAGAAAAAATGTCTAAGTCTTTGGGTAATTTCTTAACTATTGATGATATGTTGAAGAATTATGATGCAAACACCTTGAGATTATTTATTTTAACAAATCACTACAGAATGCCTGTCGAATTTTCAGATGAAGCTTTAACAGCCGCTCAAGCAGGAGCAAAACGATTAACAAATGCTAAACAAACACCAATTGACGAAAGTTTAGATATTACAACAACTGATGAATATAAAGCTTTTGTAGAAGCAATGGATGAGGATTTGAACACATCTAAAGCTCTTGCCGTGTTATTTGACCTTGCAACAAGAGCAAATAAAGGAGAAGCTGGAGCTTATACTATTTTATACAAACTTGGTTCAACTTTAGGATTTACTTTTGAAAAAGCCGCAATATCTGATGATGAAATAAATAAAGCTGTAAACCATGTTTCAGAAGTTCTAGGGCAAGACTTCAAATCTATTGATGAAGTACTTGAGCTTAGAAAGCAAGCTCGAGCAGAAAAGAATTGGGATATTGCAGATAAAATCAGAATTGCTTTTGATGAATGCGGTATCGTATTGAAAGATACAAAAGATGGAACAACAGTCGAAGCAAAATAGTTATTAAAAACTTAAGATAAAAATAAAGGGTTCAAGAATATCGAACCCTTTTAAGTTAATAATTTATTTGAGTTATTTTTATTTAATACCTTTATCTACAATTGCCTTTGCTAAAACACCATTGATAAAGTTTGCACTATCATCTGTTGAATATTTTTTAGCAAGTTCAATAGCTTCATCTACAACAACTTTCATTGGAGTTTCTTTGATATAAAGAAGTTCAGAAAGTGCGATTCTCAAAATGTCTTTATCCATTTTTACTAATCTATCAAAATCCCAACCTTCTGAATATTTATCAATATCACTGTCAATTTCTTCATGATTTTCTTGATAACATTGAGCAATTTTAATTGCATAATTTTTTACATCCCCTTCAGATTCAAGTGTTGTAAATTCTGCAATTTCAAGAGCCAATAAAGCTTTATCTGCAATATCAATCATTTCATTAATTCTACCAGTCATATCTGATGTCATTGGAAGAGGAACAGGAATGTTTGTTGCATTCATTGGTCTATTCAAATTGATTTCGTGTTCTGCTTCATAATCATCAATTTTATTTTTCATATCAATCAATGAACCAAGTGCCAATTTAAGTTCATCATGTGCACTACTAGACAAAATTCTTACAGATTTAAGAACAATATCATCCAAACTTTCTTTTGAATAGTTTGTAATCTTTTTATCAAATTGAGAAAGCAATATAAATGCTAATTCTCTAGATGCTCTGCGGGCTTGCATATTTTCTACCTCATAAATTTTTCACATTTTACTTATAAGGTTATGCTATCATGAAAAATTTCTAACCTCAAGGAATTTCTTAATTTTTAATTAGAGAAAGGGCGCAAAATAAAATTTTGCGCCCTTCTATAAGTTATACTAATTAACCCAGATTATTCAGCATCTTTGTTAATATCTTTGATGCTCAAAGCAATTCTGTGTTCTTGAGGTGTAAATTTCTTAATAAGAACTTCTACACTATCACCAACTTTGAATTTGTTGAATGGGTTAACATTTTCTTCTGCCATTTCAGAAACAGGCAATAATGCTTCAACTCCAGGGAAGATGTTGATGAAAGCACCAAAACCAGTAACTTTGTTTACTGTACCTGTGATAATTTGACCTTCTGAGAATTGACCTTCAATTTGTTGCCATGGATCTTCGCCCATTCTCTTTAATGATAATGAAATTCTCTTCAATTCATTATCAATTTTGATAATTTTAACTTCTAAAGTTTCACCTAAAGAAATTACATCTGAAGGGTGTTTAATTCTTTGCCAAGAAATTTCAGAAATTGGAAGTAAACCATCAATTCCGTTGATGTCAACGAAAGCACCGAAATCAGCAATTCTTACAACTTCACCTTTAACAACTTGACCTTCTTCAAGTTCTGATAAAATGTTATCAACAACTTGATCTCTTTGTTCAGCAACAGCTTGTCTTTGAGATAAGATAAGTTTGTTTTTCTTAGGATCAGCTTCAAGAACTTTAACTTCGATTTTTTGGTCTAATAAACCATCAAATGGAGTACCAGTTCTAAGTTGAGATGATGGGATGAAACCTTTCAAATCAGCTACATCAACTAATACACCACCCTTAACAACTGAAACAACTTTTGCAAGGATTGTATCGCCTTGAACTTTTGCATCATTAAGTTGAGCCCAAGCTTGAGCAAATGCAAGTCTTTTCAATGATAATAACATTCCGTCTTCATCATTTTCTTCTTTTAATACGTAAAATTCTTTAACATCACCAAGTTCAATTGGAGTAGCTTCTTCTGCTGAAGAAATTTCTCTGTTTGGTAAAAATGCTTCTGTTTTAGCACCACGTACGCTAACTAGGTAACCATCTTGTTCTTTTTTCAAAACAGTACCTTCTACGATGTCAGCTACTGAATGGCTGTTTGAAAAACTTTCTTCTAATAGTTTTTCGAAATCGTCTAATGTTGCTTGTGTCATTTGTTTTTATTCTCCTTTTCTTTATTTATTTTTTGTTGAATGATCAACTTTTTATTTTATCTTTTCAATAACTTTTTCAATTACGCTATCTGGAGTTGAAGCACCAGCGGTAATTGATACTTTTTGAGATTTATCAATTAAACCTTTATAATTATCTAACTCTTGTTCTGTTTCAATATGAATTGTAGGAGCAATATCTTTTAAAATTTCCGCCAAATGAGTTGTATTTGCACTCTTTTTTGAACCTACAACAATCATCAAATCACTATTTTTTGCCAATTCTTTTGCCTCAGATTGACGCATTGATGTACTTTTGCATATCGTATTTGCAATAAGCAATTCTTTTGTTAATGGAGTAAGATATTCTACAATTTTATTAAGAGTTGAAATCATTTGTGTTGTCTGAACAACCACACCAATTTTCTTTGCAGATTTCAATTCTTGTTCATGAGATTTTAATTCTTCTACTTCAGTTGCAACCAAAACATTTTTACTAAATTGTTCTGCATTTGCCTTTATCGCAATCACTTCTGGATGAGTTGCTTTTCCAACTATTACCAAAAAATAATTATTCTGAGCAAGTTCAATTGCCTTTTGTTGGACTTTTTTAACATCAGGACAAGTCAAATCATAAACTTCAAACCCTGCTTTTTCTATTTGTTCAAAGACTTCTGGGCTCTCGCCATGACTACGGACAACACAAATTCCATCCCCTTTTTTAGGAAGTTCTTTAAGTGATTTAATCCCCATAGAATTTAATTCTTCAATAACTTGTGTATTGTGAATTAATTCCCCAAGCACACAAATATTTCTATCTGGATTTTCACTTTTTAATTTCTTCACAGTTTCAACGGCTCTTTTCACACCATAACAGAAACCTGCAAATTTAGCTAATGTAATTTCTTTCGGCAATTTGTAATTGTCTTCTTTCAAATGAACTCGCAAGATAATCTCGCTGTAAGACTATTACACCATGAAAGAATTTTTAAATCAAGCAAAAGTAAAATTAAGTAATCCACGCTTTTTTGTCAAACTTTTTACCTTTTCTTTTTGAATTAGATACAAATGCTGGAGCAGAAGATGGGTAACTCTCATCATCTACCCAGTTGGAAGCGCCATTTGAAAAAGCAAATAAATCAGTATTTTTATTTGATTCTTCAGCAACAACCCTTGCTTTTTTAGTTTCTATTTTTTCTTCTTCTAACATTGCTGCAACATCAGATTTTTGAGGTTTCATCAAATCATTATACCAGCTATCTGACCCTGGCTGAGGAACAGTTGATTCAGCCTGTTTGTTAGAAGGTTTAGCAGTTTTTTCTGTTGTTTGAGTATTATCATTAGATGCTTGAATTTCAGAATTAGAATTATTTTCTGATACATTCATACTTGTATTTACAGAATTAGTTGAATTTGTTTGAGATTGAGTGGTTTGAGCAGTCACTGCACCGTTTAAAAATTGTCTAAATTTGTCAGCTTTTTCTGTTTCACCCTTTTTATCATATTCAGAAATAATTGACCACAAAATATCTTGAGGTATCTTATCTCCTTCGATCCCTTTGCCCAAAAGTGCAATAATTGTATCTTTTGGAAGAAATGCAAGTAAAGAACTATCATTACTGTATTTGAATAATCTTAGAATTACATCTGTATTATCTCTTAAATCTCTTGCAAAAGAACAAAGAGTTTCACTATCAGCATTTTCAGCAAATGCCCTTAAGAAAACATCTTCCAACTTGCCGAATTTAGAAACAAGTTTTTTATAAGCTGTAGAAATACTATTTTTTTCAAATAGAACAGTTAAAGTATCTTTTAAGGTTGCAACTTCTTCTTTTGAAAGTTTTAAATCCGCAAGAGAAACTTCACCAGAAGCAACAGCCTTCACAATATCTTCATCTGATAAATGCTCAGCCTTTTCAGCTTTTTCTGCTTCATATTGTTCAATACTTGCTTTTTGAGTCTTTATAAAGTCTTCAATTTTATCAAGAACAACTTGCGTTTTTTCTGTTAATTCTTGAGTATCTTGCTCGCTCATTTTGCTACTCAAAGATACTTTTGAAGAAGAAGAAACTTCGCTCATTTTATCAATTTCAGAAACTCTAGCACTTGAAGATACTGATGAAACAGCAGGAGTATCAGTTACAGAAGTTCTACCAGAAGCGGCAGAAATATTTCCAACCGTTGAAGATCCAGTAACAACTGTACCCGCAGATTGTTGTTTAATTGGATTTGCTGTTGCGGGAGTTGGAGTTGCAGTATTTGCAGAACCAGTTTTACTTGCACTAGATTCTGCAGATGCGGTTGTCTTATTTGAAGAAGAAGCCACAACTTCTGTTTTGGCTAATGTTTCTGCAGAAATTCTTCCTGTTTCTAAAGCTTTACGAATTTGAGCTTGTTGTTCAGGAGGATAACGCTTTATAGCTTGCTCAACATAAGAATTGTATTGATTTCTTACACTCTTATCAACATATTTTGAAGCAGCAGCCAATCCTTCTGTCACTTCTGGATAATTAAGCTTAGCAAATTCTCTTCCGTATTCTACTTGTTGTTCTACAGAAGCAGTTTTTACAGCAGATTCAGTATATATAGCTCTTCCAGCGGATGACATATTTTCAGACTGAACAACCGCAGCAGAATATGAAACTGCATCAGAACGTTGATTTACACCTGTTGTATAACTTTCCAAGTATTTAGACTTTTCGTTTGCTAAATCCACACCTAAAGCTTGCCCTGCTTTTGCCTCCATTAAAACAGGAGCACTACATGCAATAACTTGAGCAGACTTAGTATCACCAATTCTATCTCCCATGTCTATTGCAGTCTTCATGGCTTTTGGATTGTTATTCAAAGTTGCATTGCAAGCAATCCTTTTATGAGTTTCTGTTTCAGCTAGAATTTTGTTAAATTTAACTTCATCATACTTACTTCCCAATGCTAAATTTTTAATTTGTGTTATTAAAGCTTCATCACCATCCGCTTTAAGTAACATATCATGAAGCCTTTGGGCTCTAGCATTTGCATTTAATTTGCCAAAATCTTTAAAGTCTTTTTGAATTTGCTCATCCGCAGAAATACCATGTTCTAAAGCTTTTTGCTTATAAGTTTCAACTTCTTGAACTTTTGCATCCTTGCCAAATAATCTGCCCCTCATTTCTAAAGCATTTAACATTGCATCCTTATTTTCATAATTAGGATTTTCAGAAATAAATTGTTTTAATTCTTTAACTGATGGAGTATTTTTATTCTTTTTAGCATAATCAAATACTGCTAAATTTAAACTAATCTCTTCTGAGCTCATTTTAGAAATTTCAACATTAGGAGAGTCCTTCAAAAACTTGACTTTTTCGGATTGAGACTTCGCCTGAAATTCATCAAAACTCATATTGGCTTCTGTGAGTGCATCCATTGTACCTACAATAGAAGAAAACATCATTTCTTTAATTTTAGGATTCGTTTTTTCCCAATTAGGTAGGAATTTAGAAATCATTGAATTTGCATGAGCAGTAATATATTTGTCCTTTTCAGCTTCATCTTTAATAGCTGAAAAATCACTATCATATTTATTTAAAAAAGCTTTTGCATATTCTTTCAACTTTTCATCAGCTGTCATTGGAGGTTTCTTTTCAGCCCATTTTTGACGAGTTTCAATAGGAACTAAGTCTTTTAACTCCTTCATTTTTTTAAGTTGATGATCTCTATATAATTGAACTTGGTCATTTTTTGAAAGTTTTTTGTAATCTTCAACTGACATTTCAGAATTATTTAAAGCTTCAAATAATTCTGTAGCCTTCATGATTTTCTCTTCTTTAGGAGTTGAAGAAGTAGAAACAGTGTCAGCAAGTTTCAAAATTTGTTGCTTACAATACTGTTGCTTTTGCTCTTCTGACATTTTTTGATATTTTTCATCCGTTTTTGAAAAATACTTATCAGCCGTCATTTCGGGAATATTCTTTTTATTTTTATATGCATCACGTAGTTCTTTATACGTTAGAAGTGGTTCTGCATCACCAGAACTAATAGCTTTATACTGAGCTAAAAGCTTCTTTTCCTCATCCGTTTTATTTGGTTTCTTTTCTAGATATGTAATTAATTCATCTGAATTTTTGATATTCTTCAAACCACTGGTTGATAAATATTTTTCTGCACCAACTCTAAAAACTTCCATTTTAGAAGAATTTTTCATTGATGGATTTTTAACAACTAATTCTTTACTATTTGTTGGAAGCTTTTCAGTTGATTTAGGGTTTTTAGATTCCGAAGTTGAGAAATTTATAACTATTTTAGACGAAGATGAACTACTAGCAGTCGTAGTTTCTACTACTGCTACTTTCTTTTCTGTTGTAATGTCATTTACGCCTTTTAATGCCATAGTTATATTATCTCTTTATTTTCTTTCTTATTTACATGAAAAATTTCAAAATTCTCCAATTTCAAAGAACAAGAAAATGTTTACAAAATTTAATAATCAAGGTTTCTAACAGAACCATTTTCTGTGGGTTTAAGATTTGGAGTTTTTACAACTCTTACTTTTAAACCCGTCTTATCTTGCATTTTAGTATCTCCATTTAGCAAGTCGATAAGTGCATTTGCTGCATCATCCGAAATTTTGAACTCTTGTTTCTTGTAATATAGTTCATGGGGCATACGCACTTGCCTACTTGTCCATATCCCACAAAATGAATTTTTTCCTAAATCATGGTACTCTATTTCACGGACTTTAGGAAGATACATTTGATCTCTATAATCACCATCTTTTGGAAGATAAGTTATAAAATTAACCTTATTTGAACCATCTGAATATGTTTCAAGTGCAAGAAAAGCACCATTTCCTGCAGAAAGCACCTTAACAGGTTTCTGTTTTTGAATATACTTTCTCTGAGCTGGAGTCATTGCTGATGATTGGTCAACACCCATTACATAAGTTGCTTCATCAACCTCTGGAGCTGGATTTGCTTCAGCAAGCTCAACAATCTTACTAGAATTTAAAGTTCCTGCTGGTTCATTTGCATTCCCAACCATTGGTGACATTGCAATCAATGTTGCAAGAGGAACTGTAACCATTTTATTTTGTACTCGACGTGGAAAATTATAACCTTCACCATTATTATCATCATCGTCATCATTTCTCATCCCAAACGGTACCAATCTGGAATTATTTTTAACACTAACACTGCTAATAGGTAATATTGCCATACTAACACTCCTTTTTTGTATTCAGTTTTCATAGGATTAACCCCTTAATCCTATATTCATTAACCTTGTCTGCTATTATAGCAGTCGTTTCACAATTTGTAAAGATTTTTCACCTATTTCATCCATCTTTACTAGGGTTACTCCATTTTCTAAAACGTAAAATTAAAAAATTTTGCTACCTTGAAATTAAAAATTTAACAAATATTAAAGTGGAATACTTTAACTTAAAATTTATCAGAATGAGAGGTTATACCCAAAGTTGCATTATTATCAATCTCTATAACATGCCTAATTATTGAATGTGCAGTGAGCAACAAATATGGATTGATTTCTGTTGTTTGGGACATATTAATATTTGCAGATGCCTTATCAGTATTAAGTTTTAAATCTTTATTCACATTGAATGTTGCAACAGAATCCATTGCATATTGCTTTTTATCAGAATCAAGTCGGAGTTGAAGTTCCTCTCTTGGGAACTTGTCACTACACTCAATCGTAATTTGAACAGAATTTGAAGTTTCTAAAAATATTGTTGCAACCACCGTTCCATAATTTTTGGTAGTAATTGTAACTGTCAAAACGCTATCACTCTCTTCTTCGCCACCTGACTTTGATTCAACTTCTAAATCAAAACCAACACCATCCTCCAATGGAAGCCACGGAAGATATAACATCAAAAGAAGTTTCAATGTTTTTTGAGGGTTATTTTCAGCTGCAATAGAAATACTTGCATTAATAAGTTTTGCCATCTCTTTCATCTGGGTCAAATCAGTAATTCCAGCCTTTGAAGCTTCTGTCATAGACATAATGAGTTTAGTCAACGCCTCTTTCCCATTTTTTTGCAAAAGAACAGAAATATCTGCAAGGTTTATCATTCCGCCAGACAAAATTTCTAGATTTTTCAATGTTGATTGTAATTGACTTGACAATTGCACATTAACCATTTCCTTGGTCATTGTTGTATTTAGCCCCTGTAATTGAGCAAGAATTTGGGCTTGTAGTTGAGAAAGGGAATTGCGCTGCATTGCAAGTTGATTTGCATACATCATATTGAATTGCCCTTGGGTTAATCCTCGTTGGAGCATAAAAATAAATTCATTTATATTTCGTGGCATTTGAAATAGTTCTCTTGCATAAACAGCCCTATCCATACTTTGCAAAGTATTCAATTGAAGGGTTTCACCCATTTGCATTGTCTGAACCGTTGGTTGAGGAGTTGATTTAGGCACAGGAACTTCAGCCTTTGGCGCAACACTAGGAGCTTGCGGTTGGGCATTAAAAGTTCCCTTTGCAGTAAAGGTTCTTTGCTGTGCATAATTCTGACCAAAACTATTCAAAAATCTTTTTATATCGATTCCTGCCATACGATTAATTTAACTGATTTTTTAGAAAAAGTCTAGTTTTCAATTGGCATATATGATTGTGGGTAACTATAATCTTCAATAAATCCAAGATTTTTATACAATCTCAAAGCTTGAAGATTATTTGTTTCTGTCGTCGTATTAATTTCTGAAATTGGGCTGTTATAAACATCTATTTCTTTAAAGATTTCATCCATAGAATGTTTTAACATAATTGTAGAAAGCCCTTTGCCTTGGTGTTCTTCTTTAATTCCCACAAGCGGAATATTAACAATTGTTCCCCCAGTAAGATTCATAAAAGAGAACCCAACAGGTTTACCTTCATAAAGCAATACACTTGTTGCTTTTGGCATAAATTCAGCATAAACATCTTTTACAATTTTAGTGATAATATCGCAAGTCCCATCAGTTGTTTTAAATCTAGGGTCAAACAAAGCGTCTGAGCTATCTTTAAAAGACTCTTGAATTACATTTACTGCATCTTCAAAATATTTGTCACTCCAAGATACGACTTCATAATCTTCTGGCAATCGCACAACTCTTGCGTGAGAAAACAGTTCTCTTGAAGGAGTTCCCTTCATCATAAATCGCAAAACTTCAATACCAACAAACTTGAAACCTAATTTTGCAATTACACTGATTAGAGATTTTTGTTCTCCAAGCATTGGATAACAAACAATTTTTTCTCTTCTTAGATTTTTTGTTATATCAACAAATTTTGTTAAAAGTTCATTTGCACAATCAACCAATTTATCTTTGTCTTTTGAATGAATTATATTCAATTCAATTGCTTCTGAAATTGCTGTAGTATAAACCAAAAATCCTACCGCATCTTCATCATCATAAAGTACAATACACTTGATTAAATCTTTATCAATAGCTTCTAAAAACCCATCATAATCTAAAGGTTCAAGTTCAAAATTGTAATCAGTTTTAGCTTTTTTTCTAAAATCCTCATACAAATTTTCAAAATTTCCATAGTTATTTGCTGTTAAAATTTTTGTATTGTACATAAATATTCTTCCTTATAAAAAGTGGTGCATTTTTTCTTTTTTCGTTTCAAGGTATCTTTTGTTATATGGAGTAACTTCTGAATTTACCTTGATTGTATCCAAAACATTAAGTCCATAACCTTCTAGCCCTATTATTTTTTTAGGGTTGTTAGTTATCAAATTAAAATCAGTATAACCTAAATCAACAAGAATTTGAGCACCTGTACCATAATCTCTTAAATCAGACTTAAATCCTAAAGAGATATTTGCTTGAATCGTGTCTTGTCCTTCTTCTTGCAATCTATATGCTTTAATTTTGTTGCAAAGACCAATTCCTCTTCCTTCATGGTCAGTCAAATATACAACTGCGCCTTTTCCATAACTCTCAATATATTTCAAAGCATTAAATAATTGCGAATTACAATCACATTTCAAACTATGGAAAACATCCCCAGTAAGGCACATACTATGAACTCTTACAGCAGGAATTTTATCAGAACCATCATCTTTAACAAGTGCAACATGCTCTGAACCATTAACTTTATTTTTATAAGCATAGAGTTTAAATTCTCCATAAGGAGTTGGAAGAGTTGTTTCAGCTTCTCTTGTCACCAGTTTTTCAGATTTTAATCTATATGCAATAAGTTCTGCCACAGAAATAAATTTCATTCCATGTTCATCTGCAAATTTTCTTAAATAATCTCTTCTTGCCATGTGTCCATCAGGAGCCATAACTTCGCACATAACACCAGCAGGTCTATGTCCACAAATTTTAGCCAAATCAACAACAGCTTCAGTATGACCAGTTCTTTCTAAAACACCACCCTTTTTAGCAACACAAGGGAACAAATGTCCAGGGCGTCTTAAATCAGAAGGTTGTGCATCTCTAGCGGTTGCAACTTCAACAGTTTTAGCTCTATCATAAGCAGAAATACCAGTTGTAACACCATATTTTTCAGCTGCATCAATACTAATTGTGAAAGCTGTCTTCATTTCTTCAGTGTTTTGTTCAACCATTTGTGGTAAATCCAACTGTTGTGCAATCTCTGATGAAATAGCCAAACAAATCAATCCTTTAACTTCTGTAGCTAAAAAATTGATTTTTTCTGGAGTAACTTTTTCAGCTGAAATAATTACATCTCCTTCATTTTCTCTATCTTCATCATCGGCAACAATAACAGGTTTACCATTTTTAAAATCTTCTAGAGCTTCTTCTATACTATCAAATCTAAACTTATTATCCATTATACAAATCCATTCTCTTGTAAAAAGTCCATACTTATACCTTTGTTATTATCTTTCGCAGATAAAAATTTTTCAACATATTTCCCTAAAATATCGGTTTCAATATTTACTTCATCCCCAATTTTCAAATCTTTCAGATTTGTGTTGTTGAATGTATGAGGAATTATTGCAACTTTCACGACATTTCGGTTAATATTGGCAATAGTAAGACTTATACCATTTATTGTAATTGAACCTTTATAAACAACATATTTTTCTTGTTCTTCTGGAATCTCAAATTCAAGGTTATAAAAATCAGACAATTTGTCAATATTTATAAATTTACCCCTGCAATCCACATGACCAGAAACAATATGTCCACCAAGTCTTGAACTTAGCGTTAATGCTCGTTCTAAATTTACAACATCACCAGATTTTAAACTTCCAAGCGTTGTAATTCTTAAAGTTTCATCACTAATTTCTGCACTAAATTCATTTGAAGAAAAATGTATAACTGTTTGGCAAACACCATTGATTGCAATGCTATCGCCAATCGTCGCATCTTCCAAGACCTTGGAACAAGTAATTATTACTTCTGCCCCATTCGTCTTTGGAGTTAGCGATTTAACTCTTCCTGTTTCTTCAATTATTCCTGTAAACATAAACTTAGAATAACACATTTTCACCCAATGCACCCATAAATGTAACTAAATCGTAATACATTTTTACCTTGTATTTAGGTTTGTAAAGAGAGATTTTTAAAGTTCAATCTAAGGGTTGAGAATTTATTTTTTTCGCATTTTTTAAAATTAAAAGTGTTGATTTTACACGGTTTGAACCTATTTAAAAATGTAAAGTTTTGTTAAAATTATTACAATAATAGTAAAGAAATAGTGAAATTAATCCGATACATGTAGTATAATATATATAGAAGATATACTAAACGATTAATCGCAACTAATAGCCATGAAATATTTTGTTATAATCAAAATAGAAAGGCAGCGAATATATGAGCAACTTACAATTTCAGAATGATTTAGAAAAATTGGTAGAAATTTTACCCCAAAGGATAAGACAACACCTTTCTTATGAAAAAATGGAAGACGTTATTGAAATAGTCTTAGATATTGGCAGACCTCCAGAAATTCGTCACGCAGACGGAAAGATTGAGTACATTGAAGTTTCAAATGTAGATTATGATGATATTTCATATATAACCTCACATGTTCAAGAATTTACTTCTGACAACCGTTCAGGAATCCCTGGAACATTACATAGAATCAGTGCAATTAGAAATAGACAAGGCAAAATTGTAGGTCTTACTTGTAGAATTGGGCGTGTTGTAACAGGAACTATTTCTTGTATAAAAGATTTTTGTTTACAAAATAAAAGTATTCTTTTCCTAGGTCGCCCTGGAGTTGGTAAAACAACTAAACTTAGAGAAATTGCTAGGTTGATGGCAGATGAACTTAAGAAAAGAGTTGTAATTGTAGATACATCAAACGAAATTGCTGGAGATGGAGATACTCCACACCCTGCAGTTGGACATGCCAGAAGAATGCAAGTTCGACAACCAGAATATCAAAAAGATATTATGATTGAAGCAGTCGAAAACCATACTCCAGAAGTTATCGTTGTTGATGAAATTGGGACAGAAGCAGAAGCTCAAGCTGCAAGAACAATTGCAGAACGTGGTGTAATGCTTATTGCAACAGCTCACGGTAATAGCTTGGAAAGCTTAATAAAAAACCCAACATTATCAGATTTAGTCGGCGGTATTCAATCCGTAACATTAGGTGATGATGAAGCGAAACGTCGTTCTTCACAAAAAACAGTATTAGAAAGAGAGAAACAGCCGACTTTCGATATAGTAATTGAAATTCTAGACAGAAATACATTAGCAGTATATAAAGATACTGCGGAAGCTGTTGACTACATCCTTAGAGGTTGGCCAATCAGACCTGAAATAAGAAAAGTTGACAAAACTTATGAATTTTCACAAACTCCAACTCCAGTCCCAGCAAGAGTTCCAAATGTAATTGACAAAATCAATGCTCTTGATAACAAAATTGACCATCCAGAAAGCTTAAAATTCAGCTTCTCTCGTCAAAAATATGTTGAAGAAGTAAAAAAATTCAAAAAAATCTACCTTTATGCAGTATCAAGAAGTATTGCAGAAAAAGTTATTGAACGACTTGACTTGAATGCAGAAATCACAAGAAATCTTGACGATGCAGATATTGTAATTGCCCACAAAAACTTCATCAAAGGCGGAGCAAAAGTATTAAGTACCGCAGAAGAAAATAGAATTCAAATCTTTTATGTAAAAACTAATTCAATGGCTCAAATCCAAAAAGTTATAAAAGAAGCATTGGATATAGCTGAACTTAACGAAAAACAATCTTTCTACGATATTACAGAAAGAGCATTAGATGAAGCTAAAGCCGCAATTGAAAAAGTTCTAGCTGGCGAAAAAGATATAGAACTTACACCTCAAAATCAACAAATCAGAAAACTCCAACACGAACTTGTTGAACAACACAACTTAGCAAGTAAATCCGTTGGTGAAGGTGAAAATCGACACTTAAGAATTGTTGGAGGTCAAGATTATCACGAAAAAACAGGCTCATAAATTCAACAAAACAATTGAATAAATTTTAAAAAGTTTGAACCCTTTCTTAAAAGCGAGGAAACTACGTCATTCCATCAACTTTGAGAGAGGGTTCCCGTTTGTATATAAAAATTTAAAAAATCAATCTGTTGATATTCTGAAAACCCTTATAAAAAAAGATGACTTTTGAAAAATATCCATTAAAAGATTGATGTAATATTTTCTATTCTCCTATATTGTAGTGATGGGAAGTATTACGATATTTCCAAAGGGGATAAATCAAGGGATAGTTGTAATGGAAAATGAAATCCAAAATTCAATATCAACAAATGAGTTGTATAAAGAATACAACTGGTATCAAAACACGTTTCCTGAATTAGTTAAGGATGCATGTAATGATTTCTTTGCAAACAATTTTGATATTGAATTTGTTGGATTAAGCAAAAATATCAACTGTCTATTAGATAACGAAGCGTGTTTTGTAACCAAAATCCGAATAAATAAAGATTATGATGTTTATTTCAGAATGACAGAAAAAGCTATTTCAATTATTCTAAATACCGTTCTCGGACAATCAAAAAACAGATTTAACATAAATAAAATCTCAGAATTAGAAGCAAAAATTATAACCTCATTTAACAGCGCAATGTTTGATTCTATTAAAGATGAACTAGATGACCCAAACCCTGGAGAATTAAAGCGTACAAATTTTGATGTTATTCACTTATCTTTTATTATCAAAAGCAAGGATGAATTTTCAAAAAGCGCTGGAAAAATTTTTATAACTATCCCGCAAGTTCTAGTTGATCCAGAAGAAATAGAGTCCGAAGGCGAAAAATTTTCAGATGAAAGCTTTCCAAATGCAGAAACCTTTGCAAAAATTATTGTAGGAAAAACAAGATTTTCACTTTATGACGTAAAAAATCTTGAACAAGATGACGTAGTAGTTTTTGAAAATAGTAATATTGAACATTTAACTTTATCCGTATTCGGAAACCAAATGGACATAAAACTTGAACCTAATATGGATATACTTATTCCCGAAACAGACGATGGAGGAGATGATATGAGTGATGATTCTCAAAAAAATATATGGGACAGTATCGAAGTCGATATGTATGCCGAATTTGATTCAGTAAAAATAACTCTAGGAGAGTTAAAAAATATTGAAGCAGGTTTAGTTGTAGATTTGACTTCTCTATATAACAATAACGTAACTTTGAAAGTTGAAGGAAAACCAATTGCAAATGGAAGCATTGTTATTGTAAACGATAGATATGGAGTAAAAATTAACGAAGTACTTGCTGGAGATAACGCTTCTACAAATTCAGCTCTTCAAACTCAAAACGCTCCAGAAGATGAAGAAGATAACGAAGAGGAAGAAGAAAACAATTATTCTGATGACACAGAAAACGAAGAAGAATCAGAAGGCAATGAAGAAAACGAAGAAAATGATGAAGATTTTGACTATAGCGACTTTGAACTAGAAGACGAAAACATCTAAAATCAAGCATTCAAATAAATTAAAATCTATGGGGAGATAGAAATAAAATGCACATGGGCAGTTATATAATGAATTTCACAGTTTATACAATGGCAATGTTGGGATTGATTTTCTTTGCAATCTACATTTATAAAAAAGTTATAAATGGTGGGTTATGCAAAAATAACAACAAATTTTTGAGCATTGAAGAAACTATGAATATAAATCCAAGAAAATCAATTATGGTTGTTCGAGCAGGAAATGAAAAATTCCTAATCGCATCTGACATTGATAGAACTACAATGCTTTCAAAATTGGAAGGTTCAAAAAAAATTCCTGCTCAACAGATTTTGGATAAAAATTTAGCAAAATATGAAAGATTTGAAAACACTGAAAAGTATGAGAATTTTGAAGATTTAATGACTAAAGAAAACACCCAAATT
>CAVAPR010000005.1:82334-96961 GCA_963590665.1 Candidatus Methanomethylophilaceae archaeon
CCCAAATTGAAGTTGAACAACCTCAAATGCAACAAGCAATGAAAGTTGCAGATTTGGATGTTGTTTATCCTCAAAAAGAACATATCACTTTAGAGCCAATCAAGGACAAAAATCCGCAGGGAAGACGTCTTGATAAACCACAAATGGATAGAAGAGAACCAATTTCTCAACCTAGACAGAGTAAACAAAAAACAGTTGTTCTTGATTTTGAAAAACCAAAAGCTCACGGATTTTCAACAATGAAGGAAATGGCAAAAAAAATTAACGAATTATAAAAAATAATAACAAAAGGACATTATAAAAATGGATCAATTGCAAAACTTAAACCCTGTAATACAAATGCTTGTGGTAATGACATTATTTTCATTACTACCTTTTGTATTTTGTTCAATGACAAGTTTTTTGAGATTTGTTATTGTATTTTCAATGTTAAAAACAGCAATGGGCACTCAACAAGTTCCACCAGCAATTGTAATTATTGGGTTATCAATAATTTTAACTTTTTACACAATGGGAGGCACTTTCCAAAAGATGTATGATATGGGCTCAGTCCCATACCAGAAAAATCATGATATGATTGCCGCCATAAATGAAGGATCAAAACCACTAAAAGAATTTATGCTAAAACAAACAAGAGAAAGCGATTTAACATTTTTTGTAGAACTTGCTCATAACACAAAACCAAAGTCCCCAGATGAATTGTCTATTTGGGAAATTGCACCAGCATATATCATCAGTGAACTAAAAACTTCATTTGAAATAAGCTTTATCATATTTGTACCATTTATCATTCTAGACTTGGTTGTAGCAAATATTCTGTTGGCACTAGGTATGTTCATGTTATCTCCAACAATTATTTCAATGCCATTTAAACTCTTGATATTCATTGCAGTTGATGGATGGGCTTTGATAGTTCAAGGACTTGTTTCAAGTTATAACTAAAAAAATTTAAAAGGACAGTATTTAATGGAAATTTTATTAGAATATTTAGCAAAAGGATTTTTAATAATGTTGGCAATTTCAATGCCATGTGTACTTGTTGCAGCTGGAATTGGTCTTGTTGTTGGTATTTTGCAAGCTGTAACACAAGTTCAAGAACAAACAATTGCCGCAGCTCCAAAAATCCTTGGGGTATTCCTTGTTATTGTAATTGGAGGGGTTGGATTTATTAAACTTCTTACAAATTTATTCCAAGAAGGAATGGTTTTAGCATTTAATACTGTTCCACAAAGCGAGAACTTCGTTTTAGATTCAAACTACCACAAATATACAACACCATTTGCGGGAGAAATGAAAGACAGATTTAAGAATGTTGATAATATCAATGAAATTATGAAGAACCCAGGAAAAGTTCCATACATTGATAAATATCAAAGAGAAAAATATACACCAGCAGCTAAAACTGCAATGCCAAAACCAGATATGGTCGAAACAAAGAGGATTTTAGGACAATAAGTAGATGGAAGCAATTATTGCAGAGTTAATTAAAATGTTCCCAAAGATAAATACCTACCTTATGGCAGGTACTTTTGTCTTTGCGAGATTGATTGGCTTTTTCAGATTTGCTCCAATTTTTAATAGAAAAGATTTTCCAAGTCTAGTAAAAATACCGTTAGCATTGATTGTTACAGTATTTATGGTGCCATTTTTACATCCAGAAAAATGTTTAACACAATGTGATTCTTTCATGCTATCAATAGTTTTGAATATTGTAGTTGGCGCAATGATTGGCTATATGGCACAATTGATTACAATTGCAATTGATTGTGGAGCAGAAATGATAAATATGCAAATGGGTTTATCTTCGGCAACAGCTTTAGACCCAACAACATCCGCCCAAGTTTCAATTTTAACCAAAATGATTTCTTTAATGGGAATATTAATATTTATCAACCTTGGTGGGGTATATTGGCTTTTCAAGGCACTATTGAGAAGTTTTGAAATTTTCCCAATATACGCAGCACATATTCCGCTTCCAGAACTTATCAAAATGGATTTATTAATCAAAATGTCATCTAACACTTTGTATATGGGCTTACAAATTGCATCTCCAATTTTGCTTGCAACTTTAGCTCAAGATATTATTTTGGGTGTAATTTCAAGAACTGCCCCTCAAGTAAACGTATTCCAATTAAGTTTCCTATTCAAACCCGTTTTAGGAGCAGCAATTATGGTTTGGATTTTACCAATGTTGATGAATGTAATTGAAGAATACTTTTTAAGCTTTGCAAATATTATTTAAAAAGGTCATAAATAAAATAAGCGCAAGTTTACTTAAATTCTAAAGCAAATATGAATAGATTGAGATTCTTCGGGCAAATTTATAGATTCTTATAACAAATCAACTACAAATCCCCCCAGAATTATTTATTTGTAAAACATATTAGCAATGTGTAGTCATACTGAGCAGAGCGAAGTATCTCAAGCTAAACAAATTTGTCATAGCATAAACATACATTGAATAGTTTACTTCAACACCTCAATTACATCATAATCTGTCAAATAAGGAAGGTGAGCCTCAGTTATAAGTTCTCCTGGAAGCAAAATTGAAATTCCAGGAGGGCATTCAGCAACAACTTCGCCAGATAATCTTCCAACTGCTTGCTCTTTTGGAATAATTTCTTTTTCTGAAAAATATGCCTCTCTCAAATTCTTTTTGATAATTGGAGTAAGCATAGGCATATGTTTTTTATTTTCTAGATAATAAATATCCTTGTAGTCATGTGTATCAATTTTTTTCAAACAGTCAACAAGATATTCAAAATCTGAACGTTTATTACCAATATTACTTAAGATTAAAATACCTTCATCAGATGCACTTTCAACCTCAATTCCAAAATCTATTTCCAAAATTGATTCAAGTCTTTTACCAGAAAGTCCGTCTGCTTTTATAAATACTTTTGTTACGTCAGTTTTATAGCCAAAGTCAGACTTCAACTGGTGAATAGATTCCATTTTATCAATTTCAGTCCTTAAAAATTTCGCATTAGATATTGCCCTAGCTAGTTGCTTTTGTCCTCTTGGGCTTTGCAAATTTGCACGAGCAGCATCCAAACTCCCTAAAAGCATCAATGATGGACTTGTTGTATGAAGTAACATCAAAGAGCGTTCAACATCTTCAGCATTTATTTTAGAGTCTTTACTTATATGAAGCATTGATGATTGGCTCATACTTCCACCTGTTTTGTGCAAAGAATGAACTACAATATCCGCCCCTAATTTCAAAGAGGTTTCTGGAAGTTTTTCGTTGAAATTCCATAAACAACCATGCGCTTCATCAACAATCAATGGTACATCATACTTTTTACAAATTGCAGAAATTGACTTTACATCAGATACGACACCCTCATAAGTAGGGTTAGTAATCCAAACAGCCGAAACATCATCATTTTCTTTTAATAATTTTTCAATTGATTGAGCATCAATATTTCCCCAAAGTCCCCAATCACTGAATTTTTCAGGAATTACCCATAGTGGGTCTGCTCCAGAAATAATCAAACCTGTCAAAATTGAACGGTGACAATTTCTATTTACAATAACTTTTTGTCCCTTTTTAGTCAAACCCATCGCAATTGCAAGATTACCAATTGTAGAACCATTTATTAAAAAGAAAGTTTTCTTTGCACCAAAAGCTTGTGCAGCAAGTTCTTGGGCTTCTTTAATTGGACCTGTTGCAGGTGTTAATGTTCCAAGATTATCAAACTCATCTGTAGTATCTACCATCAATGCTTTTTTACCAATTAAATTTCTAAATGCTGGTAATGTTCCCAAACCTTTAGTATGTCCTGGGATGTGGAATTGATAAGTAGGATTGTTGTAAGCATTTTTTAATGCTTCAACTATTGGGGCTTTTATCTTTGTTTGTTTATTAAATTTAACTTTATTCGGCATAGTCGAAATATACATCAAAAAAATCATGAAATCCACAAATTTTATGCTATAATTGTCACAAATGAAACGAATCTTAAAATTTGTAGTAGTTTTATCCGTATTATTTACCCCCTTAAGTGTCTGTGCAAATAGTGCAGATGAATTTTTAACGGCTGATTTGCTCGAAAATTCTCAACCTAATGAAATTCTTTTAAACTCAAACATCCCTTCTATTTCGCATAGCAATTCTGAGGAAAAAGCAGACGAAGAATTGATGTCAAAATTAGTGGGAGAAAAAACAATTGAAGAAGAAGATGAAGATGATTCAGTTATGGATAACTCCGAATTGGATTTTGAATTTTTCAAAATTTTTGACCAAGATAATGATAACGTAATTAGCGAAGATACAGTTCTTGGAAAAATTTATCATAGCAAAATTACAAGAACAGATGTGCCTTCTTTTTTGCTAAAAGATGAATTAACTCATAGATTTAAAAAAGGACCTATACACAAAATCCAAGCTTATGGCGGATTCAGAGGTTCTATAAATTCTATATTTGCTCAAGACTATTCTACTAATTATGACAACATGACAACCCAAGTTGGTATGTATGGGAAGTTCAATAACCCAGATTACAGATTTAAACTGGCGATAAATCCTCTGCCTAAAACGGGATCAAACTATATAGATAGGTTTATATCTGATGCGTATATTATTAATACAACAATTCCGCACCACCAAATTATTGCAGGTTATTCAAGAGTTCAAACAGGCGTTGAAGGCGGAACATCTTCTTACATCTTGCCATTTGTTACTCGCTCACAAATTGCTAGAAACTTTGGCAGCGCAAGGTCATTAGGTGTAAAAATCTTAGGGAATTACAATTATATAGACTACAATATTGGAGTTGGTTCATCTGGAAGATACGTAACAAGTGGCATGCCAGGGATGGAATTTACTGGGTGGCTAAATGTTAAGCCTTTTGGGTCAGAAGATAAAAAATTGGGAAAACTTACACTCGGTGCAGGATTTAATGGCGGACATAACGGGATTGATTATAGTGTTGGAAGCGTTTATGTCGGGTATAAACATAAAAAATTATGGGCAAATTTTGAAGCTGGAATCGCAGATGGCTATAGCGGTTCAAATGGAATAAGCGCAAATAAAGCGAGTGGTTATGCACTCACAGCAGGGTGGAAATTCAATCCTCATTGGCAATTGATAGGCAGAATTGACCAATTTGATCCCAATAGAAATGTTTCTAGAGATTTGAAAAGAGAATATACAGTAGGTTTGAACTGGTTTATTAAAGGTCAAGCACTAAAAATTGTCTTAAACTATGTATTCTGTCAAAACCAAAACAAAAATGATAGCCACAAAATTATTCTAGCAACTCAAGTTATGTTGTAATTTTCAAAACAAAAACCGCAATCTTGGTTAGAAATTGCGGGCGTAAAAGATTTGGTAAATAAACACGAGAAATTAATTAAATCTTTTAATAGATGTAGCATGACAAAAGGTTTGCACCTGTCATTTTCATTTTTTTCAATGCTCTTAACTCTGTTTGGCGAATACATTCTTTGGTTACTCCATAAATATTACCAATTTCTTCAAGAGTATATTTTTCTGTATCGTCTAGTCCGTATCGCATTTTAACAACTTCTTGTTCTCTTTCTTTTAGAGTAGAAATAACATTTTGAATATCATCTTTTAGAGATTGATATTCTGCATTTTCAGAAATCAAACTAGAATTATCTGCTAAAATATCTGCGACATTTAGCTCTTTTCCATCATTTTTTTCTAATCCATTTTCAATTGAAATTGTTTTTGTATATGCAGATAAAAACATTTCAATTTTATCTGGAGCAATATTCATTTTTTTTGCCACATCTTCATTTTTAACTTGAAAAGTTGTAGTTTGCTCCATTTGGTATTTTACTTTTGAAAATTTTGATAGGGTTTCTTGAATATAAACGGGAATTTTCATACAGTGTGATTGTTCAGAAATAGCTTTAAACATTGATTGCCTAATCCACCAACTTGCGTATGTAGAAAATCTGTAGCCTAATTTGTGGTTAAATTTTTCTGCAGCAATCATCAACCCTAAATTACCTTCTTGGATTAGGTCAATCATTGGAACGCCAGACATGTGAATAGTTTTCTTTGCAATAGTAACAACTAATTTTAAATTTGCTTGAATAAGTTTTTGCTTTGCTTCACTGTCACCTTGTTCAATTTTTTCAGCAACAATTTTTTCCTCTTCTGCGGATAGTTGAGGGTAATCTGCAATTTCTCTTAAATAGGCAGTTAGTACGCTATCTTGACCTTCTACAACATCTTTCTTTGCAGGATTTGAATTTTGGGTAGTGATTTTCATTTCAATAAGTTCATCTCTTCTCATAAACATTAAACTCCTCAGTTTGCATGGAAAATTTTGGCATCTTCTGATAAGTGCCTTGGGGTAAGTAACACGAGTATATATTTTTTATATACCCAAATATATAATAAGTGTGACATCATGTTACGACATGTTACAATGTCAAAAAATTAATTTTTATGAAATATGCACTATTATAGCTTTTTCGTACTATAATAAAATCAATAAAAATAGGAGAGAAAAACATGAGTTTTAAAGAAAAATTACAAAATCTAAATAAAAAGAATATTGCAATCACAGTTGCAATTTTGTTTGTCATAGCAATTGCTTCAATTTGTGGATTTGAATACTACCAAATGAAGCATTTTGAAAATACAACAATGATGCCATCAGAAGAAGAACCAGATTTGACAGCTCCAGAAGCAGCACAAGAACCTCAACAAGAGCCAACTAAAAAACCTTCTGAATATAAAATTGGTGTAACTTATGATAAAGCAATCAAGGGAAATAAACCAATCATGGTTCTATTCTATGCTGACTGGTGTCATTATTGCATAAGATTTATGCCAACTTACGAAGAATTATCAAAAATTTATAAAAAAGACATGGAATTTTCTAAAGTTAATGTAGAAGACCCTAAATATGCAAACCTTGTAAAAAGTATTGGCATTACAGGATTTCCTACAGTATATCTAATTGACCCTAAATATGACAACAGAGTTTTATTATCAAACGCAATTTTTGGAGATATGAAACAATTACAGGGCGAATTGGATAGATTTTTAAGAATCAGAAAACTTTTAGATAGGAAATAGTTTAATATATCGTAACAATATACTTTCTTTTTGAGTATGTGTTTTGTATAATTCTATTGTTTCGGGATACCGAGACTTGGGGTAGCAGTTGTTTCCTGCATAAAGAACAGTTTATTTCTACTGCTCTTCCAACAGTCGATAACAAAAATTAAATGTTAAATTTTGTTTACAAATGAGTAAATATTAGCAATTTTTTTTCTGTTTTAGACTCTATATAAATAGAAGGTGTATAGTTATGAAAGTAGAAAATAGTTACAGCAATTTAGGTTACGGAAGATTAAATACGTATAACCGTACTCAAAGATCAGCAAACCCTAATTTCAAGGGAAATATTTCTAGTATTAGCCAAGAAACCGCTTCCGACATTGACAAATTAGTTGAAGCTTTGTTAAAAGACAAGAAATCAAGAGCTTTTATCAACAAGTTTAAAGCTTGGCAAGGTGAACTTGGCGGTATCATGATTACGGCAATCGGTACTGGTTTAATCGCACCATTATCTATTGCATTCAACCCATTTGTTAAATCTAAACCAAATGCAACTGAAGAAGAGAAAAAAGATTTAGATAACACTAAGAAATATACAGCAATGCGTCAACCTATTTCTGCTGCATTAGCTATTTTGTTCCAAGCAGGGGCATTAAAGCCTATTGACAAAGTTGTTAATGAAATGACTAATAACCCTAATAATTCTAAAATATTCTGGGTTACTCTTGATAGAAGTGCATTGCAAAATAAAGCATATCTGGAAAGAGTAATTACTCAAGAAATGAAAAAAGAAGGAACAACTTACGCAAATAAAAAAGCCTTCAAAGAAGAATTGTCAAAACGAGTAAAAGCTAGAGAAGCTGAACAAATGGCTAAATTAGCTGATGGATTAGCTGAAACTGGGAAGATTCAAATTGGCAACCGCTCATTTGATAATAAGAGCGTTGCAGAAATTTTAAATGCTCAAATTGATGCTTATGCGAATAAAGCAAATGGCTTTAAAATCAATGATGAAGGTTTAGAATTTTATAAAAACAGAGCAAATACATTGATTTCAAATGAAAAAGAATTAAAAGACTTATTTGCTCCTCACAATCTTCCAACAGATGAAAAAGAATTAGAAACATATTTGAAAAAAGCAAAAGATTCAACAGCAAGTGATGGAGTTAAAGAACTTATTGATGAAATTCTTAAACGTGACCCTGATTGCAGAGAAAGCAGATGCTACAGAACATTAGAAAGAATTAATAAGATTAAAGATGCTTGCAATGGAGAATTTTCTACAGACAAATATCTTGCAACAATGCAAGAAGGAAATAAGAAACTTCAAGGAATTGCAGATGGTCTAGAAGCTCTTAAAATAAAAGATGTTGCTCAAGCGGATGAAAATATTATCAAACAAACATTAGCAAACATCGCAGAAAAATGCCATTACGACGGCAATGATGGAAGATTACGTAACCTTCTTGAAGGTTCTGGAACATTCCTTCCTGATAAAAATGCTATTAAAGCAAAAGTTAAAAAAGAAGCAATTGAAGGCTACAAAGCTTTAGTAGAAACAAATTATAAAGGTTTCAACCAATTAGCAAAAGTAATGATTGGTGTATTTATCACATTACCAATCACTTGTACCGCATTGAACTGGGTTTACCCAAGATTTATGGATATATTCTTCCCAAGTTTAGCAGGGACCAAAAAAGAACCTACAAAGGCGGATAATCAAAAGCCCGTAGAGGTAAAAGCTGAAGAAGGAGGTAACAAATAATGTCAATTATCACTCCTATCGCATCAGGTTGCGCAAAAGTAGTTGGACCACTTACAAAAACAAAACCAGTTAAAGGTTTATGTAATTATTTCAATAAAGATTTTGAAAAGGCATTAGCATATTCAACCGTTGGTTCTATCGTTGCCAAAGATGGTATCGGTTGCGGAATGTATGTTTACCAAAGTATGCACAACAAAGACATCCCAGAAAAAAGAAGAAATTTCGTAGCAGCATTAGACTTAACAAACGGAGTTTTAATGATTTTAGCTCAAATCGGTATGTTCTTTGCAATGAGAAAATTGAATGACAAATTGTTCCACAAAATCTTCAACAAATCATTTGACAAAGCAGGACACGCATTCAAGACATTAGCAGAACAAGTTCGTATCGTTGAAAAGAAATTTGGAATTAAACCAGTTATCAAAGACAAGATTAAAGTTCCTTATGATAACGCTAAGAATACAACATTCGGTATTTTCAAATTCGTTACTGAACTTGCAGCTGCAACAATTTTAGGAAAACGTGTTATCGTTCCTCTAATTGCAACTCCTTTAGCTCAAAAAGTTGAAAAGAAAATGAACGAAAAACATGCAGCAGAAGGTGCAACTCCAGAAGCTGAAAAAGCTGAAACTCCAGCTGACAAAAAAGAAGAAGCTCCAGCAGTACAAACTGTAGCTGAATCTAAACCAGCAGATGACGGAAATACAAACTTATTAGCAAAATACAAAAAATAAGGAATGACGTAGTAATATAAAATAAAGACTTTCGGTAATTAAACTGAAAGTCTTTTTAATTTTGAATTTTTTGCAACTCTGAAACCAATTGTTGAATATGTTCTTTTACTGCAGGTGTAATAATCAAATTTGGTTCAGATGAAGCAAATTCATCTAATATTATAATTGCTTTTTTCTTATTTCCTGCTTTTTCATACAAAATTCCAAGCATAACTTTATTGAGAGGATTATTATCTTGAGTTGAAGAATACACTGAAATTTGATTTTGAATTTGAGATAATTTTTGATAACAATCTGCAAGATTTTGATAATATTCAAAATTTAAACTATATTGAGTTAGGGCATTTTTAAAACAATCAAGAGCCAAGTTTGGATAACCAATCGTCATATAAACTTTACCTAGATTATTAAAATATACTGCTGTTGCTTGTTTTTTCGGATTAAGACTGATTGCTATTTTAAACTCTTGAATTGCAGCATAATAACACTTTTCTTCAACATACATTACACCTAAATTGTTATGTTCAAAAGCGTTTTTCTCTGGGTCAATTACATAAGTTGCAATTGTTCCTTTCGCTGCAAAGGCAGGAAGCGCAGACATTAAAATAATAAGTATCGTTAAAAATTTTTTCATATAACTCTTCTATAATTATTTTGCAAAAAAATTCAAATTTTATACTTCTAACTCAAGTCCTTCATACGCAAGTTGGACATTTTTATTATTTGAAGTGTAATGTTCTCTAATTCTATTCAATTTTGTATCATCATAACTCGGGTCAAAGTGGAAGAATACCAAATTTTTTGCTTTAGTTTGTTTCATAGTTTCTGTAGCCATATCAAATGTTGAATGCCCAAAACCTTGCTTTGGGGAATATGGATTTAAGTAATCTTCTGTAGTATATTGCGCATCATGAATTAACAAATCACAATCTTTAGCAAAGCTGATAAATTTTTTATCTCCTCCAAGATAGCATTCTTTATCTGTTGCATAAACCAACGTTTTTCCTTTATAAGAAATTTTATAAATCATTACACCATCTTGAGGATGAACATAAGACTTGTAAAAAGTAATCAGAACGTCATTTTCTCCAACTTCAACATCTGGGGATGTTAAAATAGGAGCTTCATTTGGTTTTAGCAAAATAGCTTGCCCATTAAAAATATTATTTATATCCATAGTACAAGCAATATCACCTAAATCAAGAGGAAAAGTTTTTCCAAACACAAGTTCTGATAAATCTTTTTCAAGAGTTGAATTATTTGAACTTGGCCCATAAATTTTCAACTTTGTTGATTTCAAATGAAGAGGCTTAAAAAAAGTCAACCCCAACAAATGGTCTTGATGAATATGAGAGATTAAAAGAGTTGCATAAACAGGTTTACGATCTTGAGGAGAAATAGATGATGCAATATATTTTTCCATCAAATCATCTCCAGCACTAACAATTCCAGTACCAGCATCAAGAAGTATTAAATGCCCACCAACATTAACTTCTACGCAAGATGTATTTCCACCAACAAGCATAAAATTTTTGTTGCAAACAGGAAAACTTCCTCTAACACCTCTGAATTTTACTTTAAAATCTTCCATATAAAGCCCTCATTCAAATTATTTTTTAATTTCATAAATTCCGCTTTGGTCTTTAGGTTCTCCAGCATACATTGCACCTGAGAATACTAAAAGTTTAGCCATTTTTTGAATTGTTTTTTCTCTTGTTTCAATCCATTTTAACTCAAATGTAGTTTTATCTTTGTAATTAGTCACATTAACAATTCTAAATGCGTTTGGATATGAAACCAAAGCTGGAGTAGCAACATAAAGTACATTATCATGTTGAACAACTTTAGTTGCATGATAATGACCTTGGAATACACCAATCGGATTTTTATAACTTTCAATTAAACTCATAACTTGAGTTGCATTTTTCAACTTATGGTTAGGGCTTGCAAATGGTTCAACTATTGGCACATGCATAAAAATTAAAACTGTGTCATTTTTTGACCTATCAAGTTCATTTTTTAACCATTTTAATTGAGTTTCATCAATATAACCATTTGAAGTCAACCTATCTGTAATTATGTCATCAAGAACAATAACTCGATAATTTTTCTTTGGCTCAAATGAGTAATACGCTTTTTTGAATGTATAATTTTTATTTGCATTTCTTAGCATATCCATATACACTTGAGTAGTCAAATATCCACCAACACATCTATCATGGTTTCCAAACGCAAAATACCAAGGAGCGTTAAGTTTTTCCAAATGAGGTAGTACTGCTCTTAATTCTTTTTCAAAAGGCTTATCAATTAAATCACCTGTAAACATTACAAAGTCTAAATCATTATGGTCATTTAATTGTGCAACTGCATCATCTAATAACCTTGGAGATTCTCCAATCATTTTAAATGTTGTATTTGAACCATTTTCTAAAAAGTGAACATCACTAACTTGCGCAAACTTTAAACTTGTAGATGCGCTATAAGTTTGCAAACCCCACAACATGCCTGCTGTTAAACAGATTGTAATTAAACCATTCGCAAGTTTTGTCAAAAAAGTTTCTTTTTTTTCGTGATGTACTCTTCTGATATTTCTTTTTCTTCTCATACTAATTTTGTTCCAATATTTTCTTTATTTCATTGTACTTATTTTCAAGATATTCGTCATCATCAGAGAGTATGATTGCTTTGTCAATATTTGATAGGGCACTTGTATAATTACCCGCTGCATAATCGCAAAGCCCCATATACTCATATATCTTAGAGGTTTGAATATCTTGAAGAAGAGCGTTGAATATTTTCTTAGATTCTTCGTAGTTACCATATTTATACAAAATCTTTGCTCTGTCAAATTGATACTCTGGACAGTTATTCAATTCAATTGCTTTATCATTATCAGCCTTTGATTCATCAAGTCGCCCAAGTGAAAATTCAGCCCTAGATTTTGTAGCATAAGCCAAATCATCTTTAGGATTAAAAGTTAAATATTTATCAATTGGGTTTATGGCAGAACTATATTCCCCCATATCATTTAGTACAATTGCTTGGGCTAGATAACATTGCGCAAAATCAGGTCTTGCAGATACAGCCGAATTGAAAGCATCAAGAGCTTTTGAGTATTGATAGTTACGTCTATAGAAATTCCCAAGATAATAATAAGCAAGATAAGCATTATTGCCTTGAGTTCCTTGCATCAAAGATGAGAGTTCCATATCATCATCTCCAATTTTTCGATACTCTTCAGCCTGTTTAACCATAGGATTAACAGAAGTTACAAACGTTTTGTTATCCTTTGCCATTACATGAGTTAACCCTCGTTTCAAATCTTGAGCTTGTTTATTTGAAGGATTTAATCTCAAAATATTATCAATATATTGCATTGCAGAAGTATAATCTCCCTCTGCACTATAACTTGATGCCATGTCAAAATAATCTTCTTCAATTTCATTTGAAAAAGCAGGAATATTCAAACAAATTACAGAGGTTAACACAATGGATAGTAGTAACTTTTTCATACTTGAATTATAGCATAAAATTTAATCAAACAATGCGTTTATTTTATCTGTAATATCTTGTGGATCGATTTCGTTTGTAATCTTATTTACATCTTGTGCAATTTGATATAATTTTGCGGCTTCAATTTTTTCACCTGTAATTGCAATAGAACGAGCCAAATTAAAATGAGCTAAAGCATAATTAGGATTATACTCAACTGCTTTTTTAAACATATCAATCGCTTCTTTAACTCGACCTAAATCATCAAGATAAATTACACCAAGATTGTTATATGCAATTGAGTAACTTTTATCATATTCAATTGCATATTCATACTCTCTGATAGCTTCGTCAGTATCGCCTTTACCCCAATATAAAAATCCAAGGTTACAGTGAATTTTTGCATTTTTAGGGTCTAAATCTAATGCGTTTCTATAAACAGCAAGTGCGTTATCATAATCTTCTTTATCGTAAAAAGCACTACCTAAATTAACATAAATATCTATATCTTCTGGAGTCAAAAGATATGCACTTTGATATGAAGTGATTGCAGCATCTAAATCTTGCTTTGACTCTTGGAATACATAACCCAAGGTTTGATTAACAACACTTGTCCATTCTTTACTTGGATTTAAAGTTACAGCCGTTTGGAAATGTGAAACTGCTCCTTCAATATCACCTTTTACATAAAGAATATTTGCTAAATTTGAATGAAATTCTGGCATATTAGGTAAAATTTGAATCAATTTTTGATAAACTTCAATTGCGTTATCATAATCACCTAAATCTTCATAAGCTTTGCAAAGATGTCTATATGCTGGGATATTCAAACTATCTAGCCAAATTGCCATTTTGTATTCTGTAATTGCATTTTCAAATTGTCCCAATGAAGAGTAAATATCTCCTAAAAGACAATATAAAGGAACAAAGCCTGGAGCTTTATCCACTGCATCAATATACACATCAACAGCTTCATCCAAACCATTTGACTGGATTTTCAAATAACCCTTCATTAGAATCGGCATAAATTTAATATATGCAAGAGATTCTTTAACTTTTTTCATTGCTTCAACATCAAATGGAAGTGTCAACGCTGACATTACATATTCCCAAGCAGATTTGATTTTGTTTTTAAAAATTCTGAATGAAGAAACTTTGTACAAATTATGCAATAAAAAATGAGCTCTAGAACTTTTAAATGGACTATATTGAATTGCTTTTTTGGCATTAAGTTCGGCATCTAAAAATCTTGCTTTTTTAGTATAAGTTTCAGCAAGCATATAATAAGCTTTTGAATATTTAGGATTTTTCTTTACTGCTGTTTCAAAATAATTTACAGCCTTATCCAAATCACCTTTATAATATTGAGCAACACCAATTTTGTAATAAATTTCATAAGAATCAATGTATGACTCTAACGCAATTTGATATTCTGTAATCGCTTCATCAATATATTGGCAAGAAGAATAAATATCCAAGTGCCATGCTAGGTATAAATCTCCTAATCTCAAGTGCAAATCTGCATTTGTAGGATCTTTTTGCAATCCAATTTGACAAAGTTCAATCGCATATTTAACATTGCCTGTTT
>CAVAPR010000006.1:0-78373 GCA_963590665.1 Candidatus Methanomethylophilaceae archaeon
AGCCATTTAATCATTCGTGTTTTTCTTTTTCGGTTCTACTTTTTCTTTTTTCATTGAAATAAAAAAGAAAAAGTGAACATTGCAATTATCTGTGAGGCAACGTTGACCTACTCATTAAAATCAGCTAGATTCTTCGCTTCGCTCAGAATGACGAAATTTGCTAGAGTTAAGTTCCTTAACCCTTAATTTATTGACAAGTACAACCCTCTCCCTTAATCCCTCTCCCATCGGAGAGGGAAAATATTACATAACAGACTTATTAACTTATTGACTTATTGACTTATAGACTTCCATATTTAATCCTTTTCCCTTTTTGTTGTAAAATCATAGTAATTATGATTGAGAACTTGGAGAAAATTAAAGCGGCTATAGAAATTGAGGCGAAATATCGTTACATCGATATTCACGGGAAAACGCAAAGTTTTTCAAGTTTTATTAAAAAAGAAGCAAAAAAAATTGCTAAAACTTCAAAAAATCCTCGTTGGGAAATCGTAATTGATGCTTTTGAAATGTACCCAGTTTCATCTCTTCCTGATAGGCGGAAGGCTATTGAACATCTTATAAGGGTTATCAAAGCAGACTTAGAACAAGAAGCCTTGGATAAACAAGAAGAAAAAGAACATCAACGTCAAAGAGAAAAGCATCCATCTCAAGTAGATGTTATGTATATCAAAGGTGTTGGTCCTAAAGTTGCTGCAAAATTCAACAAGCTTGGTATTTATACTGCGCAAGATTTGATGATGTATTTTCCTAAAAAGCATATCGATTATTCTTCAAGAACTTTAATCAAAAATCTTGAAGAAGGGCAAACTACAACTGTTTTTGGATATATAAAATCTGTTTCTTCATTTAATACTCGCAACAATCTTTCTGTAACAAAAGTTGTAATAGCAGATGAAAGCGGAAGATTTGAATTAAGCTTTTTCAATGCAAAGGGTAACAAGTATTTACTAGAGCGGATGAAAGCACAATTTCCGCAAAATGCAGGAATTATGGTGTCTGGAGTTGTTAAAATGAACAACTATTCTGGACAACTCACAATGGATAAGCCAACTTATTCGATTATGACTGGTGAATTTATGGAAAATCCAGACTCAAACTTGAATATTGCAAGAATTGTGCCGATTTATACAGTTTGCGAAAATTTAAGTATTAAAACTCTAAGAAAAGCTATTTACAACGCTATTGAACTTTATAAAAACGACATCAAAAATATAATCCCAGATTTCATTCGAGAACGACTGGGAATTATGGATAAAAAAGATGCAGTAAAACAAATCCACTTCCCAGAAACAATGGATGCACTTGAACATGCCAGATTTTCGCTGATTTTTGAAGAGTTGTTTTTAATTCAATTAAAATTAATTAGACTTAGGGAAAATACAGCAAAAACAACTTCGGCTTATGCACTTCAAACTCATTCTGGCGGACTTGTTCAAAAATTTATCTCTGGTTTACCTTTTGAATTAACATCTGGGCAAAAACAAGCAGTGAATGAGATTTTGCACGATATGAATTCGGATACTCCAATGCAAAGGTTGCTTCAAGGGGATGTAGGTAGTGGTAAAACCGTTGTTGCAACAATTATGTTACTTGCTGCGGTGGAAAATGGCTATCAAGGGGCATTGATGGCGCCAACAGAAATTTTGGCACAGCAACATTACAATAACCTTGTACAATGGTTAACTCCACTAGGATTAAGTGTTGGGTTATTCTTAGGAAGTCACGGTAAAAAACTTCGCCAAAAATTTGAAACAGATTTAAAAAATGGGCAAACAAATATTGCGGTAGGAACACATGCTCTAATCCAAGAAAACGTAGAATTTAATAACCTTGGGGCTATTGTTGTTGATGAACAACATAGATTTGGGGTTAAGCAAAGAAATATTTTGAAGAAAAAATCACAAAATCCGCAAATTCTGACAATGACGGCAACTCCAATCCCAAGAACCTTAGCTCTAACAGTTCATGGAGATTTAGATTTAACAGTAATAAATGAACTTCCAAAAGGTAGAAAACCGATTAAAACAATTTTGACAGGTTCTCATCGCCAAGTCTGGGAGCTTATTAAAAATGAAGTAAATTCGGGGCGACAGGCTTATATTGTATATCCGCTAATTGATGAAAGCGAAACATTATCAGCAAAAGCGGCAACAATTGAAGCGGAAAAACTTCAAGCGGAAGTATTTCCTCAATTCAAAATAGGACTTCTTCACGGAAAACTTAAAAATGACGAAAAAGAAGAAGTAATGAAAGATTTTAAAGAAGGGAAATATGATATTCTCGTTTCAACAACAGTTGTAGAAGTTGGGGTTGATGTTCCGAATGCAACGGTTATGGTTATTGAAAACGCTGAACGCTTTGGTCTTTCTCAATTGCACCAGTTGAGAGGTCGTGTCGGAAGAAATTCATTGCAATCATATTGTGTATTGATTACAGCATCACGCTCTCAAGAAACAAGAGAACGCTTAGGCATTATGACCCAAACAAATGATGGTTTTGTCATTGCAGAAAAAGATTTGCAACTTCGTGGTCCTGGAGAATTTTTAGGAACTCGTCAATCTGGATTGCCAGATTTGATAATTTCGGATATTGTTCGAGATGCAAAAATTCTAGAACTTGCAAGGAATGAAGCAATTGATTTTGTCAAAAATTACAACCTAGAAGATTTTCCAATGCTCAAAAATGTCACAGCGCTTGAAATGTTTACGGGCTTAGATATTTAGCATTCGACTTATTTAATAATTCTGCGAATACATCTAGCAACATCTCTAACAGCTTTTGAAACGATAGATTGTTGTTTAAATTGATTATCAATAACTTTTTTCCTTAATGCTAATCTGTATCTATGTCCAAATTCTTTTTTCCAGTTAGTATAAGCTTCTTTAATGTTATTAGATTTTGGTCCAGAAGTATTAGTCAATGAATTGTAGAATTTTAAGTCAATTGGTTTTAATTTTTCTGGAGTAGCTTTTCTCACAAAATATCTATCTTTTGCAGCATAATATGCAGAGTTAAATGCCAATGGAATTGATTTCATTTCAATACCTTCCTTTTTTCTTCCTATGCATTAATATATAAAACATTTCGGAGTAAAAAATTGCTAAATTAATACAAAAAACTGACATTTTTTATAACTTATAAATGCCAGTTTTTATTTATAAAATTAAAGTTTGAACTTATTTTTTTATCACACCTGCAAAATAGTCGATAATTTGTGACATTGCAGACGGTCTTTTGAACAAGTTGTTAATAGCTTCGTTTTCTTTAAGTCTTTTTGCTCCCGCCTTGTAGGCTTTTCCCCATCTTTTTATAGCTTTGATTGGATTAGTTGTTGAAGGTCCAGAAGTACTTTCGACATAGCGCTTTAAGTTTTGTTCTACTTTGTTTAATTTGTCTTTTCTAGATGCTTTCATAATGAAATATCTGTCGTGCGTTGCACTGCTAGCAGCAGCGTAAATTCTACCTATTCTTGACATTTGGGGTATCCTCTTATTTTTATCTGGTAAATTTATATTTATCAATCTTCTTACACAAGTATTATATCGCAAAAAAATAATTGCAAGAGGGAAGTAAAGGTAATAAGTCTATAGGTTTTTAAAAGGGAATAAGGGACAAGGAAATATGGAAATAGGTTCATTATAGAGTTTCGCAAATTTTTTCGTCGAAATAAAAAAGAAAAAGTGAACAGTGTAATTATTAGCTAGACAATATTTACCTACTAATTAAAATTAGCTGGATACTTCGCTCCGCTCAGTATGACAATGTGTGTGCTTAATCCCTCTCATAGAGAAATGGGTTGATTGAGTAATAATGAAAAACCCTCTCTCGAAATTGTGACTTTTCGCCAAAGGCTCAAAGACAATTTCTCTCTCTCCCTCGGAGAGAGTCTGGAGATTCATTATGTAGGTTGGGCTCACTAGCCCAACAATAAACTTATCGATCTATAGACTTTCAATATCAAAGGTTGAAAATATACTAATTTTCGTTAGAATAAGAAAAGGAACGAACGTATGACAAGAGATAAAATCATCCAGTTTAAAAAAGATATTAAGCCTAAACATTCGCTTAGCAAAGGCTACACCTTATATAATGAGGGCAAATGCTTATATAATCAGAACAAGGATGATTTGGCTTTGCAAAAATTTCTTGAGGCTGAAAAGCTTGGATTTGAATCTGATGATATGTTTGCCTGTATGGCTTGGTTAATTGGGCGAGATGCGCAAAAGACTGATAAAGTTCTTAATTATATAAATAAGGCAATTGAGCTAGATGATGAGAATAGTTATTCTCATTACTTAAAAGGCTACACCTTGGAAGATTTAGGTCTGTACGAAGAAGCGCTGTCAAGTCTTTTAAAAGCGGAAGAGTTAAACTACGACAGTCCGTATTTATATACAAAAATTTCGTACTGTTATGAGCAAATTGGAGAGGAATTAAAAGCAATCGCATACGCATCTAAAGCAATCAGAAAATACCCAAATGAAGTTGATTGCTACAAGAGAAAAGCTTGGGCTTATTTTTCTCAAAATGATAACAAACAGGCATTAAAATATTTTCTTGAAGCCGAAAAACTAGGCGATACATCAAATTATTATCAAATTTCATATTGTTATAGTGAGTTAAACGAACCAAAATTAGCTCTTATTTATGCAAATAAGTCTATCATCTCTGACAGAAATAATTTCTACGGATATTACCGAAAGGGATTTATTTATTATATGACCGAAAAATATGATAAAGCTCTTGAAAACTTCTTAAAAGCTGATAGTCTTGTTAAAGATGCGAAACTTGTGATTTATGATATGTATCCTAGAATTTCTTGGATTTATCAAGTTGTTAAATCTGATATAGAAAATTCTAAAAAGTATGCACAAATTGCGATTGATGTTACTCCAGATTATGATTTTGCGCAATACAGAATGGGGTGCATTTATTCTTATTCCGTGAAGGATTATAAAAAAGCTGCAAAATATTTCAAAAAAGCTTATGACTTAAAAATGGGAGAATTTGATTGCAGTATATATTATGACCTTGGGCGAAATTATTTAGCTATGAAAAAATACTCCCTAGCACTAAAATATATTGAAGAGGGTGAAAAATTATATTCGCAAAATCTTGATTTAATTTCAATTAAAATTGGTGTTTTATATCGACAGAGAAAATATGAAGAAGTACGTACTTTATTAGAAGGAGAGTTGAAAAAATCCCCAGACAATGTTTGGGTTCAACAGGCTAACGCAATGATTTTGAGCAAGTTTAAAGAATATGACAAGGCGATAAAAATTCTAGAGCCAATAAGGAAAGCTTTATTAGAGTTTAATGTCTTTGCTCTTGCTGTTCTTGCTGGTTGTTATTATGAAATGAAAGAATATGAAAAAAGTTTAGAAACTCTTTTGGAATACAGTCAAGAAGAAGATTTGAGAGATTTAGAAAAACAGGATATTCGGAAAATAAGGTCATTTATTAAAATGTTATCTAAACATTTTCCAAATGATGATAGACTAAAACAAATAGAAGAAAATTTTAAGCCTGTTTTAAATCCTGAGAGTAAACAAATGTAACATAATTTTGGATTTTTGAATATTGCATTTATTTAAAACCTTTAATTATATATAGCCCTTTTATAGATTTTAGAGAGATGCAAGTAAATAACGATAGACAAATCCAAAAACCACAAGCTGACCAAAATTATAACATTGGTCAAAATCAACTTGGGAAAAATGATAAGCAAATGCAATCAATTTTTGCCAAGTATGATGCCGATGGGGATGGCAAAATAAATACTTCTAATGCAAAGGGTGAAAATGAGCTTGAAATGTTTATGAGCGATTATAACAAGATGCTCAATGATGAAAATGCAGATAAAGAACAAGTTAGCTTTTTCACAAATATTTATAACAAAATAGCAAATCTCATGAAATCTGAAAATAAAAACAAACTTTATGAAGACGGCAATGAACTAGAAGCAAATGGGATTTTAGAAAATACACAACAAGATGATATTGGTGACTGTTGGTTGCATTCGGAAATCAATGCGATAAAAGACACTGATTTTGGAAAAGAAGCAATCAAAAATGCTATACAAAAAAATGAAGATGGTTCTTATACTGTAAATTTCAAAGGTGTAAACAAATCTTATACCTTCTCATCTGAAGAAATTCAATCTAAAATAGATGAAAACAAGTATTCAAAAGGTGATTTGGATTACAAATTGCTCGAAATGGGTGTAGAAAAACTTTATGATGAACAAATTCCAAAAGAAATTGAAAAAGAACTAAAAATAAATAAAGAATTGAATAAAGATGGATTTAAAGAAGCCGCTCAAACTTCTGCGCATAGATTATCTGAACTGATGGATAAGCGTGACCATAAAATTAAATCAATTGAAGGTGGGGCTGGCTCAATTCGTATTTCGGATAAAGGAAATGAACTTGCATATCTTTTAGGCGCTGATTGTGAGCAAACTTCAATTGATTCTCCTTCTGGAATAGAAAGTGCGCTAATTGCAAAAGCAAAATCTTCAAATGAAGTTGGTATAAATTTTGCTTCATATTATGACATTGAAAAAAGAGAGCCATTTAACAAAGAACTCCCTGAAGCAGATATTGGTCACGAGTATTCTATAAAAGATGTAAAACTAGATGAAAATGGAAAAATCGCTCAAATAGATGTTATTAACCCTTGGGATAACTCTAAAACTATTCCTATTACCCTTGAAGAGTTTCACGCAATGCGAGCTCCAGAAGAAAATATTAGTGTTTCTGGGACAAAAGGCAAAGTCAAAGAATTAGAAGACAATAAAGAAAATTATATGATTAAGGACTTTGTAAATACTTGCAAACAGCCAGATGCGACTTGGGATAATTTTATCGTAATGGATGATATAAAGAATAAAAAAGATTTAATAAATGAATTTGGCGGGCTAAAATCATATATTACAGAATTTAGTCAAGCAATGGATAAAACAGCAGAGAATGAAGACCCTCTTTCTCAAGAGGATAAAACTAGGATTTTGACGAATACGTATTGCGATGATTTACATTTTTCTAAGAAAGATGCTAAAGACTTAGTTGAACATCCAGAAAAAATGGAACAGTATTGCCAAAAATATGGTTATAAATATGAATAAAAAGCCTCTTTTTATTCATAGATATTGACAAAAATTATTTTTACGGGGTTTAATATACTATATTGAAATTGAAATTATAGAAGGATAGGGGTATATGAGAATAAACAATGTTCAAAGTAATCAAAATTTTGGAATGGCATTAAAAATAAACTCTAAGTTGTATCCAGAAATTGAAAAATCAGGATTGTCACATATTGCAAATTTGGAAAAACTTGGGGATGATGTAAAAAACGTAAAACTTTATGATATTTGTATAGAAAAAGATGCTCATGATTTTAAAATAAGAAGCGCAAAAACTAACGATAGTACGGATTATTTAGGAAATTTCAGACGAGAAGAAAGCAACTTGGGAAAATGGTATGAATTTACTTGTAATTCCGCAGGAAGCGAGGATACTTACGGTGGATATTATCCGAATGAACCACAGATTTTTAGAACTCTTTATGGCAAGAATGCCGCTGATGAATATAAAAAATTCAAAGGTTTAGATAAGTATAAACAAATTGGGGAATTGTCAAAACTTTTAGAAAAAAGAGATATGGCTCAAATTGAAAGAGAAAATGCTCGAATAGCTCAAGAAAATACCAAACTTTCAAAAGAAAGAGCTGAAAAATTGAAGTTGCAAACAGCTACAAATGACTTGATGGAAAAATACAAAACTGATTTTGCAGAAGAAGAGCAACCCGTAAAAAAGAATTTTTTCAGAAGAATTGTGGATAAGTTTAGTGGATTTGCAATGCACAAATAGTAGGTCATTTTAGATATTTATTGTTAATGTAAAATTCAGGGTGACGTAACTCGTACAGTCATTCCGAACTCGTTTCGGAATCTCTATCCGAACGCACCAGATAGAGATGCTGAAATAAATTCAGCATGACGTATTTGAATAGGGGTTCGGGGGCTATGCCCCTGATGACTCGAGTCATTTAATCATTCGTGTTTTTCTTTTTCGGTTCTGCTTTTCTTTTTTCGCCGAAATAAAAAAGAAAAAGTGAACAATTAGAACAATTGACCCCTCTCCCTTAATCCCTCTTCCCTTGGAGAGGGAAATAAAGAAAAATACGGCGGTAAGGACTCTGCCGAGCGGGAGCGAGCAGAGGGCGAATGGGCAAAGCGTAAGTCTTTGCCAGAAGTCCCGTTTAAGGCGAGCGACCAAGACCGCAAAACGATTGAGTATCGTTTCTTGAGAGGTTGAACCCCGTGGGGTGAAATTCTCAAAATACCCAAAAGAATAAATTTAACGGCGGTAAGGGGAATTTAGCTTATCGTAGGCGAGAATTGGATATTCGAGCCTTACGAATAAGTATGCTTTAGCTAACCCAATAAATTTTTCAACAAAAAATTTATTGGTTCAATTCCTTAACCGCCTCAAAAAGTTGCAAAAACAAAAGTTTTTCAAAATACGGCGGTAAGGGGAATTGAACCCCTGTTTAGAGAATGAGAATCTCTCGTCCTAACCACTAGACGATACCGCTATCTATACAAAAATCTTACCACTAAACCTTATTTTTTCAATATGGAAATTAACAAATAATTATCTAAATTTTTCGTTCTCTCTTTTTTCATATATAATTAACCTAAGAGGTTGAAATATGAATCAAGAAGAAATTAAAAATAAAATTTACGAATTATCTGAACAGTATGATGAAGGCAACATATCAAAGGAACTTGAAAAAGAGTTAAGGGATTTATTAGAGCCGTTTAAAAGTGGTTCAATTGGGCTTGCGCAGATAAACCCTATTGCAGGAGATATTGAATATAACGCTCAAAAAGTTATCAAATATATCCAACACGCACAAAATATTGGCTTAGATGTTGTGGTATTTCCAGAATTGACTTTGATGGGTTACCCTATTGAAGACACGATTGACAGACATCCTATTATTGTTGAAGAAAATTTGAAATGGTTAAAAGAAATTGCAAAAATTACAAAATCAACCTCTGCAATTGTGGGTTTTGTTGAACCTAGAAAATATGACCATTTGACAGGAAAAAAATATTACAATTCTGTTGCCGTACTTCAAGATGGTAAAATTCAAGGAATTATTAGGAAATCATTACTTCCAACATATTCAGAATTTAATGATTACAGATATATTGAACCTTCTCCAGTTGTAGGGAACCAGCCAAGTGACACTCTCGGGCAATTTGATGAAGATAAAATCCAAAACTGCGATAAGGTAAATGTTATCAATGGCAAAAAATATGGAATTTCAATTTGTGAAGACTGTTGGAATAACAAGGAATTTTTTAATGATACAACTTTGTATTCAATTGACCCAATTGATGAATTAGCAAAAGAAAATCCAGATGTATTTATCAATTGTTCCGCTTCTCCGACAAGAGCTAAAAAAGAACAATTGAAGCACAATATGTTGTCTTTTGTCGCTAAAAAATATTCAACTCCTATTATTTATGTAAATCAAGTTGGGGCTATTGATAATAGTTCTTTTGACGGCTCAAGCAGAGTTTTCGACAAGGATGGAAAACTTTTAGCTCGAGCAAAATCATTCAAAGAACAATTTATGATTGTTAATCCACACCTAGGTTTGGGTAAAATTTATCCATTAACAAAAGGATTAGAAAAAACTTTGACAGAGGCAAAGGTTTATACTTTGGAATATGAACCAGATTTAGAAAGAACTTATAAAACAATTGTCCAAGGGATTAGAGATTATTTCAAAAAAACTGGCTTTAGACGTGCCGTATTAGGTTTGTCTGGAGGATTGGATTCAACAGTTTGTGCTGTTTTATTGGCTGATGCGTTGGGTTGTGAAAACGTATTTGGTATAAGTATGCCATCTAAAATTACAAGTTCTGAAAGTAAGTCTGATGCTGAAAAATTGGCTAACAATTTAGGTATAAATTTCACTGAAGCTTCAATCAAGGATATGGTTGAAACAACTAATAATTGTTTGACGAAATTGTTTGCAACTGTTGAAAAAAGCTGGGATGGAAGATATAAAAAATCTTTTACGATGGATAATATTCAAGCACGTTCAAGAGCTATGTTTTTGTGGGGAATAAGTAACGAATTTGGTTCTTGTTTGCCGATTGCAACATCTGACAAGTCTGAACTTTATATGGGCTATGCAACAATTAACGGAGATATGTCTGGTGGTTTTGCGCCAATTGCAGATGTGCCGAAAACAAAACTTTTTGCTCTTGCAAGATGGATGAACGAAAATAGAGCGCATAAAAACGCAATCCCAGAAGCAATTATTTTGAAAAAACCAGGTGCAGAACTTGCAATTGACCCTAAAACAGGTAAACCATTGATTGCAGAAGATGCGCTTATGCCTTACGAATTTTTGGACGAAGTTATCTGGAGAATTGAAAATAAAAAAGAACATTACTACGATATGCTCAATTCAAAATTCTTGTATGAAACAAAAAATGAAGTTTCTAAAGAACAAAAAATTGAATGGTTGGACAAATTTTATAGAAGAATGTCAACTGCGCTATACAAGTGGTCAATTTTGCCACCATCTGTAATTGTTGATTCTCGCTCAATAAATAAATATGATTACAAACAACCAATCACATCTTCTAGAATAAATTACAAGGGCTTTACACCAGAAGAAATTCAAGATAAAATAGAAGAACTTTTGAAATAAGAGAAGTTGTTACAATATATTAAGTTTATACAAAACTAACAATATGTCTAAAAAGCCCAATTGATAAGGATTTAATATATTTTTACACAACAAACCAGTTCGGTAATGTTTAAATAGCACGTTAGTATGTTATCATTGAGTTTGTAAGAGGGAATTTACATTTTATATGATTAAGTTTAATATTTTAAAGCGCATATTTAAACGTGCACCAATGAATTTTTATAATTATGTCGATAATAGTACAACTGTAATCAAATCAATTAACAATACTTTTCAAGGATATAAGTTTGATAAAAGTCTTACAGAAGAACAAATCAGTTCTATTTGGGCTTTTATAAAACAGACCAAAAGAATTACAACTGTTGCAATCTTTTTAGTGTTCTTGATTTTGTTATACGGTGTGATATTTCCTCATTACGCATTTTTATCTAGTTTAAGATGGTATTGCAATGTATTACCGCTATTAGTGGTTATGTTTGTGATTTACCAAGCTTTGCTCCATATCAGTACAATTCATTTTGAAAAATGGTTGAAAAAGAATTTTGGTGAGTTTGAAAAAACAGTTTACAACCCAACTGATTTTATCGACAAAAAGTATTATAAACTTTTCAAAATAGAATTAGCAAAGGCTTTTGCTTTAATTTTGGTAATTTTAGTATGTTTTTGTATTGGTTCACCTTTCAAAATTACATTGAATCTTATAAATAATCAAAAATATGATGAAGCAATAAAAGTTGCTACAGTTGGTTCTAAAATATTCCCTATTGCTCCAAGTTGGTATTCTTTGAGAGGTTATTCAAAATTCCAATTGAAAGATTATGAAGGCGCAATAAAGGATTATGACAAGGCATATAAGCTTGGACCAGATGAGTATAATGTGATGAATTTTGATAACAAAATTTTTATCAAATATTATACAAAGCAGTATAAGAGTGCAATTAAAGATTTTGATAAAGAAATTGCAAAGGCTCAAACAGATGAAGATAGAGATTCTTTTTTGTGGGACAAGGCACAATTTTTGTATAACATAAAACAGTATGAAGAAGCCCTAAAAATATATAATGATTTGCTTGTAAAATCAAATGAAGATAGAGTTTTCTTGTTGCAAAATAGACTTTATTTTGAGCGTGCAGAAGTTTATAAAAAACTTGGCAAAGAAGAGTTAGCAGAAGAAGATTTGCAAAACGCAAATAGTTTGAATATTGAAGACTCTTTCAAAAATCCAATTCCAGAACCAACATTGTTGTTAGACGAGATGTAGAGAGTTTTTATTACCGAATATCTTTGAGCTGAACTTTTACATTTCCTTCGTTTAGGTTCCCGCAAACAGTAACTTTAAATACTGACTCAATGTCCATTGGTTTAATTTTGATTGGTGGAATTTGAGCAAGTTTTGCTTTATACATATCTTTTGTTTTTTCAATTCTGAATACAACTCGATAAATCAGAGAAAGTGGAATTTTGAAAATTCTAATTTTTTTCTCTTCAGTTTTATTATGTCTGCCCCAGATACAAAAATCTGCGTGTTCAGAATCAATATTATAATCACCTTCAATAAACAGTGACAAATAGTCACTTTGAGAGTAGATTTTTACATTATGAACTTTGCTATTATCTACTAAGAATGACCCTCTAAGGTTTGAATAGAAGATATTAGATTTTGAAAAATCGATATTTGTAATATTTGCCAATGTGAATTTCTTTTTAATTTTATTTAGAAATTTGTGTTTTTGTGATTGCCCAATCATAAATTCTGTTGAGCCTAATTGTGGCAAATAACCATCTGTAATTGCAAAAGTTGCATGAGCCTTGATGTCATTTAATTTATCTTTGGTTTTTAAGTGAAGGGTTGCAAAAGCAGAACCGTTAATCTGGTCTTTGAAATTAAAAATATTTGTTGCAACTTCATTTGAATCAATATCAGAGGCGAAGAAATAAATATCTGAATTGTGGTATTTTACGTCGTATTGTCCTTTTCCGCTCAATTGACCTTTTGCGTAGTTTGTTTCTGGAATAATGAAATTAACAATATTATCTTTCATTTTTCCAATAATTTTTACATCTTGAAGGGTAAAGGTTCTATGATAAATTTCATCTACTAAAATTTGCCCTTTTTCAACTTCGACTTTATAGTCGTTTATATTTGATTTATTTAACGAAATTTCTCCATCATAAGATTTTGGAATAGATGCTAAATTACCCTTTTTAACAATATATTTTTTTAGATGAATATTTATATCGTGGACTAAAAGATTTTTTCTAAAGTTGTTATCCGCAATCATAGAAACATAAATTGGGGAATTGAAAAATGTTCCTTTAGAATGTAGAACAATTTTATCATCTTTTCCAATATCAAATTTTGCGTGCTCAAGATATAAATAATCTTTGTGTGCAACGTCATACAAATCCATTGAGCCTAATAATGTTTTTGTTGGGAATTTGTAACTCAAGTCGGCAGAGAATTTTCCGCCTTTTAGATAATCATGAATAACGGAGCTTAGTAGTGATACTGGCAATTGCCCCTTTGTTTTTAGAGTTATATTATCTGGGCTATAGTGTCCGTTATTTTTTAGAAATAAACCAGTTCCTGTAATTAAATCTGCTTGATTATCAAAAGATAAACTGTATTTTTTTAGAGTAATTTTATCTCCAATTTTCTGAGTTTTCGCAGAAATAATTCTGTTTTTATCAGTGTTATTTATGCTCGCAAATTTTGTAATTAAGTCGCTACCTTTTGGAAGTTTTAGGTTGTAATCAATATCAACAACTCCGTTATGCGTTTTGTAGTGAACACTTGCATCTGCTTTTTTAGCTATTTTTACTAATGGATAATACTTTTTAGCAAAATTATTTGTCAACGAAGAATAAACAGAACCCGTTGCAACTAAATCTTTTGTTCCTAATCCTGTCAAATAAAAATTAGTATGAACTGGTTCTCCGCCAAATGTTCCCACTGTTTTTGCGGTGATTTCTCTCCCAGAAAAAACAAACTTTGTCATTGGTAAAGAAACTGGGATTTTATAATCAAAAAATAGAGCTTTTAAATTTTTAGCCTTGCAATCCCCGACAAGCCCATTTTTTGACAACATCAAATTAACATCCATTTGTCCTGTCATATTGTGAAAATTTTCAATAAAGTTTTTCTTATTTGGATGTTTGAGTTTGTAAAAATATAAAAAACTTTTTTCTAATTCTGAAACAGATAAATTTTTCCCTGTGAAAGAAAGTTCTTCGAGATTTCCATTTGCAAATAGCTTTGAAGACTCAAGTTGCAAAGACAAATTATCTATATAAAATTTGTGATTTTCTGGATAAATAATTTTCCCGTCTTGCCCTATTACAATAACATTTTTGACGTATGGGATTTTAACTTTTGCAAGAAAAGTTGATTCAATCGCTTTATTCTCTAATTGCGAGTTAAAATTCTCGACAGTAAGATAAGAAGAATTATCGAGTTTAACGTATGCCTTCTTTATATTAACCTGTGGCATATAATTTATGTCAAATTTAATTTGAGAGTTTTCGTTTTTATTTTTATTGAATTTTGGGAGTTGAGTCGCATCAAAATAAATGCTGTTTGTTCCAACATATTTGGGTTTGAGAGATAAGAATTTAGTTTTATATTCAAAATCTTTTATGGATAATAAATCCTTATTCTGTTTTGTTTTAATTTTTCCTTCTTTTAGAGAAATCTCGATTGTGAGATTAGGGTTTGTTTTGAGATTTAAGCCCGACAGAAAAATATCTAAATTAAGCTTGTTAGAGAGAATTTCTTCGTATTTTGTTTGCATTTTTTGAGAGGTTAAAATTGGTGGAAGCAGATACAAATAAGAAAGATATAATCCACCTGCAAACACTGTAAGCGACGATAACAAAATAGCTGATTTTTTGAAAATTTTCATAAGCTTATTTTAACACAAAAACGGGGTTGAATTTTCAACCCCGTTTTATAATCAATGTATTTTATTTTTTCTTTTTGTTTTTCAATTTTGAGAATAATGATGGATGGTTTTCTTTTTCCTCTAATTGTTCAACCGTCAAGCCTTGAGCTGCTGCAGCTGCTTGTTCTTCTCTCAATTTGATTAGTTCTTCAACCGTCATACCTTCTTCACCTTCTGCTGGTGTTGGAAGAGTATCAACAAAGTCTTGAGCACTTTGAATTTCTGAATCTAGAGCTAACCATTTGAAAGATTTAATCATTTTCAATGGTTTTCTGGTATCTCCACGAAGAACTACTTGGAATTTTGTTGCATTTTCATCTGTTTTACCTTTTCCTAAATGAGGAATTGCTTTCAATTCTTCTGTAGAAACTGATTGACAGAAGATTGAGAATGTCTTAACTGCAACAACATTCAACCCTGGAGTATTTTTAATCAAATTGACAGGATTGATATTTGCTACTGGTCCTAACTTGTCAGAAAATGCTGATGCTAATTTTGCACGAAGTTTCATATCAGCGCTATTGTCAAGCAAATTGATTTTACCTGCAATGTACATTGACATTACGTTTCCTTGAGATTTAATCGGTGCAATATTTGCCCAGCCATCGTTGAATGTTAAATGACCATACAAATTATTAAAGTGTGAAGTGTCGATTGTTGCTATATTTGTGATTACAGAACCGATTGTAGAAGAGAAGAACGCATTTTCTCTCAAGTTTTCTGCCATCAAGAAGTTTTCAAATTTCCCGAATGGTCCAAGTTGACCATCTTTTACATTGAAATCAACAGAACCTTTTAGAGTTTTCATTTGTTCTTCTATTGTCAGACCTTTTAATGAAATATTTGTAGAGAAATTCATTATTCCAGACAATGTGTCTTTCATATCCATAAGTTCTAACAACGCTTTTTCAACGTCAAAGTTTTTACCACGAACTTTAACAGCCAAATCAGTTGTTGCAAGGTTCATTGCGATATTACCATCAACACTTCCGCCCATTGTATGAGTTCTTAATCTATCTAGGTGGAATACGTTATTTGCTAGTGAAATTCTACCAGTTGTATTGTCTGCAACAATATTTCCAGATTTAATTTTTGCAAAATGAATCATTCCTCGTTGAATTGTTACAGGAATATCTGTTGTAGCATTTGATGATGTTGTGGTTGCAGGCGCTGCAGGTAGTGATTTCATCAAATTATCAGATACAACCATCAACTTATCAACATCAAGCATTCTAGAAAGAACTCTTACATTTGACAATGTCATTGATTGTAGCAAGTCAAAATTTGTTTGAGCTGAAATTCTAAAATCTGAACCATTTGCATCAATATCATTCAACGCAATATTTAGGTTTCTATTATTAATATTTAGAGTTCCATTTCTCATTTTTGTTTGAATTTCTGGAATTTCTAAATTTCTAATTGTCAAATCGCCAGTTAATCTTGGAGAATATAAATTGCCAAATGAGAATAAATGTCCGCCTACAGTAAATTTAGAACGGTTAAATATGCAAATTGAACCATCTAATTCTCTAGGAACTGAAACTTTAAACAAGTTGATGAAAGGATTTGTACTCAAGTTAGAAACCATTCCTTTTACAGAAACGACTTCGTGTGCTCCACCCATATTAGAGTATAAATTGTCACTAAATGGAGCACCTTGATTTCTAGAGAATAATCCAGAATTTGAGATTTTTATAGTTTCATCATTCTTATTCAAAATGAATTGTAAGAATGATTGGTGACCAACTAAACTATTGATTTTTACTGGTGTAATATAGTTTCCATCGTTAGCAATAGCTTGAGCGATAACTTTCATTCTCTTTCCTTGAGATGAGAACATTGCCTTAACAGGGATTGTTCCTCTCATTGATAAATATGGTGTTGCTTCTTGTCCAATAAAGTTTGCAATATCAGAAACAACAAGTCCACCATCAGCTCTAAATTCCATCTTCATATCAGATAGATAATTTTTTATGTTTCCACTCAAATAAATATCTGAATGATTATTTACTCGTACTTTTGAGTTGTTTAAGTTTATATTTTTATTATCAATATTAACAGTCAACAAATCATCTTTAATTGTAGAATTTGTTTTTGGCAAAGTGAATGCAAAACCTTTATTTGTAAGTCTTCCAAAGATTTTGCCTGTATAATTTGCGACAACAAATTTTGAATCAGCATTAGATAATACGAAATTTCCTGCTCTATCACGTAATACAAGATTACCTAAATCTGTTTTTAACAAAGCTGAAATCCCTTTGATTTCCCCAGAAACTTTAGAATTAATTGATAAATTCCCAGAAGAAAGAATATATGCTCTTTTAATATCTCTTGGTGCAAAAGCTAAATACAATCCAGTTAGAGGAATTTTATCAGCTTTCACATCAAAATTCGCAATAGAATTTGAATCAATTTTACCAGAGAAAATAAGAGGTTTATTGTTAATCAATACGTGGCTATCTTTAACTTGTAATGTATTATTATCAAGGAAGATATTTGCCTTCATATTGTTGAATAACAAACCAATATTTTTATCTGTGATATTACCATCTCTAACAAGAATTTTACCAGTAGAAGTAATATCTTTGAAGTCAGTTTTCAAACTTGCATTAGCTAATAAATAACCGCTTGCAGTCATATTTGCAATGTCATTTTGAATATGAATTGTATCTAAGTAAGCTTTTGTAATATTCAAAATATTTGCGAAATGAACTTTTGGAGATTTAAGTTTCAAGTCAATGTATGGATTTTTCTTTCCATAATCAACAGTTCCAAACAAGTTCAAATATTCGTTTTCTGTAACATATATATTTGTGTCAATATCAGAAACTGTTCCATTTGATTTTAATTTAAAGTAAGACTCTGGGAGTTGTAATCCAGAAAGTTTTACGGTTGTATTTTCAATATCTACATAACCATTCAACAAGATTGATTTATCAACTTTGTGTTGTCTTATTTTTAGTTTTGAATCAATATTAGATTTTAAATCGTAAGTTCTATATGCTGTTACAGGGTTGACAAATGGAAGAGAAAAAACTTCTTCATCATTTTGGAATTTCTTTTCCTTTTTTAATTCTGGCAAGAGAGTATCAATATCCAATTTTGCAACAACATTTGTATTATCATCACTCAACAATTGAGCTTCAGTTTTTAATTTTGCAGTCTTACCATTAAAATATCCTAATTTTAATTTATCCCCTTTCAAGGTTAATTTGTGATGTGCTTTTGTATCATCAATGACTGCTGAATAATTATTCAAATTAACTGATGGAACAAAGATTTTAATTTTTGAAACATCAATTGGAAGATTTTGAGTTTCTACAGCTTCGACAGTTGGATTTGCTAATCTTTCTTTTCTTTGTTTGTTTACCAAGTTTTCATAAACATCACCAACTTTAAAACTTTGTCCATTTAGAATTTCGACATTCAACTTTGGAGATTCAATATCTACATTTGAAACTCTAACGCTTAATAAAAGTAAGCTTGGTAGAAAAACTTTTCCCTTTAATGAATCCGCACTTAAAAGAACTGAACCGTCTGGAAGTTTAACATCAACTTTTCCAGTTTTGATTCCAGCTTCTAAAAGTGGTGAAGTAGTTAATTTTAAGTCGTCAAAATCTAGTGTTAAATCAGTGTTATCTTTAATGAGTTTTTGAATATCTGGTTTATAAGTATTCAAATCGATTTTTCTAGGCAAGAAAAATAAAAATGCTAAATATAAGCATAAAACTACGCCTAGACACAAATACCCTACAATAGTAAAAAATTTTTTCATCATAACCTCAAATCTATTTTCTACAAAAATTATAGGACAAATAAGCTTAAAAGCCGATAATATTTTAATAAATGTTTACTTCTCAACCTCGCTGTATTGTTGAAAAATTACTTCAACACTTTCAACTTCTGTTGCTGTGAGTTTTTTGAAAGTTAATAATGTTTCTCTTTGAGGGTCGATTAAACAAAATGATTTGCATATCTCCTGTAAATCATTCGCAGCGTCAGTGTCATAAGGGTTTGCATAAGAAATATTGTTATTCTCATATCTATATATCAAATTGAATTTGTTAGGATAGTCTGCAAGAGATTTTTTCACGTTACTATGCAGCAAATCAAAATTAGAATTTTTCTCTTTTGGTTCAGTTATAATAACTGAAATTTTTGATTTGTTTTGGTAAACACTGGAAAAATCAGAATTAAGGGTTAATAAATCTCTAACGTGATTTGGAATTTTATATATCTCAAATTTTACGTGTTTATCTGCAAAATATGTTTTTAAAATTGGAGGCAAACTAGAGGAGTCTAAAGACACAAATGATTCTTGCTTTACTCCAGATCTTGTCTTTTTCATGAAATCAAGATGTGGCAGTGTCCAACAAGCGATTATTAATACTATTAAAAATGCAATAAAAGATTTCATAAATCTAATAATACAAAATTTGGACAAAAATATCAAGAAAAAAGGACAATTATATATAATAATTGCCCTTTCTAATTTTTATTATTTAACTCTAAATGTTACGTTTGCAACTGATGTAACTTTCTTTTCTATTGAGGTTGTATCGCTGATTCCCATATCAGAAACATTTGTTGAATCTACTGGTGTAATTTGGAATACTCCCATACTTACTGATTGAATTTTTCCTACTCTGTTGTGTGTTGGTTTTAGCATTGCAGATGCTCTTTGTTTTGCATCTTTTGTTGCTTCTTCCAGCATTTGAACCTTTAAATCTGCTAATTTTGAATAGAAATATGATGGTTCATCAACGCTAATATCAATGCCTTGTTGAGTTAAATTAGTGATGTCATTAGAAACTTTTTTAATTTTTTGAACATCTGAAGATTTTACAGAAACTCTTTGTGTGGAATCGTATGCAACAATTTGATTTGTTGAAACTCCGTTTGAATTGATTGCATAAACGTCATAGCCTTGCGGAGCTTTTACATCAATATTCTCATCTGTGAATCCTTGAGATTTTAAATATTTCATAACTGTTGGTCGCTGTTTATTTAGGGTTGAAAAACATTGAGCTTTGTTGGATTGTCTTGAGTGAATAGTAAATTCAACACGCCCGCTATCAGATACTACATTTTGAGAATAAGAACCTGTAACAGATACAACATCTTTTGAAAATCCATTCGTTACAACTACAGATGCTATAATTCCCGCAATTGCAATAACTAAGCCTAAGGATAACAATTGAAATTTTTCCAATTTTTCTAAAAACATAATCGAAACTCCTATATAAAAATATCAAGAATAATATAATCTTTAAAATAAAAAAATGCAATAACCGAAAAATATTTCACAAAAACTAATTTTGTTATAAAATGTAAGAGTGTATCATATAAGGAGAATAGGTTTTATGAAAAAAGTTTTATTTTCTTTGTTTATTGCCATTGCAATAACAATTCCAGCATCAGCTGCAAGCTATAATGCGACAACAAGAGTTTCTACAGTTGGTCAAACTTTGCTTACTAAAAACGGAATTTCTGCAACAAATGTAAAATTTGCAGTAGTTTCTGGTGCTGTAGATAATTCAAATTATTCAACAAATAAAGTTGTAAACGTATCAACTAATGAATTAGCTTATGCTGGCAACGATAACGAAGTTGCAGCTGTAGTTGCAAACGAATTAGGTCATATTATCGCAGGGCATGCTTCTAGAGGAAAGGTTGTATCATTGTTACAAGCTGCAACAGATACAAATATCTCAACTAACGAAACAGCTACAACTCTAGCAACAAATTATGCAAGCCTTCAAAAAGAAAAAGAGGCTGATGTAATCGCTGTTAACTTGATGTCAAATGCAGGTTACAACCCACTTGCAATTATTGTTGTATTAACAAAACAAACAAGCACTTATTGGGAAGCAATTCAAGGCAAACCAGCAAACGCTGAAAGAGCTATGAATGTTTACGATTATACTGCTTACGCTTATCCTGCAAAATTAAAAGCTGGATATGCTTGCAATGAATACAAAAATTTCTTAACTTATGCAAATACTGTTTTGACTTCAAGAAATGAAAATAAAAAATTAGCAAATAAAACAGCTAAAGAAGTTAAAAAATACAGAAAAAATAGTGTAAGCCAAATTGCAAAATTCAAAACAAGAGGTGGCATGAGCGGATGGGATGCTGCTTATGGTTTGCTAAACGGTTCTAACTAATAGTAGTTTTGAAAGTTTTATAAAAATTTTAAAGCCGTCTGATTTTTATCAGACGGCGTTTATTCTTTTTAATCTCAAGCCTATACGTTCAGCTTAAGATATTTCGCTTTGCTCAGTATGACGTGGTCATAGTTCCCTCTCCAATGGGAGAGGGTTAGGGAGAGGGTTAATCTGAACGCTCCAGTTAGAGACCCTGAAACAGCTAATGGCTACGCCAACGCATACGGACTTACTCGTTTCGCTCTAGCTCAACGGTTCGCTTTGTAAAGTTCAGCATGACAAATTCGCTTAAGGGGTTCGGGGGCAAAGCCCCTGATGACTCGAACCATTTAATCATTCGTGTTTTTCTTTTTCGGTTCTGCTTTTTCTTTTTTCGTCGAAATAAAAAAGAAAAAGTGAACATTGAAAATATCAAACCCTCTCCTAAATCCTCTCCCTAGGAGAGGACATAATTTTAAAGGGATTCTTCGCTCCGCTCAGAATGACGAATATGTATAATTTTACTCAACATTCAAATCTTCCCAACAAAAAATGAACTTTTAATTTCCATGTTCGTTATATAGATGTAGGCAATGAAAAGAGAATACAAAAGGAGGTCATTATGAAAAAGATTATCGCAACAGCTTTATGCTTAACTTTAGCTACACCTTGTTTTGCAGCAGGTAGATTCCATGACAAATATCCTAATCGTGGATTTCATAATCCAGAACCACCTCGTTACGAAAGATGTGATTATAATGACATCCACAAACATCCTAGAACTTCTCAAAGGACAAGAACTATTGGTGCAGTAGCAGGAATTGCTGGTATCGCAATGATTATTTCTGCAATTGTGGACTAATTTTTATACACCTTAATCTACTAACATATCCTTACGAATAGAGTTTTACCCCATAACCGAATCAGAGATTTTGCAAATTGTTTGTAAAATCTCTTTTTTGTATTGTAACAACTTCTTAACATAAGAAGTAAAAAATTAAAGTTTCCCTAAAAATCAACCGATAAATAAAATGTAATTAAAATAAGAAACAAAGTTTAATTGATACTAATAATTTTTCCTCCTTTTCCCCTACTACTAATCGGAACCCTCAAAGGTTCCTTTTTTATTGGGTAAAATTCTTAGTTTTATACAATTGTAACAAGTTCTTAACAATAGAAGTAAAAAATTAAAGTTTCTCTAAAAATCAACCGATAAATAAAATGTAATTAAAATAAAAACAAAGTTTAATTGATACTAATAATTTTTCCTCCTTTTCCCCTACTACTACTAAATGGAACCTTCACAGGTTCCTTTTTTATTGGGTTTAAATACTTGTTTTATCATCAAAATCCATATCAAAACAAATAGCGGTGCAACAATTACAACTCTTGGATTATATGCATAAGCCTGCCGAAATTCAAACCTACTCAAGGCGGCAAAGGCTCTTGTCATTCCACAACCTAAACATTCGTGGTGAAATATTAGTTTGAATAAGCAAAAAACTTTAAAATGAGCTTTTACTGCAAGATTAGCCAAGACTATGCACCATAGGGGCAGCGTAAGGACAAATATTCGATTTATCAAAATTTTATCTATTTTCATTTTATTCTCTAAAAGAAAAGCAGTACCGAAAATCGATACTGCTTTTTCTCAATTATTATTTAACTATGAACCAGCTGCAATTCCAGCACCTAAAGCGGCAAAGAAAATTGCCAATTGCAATAGTACATAAAGAATTGACATTACAACAAATGCTATATAAACATAGCCAAGCCAATTAATTCTTTCATATAATTCGCTTCCATCGTCGTGTTTCCAAGCGCCAATAGCAATTGAAATACCATCTACTAATGTCCAGATTAATGAAATTGGGGCTAGACAGCAAGTAAGTGTCATAATTGCCATTGCCCATGCTGTACCAGTTTTGCCTGTATAAAAACGATGAGCCCCAAATGCACCCAATGTCCAACATAACATCATTGTTGCAACCCAGTTTTTACCTTCCAACTTGTTCAAAGTTGTATCTGAACCATATTCTGTAATAGCCATTTAAAAAATCTCCTTTTAATCTTTACCTATGATTGTCCTGCAAATAATGCTACTACTGTAAGTAAGTTTGATAACATACCTACAACAATTGACAATACTAATAAAACGCCTAATACAATTGCTACAACTTTGTTGTAATCTGTTAAAGCTTGACCTTTTGCGTCATTGAATTTGTTAGCTAAAATACAGATAAGGTCAATCAATGCCCATAATCCGCATCCGCCTAAAGTCAATAATTGAACAATACCAATTACGATATAACCAGTGTAAAATCTGTGGATACCTAAAAAGCCTACAAAAAATGATAGTAGGGCTGTTACTAGCCAAGATTTTTCAGCTGGTTGTGGTTGTACTTGTGGAGTTGCGTTCATACTCATAGTTCATAATTCCTTTCTTTATTCAAATATAAATAAACACCATAGTCATTTTAGTACTGACTATGGTGTTTGTAATCATTCAATAAATGTATTTAACTATTTTCCTGTAGAACCAAATCCGCCTTCGCCACGAGTTGTTTCAGTTAATTCTGTAACAACTTCTAGTTTAGCTTGTTCTACACGAGCGATAACCATTTGAGCAATTCTTTCATCTGGTTGGATTGTGTATGTTTCGTTTGAAATATTTACGATAGGAACACAAACTTCACCTCTATAATCTTCATCAATTGTACCAACACAGTTGATTAAAGTAATTCCGTGTTTGATAGATAAACCTGAACGAGGTCTAATTTGAGCTTCGTAGCCGTGTTCTAGTTCAATTTTCAAACCAGTTGGAACAAGTTTTCTTTCTAAAGGTTTTAATTCCATTGGTTCAGAAATTGCTGCACATAAATCCATGCCAGCAGCGCCTTCTGTTTTATATTCTGGCAAAATATTGTTGTGTGGTAATTTTTCAATTTTCAATACTGTCATTTTATTCCCTTTCCTATTATTGAACTTTTACGGCTTTAATTTCTTCTTCAACTTTAGTCAAAATTTCATCTAATTTAGAAGAATCTTTAACTCCACCTTGAGCAAAGTTTGGACGTCCGCCACCATTTGCTCCAGTTGCTCTTGCGATTTCGCCAACAAGTTTACCAGCGTTGACACCTAGTTTTACAAAGTTGTCAGAAACTTTAACTGCAACAGTTGTTTCTCCAGCAAGGATAATTACGCTGTTTCCAAGTTTGTTAGATAAGTATTCTAAACCGATTTTAATTCCGATTGGTTTTAAACCTTCAACCTTAGAAATGAATAACTTACCGCCTTCAATATCTTGAGCTCTAGAGATGAATGATGCAAATTTGTTTCTTGCATTTTCTTCTTCAAGTTTTTCAACGTGTTTTTGTAATTCTCTATTTTCATCTGATAATTTTTCAACACGTTCAACAACTTCGTCAAAGTGAGATTTGAATTTTGTAGATAATTTATCAATTTCAGCAGATTTTGCATTCAAATATTCAATTGCAGAATTTGAAACGGCTGCTTCAATACGTCTTGTCCCTGCTGCAATTGCGCTTTCTGAAATAATTTTAACAACTCTCAAATCTACAAGCTGTCTTGCATGAGTACCTGCACAAAATTCTTTAGAAATACAATCAACACCGTCTTTTGTTTCTTTTTCAATTGAAACAACTCTAACAGTATCTCCGTATTTTTCGCCAAATAGTGCTGTTGCACCTGTTAATTCAGCTTCTTTAATACCCATAACTTTGGTATTAACTTTATAACCTTCTCCAATCCATTTGTTCATCAAGTTTTCAACCTTAACAATTTCATCTGGAGTCATAGCTCTTGAGAATGTAAAGTCAAATCTCATACGGCTTTCATCTACATAAGAACCTGCTTGTTTTACTTCTGAGCCTAGAACTTTAACAAGTGCTGCTTGAAGTAAGTGAGCAGATGTGTGGTGAACTCGGATTTGTTCTCTTCTTGGAACATCGATATAAGCTTTAACAGTTTCTCCAATAGTAACTTCCCCATTTAGAACATTACATCTGTGAACATACAAGTCGTTAACTTTGAATGTTGTTAAAACTTCCGCTTTCAAGTTTTCGCTTTCAATATATCCGCTATCTCCAACTTGACCACCACATTCAGCGTAGAATGGAGTTTTGTCTAGAACAATATCAACATATCCTTCGCCTTCTACTTGAGCCAATATTTTAGCATCAGAACAATCATTATCTGTATAACCGATAAAGTTAGTTGAACCAACTTCTTTTTCGATTTTAGCGTATTTCATATCGCCAGTTACACTGATTTTAGCTGTTGCAGCTTTTGCACGTTCCTTTTGTTCTTGCATTGCAGCTTTGAACCCAGCTTCATCTACATTCAAACCTTGTTCTGCTGCGATTTCTTTTGTTAATTCAAATGGGAAGCCAAAAGTATCATACAATTTGAATGCACTTTCGCCATCAATGTCTTTTTTATTATCGATAAATTCATCTAACATTTTGTAACCTCTGTCAAGAGTTTTAGCAAAACGTTCTTCTTCTTTTCTGATAGTATCAATAATTTTTTGTTTATTTTTAACTAAATCAGGATATGCTTCACCATAATTTTCAACGATTACGTCAACCAATTTGTATAAGAATGGTAATTCCATACCCAAGATTTTACCGTGGCGCAATGCTCTTCTCAAAATCATACGAAGAACATAGCTTCTACCTTCATTTCCAGGGATTACACCATCTGAAATAAGGAATGAAACACATCTTGCGTGGTCTGTGATAATTCTCAAAGAAACATCTGTTTTTTCAGATTTTTTGTAAGGTACACCACTCATTTCAGAAACTTTATCCATAATAGGTTTTAGTAAATCTGTTTCAAATGTTGATGCAACACCTTGGCAAACCATTGCAATACGTTCTAAACCCATACCTGTATCAACGTTTTTCTTGCCCAATGGAGATTGGTTGCCTTCTTCATCTTGATATAATTCTGTAAATACCAAGTTCCATATTTCAACCCATCTGTCGCATTCGCAAGTATCAATACCGCAATTAGGGTCATCACATTTGTATTGTTCACCTAAGTCGTAGTGAATTTCTGAACAAGGACCGCATGAACCAGATGCTCCTGGAGGACCCCAGAAGTTATCTTTTTTGCCTTTACGTTTGATACGTTCAGCTGGAACACCAACGCTTCTCCAGATGTCAAAAGCTTCTTCATCTGTTTCGTAAATAGTAATCCATAATCTGTCTTTATCTAATTTCAAAACTTCAGTAACAAATTCCCAAGCCCAAGGAATAATTTCTTTTTTGTAATAATCGCCAAAAGAGAAATTCCCTAACATTTCAAAGAATGTATGGTGGCGTGGAGTTCTACCAACGTTTTCAATGTCTGAATCTTTACCACCAGCTCTAGCACATTTCTGGCATGAAGTAGCTCTTGCTGGTTCGTAAGGACAAGGCTTAATTCCTAAGAATATTGGTAAAAATTGCAACATTCCAGCTGTCGTAAGAAGAACTGTTGGGTTATCAGGAACAAGACTTGAACTTTCAACGATAGTATGTTGATGCTTGTTCTTAAAATAGTCTAAATATAATTTTCTAATTTCATTTCCACTTAGCATAATCTTTTCCTTTATATATTAATTACAGTATAGAAAAATTATAGCTTAAACATAAAAAATCCGAAAAAATAAATGCAATTTTATGGATTTTTATTAACTTTAACCTGCCTAACTGGCTAATATAGAATTAAACAGTTGAGTAGTTGTGAAAGAAGGGTTTTGTTAGTTAAATAAAACTGTAAGAAAAATCTAATACAAAATAAAAAAACTTTTTCATACTTCCAGCTATTCATAAACAAGAGCCTATATGGCTCTTTTCTTTTGGGGATGGATTATTAGAAGTTATGGAGAAATTTTTAAAAATTATACTTGCAAGAAAAAATTTTCGTGCTAAGATAAAAAACGTAAGCCCTGGTAGCTCAGCTGGATAGAGCAACCGCCTTCTAAGCGGTAGGTCATGCGTTCGAATCGCATCCAGGGTAAATTTATAGAAGGAGAACTGTTAAAGTTCTCCTTTTTTAGTTTTCGGGTTCTAAAAGTAAAGGAGGTATATATGAAGTTTGATTTATTAATTTCTGTGCATGGAGCTTCAAATAGTGGAAAATCTACAATTTTAAGAAGTTTAATTGATGAAATGAAAGGCAAAATTGAAAAAGAATTCCATTTTGATGTAAATGTTGAATACCGAAAAGATAGAAATTCAACTGATGAAACAGTTAAAATCCGACCACAAAACGTAGATTTTGCAGCTATTTTTACTATAGATAATCGTATAAAATTAGGAATTGCAACTGGAGGGGATAATAAAGACATTGAAGAAGGGAATTTGAACTTTTTAACAGATTACAACTGTAATATTATTGTTGTTGCAGGAAGAACTAAAGGTGCAACTGTAGAAAGAATTTGGGAACATGCTCAAGACGCACAACTTTTTATTCCTTTATTTAAAGCAAGATCTGAAAAAGAGGAAAATATAAAAGAAAAAGATGTGAAATTTAAACAAATGTTGATGAGATTACTAAAAAATGAATTAACAAATCTCTTAAAATAGTTTTTGCTTTTTATAAATATATCAGTTAAAAATACTGACTTATGTTCATTTAGAATGGAAAGGGGCGAAGAGCCCCTTTCCTTTTTAGTTTTAGTCGTTGTCGCCTTTAATAGCCCACATAAACATTACAAAGGTTGTATTTATTGCTTTATCTATAGATTTTGGGATTGATGTAAAAAGAGAAGCATTACGATTTAGTTTCACGGTTTTGTGTTTAAGTTTTAAAACATTAATTACCCACGGATTACCCACAAAAAATAGACAATAAAAAGAGAGTTCTATAACTCTCTTCTTTATGGAGCGGGAGCCAAGTAGGTACTATGCCTCTAATGCTCGATAAATCTCGCAAAGAGTCATAGCAACGAGGCTTGTGCTTTTGAGTAATTTCTTTTGGTACAAAATAAAAGACCGCTGAACATTCGTTCTACGGTCTTTTATGGAGCGGGAGACGAGGCTCGAACTCGCGACATCCTCCTTGGCAAGGAGGCATTCTACCACTGAATTACCCCCGCTTATTTGGGTTACCTCTTAATTATACATGCTAAATTTTATATTTCAAGCACTTTTTTTAATTTTTTCAAAAAAATTTTTGTAAATTTTTATTTTTAATATATTTGTAAGCTTAAAAATAAAGAACCAGCTTTATTAAGCTGGTTCTTTTATATCTGTATCCATTGATTTTATTGATATTCCAATTCGTTCTCCGAATCGTTTGTTCAACATATTTACCAAGTCATTTGAAGAATTTACCCAGAACATTGATGATGCTAGGATTTTCACATCACCAGTTAAATCTGGAAGTTTTAACATTACTGGATCTGAGCCAGAGAATTTGCAGAGCATTTGTTTCATCAACATCAATTCTTCAAATTTTAACTCATCCTTCAACTCGATTGTGAAAATATTTGAATTATCAACTGGTTTAACCGTATCAATCAAAATAATTGGCGGATCATCATCACTACGTCTGCTAACTTTACCTGATACAATAATTCGTTGTTCGTTTTGCAAGAAATCATTGTATTCCGCAATTTTTGAATTGAATGCTAATGTATCAATTTTTCCAGTTAAATCTTCAACGGTAACAAATCGAACAAATTTTGTAGGGTCGTTTCGTGTCGGAATTTGTTTTGTTGCAGTAACAAGTCCGCAAATGGTAACAACTTTATCATTTGGAACTTCTGGAATTTGAGAAATTTTATGTGTCATCAAGAATGGTAATTTATCTCTAATTGTTGATAATGGGTGACTTGTAACATAAAAACCCAAAAATTCTTTTTCAAAAATTTGAATTTGTCTAGCATCATATTCCTCATCTGAACCAGAAAGATGGAATTTTGCATCTTCAACAGAAGCTGTGTCACCTAACATATCAAATAAACTTCCTTGCCCTGATTCTTTTTCCTTTGCTTCTTTAGATGCTGTTGACGTGATGTACTCAAGGTTATCCATCAATTGTTTACGACTCTTTTCAATAGTTGAAAAAGCACCAGCTTTAATCAATCCTTCCAACGCTCTTTTGTTTGCACATTTTACGTCAACTCTTTTGATGAAGTCATAAATTGATTTGTAATCACCATTAGCTTCACGTTCTTTGATAATTTCTTCAATTACACCTTCACCAACTTGCTTAATTGAAGCAAGACCGAATCTGATGTTCTTTCCATCTGGTGCGTATTCAAGATAAGACTTGTTAATATCTGGAGGAAGAACTTTGATACCATATTTCAAGGCTTCTTCAATATAAGCTTGAGTTTTTTCTTGGTCTCCCGCAACACTTGATAATAATGATGACAAGTATTCAACAGGATAATGACATTTTAAGTATGCTGTTTGGTAAGCAACAAATGCGTAAGCTGATGAGTGCGCTCTGTTGAAACAGTATGAAGCGAAGTTCTGAATTTGTTCAAATAATTTTTTTGCATCTTCAGCTTTCATTCCATATTTTGCAGAACCAGCAATTAATTTATCTTCTTGCGCAGCCATTGCAGCAGGGTCTTTGTGACCCATCATACGACGAACCATGTCGGCTTGACCTAAGGAGTAATCTGCCATTTCTTGGAAAATCTGCATGATTTGTTCTTGGTAAACCATTGTTCCGTATGTGTCTTTAAGTACTTTTTCAAGTCTTGGGTGTGGATATGTAATTTCTTGGCGACCGTGTTTTCTATCTACGAAAACATCAACCATGCCAGAACCCAATGGACCAGGGCGGAATAGAGCTACTAAAGCGCCTAAATCTTCAAAAACGTCGGGCTGTAATTTTTTTACAAGGTTTGTCATACCTTGGGATTCTAACTGGAATACCCCAACTGTTTCCCCACGGATTAGCATGTCATAAGTTGGCTTATCATCTAGTGGGATGTGGTTGATGTCTAAATCAATATCCTGACATTTTTTAATCAATTTAACTGTTTTAGAAATCATTGTAAGGTTACGAAGTCCCAAAAAGTCCATCTTCAACAGTTTCATTTTTTCCAAAATTTCTCTGTGATATTGGGTTACAACAACTCCATCTTTACCGTGTTGAACAGGTACAATTTCATCTAGAGGTTTATAAGAAATGATTACCCCCGCTGCGTGCATGCCTGTAGCGTTTTTCAAACCTTCAACGTGTAGTGCGGTATCAACTAACCTTTTAACTTCTGGGTCGCTATCATATAGGGTTTTCAATTCCATTCCATCTTGAAGTGCATCAGAGATTTTTGCTCCAGGGTCACCAGAAATTAAGTCTGAAAGTTGTTTACTTCTTGCGTATGGAATATCAAATACTCTGGCAACACTTTTCATTGCGTTACGAGCAGCAAGAGTGTTAAATGTAATAATCTGACAAACCTTATCTGCTCCGTATTTTTCAACTACGTAATCAATAACTTTTCCACGCTTTTCAATACAGAAGTCTGTATCAATATCAGGCATACTGAAACGTTCTGGATTCAAAAATCTTTCGAACAATAGGTTATGCTCAATCGGGTCTAAGTCCGTAATATCAAGTGCATAAGCAACTAGTGAACCTGCCGCAGAACCTCTCCCAGGACCTACTGGAATATCGTGGGTTTTGGCATAGTGGATGAAATCCCACGTAATCAAGAAATACGCAGAAAATCCCATTTGCTCAATTACTCCTAGTTCATATTTTGCACGTTCTTGGAGTTTTGGTTCAATTTCTTCTTGGTGGTATTTTCTTCTAATTCCTTGATATACAAGTTTTTCTAAGTATGTATCCGTTGTAAATCCTTCTGGCACAGGGAAATCTGGTAGTGGAGCTTTCCATTCAACAGTAATATGACATTTTTTAGAAATCTCTACAGTGTTTTTGATACATTCATCAAATGTTTCGCTATCAAGCCATTTGAAGGCATCACGCAATTCAGAAACGGTTTTTACGTAGAACTCATTATTCGGAAAATGAAATCTATTTGGGTCGGATTTTGAAGATTTTGTCTGCATACATAACAACGTATCATGCCAGTCAGCATCTTCTTTGTTCAAATAGTGAGAGTCGTTTGTGATAATCATTTTTATATCAAGTTCTTTTGCAATACGTATCAAATCTGGGTTTGTACGTTTTTGGTCTTCAAGTCCGTGGTCTTGCAACTCAATATAATAATCTTCTCCGAACAGGTCTTTAAATCTTTTAGCTGTTGCTTTAGCTTCTTCATAATCTCCCTTTAGTAACTTTTGAAGAACTTCGCCCCCTAAACAAGCAGAAGAGCAGATCAAACCTTCGTGATATTGTTCAAGAAGTTCCCAATTGATACGAGGTTTCATATAAAACCCGTCAATGTGAGCTTTTGAAGCTAATTTAACAATGTTCTTATATCCTTGGTTATTTTTTACAAGCAAAACCAAGTGGTATCTAGGGTTGTGGTTTGGGTCACGTTCAGAAATATCTCCATCATGAACATAAAATTCACAACCAACAATGGGGTTGACTAATTTAGGTTTATAGTTTGGATCTTGTTCGGCTTTTTCTCTTTCTTTTGAATTGTTTTTATCCGCATCAATATACAAATCCATTGCACCGTACATGACACCGTGATCAGTTACCGCAACACCTGGCATGTTGTGTTCTGCGCAAAATTTAACTAAATCCCCTATCCTAATTGCTCCATCTAGTAATGAATACTCTGTGTGTAAGTGGAGTGGAACATATTCTTGATTAACATCTACCATAATTCCTTAATGTTATCATGCAAATAATTTGAAAAAAATAATATATTAAATTTAATTAATGGAAAATTAAAACTGCAATTATTGCGGCAAAAAATAGTGGAATGTTATAGTGTAAAAATGTTGGTATGCAAGTATCCCAGATGTGATTATGTTGCCCGTCAGCATTTAAGCCTGCTGTTGGACCAAGTGTTGTATCAGATGCTGGCGAACCTGCATCGCCTAGTGCTGCAGCGGCTGATAAAATAATTATCATAGACGGAATGCTAAATCCTAATTTTAAACAAATTGGAACATATAAAACTGCTAAAATAGGAATTGTACCAAAAGAAGTTCCTATTCCCATTGTAATAAATAGACCCACAACCAACATCAAAATTGTTGCAATAATCTTGCTAGACATCATAAACGGAGTGATTGCATTAACAAGAGAGTCAATACCTCCTGTCGCTTTCATTACTGATGCAAAACCTGCAGCAACAAGCATTACAAATGCAACATAACCCATCAATCCAACACCTTCATTTATCAATTTGTCCATCTTGTCGTGGTCAATTGCTTTAAATCCAAAAATTACAGCTAACCCAACTAATGCGCCAAGCGGTAAAGAATTTGTCCATAGCTGAACCCCTAGGGTTATAACAGCTGCAATTAATGTTATATAGTGGTTTTTATTTAATTTTAAATTTTCAACAGGTGTTTCTTCTTTGATTTTAAGATTTTCATAATTTCTTGGTTTTCTATAAGAAATGAAAATTGCAACTAAAAAACCTACAAATAAGCAAGCTCCAATTATCCAGTTATATTTCCAGATGTCGCTTTTAACAACTTCAACTCCATTTTGCATCATGTTTTCTGCAATCAATCCTTGGAAAATTAACCCAAACCCAGCAGGGATAGCAATATATGGAGCTTCTAAACCAAAAGCCAAACCACAAGCAACAGCACGTCTATCTATTTTTAACTCATTCATCAAGCTAAGTAGAGGAGGAACAAGGATTGGAATGAATGCAATGTGAACAGGGATTAGGTTTTGAGAAAGGATTGCAATTCCTGTCAAAATAAATATCAACATGTATTTTTTAGATTTAATAACTTTTGATATTTTCATTGCTAAAATTGGTGCAAGTCCTGTGTGAGTCATAGAAGCAGCAAATGCCCCTAACAAAATATAACTCAATGCTGTTTCAGAATTGTCACCCATCCCGTGGATAAAAATATCCATAACTTCAGATAATCCAATATGTCCAACAAGCCCGCCAACTACAGAAGAAATTATCAGTGCAAGCAAAACATTTATTCTGCATAAACATAAAATGCAAAGCAAGATAACGGCTATAATTATTGGGTTTGTTATGAGTGACAACATTGTATTGAGTTCCTTAATTGTTTATTATTCTGTTGCAAAAATCATCTTCGGATAAAGTTTTGCCAGTGATTTCCATAATCAATTCTGCATCTTCTTTTGATGAGCCAAATTTGAATAATTTTTCATTCAAATAGTTAGATGTTTTGGAATTTTTAGAAATTTCACCTAACTCAGATTTTATTGCATTATAAAGTTGCGCCTTAATGAGTCCAGCTCTAAAGTAGTTTTGATAATACCCAGGGTGAGATAGGTAGTGAGGGATTGTTGCCCATTCGTTGTTTGATTCTGTTTCATCCCCTCTATGCAGATACTTTTGTTTCAAATCTCTCCACAAGCTTTTCAAATCTCTTTCTGGATTTTTGTACATTTCTCGTTCAAATTCAATAATTTGAAGTGAACGATTAACAAATCTTGCATCATCTTTTTTTAGTTCTGCCTTGAATTTATCCAATGTTTCTTGAGGAACAAGATTTGATAAAATATTTTCAGTTTTTGGAAGGTCGCCCATCATCATTGCAACAGCCTCTGTCATAGCTGAAGAAGAGGGTTCTTGTTCTAGAAATGGCAAACTCAAGTCTAGCCCAATATCATAAACGCAATGGCCCAGCTCATGCAAAATTGTATCCAAGCTATTAGTATTGTTTGTCAAGTTGGCAAGGATTCTTGCATCTTTTGCAGGTTTGATACAAAACGCAAAACCATGAGTATTTTTATTTTTTCTAGGGAATAAATCTAGCGTTATGCCCATATTATCAACATCAAAACCCATTTGGTTATAAACATTCTTTGCAATATCTACAACTTGTTCTTTAGATGTTAAGTATTCTGTAACAGCTTTTTCTGGAGTGTTGTCAGTTAATAATCCGTAGTGATAATCTTTTAACTCTTCAGGTTTTATCCCAAAACTTTTTGCAAGTTCAGCTTTTCTTTCTTCATCAAATTCAATTGATTTCACTTCAATTTTAGATGAAACTCCACTTAACAATACATCCAATTCTTTTGGAGTAATGTCATAGGAGTCTTCAATCATATAATCAAAATATGTGTCATAACCTTTTGTTTTTGCGTAAGCATTGCGCATCTTAACAATTTCGACTAAGTCATCCGCAATTTCATCTCCTGATTTAATATTTGCGTCATAGGCTTTTTTACGAATTTCTGGATTGTGTTCCTTTTCCAAAATTTTCATTATTTGAGCTTTAGTAGTTGCTTTGCCATCTATTTCCATAACATAAGAATTGAATTTAGAAGCAATTTCATTTTCTTTATCCCTAAGGGCTTTTAATTCATTTCCAGATTCAATTTCGTTATAAAAAGCTTTGACAAGATCTTTTAATTGTTTTGATAAATGCTTATCTTCTAAGCCTTTTTCTTGTATGGATTTTAACTCTTCATACATTTTTTTATCCTTGAACAAATCGCTCATCTGTTCTTGCGAATGAGTATATTTTTTTAAATTTTCTTCTGTTGAATTTGTATAAAAATCCCAACCTGCAAGTTCTGAACTATATAAAACTGGTTCATACTTTTTAGTAAAATCTTCTCTTAATTGAATATATTTTTCTTTATTATCCATAAATATTCACCTCTTTTACTTTATATTAATATCAAAACATGAATAAGCCTTTGAACATCCCTCAAGACGTTGAAGTTTTATATCAACATTTCCTTCTTTAAGTTTGAATTGGTCTGAGTAATCCCCAATCTCCATTTTTTTACTGTCATTTGGAACGATATAATATTTGTAAAAATCATCCCCAATATCATTAATTACCGCATATTTATTGTGACGTTTTGAATAGTTTAATGATACAGGAGCTTTTTTGAGTTCAGAAACATAAATTAAGTCATAACCTTTTAAAAGAGATTTAATTTCATCTTTAGCTAATTTTCTTGGAACAAATTTTACACCATTAAATATAATTTCATAGTATTCAAAAGTTCTAGGGAAATAAGAGTAAAGCTTTTTACCTTTCAAAAATTCTTGGCTTCCTTCCCCAACCCAAATATCTTCTTTTGGAACTTGCGCATTCCCTGTAATCAAATTGTAAGAAGTATAACCTCCATTACCTTCTGGTTCTTGAGCTTGAAGAATAATTTCTTCTTTAGATTCATCACTATCAGATTTTTGATATTCTCTCCATTGGTACTTATTCATGTTGTATGTCCAAAGTTTTTGACCAATTTTTGTTGGAAGCATATCTTTTTCTTTTTTCTCTTGGGCTTTGTCAGAAAGCACAATAAACCAACCTAAAAATCCGATAATAACAAAACAAATAATTGCACCAATAATATATTTTTTATTCATAAAAGCACTGAACTCCTTATTTTTCCATCTAATAACATAACATAAAAATAACAATTACATCATATATGTAGCCCCTATTAATTACCCACATGGGTACTAGAGAAAAACTTTCGACAAGGATTTAATATAATTAATCTTTTTCATACTTCCAGCTATTCTTAATTCCAACGAGCCTTGATAGATATTGAGGCTCTTTTTTTTGTTTGAAGTGGATAAGTCAATAAGTGGATAAGTCTATAAGGTTTTAAAAGAGAATAAGGGACAAGGAAATAGGTTCATTACGCTAATTATTTTTTCCCTCTCCAAGGGAAGAGGGATTAAGGGAGAGGGGTTGATTGAAAAAATCTCCTAGCAAGTCCGTCATTCTGAGCGAAGCGAAGAATCCAGCTGATTTTTATTAGTAAACTCCATTTAGACTAATTCAATAATAAATATTTGTACCCTAGTTCCTTCCCCTTGGGGGGAAGGTTAGGATGAGGGGTCAAACCAAACGCATAGTACACTGTTCACTTTTTCTTTTTGATTTCGACGCAAAAAGAAAAAGTGAACCGAAAAAGAAAAACACGAATGATTAAATGGCTCGAGTCATCAGGGGCTTCGCCCCCGAACCCCTTAAGCGAATTTGTCATGCTGAACTTGTTTCAGCATCTCTAACTGGTGCGTTCGGATAGAGATTCCGAACTAAATTCGGAATGACCGTGCTGGTTTCGTCATACTGAGCGGAGCGAAGTATCTCTAGCCTATGTGTTTAGCTTAACCCCTCACCCTAACCCTCTCCCCAAGGGCGAGGGAACTAATATTAAGGAGATTCTTCGGGTAAATTTGTAATTAATTTTGTTATTCCAATTGTAAATCCCTCAGAATGACGTATGCGTTTGATTATATTCTAGCAAATTGGGTCATTGCGAGCGAAGGCGAAGCAATCCAGCTTATTGTATGCAATAGTTTTCCACTCAGAATGACGAATTAATTACATAAAGAACTTAATGCCTTAGTGCCATAGTACCTTAAAGCCTTCTGTAATGAACTTATCAACTTATCCACTTATAGACTTTTTCAATTATTTGACTATTTCAAAAATGAGGTAATAATGTTAGCAGATGTCTCTTTTACTGAACTATATTCCTGCTATTACTCCTTTTAGCAGGACTTTTTTTATTAAAAAATCCGAAATTCAAAATGAACTTCGGATTTTATGGGATTTATTTTGGAGAAAGGAGGTTAAATTTAAAGGAAAATGTATATTTATAAGCTCTAGCCTTTTCCGCCTGTTGCGAATGCTAGAACTGCGGATACACCAGCTGCAACTAGACCAACAATTTTTCCGATTTTGCCAGAATGTGATAACTTACCAGCTAAAGCTCCGATTGCTGCACCTGCTGCGCCTGCACCAACAACTTTACCACATCCTTGGGATAATTTTTCAGATGTACCCACTGGTTGACCTGTAATTGCTGAAATATTGTCTTCTGCTGATGTTCTATAAGTTGTGCTGAATGTCAATGATTGCAACAATCCTTGAGTGAATGAGCTGTGTCCATTATCTCGCAAGTCTTGGATTAAAGATTTGCCAGTCATTTGTTCGTATAAACTAAGAGCTCGGGATTCAATTTCTTTCCCAGAACCTTCACCATAAGCTGCACTTACACTTTGTACATAAGCTTTAAATGCCTCTGGAACTTGGTCTTGTTCATCTTGTTTAATCTTATCTTTAAGAACTGCTGCTGCATCTTTTATACCTTCTAATGATGCGTTAATTCTTAAATCTGCATTACGTTGCATATTTTGTTGATCGACATTGTAGTCAATATAAAACTTTTGATAATCTTTCATATTATTGAAATATGATTGTGGGTCATAACCTGTGACCCCGCCTCCAGCCATTGGCATTGGCATCATTCCCATACCTAAACCGCCATAGCCAGAACCGTCAAAAATGCTTCCACCCATTGCTAAAGGTGAATTGTAAGTCATATCAATTTCGTCAAATCCGTCTGTCGCATACGGATTGTATTGAAATGCACCGAATAGTGGAGCATTGTTAATTGAGCCTACGTTGCTTGACATACTAAACCTCCAAAATAAAATTAACCTTTTTTAACCTACCTTACTTATATAAACAATTTTTGTTTTCAATAATTGCTTTTATAAAAAGTTTTGTTACATTTCTGTTACATTATTTGGTTGATGTTATTTTGATTGAATTTTATTATCATATTTTTGTATTCGAATAAATATCAAAGGGCTTTGATTTGAAAAAATTATTATCTGGATTATTTTCATTGTTTGTTCTTGCCGCAATTGGTGTTGCGGTATATTTCAACCAAGAATTTGTAAAAATTCAGGCATACAAAGTCAAAGGTATGTACTATGTTTATAAAGGGGATAAAGCTTATCACGATATGCGAATGCAAAAAGCTATCGGATTTTATAATACGGGTTTAAAATACTATCCTCAACATTATAGCGCTTGGTACAATTTAGGTAATATTTATGTTGCTTATGAGGATTATTATTCTGCGTTATATGCTTATTCTCAAGCATTCAAATACAATCCAAATATGATGATTGCAAGAATGAATTATGGAATTGTTGCATCTGAAAAGTTGGGAGATTTTGACACCGCAATCAAACAATATGAACAAATAATTAAGACTCAGCGTCATTTGTTAGAAATTCCGTATATTTATAATAACAAAATTAGTTCAAAAGAGAATAAAGCAATCGCTTATTACAACATGGGTTACGCATATAGAATGAAATCTCTTTATGCAAATGACGATTGGGAGTGGCAAAGAAGGTATTTGTCTAAGGCGATTAAAGCTTATCAAAAATCATTGGAAATCAATCCAAAAAGTTATGATACTTTGTTCAATCTTGGTTTGGCATATCAAATTTCTGGGAATTATGAAGGTGCTGGGAAATGCTATTGTAAAGCAATATCTAGCGCTCCTATGAATTATGAAGCCCATTACAATTTGGCGGTTCTATTGAGAAAACTTCACCATTACAACGAAGCTTATGAAGAAATAGACAAGGCATCTACTTTAATTTCTGCTCTTGGTGAAAATTCTTCAACACAACAATATGCGGCAATTGTTATGAATGACATTATGCGCAATGTTTATTTCAACGAAGAATACAAAAGTTATTTAAGAACAATAATGGATGAAGAAAAATCTAGAACAAAACAGCACATGGCAAAGAGCAAAAAAGATATTGCAACAAAAGAAACTAAAAAAGATAAAGAAAATGGAACAATTACAACAACTCAAGTAAATTTTGTTAATGGAAAGGTTGTTGCAACAGAAGAACTTGATAAGGCTATGCTTGATAACTTTGGTAAATGCTCTTCAATGCACTATTTTGAACCAAGTGATGATGATTATTAATATTTACTAATAAAGTAGCAAAAAATATTTTTTTCATGTGTTTTCTCTCCAACATGAATATTCAAGCGGTAAATATTTATAATTCGTTTAATGCTCAAAATATGACTTTGAGGAGAGATAAAGTTGCTCAAAATTACCGCATAACACCACCGCTAAAGTGTGATACTGTAACGTTTACAAGTGTGGCAAAATCTGAACCCCTAAAAAGGCTTCTAAAATTTGGTATTCCAGATTTTTACTCTGATATTACCTTAGTTGCATCTGAAGATTTGGAAAAAATGCTTGAAAATCACACGTTTGCAAAACCTATACGTAATATCGTACGAATTTTATCCCCATTTGAAAAATCTCTGTTCCCAGTAGAAAAACAAGTTTATAGATTGATGAAAAGAACAGCTAGGACTAAGCCAAAGATGTTTTTGGATGAATTTTTACATAGACTTGTACCTCAACATAGTAAAATTTTGTTAGAACAACAGCGCCCAGTTTTTGAAAAACTTTCTAATCTTGCTGCGCAAATGCCAGAGGAACAGATTCTTCAATATAACAAATTGATTGATGTTACAAATAAAAAACTTATCAATGAACCCGTAATTGTTCCTTTTAGTAAAAAAGAATTTTTATATAAATTGGAGCGGATAAGAGAAAGAATTGAGCAAAAAGATAATTTTAGAGAAATTAGTGATATTGAAAAAATTATCAAAAAGGTAAGTTCATTTGATGAAGGAATGGGTAGTGCTAAAAAATCTCTCTCAAAGGAACTTAAACCTTTCTATAAAACGTTAAATTATTTTGAAAATTCAAGCTTAAATAAAGACAAAGATTTGGTGGAATTGTTTACCTCCACAAAAGCTCGTTTGTTAAAAATTCCATTTGAAGAAAAGTTTAAAAGAAAAGGTTTTATCCACGATTTAGAAAAAATTACAAACCAGCTTACGGATACAAAGCTTGCGCATAAGATGGTGCAGACCGCAAGAGAACTCCCAACATCTAAAAATAGTTTATCTGCGTTTATTGTAAAAGAGGCAAATCGTTCGTCTTCGCAAATTGGATACGATTTACTAGCTGATTCAGTTGGTTCTGCAGATCATTTAGTTACGGCAAAAGCTGGAGGTGAGAGTGGAATTTATAATTATGTTTTAGCCTCTCGTAGATTTAACTCTGAAAGAGCGCATAGCAAACTTGAAACAGTGATAGAAAAAGATTCTAATATTAGAACTTATAGCCAAAGACAAATTGATAGGTTAATTGATTTAGCAAATAACGGAGTATTTAAAATATGCGGGTTAAGTGCTTCGTATATTCAAACAATAGCAAGAAAAATAAGGACGTTATCACCTTCAAATGCCCCTTTAAATATTGATACAAATAAGTTAAAATATTAATAGGAAAATTATGAGAATATCTGCAATCAGCCCTAATTATTACAATGTAAATTTCGACAAGAACAAGCCAAATACAGGAGATTTGAAAAATATGAATTCTGAAGTGGCAACATATATTAACGACTTGTCTGGCATGCCTTATGTAATGCCAATAACATTTACTAGCTATGCACATTCTTCAAAATTAAGAACTTTGTTTGCATATAAACTTCCTTGTATGTACACAGGGATTCCGATGTTAGACCCTAAATTGATTACTCGATTATCAAAAAATGGTACTCTATATGGTCCAGCTAAAGATGTTCTTGCTGTTTTTGAAAGAAATAAAGAATGCTTTGTAGGAAATGAAGCGAAGATAATTTCAATATTACAAGAGCGAGCAAAGATTCATCCCGAAAAGAACTTGAAAGAGTTGATTGAAGAAATTGAACCATACCATCGAAAAATATTGAGGAAAAAACAGGCTCCAATTTTCATGGAATTAATTCAAGCAAAATGGAAACTTCCTCAAGAATATCAAATTAAATTTAATTATTTGATGAATGAAACTGATAAAAAGTTGAATGATCAGCCAATTTATATCCCTTTTTCTGCAACAGAATTCAAATATAAATTGACAAAAGCAAGAGATATACTTGCAAATGGTGCTGACGTAAAAACTCGTAAAGCCTTGAATGAAATAATGAAAGAGTCTAAAAAGCTTCCAAGAGGAACAGATCCTGCAACGATAAACATACAACAAAAAATTTTATTATCCATAGAACATATATTGAAAAAATCCCCTCTTGTGGAAAATGGGGAATTAAATGATTTGATTGAAATTTCTAAACAAAGATTATCTCAAAAGAAAGTTGTAATCCCATTTTCAAGAAAATCATTTTTGTATGACTTAGGCAAAATCTTAGAAACATTGCCCGATCATCACCTCAAAAAAGATTTAATTAAAATTGCAGAAAAACTTCCAACATCAGAACAAAGTATCTCTGCATATATCTTGAAATTGAGTTCAGAACCCTCAGACAAAATTGCAATCAAATTAATGCATCCATCTATAGCTTCAATCGAGCATATTCGACCTCGTTCTGAAGGAGGGGAAAATGAACTTGCAAATTATGGTGTGGCAAGAGCAAAAATAAACTCTACAAGAAGTAGCATTCCATTAGATGAATGGGTAAAAATACATCCAGAGGTAAAGAAAAATTGCCAAAAATATATAGATAAACTAATTGACTTGTATCACGCTGGGATTTTCAAAAAATATAATATAAATCCTGATTATATTCTTGATTTTGCAATAACTATTAATGAGCAATCAAAAGGTAAAATTCACCCAGATATATCTAAGTTATTTGAATATTAAATTTAGACAAAATAAAAAGGCGGTAGTGATGTTACCGCCTATTAACCAGATTTACACTATGTAAGTGTTCAGAAAGGATCTGTTTTATTCTCCCAAATTCAAGTGAGAGAATTGTACAATCTTGTTTTTGCCACGTTTTTTAGCATTGTATAAAGCGTGTTCAGCATAACGAATGATTGTATTAGCATCTTCCTCTGTATCTGGGATACAAGGGAATGTTGAAATTCCTCCAGATATTGTGATTGGATGACGTTCTTCTTCACCCGCAGGAATAAATTCCATTTTTTCAATATCTTTTCTAAATCTTTCAGCAAACAAGAATGCATTATCTTCTGATGTGTTAGGAAGAACTACGATAAATTCTTCATCTCCATATCTAGTGATAATATCTTCTTTTCTGATAAGTTGTTTTAATTTATCAGCGATTGATTTTAATAGAACATCGCCCCATTCATAGCCGTAAATATCATTAACAGCTTTGAAAAAGTCTAAGTCAAACAACAATACAGAAAGTGGTGTGCCATAACGTTTAGAACGAGAGATTTCTTGTTCCATACGTTCAAGTAAATATTTTCTGTTGTGCAAACCTGTCAATTCATCAGTTGTAGAAAGAGTTTTTAATTTATCTCTCAACTCTCTGATTTTCAACATATTTTTTACACGAACTAACAATTCTTGATTATCAACTGGAGTTTTTACATAATCAAACGCAACTGCTCGAACGGTACAACCTTTAAAAGTTTCTCCGATGAACAAAATTGGTTGTTTGAATTTTGTAACCATTAAAACATCTTTAATATCTGGAACGCTTTCAATGATAATAACCCCAGGATTTAATGTTTCATAATCTTTAAGGTTAGAAGCGTTTTCAAGTCTTACGTTTGAATCTTCTATAGATGAAACAACTTCAGCTAAGCTTGAAGAGTTTTTATCAGTATATATAACAATATTCTTCATATCCTATCCTTTCTTCTACAAAGTAGCATATTGTCCTTCTTCTCGCAAAATTGTAATATTCTTTAATATTTTTCAATTGTAACGACATTGTAACATTTTCCTTCGAATTTTTAAAGTTTTACTCCAAATAATCCGTAAACATGAGTAAGGATACGAAAATTACTGAAAGGAAACGTTAAAGCTATGGGTATGGCTGCATCACAAGCAAGATTACTAAGTATAACTGCAAGGATGTCAAACAATGAGTTTGAACAACAGTCAGTTGCATATTCAAAACAACGTCTTTCTGAAAATTCAGGAAGAATTAATGATGAATACTTAGAAGCTTTGAATAAAACTAAATACCAAGTTTTAACTGGTTACAATGGTACAGAAGCTTGTTATGCTGATATTACTTATAACCAATTAACTGGTTGTAATACAGTTGCATCAGGCAAACAATACCTTGTAAAAGATAGTTCAGGCAAAGTTCTTGTAAGTAATGCAATTGCAGAAGCATTTAAAGCTGGCAATGGCGACTTAAACATTTTCTTGAAACAATTGGGTTATACTCAAGCAGATATTGATACTACTAAATCTGAAGAATCAGAAGAAGCAATTCACGAAGCTTGGGATAAATATTTAAACTCTGTTGGAAAAAGTATTTATGACATAAATGGTAATACAAGTGATTCAGCTGATTACCAAGGCGAACACATTTTAGGATTTGATTACAGATCTTTAGGTTCTGGACAATTAAATGGTATTCCAACTTATAGCAGAGCTTATGTAGCAAGCCAAGATGGTTCAAAAGCACCATTTTTCGCATACAAAGATGACGAAGGCTACTATGTAAACAGAAGCGCTGTAGTTGCAAGAAACTATACAGATGACAATGGCGAAACAAAAACTGGTGTATTTTACCAAACAGAATCTCAATTAGGTTCAAGCAATTATACACAATTGTTGGATGTAACTTATGATGCAACAACAAAAATGTTCTCTTACCTAAATGATAACAATGAAACAGTTAAATCTGCAACATTGTATGCAACACAAAGAAAAGATGGTACAGCTGATTTGTCAGAAACTCAAAAAGATAGATTTTCTTACGATGCAAAAACTGGATTATACACATCTGAAAGTGGATATACTTATACAATCACTAAAGAAGATATTCCACTTAACTATGATGGAACAACACAATCCCAAAGAGATTTGTATGATTATGCAACTGCAATCACAGAAGCTTATTACAACAAATCAAATAAAGCTTCAACAGATAAAGATTTAACTTATGATGCGCAACAAATTTCATATTACAAAAATATCTTCTATCAAATGCAATCTTGTGGTTACACAACATTAGAAGAAAAAGGCTATACAAATGAAACAAATTTAAAAGATTCAACTTGGATGATAAATCAATTGAAATCTGGAAACCTTGTATTGTCTTATTATTCAACAGCAGAAAAAGGATTTATCGGTACAACATTAGATGACGATGAATCAATCACAGAAAAAGAAGATAAATCAGCAATTGCAAAAGCTGAACAAGAATATACAACTGCAATGGATAAAATCGAAAGTCAAGATAAACAATTTGATATGCAATTGAATAAACTTGAATCAGAACATACAGCAATGCAAACAGAATATGACCAACTTGCAAAAGTAATCAGTAAAAACGTTGAAAAATCATTCAATGTATTTAACGCATAAAACCTATAATTTATATTTTCCCCCTACACATTAATTTTCGTAACTTTTTCCCTACCGCTAAAACACAACTAGCGGTATTTTTTTGTTTAAAGTTGATAAGTGGATAGGTCTATAAGTTTTTTACAGGAGAAAAAGGGAAAAATGCCGAGTTCCTTCCCCAAGGGGGGAAGGTTAGGATGAGGGGTTAAACTGAACGCATAGGATTGAGATACTTCGCTCCGCTCAGTATGACAATGTGCGTGCTATTTTCCCTCCCCAAGGGAGGAGGGATTAAGGGAGAGGGGTTAATTGAAAAAGTCTATAAGTCTATAAGGTTTTTACAACATAAGGGAATTAACTCCAGCAAATTCCGTCATTCTGAGCGAAGCGAAGAATCCAGCCAATTTTTATAGCTAAGTCTGAAAACTCCCTACCAGATCCAAATAAAATTGTAGGTCGGCTTTACTAAGCCAACAGAAAACTAAGCAACTTGTAAAATGTCGAACTTCATTCCTCCCCTAGGGGGAGGTTAGGAGAGGGGTTGATTGTTCTAATGTTCACTTTTTCTTTTTTATTTCGATGAAAAAAGAAAAAGCAGAACCGAAAAAGAAAAACACGAATGATTAAATGGAACGAGTCATCAGGGGCAAAAGCCCCCGAACCCCTCATCTAATATAATTATATCTGTACTGTCATTCCGAACTTTACAACGCGAACCGTTGAACTGAGGCGAAACGTGTGAGTCCGTATGCGTTGGCGTAGCCATTAGCTGTTTCGGAATCTCTATCAGAACGCACCAGCTAGAGACCCTGAAACGAGTTCAGTGTGACATAGTTCTATAAACCCTCTCCTAGGGAGAGGGTTAGGGAGAGGGGTTAATTGAAAAAGTCTATAGACTTTTTCCTACTCTTTTGGCAAATCGACCCATTTTTTAGAATCAAATTTCAAATCAGTCAACTTCATTTTTAGGGATTCAACATAAGGTTTAAATTTAACTAATAATTGTGTTTTGCGCAGCATAAGTTCTTGGGTGACGGTTGGGGTTTCACAAGCAATTACCATAATTGAGCCTCGGAGCATTGAATAAGGTCTTGAATGCTGGGCAAATTTTTCTCCAGCTACCTTGCCCCAAAATTTACACAAATTCGCACGAGTAATAGCCTTTCGGATAGCTGCATTTTTCATCAGATCTTCAAGGATTTCATCCATATATTTGAATCTTGTGTATAGAATTTTTTCCATATTTGGTATCCGAAACTTTTTGTGCTAAGATGTGACAATGACCATTGAACAATTAGATATTAGCATAAAAAACTCTAAAAATATATTATTAGTATCCCATATAAATCCTGACGGTGACACTTTGGGTTCTATGTGCGGGTTGTATTCTTTAATCAAAGATAATTATAAAAAGAAATGTGATATGGTTGCAGTTTCCAAAATCTCTTCAACTTATGAATTTTTGCCTTATGTTGGAGAAGTTAAAAATATCGAAGATTTTGACCTGTCTAGGGAATATGATTTGGTTATAAATCTTGATGTTGCGGCAATTGATAGATGTGGTGATGCTAAAGTTTTATTTGATAAGGCAAAAGAAACAATAAATATTGACCACCACGAAACAAATATTGGTTATGCAAAACAAAATTATATTGAACCATTGGCATCTGCGACTGCAGAAGTTTTGGTTGGTATCGCAAAAGATTTAGACTGGAATGTTTCAAAACAGACTGCAATTTGTCTTTATACTGGAATTGTTACTGATACTGGCTGTTTCAAGTTTTCAAACACTACACCAAAAACTATGGAATATGCTGGAGCGATGCTTTCTTATGGAGTTGACCCATCTGAAATTTATCAAAAGTGTTATGAATCTAATTCTAAGGACATGGTGTTGTTTCAAAGTTATTGTGTAAATAAGGCAAAGTTTGTCAATGACGATAAAATCGCATATACCACTGTTTATAAAAAAGACTTAGAAAAATATAATTATAATGGAGAAGATTATACAGACGGTTTGACTGAAAAATTAAGGGCAATCAAAACCACTGAAGTTGCTTTTGTTGTGAAAGAGTTAAACTCTTCTACTTCAAAACTTTCAATGAGAAGTAAAACAAAAGATATTGCTCAAATTTGTTCTGCTTTTGGTGGCGGCGGGCATAAGTTGGCTGCTGGTGCTGTAATTAAAGCGGGTGTTGAACACGCTGTAAAACTCGTACTTGAAGAGATTAAGAATAAAAAATTATGTTAAAGAAATTTCTTAAATATAAATCAATAAGAGTGTTGGTAAAACTCATAAAATCAATTATTAAAAATGATTTTTATGGGATGGCTGCTGAAATGGGTTTTATGTTAGTTGTTGGAATTTTCCCATTTATGCTTTTCTTGATGGCAATTTTTGGCTGGATGGGAAACCGTTCATACTTGGATTCAATCCTTCACGTATTATCTAATATTATGCCAACTCAAGCGATGAATCTTTTGAAATCCGTTTTAGAAGAAACAATGATTTTTGACCACGGCAGATTACTTGCGATTATTGGTATAACTACAACTATTGTTCTTTCTACAAATGGCGTTGCAGTCGTTTTGAAGGGTTTAAACCGTGCTTACAAAGTTGAAGAAACAAGAAACTTTATTTATACAAGAATACTTTCATTTTTAATGGTTTTTGTCAATGTTTTAGTAATGTTTTTAACTATTAACATCATTATCTTTGGTAAAGTTATTATTATGTTTTTAGTAACTCATTTTGAAATGTCAAAAGGTGTTGCAATTACGATATTGACCCTTCGTTGGCCAGTTGCATTTTTGGCATTATATTTGATGGCATTTTTGAGTTATTATATTTTGCCAGATTTGAGAGGGAATGAATCTTTTAAAAGAAAAAGTGCTCTCCCTGGAACCTTGTTTTTCACCACATTTTGGTTAGTTGGTTCTTGGGGTTTTTCAATTTATGTAAACAATTTAAGTACTTATAACCTTGTATATGGAACAATTGGTGCGTTCTTTATTTTGATGATTTGGTTGTACTATACTTCAATTCTTCTTTTGATAGGTGGAGAAATCAATTCGCAAGTTTATAACCAGCTTGAACACAAATCTCGTGAACTTCATGAAGAAATTGCAGAATTAAAAAGTCAAATAAAAAAAAGATAATAAATTCAGACATATTAGTTGGTCTATTCACTTTTCTTAATCGTTATTTGTAAAAAAAACATGTTCTTGATATTATCGGAAGTATGAAAGATATGTTAGATAAAATTCTTCAAATTGAGAAGAAATATAAGGAATTAGGCGAAACGTTGTCAGACCCTGCCGTAATTCAGGATTATAACAAATTCCGTGACTTATCAAAACAAAGAAAAGCTATGGAAGAAACTGTTAACCTTTACTACGAGTGGAAAGAAACAACAGAAGCAATAGAAGACGCAAAACAAATGCTTCATGAAGAAAAAGATGAAGAAATGCGTCAGTTTTTGAAATCAGAAATTGAAACAAATGAAGCAAAAATCCCAGTCTTTGAAGAAAAGATGAAGGTTTTATTATTACCTCGTGACCCAATGGATGATAAAGATATTATGCTTGAAATCCGTGGTGGAGCTGGTGGCGATGAAGCAAACATTTTCGCTGGGGATTTGATGCGTATGTATTTGAGATATGCTGACAAAATGGGTTGGCAAACTCAAATCTTGAGTAAAACTGATTGTGAAGCGGGTGGTGTTTCAGAAGTTATTATTTCAATGAAAGGTGATAGCATCTATTCACGATTGAAATATGAATCTGGTGTTCACCGTGTCCAAAGAGTTCCAGCTACTGAATCTCAAGGCAGAGTTCATACTTCAACTGCTACAGTTGCCGTTATGCCACAAGTTGATGATGTAGAAGTTAACTTGAATATGAATGATGTTGAAATCACAACAGCGAGATCTGGCGGTGCTGGTGGTCAAAACGTAAACAAGGTTGAAACAGCAGCCAGAGTATTCCACAAACCTACAGGAATTATGATTTTCTGTACAGAAGAACGTTCTCAGTTGCAAAACAAAGAACGTGCGTTGGAAATTCTTAAGGCAAAACTTTACGATATGGAAGTTCAAAAACAAACCAAAGAAATTACTGATTTACGTCGTTCTCAAGTTGGTTCTGGTGATAGATCTGAACGTATTAGAACATACAACTTCCCACAAGGAAGATTGACAGACCACAGATTGAACCATAACTTGAATGTTTGGACTGTAATTGATGGTGATTTGGACGAACTAATTGACTTGTTGACCGAATACGATCAAAAGTTAAAATTGGAAAAATTAGCACAAGAGCAGTAGAGGTTATACGTGACAGATAGACGTTGTGTTAGTTGTTGGCAAGTAAAAAATCGAGATGAGTTAATTAAAATAACCGCCAAAAACGACGATGGAAAAGTCATAGTGAACCCTAATTCTACCACATTTGGCAGATCTGTATATCTTTGCTATAATAAAGCTTGTATAGAAACCGCTTTCAAAAAAAATAAGATTGGAAAACACTTGAAAGCCCCTATACCAAACGAATTGAAAGGACAATTACTAGATGAGTTACGAAACAGTTAGAATAAGTGAATTAGCAAAAGAACTTGGACTTCCAAGTAAGGAAGTTGTAGAAAAGTTCGCCCAAATAGGAGTTACGAACAAAACTCATTCAAGTACTGTTACTCAAGATCAAATTAAGAGATTGAAATCTTTCATTGCTGATGGCGGTGTTAAAAAAACGACTAAGCCAAAAGCTTTCGTTGTGAAAAAAGCTAAAACCGTTGAACCTCCAGCAGAAAAAACTCCTAAAAAAGAAGCAGAGGCAAAACCAGTTGTAGAAAAAGTTGAAAGACCTAAAATTGAAAAAGTCGAAAGACCAAAAGTTGAGGTTGTTAAACCAGTTAGCCGTTTAGAAATTGTTAGACGTGCTCCAAGAAAACCAGTTGGCGAAAAGGTTGAGAGACCAGAAAGACCAACAAGAACTGGGGATAAAAAATTCACTAGAGGAGAAAGACCTCAAAACGGTGAAAGAAAATTTCCGCCTCGTGGAGATAGACCACAAAGACCAAATTCTCAAGGGGGAGAAAATAAAGATTTTGCAGGTAAGAAACCTCTTCAAAGAAGAATTATTCCTCAAGATATTTACGAAAATAAAGGTCCAGTAAAACGTAAATCGGATGGCAAGAAAAAAGAAAAAGATTTCAATTCTAAAAAGGAAGAGCAAGAAAGAATTTCACTAGAAAAAGCTGCTGCTCAACACCATAAAAAGAAAGTTCAAAAAGTTGAAGAAGTTAAAGAAGTTAAACAACTTGTTGTAAATCAACCAATGACAATTTCTGAATTGTCAGATAAGATTCAAAAAACACCTGCCGAAATTGTTAAATTTTTAATGTTAAATGGCGTTATGGCAACAGTTAACCAACTTATTGATGTTGATGTTATCAAAAAAGTTTGTGCCGAATACGAAATAGAAGTTCTTGATGAAGATATTGATGCTTATATCGAACAAGAAATGGAAAAAGAAGAAAAGGCAAAAGCTTTAACAGAAGTCGATAAAAAATTACTTAAACGTAGAGCTCCAGTAATTAGTATTATGGGTCACGTTGACCACGGTAAGACAACATTACTAGATAGTATCCGAGCTTCAAAACACAAAATTGTAGCATCTGAAGTTGGTGGTATTACTCAGTCAATTGGTGCTTATACAGTTTATCTTGGTGATAAAGATGAAAAGAAAATTGTATTCTTAGATACTCCAGGTCACGAAGCATTTACTGAAATGAGAGCTAGAGGTGCAAAAGCTACTGATATTGCGATTTTGGTTGTTGCTGCAGATGATGGTATTATGCCTCAAACAATTGAAGCTATTAACCACGCAAAAGCGGCTGAAATTCCAATTATTGTTGCTGTGAACAAAATTGATAAACCAGGAGCAAACCCTGATAGAGTATTGCAACAGTTGACAGAACACGGACTTGTTCCAGAAGAATGGGGCGGAGATACAATTACTGTTAAAGTTTCAGCACTTCAAGGAACTGGTATTGATGAATTACTTGAATATATCTTGCTTGTTGCAGATGTTCAAGATTTGAAGGCTAACCCTAAAGCAGAAGCTTCTGGTGTTGTTATTGAAGCTAACCTAGATAAGGGTAAAGGTCCTGTAGCGACACTTTTGGTTCAAAATGGAACATTGAGAGCTGGAAATTGTATCGTTGTAGGTACTGCTTGCGGTAGAGTTAGAGCATTGTTATCAGATAGTGGTGAAAGAATCCAAAAGGCAGAACCTTCTACTCCAGTTGAGGTTTTAGGTTTGTCAGAAGTTCCACAAGCTGGTGACCATTTTGAAGTTGTTAAAAACGAAAAAGAAATGAAGGCAATTGTTGCTGAAAGAAAAGAAAAAGAACGTGATAAGAGATTAGAAGCAATGCTTCCTGCTCATATCAGACGTGAATCTGTTGGAGATGATGATATTCCTCAATTGAATTTGATTATCAAAGCTAATACTCACGGTTCAGCAGAAGCTGTAGCCCAAGCAATTGCGCAAGTTGAATCTAAAGAAATTACAACTAAGATTATTCACGTTGGCGTTGGTGATATTTCAGAAGCCGATGTAATGCTTGCAGCCGCTTCAAATGCTTTGATTTTGGGCTTTACCGTAAAAGAAGATGGTAATGCTTTAGCTTCAGCTGAAAGAGAAGGTGTAACAATCAAGAAATATGACATCATTTATCAATTGTTAGAAGATGTTGAGAAAACATTGTTATCACTTCTTGAACCAGAAATTAAAGAAGTTGAACTTGGTAAAGCTGAAGTACGTCAAGTGTTCACAATTGGTAAGACGAATAAAATTGCTGGATGTTATGTTACAGAAGGTAAGATTGTTCGTTCTAAAGATGCAGTTCTATATAGAAATGGTGAAGAAATCTTTAGAGGTGCAATTGACCAGTTGAAACGTTTCAAAGATGATGTAAAAGAAGTTGCACAAGGCTTTGAATGTGGTATTTCATTCAGCAAATTCAATGACATCCAAGTTGGCGATATTATTGAAGTTTCAACAAAAGAAGAAGTTGAAAGAAAAAGTTTGTAATTAATACAATATTGGGGTAAAAGATACTCTTTTCAAAAGAAAACTGACCGACAACATTATTTTAGACCTCGGGTTAGTTCTCGACTAGGAAGGGGGTTAAGTATGGATAAATTCAACTTGACTTTATTTTTAATCTTTTTGATTTTGTTTATATTAAAAAACGGCTCTCAACTGAATAGCTAAGAACCGTTTAGACCTCTAAGAGTATCGGCACTTTCTCAAGGTGCCACCCTTTAATTATATTATTTACGATAGTTTATCATTTGTCAAGTAAAATTATGTGGGATTTATAAAGAAGTTTACACTAAATATTAAGAAATATTAAGATAACTCAAAAAAGAACTAATCTTCATCTTTTGAGTAATACAATTTCTCTACAATTTTAGAGAATACAGAAAGAGAATCATCTCTATTTTCTGAAATTTCTTTGCTAAAATCTCTTATTGCTCCATTTTCATAAATTTTAGAATAGCGTTGAATAAAATCTGAGTTTGAAGAACTTTCTTGGCGAATTATAAAATAGTCATCGACAACTGTTTGAAGGTCTTTCTTTAAGTAGCAATCGCTATCCATATAACTGTATTTATCATCATCAATAGCAAGTTCATCTTTCGGGAGTCTGTCAATAATAAAATACTTTGTTATTGCTGCTACAAAAGTTCTCTTTTGTTTGATTGTTTCTGTATCATACTCTACATTATAAATATCAAATATATCTTTATAAAAATTTTCAAATCTAGGTACACATGCTATTTCTTCCATCAGTTTCTGTGAGCAGATTTTGTATATACCTCTCTTAAGCTCAATTACGTTATAAATGTTATGCAAGACGAATTTGCCTCCAAGTAATTTTTGTTGATTCTGTTAATAATAGGAAATGAATACATGCATCAAAATGATTCATTCCTCTTGTATTATACCTGAAAACATATTCATTTGCATAATTTTGTAAATATTTCTTTGTATAGTGTATGTAGGTATCCAATGTTCGAGTGAACCCAGCCCAAAGACTTTCAATAGAATTTGTGTGCACATCACCATCTACATATTTTCCTTTACTATGAATAACAGAATGGTGGTTGTAAAATTGGGAAATTTTCTTGTAACCAACATTTTCATCCGTAAATAAAGTAGAACCTCTTTTTAAATGTTTAATAACTTTAGCATTTATAGTGTCAGCCTCAAGATTGGGAACAACATTTATAACAGCATCTCCGCCACGTTCAACCATACCATGTACAGGAATTTTATTTTGATATGTTCCTTTTGCTCTTGCTGCGAGTTTCTTATCATAGTGCATGTTCTTTAATATTCCACCCGCAACATATTCATCAGCTTCAACTATACCTTGTAATTTGTGACCATTTTCTTTTCCCATAACTGTTCTAATTTTTTGTAGCATATGCCAAGCAGTAGGATATGATACCCTGCACAATTTTGCAGCTTCAGTTGCATTTATTCCTGATTTTTTAACAATAACAAGCTCAATCAATTTAAACCATACTGTAAGTGGTTTTTTGGTATTTTCAAAAATTGTACCGGTTAGTACCGTGAAGTATTTATTTGTGTTTTTGCATTTGTAATAAAAAGGTCTCTTCTTACATTTGTAAACTTTAGATTCAGGGTCAAACGGGCTTACAGGAACACCTTCCCAAATAAGGTCTTCCAAAAACTTCATGCATTGACTCTTGGTACGAAGTTTATCTTCTCTATAATTAAACTTTTCAAATAATTGTTTATAATTCATGTTATTTATATAAAGTAGTTAACTCTAACGGAATTGCTCCGTAAATTTATTGTCAAGTATTACTACTCTTTCTCCTTTTATCTGGTTTTCTTGTTATATAGTGTATTTGAGAGGATAGTACATATCTCTAATACAAACATTTTCTTGTAAAGATTTCGTAATATAAACTACAGAGTCAACTATTTTTGAGAGGAAAAACTTGTAAACTATGACAAGTTTAAATAAGCTCAATTTAATCAGTCCTTAATTATATTTTTCTTTGAGCTACTTAATGCAGAAAGAAAAGGATACAGGGATATGGCACTTCAAGACACTATTGTAAATTTAGGAAATGCGATTATTAACTTAGTAAATTCTAAGATTTTAAAAGCAAATGCAGAGCAAGATGAAAAAGTTGAAAAAGAATTAAACGAACTTAAAACCAAGATTGACGACCTTGTAGGGCAAGGTGGGGGCGAAACTGAAAGTGACCAAATCACACTTGTTGATTTTGTAAATAACATTCATCTTGATACTTTGAATACTGCTGATAAAACTATTGTTGGTGCTATTAACGAAGTTGAATCCGTAACTCAACAAAAGATAGACAAAAAACAAGATAAATTAACAGAAGGCACCGGAATCAGCATTAGCAGTGATAATGTTATAAGTTGTACAGTATCTTCTGCGAATTCTGAATGGGGAAATATAACCGGAGATATTACAAATCAACCAGATTTAGTTGCGAAATTAGACGAAAAAGCAAACGCTACAGATTTGGAAAGTAAAGCAAACAGTTCTGATTTAGAAAATTATTTACCTTTATCCGGCGGAACTGTAACTGGTTCTACTACTTTTAATGATACAGTTGTTTTACACGATACATTTATAGAAGTTGATGACGATACGAAATATTCAGATTGGGGATATAACTGGGATAGAGGTGTAGGTCCTGGGTTTAGTATGAGAAGTGCGAATTACTCAACAGGGCAACCTAAGTACAAAGGAGCATTTCTTCTTTGGGCTAGAAAAAATACAACAAGCCAATATGTCTTAGCAGGTAGATGTGATGGTGTATTGGAATGGTGTGATAAAGAAGTTTTACATACCGGTAACGCTTACAATAAAACTCAAATAGACGATAAAATCGGTGATATTGAAACAGCTTTGGATGCAATAATTGCAGGATAAGGGGGATAAATGACTATTGCAGAAAAACTTACAACTATTAGTGATGCTACAAAAGCGATTAAACAATCTATTATAAATAAAGGGCAAACACCTACCGGAGATATTACAACTTACGCTACTGCTATTGATAATATTTCTACAGGAACCCCCATAAATAACCAAGACAAGACTATTACTGAAAATGGTACTTATACTGCTGATGATGCTTATACAGGATTAGGTACTGTAACAGTAAAAACGCCTGAAATAAAAAATCAAAGTAAAACTGTTACAAAAAATGGAAAAGTTACACCTGATAGTGGATATACCGGATTAAGTGATGTAAATGTTAATGTACCTACTGGAATTACCCCCACTGGAACAATTAGTATTACAGAAAATGGTACGCACGATGTTACTAATTATGCTAGTGCAGAGGTTAATGTGGCCAGCTACATACCACGTGTGGTTGAGAATGGTTTACTCCGAGTAGTAGACAAGTACTACAAATTTACTTTACTTGAAGATACTAACGAAGTATTCGAGGGAGCCTTAGCTTACGCTTTATATGGATGTAATAGTTTAACCTCTGTGGAATTAAGTAGTTTAACAAGACTTGACAGAAGTAGCTTAGTGTCTGCTTTTCAGGGATGTAATAGTTTAACATCCGTTGATTTAAGTAGTGTTAAAACTGTGGGTGATTCCAGTTTACAGGATACTTTTCACTCGTGTTCCCGGTTAAAATCCGTAGATTTGAGTAGCTTAGCAACTGTGGGTTCTAACGGAATGTCTAATTGTTTTATTGACTGTAATGGGTTAAAATCCGTAGATTTAAGCTGCTTAACAACTGTGGGTTCTAACGGAATGTCAGGTTGTTTTTCGACGTGCCTACAATTACAATCAGTGAATTTAAGTAGTTTAACAACTGTGGGTTCTAGCGGAATGTCAGGTTGTTTTTCGTCGTGCCTACAATTACAATCAGTAGATTTAAGCAGCTTAACGACTGTTGCAAGAGGGGGACTTTCCGAGGCGTTTTTAAATTGTACAACACTAAAAGAGCTTAGTTTTCCATCTTTAACTTCAAATTCTTTTGGTCGTTCTTCCAAGCAGTTCAATTTAATGCTTGCTCTGGTTGAAGACTGCACGGTACATTTCCCGTCGAACTTAGAGAGTGTAATTGGTTCTTGGTCAGATGTTACAAAGGGCTTTGGTGGTACAAATACTACAGTTTTATTTGATTTACCCGCAACGACATAAGGAGGATATATGGAAATCAGAACAACATATAAAGGTATAAGAGAAGACGGAGTTAGTGGAATATGGTGTGGTTTCAAACCAGACAATATAACCGTTACAGAAGAAATACACATTTTATACCCAGATGAAAATAAACAACTTAAAAACAAAAATACCGAAGAAATACTGGATTCAGTTATTCTTACAGATGATATCTCACAAGAGGCTTTTGAAGAAATTGAGCTAAAAAGTTCCGAAGAAAAATAGTAACCAATTTATGCAAACAGATTTATTTCATAAGTCTGTTTGTTAGTTTTAGAGCATCATAATAATTTTGAAGCTCTTTCTCTGACTTGGCAGAATTAAGGATTTTCATAGCTTTTTGGTAGATATGATTTTGAATAAGGGGGTTATTTTCTTGTGGAGTAGCACCCATATTCAGCAGGTCGAAATTCAAAACTTTAGAAAGACTTTGTAAAGTTTTGAAACTAGGTTCATGAATTCCATTCTCTATTTTTGACAAGTGTTTGTCGTCAATGTTTGCAAGTTCTGCAAGCTGTTGTTGCGTGTAACCCATTGATTTACGAAGAGATTTAATTTTTACACCTAGTTGATTTTCTGTGTTCATGACAACCTACCTTTCTAATTTTCCGTAAAATTCTTGATAAGATACACCGCAAGATTAACTAGGAAAATATATTAGTATGTTGTAAAACTTGACAAGTATTTGAGGTTTATGGTAATAATTATTCAAGAATTAAATGGACTCAATTAAGTGAAAGGAAGTATGTATGTCAGAAGAAACCAAAACTTGTCCTTACTGTGGAGAAGAAATTTTAGCTATAGCCAAAAAGTGTAAACATTGTGGAGAATTTTTAGAATCTACAGTACCTGGAAATAACCCTGCAACGAACACAGCAAACGATGAAATTGAATGTTTGAATGATGTTAATGAACAGTGGAAAACCAGATTCAGGTTTATTGAACAATACTTTCAGGATGGGAATTTCTGGAAAATTAAGCAAGAAACTAAACAACTAATGAAAGATAATAAAATTTCTTATAAGGAAATTTATAATAATATTTATTTGAAAAATGGAGGTTTCTGGAGCAGTCTTTCTGCATATTTCTTTGGGGTATTTTATTACTTAGCCAAAGGAATGTGGCAAAAGGCTATTGCATACATGTTTGTTATTGGATTTATAGCATTTTTCTTACCAGAAGGCTTGTGTGCAGGGTTGTGGGCAGTCTGGGGCTTACTTGCACCATTTGACTACTATAGATTAAAAGTTTTAGGAAAACAGTGGTAATAAAACATGGAACAGGATAGCAAGAAGTGTCCATTTTGTGGTGAAGAAATTTTATCCGTAGCGAAAAAATGTAAGTATTGCGGTGAATGGCTAAATAGCTCTTCATTACAAAACAATATCTCTGAAATATTGGTGGTAAAGAAAATTGCAGATTTACAAAGAATTTCCAATATTATTTGGTTGATAGTTGCAATAATTCAGATTTGTTCTGTAATCGGAATAATTGCAGGAATATGGAACCTTATTGCAACCTTCTCTTACTGGGATTTACCGAAAAAGATATTGAGACAGGATAGAGATATTCCGTCATTTTATAAAGGAATTGTCGGTCTTATAGTTTTGGCTGTAGTAAATTTCCTTTTAGGTGGCTTGATTGGTGTATTTATTGTAGGCTTTGATTTTTATATTCGAGGATTAGTGTTGGATAATAAACATTTATTTATAAACAAGGAGGTACGATGACAGAAGATATGAAAACTTGCCCGTACTGTGGCGAGAAAATACCAGTGGATGCAGTTAGATGTGAATATTGTGGTGAAATGGTTGGGTATACCAGTGATTCAAATAATGAAACCAGTCAAAAACCTACTCCAAACTCAACGAAAAAGTTACCAAAATATTCTCATAAATTTTGCCAGAGGTGCGGTGCTCCTGCGTTGTATACAGCATCAATATGTAATGAATGCGGGGCAGTACTTCCTCCGTATTTACTCAAAAAAGAAGTTGATGCAATACAAGGAGAAATTTCCTTCATACAAGGAAGCAATATTGTATGTCAGATAATGGAACTTATTGGAATATCTGCAACTGTTTATTATTGCCTTGCAGGTGGTGAAATTGTTGACCTTGCGTACGGAATTTGCAGCGGAATATTGGCTGTATACTTCCGAATAAAAAGAATTCATAACTGTATCGAAGTCCAACGGTTAAAGAAGGAGATTGGACAGTAAAAATAAAGGGAGTAAAAATGTCTGATACAAAAATATGTCCATTCTGTGGAGAAGAAATTTTATCTACAGCGAAAAAATGCAAGTATTGTGGAGAATGGTTAGCACATTCACGTAAACCTCTTAATAGTAACAAAAATTCAAGTTTGGGAAGTGGTTGTGCTTGGATTTTTGCAATATTTATATTCCTAATTTCCATTATTGGTAATTTTTTACCTGATGAAAATTATGACTCAGATAATACCAGTTCTCAAGCAGAAGAAAGTTATAGTGATACTTCAAGAATTAGTGGAAGATACTCCGGCTTCGGCTATCTAGCAGTTGCTTCAGCAAATAACGGTGGGCAAATGTATAACTGTCTTGAACGAGGAACAGGTGAGTCTCTTGTTGAACAAGTGGAAAACTTTTTTGAAAATGTGTCAGAAACATACAGACCGGAATTTTTACCAATTATCAATGCAAATTCACACTTAAAGTTTGTTATCTCAAACCCTCATTGGGGGGAATCTGTAACTTTTATGCCTGAGATGTGTTTGGCAAGTATCGCCTTTCCAAATGTTAGTCAAAATACAGTTATAGGAAATAAAGACGGGATTTCTAAAACTTTAGCAGACATAGATTGTCAGGTTTCATATACAGTCTCTGAACAAAGTGGTAAATTTAGGGCAAACATTTTTGATGTGTTTTGCAAACCAAATGAGGGATACAAGTAAAATATAGAAAGGGAAAATTATGAATGTCATTTGTTTAATATTAGGAAATATTTTAACTTTAGGAATTATCGCTGGTGTAGCTTGGTCTGGTCACTACCTATATTACAATGTTAATCAGGAATGGTTCTTTTATCCTGTAATGATTGCTTTTTTGAGTACACTTGTATGTCTTGCAGTTATAACTATTCTGCTTGATATTATTATGTCATCTATTTTGTGCTCAAATATTGCAAAGGAGGATGCTCTTGAAACTCCAGGAAGACAGGATGAACAAAAATCAAAAAGTTATACTTGCAAATATTGTGGAGAAAAAATCCCTGTGAATTCTGAAATGTGTCCATTTTGCGGTGAGATGTTGAATAGAGGTGAATAAAAATGAAATCCGACACTAAGATATGCCCTTATTGTGGAGAAAAAATAAAGTGTAACGCAATTAAGTGTAGGTATTGTGGAACTCGACTTGATAAAGTAAGAGCAAGTAAATATTTAAAAATTTCTGGCTTTTTAATAATAGGAATTATCCTTATTAGTATTGTTATTGTGATGATAATAAATGTAATTGAATCAAGTTCATTTAACACCGTAGAAGCAAATACAAAATTTAAACAAGTTTTTGAATGCTTAGATGACATGTTTTCTTCAAATATGAATACTGATTATTGCTTACCAGCAGATTTATCCAACGAGCTTTCTAATGATTATCAACTTGGATTAAAGAATGGAATAATAATTTCAATATTAAAAGAGGGTAAACCCTATCGTGGAGATGTTTTTTCTGAATGTACCCAGTTTGCACCTCTGAAAAATAAGTCTGTAAAAACAGCCTGTGCAGAATTACTTATTGATATAAATGGATTTGAACCTCCAAATAAGCACGGGAAAGACCAATTTAAAGTATTGATGTATAACAAATCTCTAGAGACAATACCGCACTCATTAGAAGAAAAAATATTAAAGGAGAAATAAAATTGGAAAATGATATGAAAGAATGCCCTTTCTGTGGCAAGGGAATTAAAGCTGTAGCCATAAAATGTCGTTATTGTGGAAGGTCATTAAAAGTTGAATTACAAGAACGTAAACCCATTAGTAGCAAAATTCTTATAACTATGGGGATTGCTACAGTTCTCTTGATAGGCTGCACCAGTGCAATTTGCTATGAGGGGTATAACACTCAAAATGCAATACTTGAACATGAGGATGTGCAACCGGAACACAGTTCATTAAAAGCAGATATGGCTCTAGAACTAATAAATTCTCAAGAGAAACAACTCAAAACATTTTTAAGTTCTGTTCATCTAACTTATGATAAAGATAAAGTGTTTTTATTAAAATATTTAGAAAACTTAAACTACTATTTGGAGGTATTCAACACGCCTAAAATGGATACTGACGGAAATTATATTGATGATGATTCTAAAATGTTTTTATTATACGAGGTTTTTGAAAGAGGCGAAACAGACTACTTTGAAGGTGTTGAATTAACTCCAACAACAGAAGAAGTTCATGACGAATATGGCACATATACAAGAATTAAAGAAGTTAGAATTACTAATCCTAAAACTCCAGCAGTAAAAATGGTTTATTCAGGAGAGGGAATATTTAGTGCTGTTCCTAATTACGAATATTTAAGAAAAGAATATGCAACATCTTTATCTGAACCCCTCGCTGAGTATTTAAGAATCCAACAAAAAGTACAAAAAGAACTTAATGGATGTGACATTTATTTAGACGCATATCTTTCAGCTAGGCCAACCTCAGTTGCTGAGTGGATAATTGAATGGCAAAACTTTGAGAAAAAGTACCCTAAGTTTGAATTGAACAATAAGATAAATGACGATATAAAAATGTTTGCCAGAGCTTTAACATGGCATAAGGGGATGTTTGGTTTTAACGATGATATTTTAGATGCAGAATCAAGAAAAGGGTATGAACTATTTTTGCAAAAAGCAGACAAGACAACTGATTTATATACCACTGTAAACAAATGTTATGAGACATTGAAAAAGTATAACTATAAGTGGAACGAAGAGTTCAAGGAAGCCTCAGAGGTGTTAATTAACGATTAAAATTTTGTGATAGTAAAAGAAAGGAAATAAAGGCTATGAAAAAGATATTTTCTACGATATTATTTGCGACAATTATTTTATCAACGATAATGCCCGCCCTCGCTGTAAATTATTCTTACAAATTGTATGACCCTAAAACGAATAAAGCATCATCAACAGGACTAATGACAATTCGTGTCGATGATTCTCATTACATTATTGGCTTATTAGCTGGTTGTGTAATAAATAGTGTCGAAAACAAAGGAAATGGTTTACTCGGAGGAAAATGTATTGGTTTTACAGAAAATAATGATGGACATTTATACTACTGGAAAGAATACAAACCTCACACATATAAACCAGAACTAGATTCTATAATTGAAGAGCGATTACAACAAGGTCTGTACTTATATCGGAATTAGACATTTACACATAAAAACACTCAACAGGTTATTCTTGTTGAGTGTTTTTAGTTCTTCTTTTATTCTACATTACTTGCAACTTAGCAAACTTCTCTTGCATAGTCGGATTATTTTTCGTCAGCCGTTTTATACTCAAATCTTCCGCCTTGTTATTTGCTAATCTTAAATTGTTTTCAGAAGACAACAACGCTTCCTTTGTCTTTTGCAAATGGTCAATAGTTTTATCAATTTCATCAATCGCTGTTTTGAACTTTTTACTTGCTATTTCATAATTCTTTGAAAATTTAGTCTTAAAGTCATTCATCGCAGCTTCAAAGTTTGAAATATCAATATTCTGCGTTCTTATCAAAGAAAGTTCTTTTCTATATTCAAGTGAATTCAAAGCCGCATTTCTCAACAATGTAATTATCGGAATAAAGAACTGAGGTCGGATTACATACATCTTTGGGTATTTATGAGAAACATCTACAATACCGGCATTGTACAAATCACTTTCCGGTTCCAACATTGAAACAAGAACCGCATATTCACAATTCTTTTCCCTACGGTCTTTATCCAACTCTTTCAAGAAATCTTCATTCTTCTTTTTCGCAGAAGTTGTATCCATTTCATTTTTCATCTCAAACATAATTGAGATAAATTCTCCGCCTTCAGAATCTTTATCACGGTAGATATAATCCCCTTTACTGCCTCTTTTTGCATCATTATCTTTTTCAAAGTAGGCATTCTGAAATCCAGTTGCACGAAGTTTATTGAACTCAATTTCACAATGTAGTTCAAGACTTTCTCCAACCATTTTGGTTGAAAGTTTAGTTTTGAAGTCTTTGTAACGTTCAATTTCTTCATCTTTGAATCTCAACTGAGCCTCATATTTTTCTTTGAGTGATTGTTCTTGGAGCTTGTGTTCTTTTTCTGCTAGTTCACTTTCATTAGTAAGTTTCAAAATAAAGTTTTCTTGGCTTGCTAATTTATTACTCATATCTGTCATAAGGTTTGCGATTTCAAGGTCTTTATCCTTGTTAAAAGTTGCCAACTTATTTTTAAGTTCGCTAGATTCTTTATCTTTTTGTACAACCAATTCTTTCAGTTTTGATTCAAAGGTTGCTTGTTCGGCTTCAATTTTGGATTTTAATTCAGATATTTCAGAGTCTTTATTAGTTAGTTCTTTGTTGAACTCTTTTTCAAGTTCCAGTTTTGTTAATTGTAGTAGGTTCTTTTTCTCTTTTTCAAATTGAGTTTCTCTATTTTTCAATTCTTTAGTAAATTCTTTGTCTTTAACTTGTTTTACAATAGAAGCATATTGAGTTTCATCAATAGAGAATTTTTCACCACATTTTGGACATTTAATTTCGTTCATTTTTTCTTCCTTTCAAATTTTTTACTTTTGCTAACTTTTAGGTACCTACCGAAGTTAACATTTCTTGGAAGAAAAATTTGCTAAAATTTTCTTGGACCAAAATCAAAAAACTTTTCAGCTAAAAGTATTGTATTTACTATGGTTTAACCCTATTTAGTGTAAACTTCTTTATAAATCCCAATTATGTAAGGTGGGCTCACTAGCCCACCTTACTTTTACAACACAAACATCAATAAATTCTCTTTATAATATTACTTATACTGCTTTTTGCCAATAAAATCTTTCCAATATGTTCCGTTGCCTTTTGGGCTGATGTCATGAATTGCATAATATGCACAGGTTACAGTTTCTGCACCATTACACTGTGCAAGACTTGCTTTAGTTGTACCACCTTTAGACCAAAAAGAACTACTATAATTATTGTTAGGATGGTCTGTTCCTTCAGGAATAACATGACCGTCAGTTGTGAAAATAAAATTAAAAATATCTATTCCTAATTTATTAGGTCTTTTATCCCCATTTAGGTCAACACATAATCTTGGACCATTATACCCGCTTATTGGCGCATCATCAAATAATATATATTTCCCAGCAATATCACTTCTAAATCCCGAAGCATCACAATGCATAGAAGTTCTAGCTCCTTTCATTGTGAAAATTTTATAAGGAGTTGTACCAGCAGCACTTCCATTTTCATCTGTATCTTCCCATGTCCAATTAGAAAATTTACTAACCCCTTTAAGGTATTTAGGAAGTTGAGCTATCATAGCATTTAGCCCATATTCCGCTGCATAATCGGGAATAGATTGTTCATTGTCATCCATAAATGACATACTAATTTGATTCCATTCTGAATATGTCTTTTTTAATTGAGCTTGCAAATCTCTATTTCTTACATTTTCCATAAGTCCAGGAATTGTGATTGCGGCAACTACACCAATTATCCCAAGAGTTATTAATACTTCTGCTAGTGTAAATGCTTTTTTCATTTCCAACTCCCTTCTTAATAAAGTATAAAACTATTTCACTAATTATGAATAATATTCATGATTATATACATATTTTCACGATATGTCAAACGGATTGTATAATTCAAATATGAAAGTTAAAGAAGAAGTGAAAATAATGTTGGGTTCTAAATGTATGACCATTACTGAACTTGCAAAAAGAATGACTGAGCTGAGTGGAAAAAATTACTCTCAAAGCTTACTTTCACACAAACTATCAGATGAATCTCTTAAATATACAGAAATGAAAATGATTTGTAAGATTTTGGGATATAGAATTTATATTGATATAGATAAAATAAGACTAGGCAACTGAAAAATATTTATTTTATGTTATAATCTCTTGTAACAAGGAGATTATTATGACATTACGAAACGAAAGAGTTAGAAAAGAATTGATGCGTGACATTTCTGAAATCTTGAGAAAAGAAATCAGAGGTCTTGAAGGTGTTGTTTCAATTGTTGATGTTGAGGTTTCTCACGACAATTCTTTTGCAAAAGTTATATATAGTGTTTTAGGTTCAGAAGAGCAAATTGAAAAAACTAAAGCTGTTATTGAAAAAAGTACTCCTAAAATCAGATATAATGTTGGTAAAGTTTTGAGATTGAGATTAACTCCAGAATTGAGATTTGTTTATACAAACGGACTTGAAGAATCTTCTCGTGTTGTAGATTTAATCAATAAAATTTCACGTGGCGAAATCAAGTAGTCTTGGTACAAGGATAGCGCTAATGGCAGATGAAAAACAATCTCAATTGTTTGGATTTTTGAATATTTATAAACCTAAGGGGATGACGTCTTTTGATGTTGTTGCTAGACTTCGCCGTGTAACAAAGATTAGACAAATTGGGCATACAGGTACTCTTGACCCTTTTGCAGTTGGAGTTTTGCCTATTTGTATAGGAAAATCCACTCGTCTTATTGAGTATTTAAAAGACGATAAAGAATATCTTGCAACTATTCAATTCGGAAAAGATACTGATACTTACGATTTGGATGGCAGTATAACTAAAACTTATGATAAAAAAATCTCTCAAGATGATTTATTATCTATTTTGGATGCTTTTAGAGGTGAAATAGAACAACTTCCTCCTATTTATTCTGCAATAAAGGTTAAAGGTAAAAAACTCTATGAATACGCTAGAAAAGGTGAAGAAGTAGAGATTAAACCTCGCAAAGTTTTTATTTCAAAATTAGAATTGGTTAATTTTGATGAAGAAAACCAAGAAGCCAAGGTGCTTGTTGCTTGTTCAAAAGGTACGTATATTCGCTCTATTGCCTACGATATGGGACAAAAACTGAATTGCGGAGGATATTTAACCGCTCTTGAAAGAACAAAAGCTGGAATGTTTAATATAGAAAATTCAACTCCCTTAGAGGATTTCAAAGAGCTTTCTGATGTCGTTGAAAAGCTCATAAATCCGCTAGATGTTCTCGATATTCCACAAATTCAATTAAATGAGGTAGAAAAAGAGAGGGTTAACCACGGTATGGCTATATACAATAGAGGATTCAAAAATTCAGATATTGTAATTTTAGTTTATGGTGGTAAAATACATGCTATAGGAATGGTAAAAGAAAATCAAATTTTGGTAAAAAAAGTATTTGAGGTGTTATGAAAAAGATTATTTTATTGTTAGGCGTTTTATTATTAGCAAATACAGCAGCAATGGCTGAATGTGATTATCAGTGTGTTGCTCCATATAATATGAATTCAAAAGTTAGAACTGTTGCAGGTGCTGTATCTGGTGTAAATTTTGTATCAGAAAAAGTTACTCAATCTGTACTAAAAAAAGCAATTTCTAAAACTTTAACAGGTGAAGAAATTAAAGTTAAATTAGATTCATACAGTTCAAAAGATTTGAAAAATGGTATATTCAAGTCATTAACTCTTAAAGGTAAAAATGTTAAGGTTAATGATATTTACTTGACTTCACTAGATATGAAAACTCTTTGTGATTTCAACTATATCAAACAAACTGATGGTGATGTTGTATTTATGGAAGATTTTCCAATGTCATTTAATATAACTCTTTCTCCAGAAGATATTAATAAAACAATGCAAACTGCAAAATACCAAAAAGTTATTGATGATTTGAACAAAGTTGGTCAATCTTATGGTTTTGGAGTTAAAATTTCATCAACAAAAGTTGCAATCAAGAATGGCAAATTCTATTATGTAATCGGAATTTCAATTCCATTTGTAAGACAAGAACAAAAAATTACTGTAGAATCAAACTTTACAGCTAAAAAAGGTAAAATCCAATTTGCAAATACTCAACTAATTACAAGAGGTTTAAATATGGATTTGCAAAAACTTGATTTTATTCTTAATTACTTGAACCCACTTGATTTCTCAGTACAAATTTTAGATAATAAAGATGCAAAAGTTTCTGTAGATAGTGTTGATATTAAAAACAACCAAATCGTAACAAGCGGTGTTGTTGTTATACCAAAGGACTAAGGAATTTATATGAATAAAAATCAAAAAGTATTATTAGTATTTATCGGTTTTTGTATGTGCATAGTTGTTGGGCTTATTGCGTTCAATGTACTTATGCCAAAGCCAGAAGTTCAACCTGATGATATTCAAGTTTCAGAACGTTCAATTGAGGAAGAAGAGGCACAACCAGAAACCAAAGCAAAAGAATACGTAAATGTGTACTTTATTGGTAAAAATGAGCACAATGAAGAAGTTTATAAGGCTGTAAAACGTGTTTATAATAAAGATGTTGATGGTAGCAAAATTCGATTTGCGATAAATGCCCTTATTCAAGGTCCAAAACAAGAAGAACGACAAAGAGGGGTTTATACAGAAGTTCCTTCTGGCTCAGAAATTATAAATATTTCTGAACAAAAGGATAAAGTTATTATCAATTTAACATCTGCATTTGTAAATGGTGGTGGAACAGATAGCCTTTATAAAAGATTATATCAGTTAATAAAAACTGCAAAATTAAATTCTAATTTGCCAGTGTATTTGTATATTGATAACCAAAGAGCTGATGTAGTTGGCGGTGAAGGCATTATGTTAACCCAACCATTAAGTAATTCATCATTGGATAACTAATTTAATATGAGTGAAAAAGATTTAGATTATTATTTAAACTTAAATTGGACACTAATAGAAGGACAAGATCTGGATTTTGATGGAAACCCTTACTATTATATTGAAATAAAAGAGATTCCAAGCTTTACATTTTGTGCAAAGACTTTAGCAAGAGCAAGAGAGAATTATAAAAAGCAGTTGAAATTGTCTTTGCAAGTAATGCTGGAATGCGGAGATCACATAGTTGAACCTGGGGAAGAACCAGATGAACCCGATTGGGAAAGCCTTTGCCCTTAAAAGTCTTTCGTAACGAACTTAGAGACTTATTCACTTATTAGCTTATTGACCTATAGAATTTTAACAATGTAGGTTGGGCTTACTAGCCCAACAAATAAAATATATCAACTTTCCCTTTTTAATTAACATGTAGGTCGGCTTTACTAAGTCGATAATTCTAATTGTTCACTTGTTCCTTCCCCTTGGGGGGAAGGTTAGGATGAGGGGTTGAGCTAAACTAGCTCTAAAACCTTGTGAAACTGCGTATCGAATGGCTGAGGCTAGGAGAGGTGTGGGTAAACCAAACGCAATAGGATTGAGATACTTCGCTCCGCTCAGTATGACGTAACCAGTAATATATAGAACGCAATTCCTCTCCTAGGGAGAGGCTAGGAGAGGGGTTGACTGAATAAAGAAATGTTTGTCAAAAATTGTAGGTAGAATTTACTAATCCAACAATTACAATGTTCACTTTTTCTTTTTGATTTCGATGCAAAAAGAAAAAGCAGAACCGAAAAAGAAAAACACGAATGATTAAATGGCTCGAGTCATCAGGGGCTTTGCCCCCGAACCCCCTACTCAAATCCGCAGTTCGGATGACTATTGTACGCATACGTCATACTGAGCGAAGCGAAGTATCTCTAACTGGAGTGTTAAGATTGAGATTCTTCGGGTAAATTTGTAATTATTTTTGTTATTCCAATTGTAAATCCCCTCAGAATGACGATTTAATTACGTAACGAACTCAGTGCCTTAGTGCCATAATGCCTTAAAGCCTTTTTTAACTTATAGACTTATCCACTTATTGACTTATTGACTTATTGACCTATAGCCTTTTAATATCTCCATCACCCAAAAATGTAACAAATGTTACATAAGAGTTGAAATATTACTATGTCGGTAATACGATAGAGTAACGAGTGTAGATAGTACAATATTGGAATATGTTATGGCATTAAATTTTCAAGAATTAGTTTTTAACTTACAAAAGTTTTGGTCAGATTATGGTTGCATAATTCAACAACCTTATGATATTGAAAAAGGGGCTTCAACAATGAACCCTGCAACTTTCTTGCGTTCACTTGGTCCTGAACCTTGGAATACTGCAATGATTGAACCTTGCAGACGTCCAACCGATGCAAGATATGGTGAAAACCCAAATAGACTTGGACATTACTTCCAGTTCCAAGTTATATTGAAACCATCTCCAGATAATGCTCAAGAACTTTATTTGAAGAGCTTGGAAGCTATGGGTATCGATTTGAAAGAACACGATGTTAGATTTGTTGAAGATAACTGGGAATCACCAACTTTAGGCGCTGCTGGGGTAGGCTGGGAAGTTTGGTTAGATGGTATGGAAGTTACCCAGTTCACTTATTTCCAACAAGTTGGTGGTGTTGAAGTTAAACCTGTTGCACTTGAATTAACTTATGGTTTGGAACGTATCGCAATGTATCTTCAAAATAAAGAATCTGTATATGATATTATGTGGAATGATACGTTGAAGTATGGTGATATTTATTTACAAAACGAAATTGAAACTTCTAAGTATAATTTTGAAGTTTCTGATACAGATGCGTTATTCAAAATGTTTGACTTGTACCAAAAAGAGGTTGACAATTGTTTGAATGCAAAACTTGTATTGCCAGCTTATGATTACGTTTTGAAATGTTCACATACTTTCAATCTTTTGGATGCACATGGTGTAATCAGTAAAGATGAAAGAAATAACTTTATAGGAAGAGTAAGAACTATGGCATCCGCAGTTGCGAGAATGTACGTAGAACAAAGAGGAGCAATGGGTTTCCCTCTTTGTAAAAAAGAAACAAGTGTAGTTTAAATATAAGGAATGTAAATGGCTGAAAAATTTAACAGAGCGACTTTTACCAGAAATTTTTTGAAAAATATTACTAGGATAAAGGCTCCAGATGAAATGCTTGCAGAAGCAAAGGCTCAAGGTTTGGAAAAAACTCTTGGGGTTGTTGATTTAATCGTTTTAGGTGTAGGTGCAATTATCGGATCTGGTATTTTTGCAGTCGTCGGGATTGCTGCCGCTGGAAGTGCAGATGGTTCAAGCTTGGGTGCTGGACCTGCTCTTGTGGTATCAATGATTATTGCTGCTGTAGCTTGTATTTTTTCAGCATTGTGCTATTCAGAATTTGCGACAATGATTCCAGTTGCGGGTGGTGCTTATACATACACTTTTGCAACTTTGGGTGAATTTGCTGCTTGGATGGTTGGCTGGGTATTGATGCTTGAATATGCGATTGGTTTTATCGCTGTAGCTTGTGCTTGGTCTAATCACTTTGTTCAATTCCTTTCTGGGTTTGAAAAGGTTTTGCCAGCATGGCTTGCTCATCCTCCAGTTTGGTTAACTAATGATGTATTTTCAGCTGGGAAAATTGCAGCAACTAACCCTGATGTATTTATTCCAAAATTATTTGGCATTGTGCCAATTTGTATAAATTTACCAGCGATTCTTATTGTTCTTTTGATTACTTCTATTTTGGTTAAAGGTACAAAAGATTCTGCTAAGATGGCTGGTTTAATGGTATTTATCAAACTTGCTGTTATTGGATTGTTTATTGTAGCTGGTGCGTTTTTCGTAACTCCAGCGAATTGGCATCCATTTGCTCCTCACGGAATGTCTGGAATTTGGTCTGCAGCATTTTTAATTTTCTTTGCTTATATCGGTTTTGATGCTTTGGCAACCGCAGCAGAAGAATGTAAAAATCCTCAAAAAGATTTGCCGATTGGTATTATCGGTTCACTTATAATAACAACAATTGTTTATGTTTTAGTTGCTCTTGTTTTGACAGGGATGCAAAATACAAGCGGTCCTGTTCCATTAGACTTTTTGAAAGCTCCAATGGCTTATTGCATGATGCAAGCTAAGCAAAACTGGGCAGCTGGATTGATTTCAATTGGTTCTTTGGCTGGTTTAACGTCAGTATTGTTGGTTTTAGAAATGGCTGCAACAAGAATTTTGTTCGCTATGAGCCGTGACCACTTTATTTCTCAAAGATTTCAAAAAATCGATCCAAAACTAAAAACTCCAGCTCTATTAACTTGGACTGTTGGGATTTTGGCGGTTATTGGTATTTTAACTCTAAATTTGGATGTAGCAGCTGAATTATGTAACTATGGAACATTTACATCTTTCATTATTGTATGTGTTGCCGTGTTAATTTTGCGCCATACAGATCCAAATAGAGAAAGACCTTTTAAAGTTCCATTCTCTCCAGTTACTCCAACTTTGGGTATTCTTTGCTGTGGCGGTTTGATGATTTACAAATCAACTCAAGCTGGTAGTTCAGCATTGTTATTCCCAGTATGGTTAGGTGTTGGAGCTATCATTTACCTCTTATACGGATTTATCAAAAATAGAAATAACGAAAATAAAATCCATAGAGAAATCGTACACGGAACAACTGAAGATTAGGAAAAAGTATAAAAATGGATTTGAAACAAATTTGCCGAAATATATTTAAAAGAAAAAGCATGGACGATCTTATTAATACAAGTAAACGTTCAGAGCTTAAAAAAACATTAAACGTATTCGACCTTATCGTAATTGGTATTGGTGCGGTTGTTGGTACTGGTATTTTTACAATTATCGGTACTGCAATTACAGGAAGTGCTGAAAGCGCAGGCGCTGGTCCAGCTATTGTAATTTCAATGGTTTTGGCGGCGGTTGCTTGTGTGTTCTCCGCATTATGTTATTCAGAAATTGCTTCAATGATTCCAGTTGCTGGTAGTGCTTATACTTATACCTATGCGACAATGGGCGAATTTATGGCTTGGATGGTTGGATGGATTTTGATGCTTGAGTATGCAATCGGTAATATCACTGTTGCAAGTGCTTGGACAGGTTATTTCATTCAATTTTTAAAAGGTTTTAAACAATATTTGCCAGATTTTGTAGTTAATTTCCCAATCTGGTTGAGATACGATTATAAAACAATGGTTGCAATTTGTAATAATAACCATTGGGATATTCACGATAAAATTCCATATTTGTTTGGGCATATTCCTTTTGCCGTAAATCTTCCAGCTGTTGCAATTGTTTTAATCTTGACAATGCTTTTGGTTCGTGGCGTTAAGGAATCAACAAGAGTTGCAAGTATTATGGTTGGTGTAAATATGTTTATGATTTTGTCTTTCATTATCGTAGGCGCTTTTTACGTAAAACCAGAACATTGGACTCCGTTCTTCCCACAAGACCCAACTGGTGTAATTATGGGTGCATTTTTAATTTTCTTTGCATATATTGGATTTGATGCAATTTCAACAACTGCAGAAGAAACTGAAAATCCTCAAAGAGATTTACCAATTGCAATTTTAGGAACATTAGTTATTTGTACAATTTTGTATGTGTGCGTTGCCTTGGTTTTGACAGGTATTGTACCTATTGAAAGAATCGATATTCAAGCTCCTATTGCGCATGCAATGAGTTATATTGGTAAAGATTGGTTCGCTGGTTTGATTTCAATTGGTGCGTTGTGTGCTTTGACATCAGTTCTGTTGATTTATCAATTGGGTACAACAAGAATTTTGTATGCAATCAGCCGTGACAGATTTTTACCAAAATCATGGAGATTAATCCATCGAAAATATAGAACTCCACATGTAATGACTTGGATTTCTGGTATTGTAGTTATTGTTTGCGGATTGTTCATGGATTTGAATATTTCTGCTGCATTATGTAATTTCGGAACATTCACCTCTTTCGTAATTATTTGCTTAGCGGTATTGATATTGAGAAAAACTAATCCCGATAGACCAAGACCTTTCAAAGTTCCGTTCTGTCCTTGGTTCCCAATTTTAGGGATTTTGATTTGCGGAGTTTTGATTGTGTTCTCATTAAAAACATTGAAAACATCTTCTGTGTATTTCGCAATTTGGTTATTTGTCGGAATTTTGATTTACGCATTTTATGGTTATCACCAAAAGCGTGTTGAAGAAAGAGGTCGAATAATTAGAAAAGTTAAAAAAGCTGAATAAATTAAAAAGGAAGTGTTAAGCGCTTCCTTTTTTAGTGTGCTTAACCACTTTATCGGCAAACAGCTTTACCGTCGAAAAGTTTTACGCTTTTAAGAGTTTTTAATTCTCTCGGGGGTGAGCCTTAACCGATGTTTCTAATATACCATACGATTTGAGTTTCTGTAAATATCCGTACTTTTACGTACGTAAAAATACGACTAGCCACTTGGGTTAGTATGACACTTGACAAGAGGGGGAAAGGCTTGTGGTTGTTGAGGTTTTCTTTGTCGGTGTGTCAACCAACATAACATCATTTTTTATTGGTGGGCTAGTGAGCCCACCCTACATAACTTTAAAAGTCTATAAGTTGATAAGTGAATAAGTCTATAAGTTTGTTACGCAATTAACACGTCATTCTGAGCGAAGCGAAGAATCTCTAACAGAACTTGTTCAGCTTAACCCCTCATCCTAACCTTCTCCCCGAGGAGAAGGGACAAGTGAACAAGTAGAATGGTCGGCTTGTTAAAGCCGACCTACATTTTCATTTGAGGTACTAATAAAATCAGCTGGATACTTCGCTAACGCTCAGTATGACGGACTTGAAAGACGATTAACTCTTAGAATGGCGAATATGTTTAATTTACCATTCTTCATCTATGTTATTATTTAAACTTTAGCCTTTATGTCAAATAAATCTTTATCAAACTCTCTAAAGCTATTGATAATTGAGCTTACGGCTGGGATCGATTTGTATAATTCTGGACTTTCTTCTGAACAAATCGCAATAATTTTGCCAATATGTGCGGCTCTTGCGGATTCAATTCCAGAAATTGCATCCTCTACAACAATACAATCTTCTGTTTTCAATCCGAGATTTTTTGCTGCGATTTCATAGATGTCTGGAGCTGGTTTCCCTGGAATTTTCCCGTTTGAGTAAACAATTTTATCTAAATCAAACCATTTTGCAAGATTAAAATGTTCAATGTAAAAGTCAACATTATCTTTTTCTGACATTGTTGCAATTGTTCTTGGGATATTATTTTCTTTCAAAAAGTCCAAAAACTCTACAACCCCATCAGCCAAATGAAAATTTTCTTTATCTTTAAGGCACATTTGACGATAACATTCTTCTTTTTCTTTAGCTAAACTTTCAACCATTTCTGGGGTTGGTTGTTTGCCAATTGCGTATTTGATGATTTCTTCGTTAGTTCTTCCGAACATGTATTTTAGCATTTCTTCATCTGAAAATGGTGTGCCACGGAGTTTTCTTGAAAATTCAACCCATGCTTCTTTGTGCTTAGGTGAATCCCAATATAATGTCCCGTTAAAATCAAAAATTATACCTTTATATCTCTTCATTTACTGTTTCCCTATCTACAATTGCTGACTTTCCATAATTTTGTTATATAAATCTAAATAAGTTTGAGCTTGTTTTTCTTTGTTAAGCATTTTATATGAATATGCTAAATTATAATAAATATTTGGGTTTCCGTTTTTCAAATCTAGTGCTCTAAAAAAATTATATTTTGCATTTCTATAATCTTTTAATTTTAAATATGCACAGCCCATGTTGTAGTACCCATAAGAAAAATCGTCTTTATACTTTACAGATTTTTTAAATTCTGCTAGTGCCATATTAGGTTTTTCTTGAATAAAGTAGATGTATCCCAAATTGTAATGTGCTTTATAATTCTTGGGGTCTTTTGTTATTGCTTGATTGTACATATAAATTGCTTGGTCAATTTTATCTTTATCTTGCAAAATATTTCCCATAATTAGCCAATCTTCAGCACTTCTATCATCGTCAGCTTTTCCTTTTAAAACTTCTAGAGCTGAATCGATTTCATTTTGCGCATATAGAACTTTTGCCTGTTCTGTTACGGCATCTTTTTTTACGGGTTCTGGCTGTTTTTGCCAAGGTAGTGTTGGAGCAGCAGATACTGCACATCCACTCAAAATAATTAATGTAACTAATAATTTTTTCATAACCAAATTATAAAATAAATCCTCAAAATTTTCCAGTTAATAATAGTTTATTTCTTGACGAAATTCACTGATAATGAGATAATCAAGATATGTTTAAGTATTATGGAAAAACTGCACCATATTTGTTTTTGTTGCCAGCAGGAATAGTTTTACTTATTTTCTTTTTTATTCCATTTTTTCAAACTATTGGGCTTAGTTTTTTTGATTATACTAATAATATTTACAGTCCAAATTTTGCTGGTTTAAAAAATTATCTTGAAATTTTGCACAATCCTATTTTTTATAAGGTTATGATAAATACAATTATTTATCTTGTGGTTGCTGTTCCTATTTTGGCTATAATACCTTTGTTTTTAGCTATTTTAATTAATCAAAAAATTCGAGGAATTACTTTATATAAAATTTTGATTTATTTGCCTGTAATTGTGTCAATCGTTGTTGCGGCAATTGCTTTCAAGTGGTTATATGCAGAACAAGGCATTTTGAATTATTTGTTAAATGTTTTGCACCTTCATTCAATTGGCTGGTTAACAGATCCTAAGTATGCGATTTATTCTGTAATTATCGTTACCATTTGGAAAGGTATCGGATATTATATGATGATTTATCTTGCCGCATTGATGAGTGTGCCAAAGGAACTTTATGAAGCTTGTGATATAGATGGAGCAAATTTTTTAACCAAACATTTAACGGTAACTGTTCCGCATATTATGCCAACAATTGCTCTTGTTACAACGATAAGTTCAATTTCTGCAATGAAAATTTTTGCTGAAATATACGTAATGACAAAAGGCGGACCGCTAAATTCTACCAAAACAATTGTTTACTATATTTATGAAAAAGCGTTTGAAAATCTTGATTTAGGGTATGCATCAGCAATGGCAGTAATTTTGCTTGCAATTGTAATGATATTTTCACTAATCAATATTCTATGTTTTGAAAAAAATAAATACCAAATATAAGAGGAAAAGTTTTGAATATAATAAAAAAAATTAAAGATAAGATTAAATTAAAAAATATTTGGGTGCATGCAATTTTGATTTTTGTATCCATTCTATCGGTCTTTCCTTTTATTTGGTTATTATCAACATCTTTGAAAGGAAGTGGGGAAAATATTTTCGCTTATCCGCCAACAATTATTCCTAAGGATTTTACCTTTGCAAACTACGTTGGTGTTTGGCACAAAGTTGATTTGATGAGATATTTTATCAATAGTATGATTGTTGCTGGCGGAACAGTGTTATTAAATTTGATTTTGTCTTCTCTTGCGGGGTATCCATTAGCAAGAATGGAATTTAAAGGGAAAAAGATTGCGTTTTTCTCAATTCTTGCAACAATTATGGTTCCTTTCCAAGCAATTATGCTACCAGTTTATTTGATAACATTGAAACTTCATCTTGTCGATAGTGTGAATGATACAATGGGCTTTATCGGTTTAATTATGCCATTTGCAGTGAGTGCTTTTGGAATATTTTTGATGCGTCAAGCTTTTTTAGCTATCCCAAGAGAAATGGAAGAAGCTGCAATTGTTGATGGTTGTAATGTTTTCCAAGTCTTTTGGAAAGTTTTACTCCCAATGGTTAAACCTTCGCTTGCGGTTCTTGCAATTTTCACATTCATTGGTTCTTGGGGTGAATTTTTGTGGCCAAGTATTGTTTTGACAAAAGAAGCAATGTACACTCTTCCCGTTGGGGTAAACAACTTGCAAGGGATGTTCTCTTCTAACTGGAGATTTATTGCCGCAGGTTCAATAATTTCAACTATTCCAATTATTATATTTTTTCTTGCAATGCAAAAATATTTTATTTCTGGTGAAAATGAAGGCGCAGTAAAAGGATAATTATTTTCTCAAGGTTTGAAAGAAGTTTTTCAAAAGACTGTCGCACTCTTCTTCTTTTATTCCTCCATAAATTTTAGGTTTAGAAGAAGAGATTTGTCGCAAATCAATTTTGGATGAAAAACTTCCATAATTTTTGTCATAACTTCCAAAATAAACGGACTTAATTCTAGATTGCAAAATTGCCCATCCACACATTGGACAAGGTTCAAGCGTCACATACATTTCGCAGTCATCTAGACGCCAGTTGTTTAATAGCTTTTCAGCCTGTCGTATGGCAATAATTTCGGCATGAGAAGTTATATCGTTGTCTTTTTCTCTTGTGTTGTGGGCTTTTGCAATGATTTTCCCATTTTTTACAATAACAGCTCCAACTGGAATATCTCCTTCGGATTTTTTAGCTTCTTCAATTGCAATTGCCATAAATTTATTCACTATGAAACAACCTCATTGTCGGTTGCAATGTTCAGCGTAATTACAGCTGTAAAACCGTATTTATCATCAGAAAATAATTCAATTGTTCCGCCCATAGCTTCAACAAGTCCTTTGACAATAAATAATCCCAGTCCACTTCCTCTAGTTGTTCTTGTCATATTGTCGTCAAGTCTTACGAATTTGCCAAACAAGGATTGAAGCTTTTTCGGTGAAATTTTGTCACATTTATTTTTAACTGTGATGACTGCTTTATTTCCCTCAACAGTGGTATCCACAAGAATTGGTGTTTCAGGATAAGAATACTTAACAGCGTTTTCGTATAAGTTAACGAAAACTTGTTCAAGTCTGCCTTTATCAGCTACAACTTGTGGAAAATCAGGAGCTAAATTTACGACAATTTCATGACCATCTTTTTTTCTCAAAAGAAGTTCAGCTTGTTCAAAAACTTTGTTTAACCAGATATTATCGTTAACTGTGCGAAGCCTCATCCCTTCAATATCAGGGATTGTTAATAAGTCTTCAATTAGACGTTTTAACCTTTCTGATTGTTCTTTGATTATTCTCAAAGATTTTTGTTTTGTTTCCTCATCAATAACAATATCTTGGCGCATCAATCTTGACGTATAGCCTTGAATACTTGTTAATGGAGTTCTCAATTCGTGGCTTACTGTATCAATCAAATTAGAACGAAATTCGTTCAATGCCTTTAATTCCATATTCTTATGTTTTAATTGCAAATAAGTTTTATGGATTTCAGATGCCATGTTGTTAAATTCTGTAGCCAAAAATACAATTTCGTATGGAGTGAATGATGTTGTCAAAAGCCTAATTTGACGTTGGTAGTTCCCTTTTGATAGCGCAATAACAGCTTTGAACAACTGTCTGATGTTGATGTAAAGATAATACATATAAAATCCGATTAGCAACATCATTGCTAAAATTGAGGATAATACAGAAATAATTATCTTTGCTCTATTGTCTAAAATTGCACGTTTTGCCATATTTTCGGTAGTGTTAACTACAATTGTTAAATCTGGATTATGACGTCTTAAATAAACAATAGGTCTATTTTTTTCATCCCCAAAAATTACAGGAGCATCAACTTCCATGTTATTTGGAAGTAAATCTAGTGTTTCTTTAAATACCTCTGGTGTAAAATTGTGAGATGAAAGTAAGTGGTTATTTTTATCTAATATATAAATCTGTCTGTTGTCATTTTCAAGAGATTTGAACAATTGAGAATCCCAGTTGTTTGCATTGAAAATAATAACAAGGAAAGAACCATCTTTCATTTGCGTAGATAGGATTGGTTTTTCGTTAATATGTGAATCATCTGTGATTTTTTCCAATTCTTGCGGATTGTGAACAATTACAATATCTTCGCAATTTGGGTATCTTTTCGCAACATCTTTAATAAATTTTGATTTTAACTTAGGCGATGGCAAATATTCTAACGTATCAGCAATTTGAGCTAAAGTTGATTCATTAGTTTTTAGAAAGAAATCAACTTCATCAGAAACCATACTCGCAACAAGAATAGCCGATTCTCTCAGTTGGTGTCTTACAGATTGTTGGTTAATATTATTGATGATAAAACCGCTAATCGATATAGGAATAACAACGGCAATAAAAAATACTATTGCAATTTGTTCAATTATTTTTAATCTTTTAAATCCAAATCCAAAATTTTTCATAAGCAAATTACTCTTGAGCAAATGGTGTTAACTTGTATCCAACATTAGTTACAGTGTGCAAATATTTTGGGTCTTTAGCGTTCGGTTCGATTTTATTTCTCAAACCTCCCACGTGAACTCTCAACATTCTAACATCTTCATTACTATCATAACCCCAAACTTCATCAAGCAAGGTTGCAAGAGTGACAGGGTGATTGAAATGCTGCATTAAACAGTATAAAATTTCAAATTCTGTAGGTGTTAATTTAACTTTTTTATTTACAATAACTGCTTCTAAAGATTCTGGAAAAATCTCTATATCTCCGCTTCTTAAGACTTCATTAGAAAGTGGAGTTTCTTCTACATTAACAGAATTTCTGCGAAGTAGGACTCTAATTCTTAGCAAAACTTCTTGAATGTCGAAAGGTTTAACTAAATAATCATCAGCGCCACAGTCAAAACCTTCAGTTTTATCTTCGATTGTACCTTTAGCAGTTAGCATCAAAATAGGAATAGACAATTTTGCTTGGCGGATATTTTTACAAACATCAAAACCATTCATTTTTGGCATCATTACATCAAGCAAAATTAAATCATAAGTGTTATTTAGAGCCTTATTCAAACCTTCAAGCCCGTCTTTTGCTGTATCTACAAAATATCCACTGCTTCTGACGTCAAACTCTAACAAATCTCTGATTTCATCATCATCATCAACTATTAAAATCCTTTTCTGAACATCACCCATAAAAACACTCCTTTTTATAGAATAATTGTACAAAACAACTTTCTATTTTTCAATTAAATTTAAAGATTGTTAATATAAAAAGTGGATAAGCTAATAAGTTGATAAGTCTATAAGTTCGTTACAGGGGGGGGGGAATGTCGAGTTCCTTCTCCTAAGGGAGAAGGTTAGGATGAGGGGTTAAACTGGGTAAGTTTAGAAATTTGTTTAGGGGTTCGGGGGCAGAGCCCCTGATGACTCGAGTCATTTAGTTATTCGTGTTTTTCTTTTTCGGTTCTGCTTTTTCTTTTTTCATCGAAATAAAAAA